>NZ_SDPN01000027.1 GCF_004134825.1 Agromyces albus
CCCGGCGCGGGCGCGCTGCCGGAGGGGGCGGTCGGCGAAGCAGGCGCGGCGGGCGCGGCGGGAGCTTGGGCTGAAGCCGAGCTCTCGTGGTGCGGCGCGCTGTAGGGCTGCGGCTCCTGGCCGGGCTCGTAGACCGTGCCGGTGGCAGCCGGTGCGGTCGCGGGCTCCTGCTGCTCCGGTGCCGCGGACTCCGATGCAGCCCGGGTCTCAGGGACGTCGCCGTCGCGGGGCTCCCCCGTGGCGCCGTTGGTGGTGTCGGTCATGTCTGCTCCTTCCAAGCGCTGCCAGCCTCCCGCCGCAAGCTGTGTGCCAGATCGGCGGAGTCTGTGATCCTGCTATCGACGAGCAGTGATTCATCCCAACGCGGAGCGGCCTCAACGCTCGCCCTGCGACAGCGTACCGGCCCGAGCCTGACGTACGGTGAGAGCGTGAGCGACTTCTCCCCCGCACCCGATCTCCGTCCCTGGCAGCGCACCGCCGCCGGCGCAGGGCTGCTCGCCGCCGACGGCACGATCACAGCCACGATCTTCGCCGAGATGAGCGCCCTCGCCGTGCGCACCGGCGCCATCAACCTCGGCCAGGGCTTCCCCGATGAAGACGGCCCGACCGAAGTGCTCGACGCCGCCCGGCAGGCCATCAGCGACGGCGTGAACCAGTACCCGCCCGGCATCGGAGCCCCGGTGCTGCGCGAAGCGATCGCCGCGCACCAACGGCGCTTCTACGGCCTCGAGGTCGACGCGGCATCCGAGGTGCTCGTGACCGCCGGCGCGACCGAGGCGCTCGCCGCCACGATCCTGGCGCTCGTCGACACGGGTGATGAGGTCGTCACGTTCGAGCCGTACTACGACGCGTATGCGGCGCTCATCGCCCGGGCCGGAGGCGTGCATCGCACCGTGCCGCTGCGCTTCCCCGACTGGAGGCCGGATCCCGAGGAGCTCCGGGCCGCGATCACCGACCGCACGCGTCTCATCGTCGTCAACTCCCCGCACAACCCGACCGGCACCGTGCTCGACGCCGACACGCTCGCGCTCGTCGTCGAGCTCGCCACGCGGCACGACGCGATCATCGTGACCGACGAGGTCTACGAGCACCTCACGTTCGGCGCGGCGCACACGCCCATCGCGACACTGCCCGGTGCGCGCGAGCGCACCATCTCGATCTCATCGGGCGGCAAGACGTTCAGCACCACGGGCTGGAAGATCGGCTGGCTCACCGCGCCGGCCTCGCTCGTCACGAGCGTGCTCGCCGTGAAGCAATACCTCACCTTCGTGAACGGGGCTCCGTTCCAGCCGGCGATCGCCGTCGGCCTCGGCCTGCCTGATTCGTCATTCACGGATGCCGCCGCCGCCCTGCGTGGCAAGCGCGACGTGCTCGCCGCCGGTCTCACCGCCGCCGGCTTCGCCGTGTCGCTCCCCGAGGCGGGCTACTTCATCGTCGCGGATGCCGCGCCGCTCGGGTACGACGACGGCGCCGCGTTCTGCCGGCAGCTGCCGGAGCGGGCTGGAGTCGTCGGCGTGCCGGTGTCGGCGTTCGTGCATCCCGACCGCCAGGGCGCGTACCGCAGCCTCGTGCGTTTCGCATTCTGCAAGCGACTCGACGTGCTCGAGGAGGCCTCGGCCCGGCTCGCGGCGCTCAGCGCGGGCTGACGCCGAATCGGCGCAGCTCGAGCGCGGGATTGATGCGGCGCACGGCGTCGATGCGCTCACGCGACACCCAGGCGATCGCGACATCCGTTGCTTCACCGATCGTCGCGAGCTCGACACCCATGGGGTCGACGATCATGCTGTTGCCAGCGCCGAAGGGCGGTGCATGGTCGGCGGCGGCGACGTACATCGTGTTCTCGAGGGCGCGTGCGGTGGTGAGCAGCCGCCAGTGCGCCTCCTTCAGCGGCCCGCGCACCCACTCCGCGGGCATGCACACGACATCTGCGCCCGCGTCGACGATGCGACGGGTGACCTCGGGGAACCGAGCGTCGTAGCAGGTCTGCAGGCCGAAGCGCAGGCCTCCCGCCTCGAAGAGCTCGGGCTCGGCGATGTCGCCCGGAGCGACCCAATCGGACTCCCGCTCCCCGAAGGCATCGTAGAGGTGGAGCTTGCGATAGCGCGCGACGACGCCGGCGCCGGGAGCGACGGCCACAACCGTGTTGGCGACGCGGCGCTCACCCTCGAGGCGCTCGATCATGCCCACCACCAAATGCACGCCAAGACGGTCGGCGAGCACCGCGAGCGCTTGCGTGAACGGGCCGCCGACGGGCTCGGATGCCTCGAGCCACTCCTCGCCCGCCTCGGGCGTGAAGTAGCTCGAATACTCGGGGAAGACGACGAGCCCGGCGCCACGGGATGCCGCGAGCTCGGCCAGCCGCGCGATCTCCGCCCGATTCGCGGAGGGGTCTGCTCCGGGCGCGAATTGCGCGACGGCGATCGCGAATGCGGAGCCGGACGGGGTCGCTTCGGTCATGCCGTCAGCGTAGCCGGGAGAAGGGCACCTTCACTCGGCACAGGGCAACGATTTGACGCCCAACCAACGCCCCTCGAACATCATGACCTCGATGTCGTACGGATAGCCGGGATCGACGGCCACGTACCCGTTCGATTGCGGATACCACCAGTCCCACTCCCCGACGATGACAGCGCAACCAGGCAGGAACGGACCGAACGTGTCGACCGTCAGTGGCGGCTGCGGCCGTGGGAAGGACGGTGGCGTCCCGAGAACGGGTGCGGAGGGACTCGAGCCGCTCGATCCGCTCGCGGCCTCGCCTGCTGTACGAGCGGCCTCCGCCGCTGCCGCTGCTGCCGCTGCGGCTGCGGCTGCGGCTGCGGCTGCATTGGTCTCGTGTGAGGACACGACCCGATCGACGGCGGAGCGAACCGCGCCGAGGTCTGGCGTCGAGTCGTCGCCACCGGCGAGTACCGAGCGAACCGCGGCGACCGCCTGCGTCGCGGCATCCTTGGCGACGTCATCGGCCTCGCCATTTCCGGCCGCGGATGCCGCCAACTCGCGCGCCGGCACCGCGATCGCCTCGACGTCAGCTCGAACCGCGGCGACCGCGGAGTCCCATCGAGCGGCGGCGCGGGCACGCTCGCCCGCGGCGGTTTCAGCTGCGACGCTCGCTCGCTCTTCGGCTTGCGCCATCGAGACCTGCACGCCGGTGCTGCCGAGCGCGAGCAACGCGCAGATCGCGGCGACCGCGACGAGATTCTGTGCTGTGGATGACATCGAGACGAAGCTTATGGGGTGCGACCACACGGGAGTGCACGCCGGTCGCACACGGGAAAAGAAGAAGTCCCGGTCTCTGTCGAGACCGGGACTTCTTCGGTATTGGTTGCGGGGGCAGGATTTGAACCTACGACCTCTGGGTTATGAGCCCAGCGAGCTACCGAACTGCTCCACCCCGCGGCACCGACCGCCTTGCGGCAGTCATCCCTCGTAAAATCCCTCGTCAGATCGTGTTTTCTCGATCGAGCTATTTGCGATGGTTCTATCAGTTTACGTTACGGTTCGAGTGCGCTCGACCTCCTCCGCCCAGATTGAGACGAGGTCGCGCCGAGTTTTCGCCGAGTGATCACATCCCCGGGCGAGCTATCCGGCGGAGCGTGCTGCGCGGGAGAGCGACTCTTCGACCGGTGCTGCGATCAACGACTCGAGGGGCATGATAGCGGCGCCGAGTGCCACGGTGTCGCCCCCGAAAGTGCAGCTGTGCAGCTCGAACTGCCCACCGGGTCGGGCCAGTGATGCCGCTCGGACGGCCTCAGCGATGCGTGGTCCGAGGTGCTCCATCATCCGCATGCCGACCCATCCGCCGACGATGAGTCGTTGCGGGTTGAAGAGGTTGACGAGCCCGCCGAGAGCGGCGCCGAGATCGGCGATGACATCGTCGACGGTGGCGCTTGCGACCGGGTCACCGGACTGTGCGGCGTCGAACAGCTCGCCGATGGCGGTCCAACCGCTTCCGTCGAAGCGGCCGCCGGCTGCCGCCCAGCGGTCGAGGATTCCCTGCGCGCCGAGAAGCGCTTCGATGCAGCCTTGACGCCCGCACCGACAGGTGGGGCCGTTGCGGTCGAGGCGGAGGTGCCCCCATTCGGTTGCGCTGCTCGCGGATCCACGAATGAGTTCGCCTTCCGAGATGACGCCGAGGCCGACACCGCGACCGAAGAGGACGACGACAGCATGTTCCACGCCGCGGGCGGCGCCGAACCATTGCTCCGCCTTCGCGAGGGTCTTCGCACCGTTCTCGGCGAACAGCGGCACGTCGTGGTCGAGGAGCGGGCGGACCGGCACCGGCTCCCATCCGAGACTCTCGGCATAGAGCGTCTGGGTGCCGGTCGCGTCGGTTTCGACGATGCCGGGCAGGCCGAGTCCGACGCCTCTGACGCGCGGCCATCGCGCGCTGTTCCGCTGGCGAAGTGCCTCAACCGCGTCGGTGAGGTCGCGTCCGATGGTGTCGGTCGATTCCTCGATGCTCCCGCCGCGGAACTCGCGGTCCACGCGGGTCATGGTGAGGTCGAAGAGCTCGACCGCGACGCCGCGCTCACCGACATCCGCGCCGATGAAGTACGCCCCGTCGGCGATCGGTTCGAGCACGGATGTCGGGCGCCCGCCTCGTGACGCGAGAAGCCCCGTTTCGGCGATCAGCCCTTCGGCGATCAGGTCGGCGACGATGTTCGTGGCGGACGCGGGCGACAGTCCCGTCGCTGCAGCGATCTCGGCCCGTGTTCCACGCCCGACCGTGATCAGGTGCGTGAGAGCGGCAGCGCGGTTCTGGGCCCGCAGCGACCGAATGGTGAGCGACTGCCGCATCGTCAACTCGCTCTCACGCGTCCCCATGATCGAAGGCTACCAAGGGATAGTCCGTCCCTTCGAAGGCCAGCCATGCGAGTGCGAGGGGCTTCATCGCCGTGACACGCAGTCCGCGTTCCGTGCGGTCGATGACTGCGGGGACGGGGCTCCCGTCGGGGCCGACGGCGGTGTACGCGAACTGGTCGGTGCTTCGTGCGGTCTCGAACTCGAGCCATTCCCCGGCTCCCAGGTCCGCGACGATGAGTTCGTCGGGACGGAACGGTGTTCCCGGGTGGAACTCGAACGGGTTCACGGGATGCTCGACGTCGTGAGCGTACCGCAAGGCGACGGTGTCGCCGGCGCGCAGCCTCGACACACTCGGGGTTCCGGATGCCTCGTAGGAGCGTCCGGGGCCGTCGAACCCATAGCCCCAGGCGGGGATCACCATGGGGAGGTCTGCGAAGATCGCGGCGAGGACGTCGTCGTGGCGTTCGCAGCGTTCGATGTCGACGGCTTGGATCAGCTCGTGGAGGATGCGCAGCGCTGTCGGTCCGTCGAGCTCGGTTCCGTCGATGGCTGCGATGAGGTCGTCCCAGCCGGCCGGGGGCACGACGGATGCCGGCGATGTCCTGGTGTCGATCTTCTTCCAGGGCCAGAGGTTCCAGCCGATGCCGTGCGCCTCGTAGAGCCGGAACGCGGCGTAGAGCCACTCGGGATTGTGTTCGCCGCCTTCGCCCATGTAGATGGGCAGCTGCAGGCGGTCGCGGGTCTCGAGGAACGGGGCGATGCTCGCGACATCCGGCGGTGACCAGTACTTGTGAAACTGGAGCGCGGAGTTCTCGTCGAAGACGTCGGTGAAGATCGACCAGTTCGTCGCCCAGTGGGTGCCCTCGTACATGATCAGGTGGTCTGGGTCGATCTCGCGGATGGCGCGAGTGAGGTCGCGGTAGAGTCCGGCGAGCTCGTCGGCGTATCGGTGCTGCCATTCGTTCGGTAGCGGCTCGTTGAGCAGGTCGTAGCCGAGCACGACGGTCTCGTCACGGTAGCGGCGGGCGAGTTCTCGCCAGAGCTCGATGGTGCGGGTCCGGTACTCGTCGGCCATGAACAGTTCCGGCTTGCCGTTCGGGGAGTCGTCGATGTTGGTGCCGGTCTGCCCGCCGGGCGCGCCATGCAGATCGAGCAGCACCCAGAGGCGGTGACTCCGGCACCATTCGATGAGCCGGTCGATCAGCCGGTAGCCGGCTTCGATGGGCACGCCCGACTCGTCTTGGACGATGCGTGCGTTGATGGGCAGGCGGATGTGGTCGAAGCCGGCGGCGGCAATCTCTGCGATGTCGCGTTCGCTGATGAAGTGGTCCCGGAACTCGTGCCAGAAGCGTTCGGCTGCGGCGGAGCCGATGAGGCGCGCGAAGAGTGCCTCGATCTCGCGTGGAGACTCGGCGCCGGGACCGAACTTCCACATGTAGCCCTCGGGCAGGAGCCAGTTGCCGAGTCCCACGCCGCGCAGGCGCACCACCGTGCCGGTACCATCGACGAGCTCGGTGCCCTCGCGGCGCACGAACCCCTCGAATACAGCCGGGCGGCGGGTGAATGTGCGTCGGGGTCGCGTCTGGGTGAGGGTCACGGTGCTCCTTCGAGAGGTCACTTGAGTCCGGACAGGGCGAAGCCCTGCACGACATAGCGCTGGAAGATGAGGAAGACGATGAGGATCGGCACGACCTGCACGCACGCCGCGGCCATCTGCAACGACGGGTTCACGGCGATCTGCTGGTTGAGCAGGGCGAGCCCGACCGAGAGCGTGTAGAGGTTCTGGTCGCTCGCGATGATGAGCGGCCAGAGGAAGCTGTTCCAACCGCCGATGAAGGCGAGCACCGCCTGCACCGCGAGGATCGGCTTCGAGATCGGCAGCACGATGGTGGCGAAGATGCGGAATTCGCTCGCCCCGTCGAGGCGTGCCGCCTCGAGCAGCTCGGTCGGGATGGTCGACATGAACTGGCGGAACAGGAAGATGCCGAAGCCGCTGATCAGGGTCGGCAGGGCGATCCCGACCAGGGTGTTGGTCAGCTTCATGCCGTTGAGGATCAGATAGGTCGGGATCATCGTCACCTGGACGGGGATCATCAGGGTGGCGAGGACCAGGAAGAACAGCCCCGACTTGCCGCGGAAATCGTACTTGGCGAACGCGTAGCCCGCCATCGCCATGAACAGCAGCCCGAATCCGCCGATCAGCACCACGATGAGGGTGTTCACGAGGTACCGGTCGAAGTCGAGTTCGGTGAACAGCCGAACGTAGTACTCGAGGGTGGGCTGGTCGGCGAACAGCTTCGGCGGGTAGTCGATGGACTCGCTCTGCGGCTTCACCGAGGAGAACAGCATCCACGCGAACGGGAACGCGGTGATGAGGGCGCCGGCGGCGAGTGCGAGCGCGACGAGCACCGTCACGCCGGTTCCGCGTCGCGCGCGCCCTCGCGGCGACAGCGAGGGGCGAAGCGGAAGCGTCGGCGGCGAAGCGGGCTGAGGCTCGGGAATCACGAGCGTGGGCGTTTCAGTACTCGACATCAGCTCTCCTCGAGCGCAGCTGCAGTGCCGTGACCAACGCGATCACGATGAAGAGGACGACGGATCCGGCGCTCGCGTAGCCGAACTGGTTGAGCCGGAAGCCCTCTTTGTACAAGAAGATCGACATCGAGGTCGTCGCGCCGAGTGGGCCGCCATCGGTCAGCACGAATGGTTCGTCGAAGAACTGCAGCCAGGCGATGACGGTGGTGACGGTGACGAACAGGATCGCGAAGCGGAGCAGCGGGATGACGACCGACCAGGTCGTGCGCCACGAGCCGGCGCCGTCGAGGGCGGCGGCTTCGCGATACTCCTTGGGCACGCCCTGAAGAGCGGCGAGGAAGATGATGATATTCAGTCCCGTGCCTCGCCAGATGGCGACGAATGCGACCGAGAACTTCGCCAGCAGCGGGTCGGAGAGCCACTGCACGGGCGGCAGGCCGACGAGGGAGAGCAGCCAATTGAACAATCCGAACTGGGTGTTGTACAGGTATCCCCAGACCAGGGCGATGGCGACGATGCCGGTGATTGCGGGGATGAAGTAGAACGCGCGCAGTGCACGGAAGAACCGGCTGTTGCTTCGCGCAAGCAGGAGGGCGACGGCGAGCGAGACGATCACGACGGAGGGAACGCCGATGAGGGCGAAGAATACGGTGTTGCCGAACGCCTGCCCGAAGTCGGGGTCAGCGAACAGCCGCTCGTAGTTCGCGGTGCCGGCGAACCCGATGTTCGACCAGTTCGCGAGCCCCGAGATGTCCATGTCGGTGAAGCTGACGACGAGGGCGACCAGCAGCGGCAGCACACCGAAGGCGATGAGCAGCAGCATTGCGGGGCCGACGAACACGTAGGGGGTGGCCTTGGTCGCGGCCTTGGCGATGCTCATACAGCTCCTTTCCGTGCGGAGGTGGAGCGGTGGGGCCGCGCAGATGTGCGACCCCACCGCAGTCGGTGAACTCAGTTGACCGAGACGCCGTCGCTCTTGGTGATGAGCGTCTCGATCGCCGTCTCGCGGTCTTCGCCGTTCAGTGCGATCGAGTTGAGCGCGGTGAGCAGGTCGGCGCCGACGCCGCCGTCCCAGTTCGGCACGAGCGGCAGGATTCGGGCGTCGGCGAGCTGCTCGGCGTACACCTGCACGAGCGGGTCGGAGAGCAGCGTCTCATCCGCGAGGGCGTCGACATTCGTGGGCAGTTCGCCGTTGATCTCGAACCACTCGAGCTGCGTCTCGGGCTCGGAGAGGTACTCGAGCAGCTCGAGCGACTGGTCGACCTGATCGGTGTTGTGCCATACCGCGAGGTTCGAGCCGGCGAACACCGAGGTCGCCGAGCCGGAGCCAGCAGGCACTGGTGACACGGTCCAGCTGCCTTCGAGCTCGGGGGCGCTGTCGGCGATCGATTTGGCGAGGTACGGTCCGCTGATCAGCATCGGCGCGACGCCGGAGATGAAGCCCTGCGTCTGGTCGAAGTCGCTGTTGGTCGGCACGCTGCCGTCGGCGTACAGTCCGGTGTAGGTGTCGACAGCCGCGTCGAACTCGGGCGTGTCGAAGTCGACGTTGCCATCGGCGTCGATGATGTCGCCGCCGTTCGACCAGGTCATGAAGACGGGCAGCGGGCTGTCCCACTGCGGGATGTAGTAGCCGTACTGACCCTCGCCACGGCCGGCGAGCGTCTTGGCGTCGGCGCGGAGTTCGTCCCACGTGGCGGGCGGCGCGTCGATGCCGTTCTCGGCCAGGATGTCCGTGCGGGTGAACAGCACTCGGGTGTCGCTGACCCAGGGGATGCTGACGGTCTCACCATTGACCGCGGACGCTTCGCCGGCGATACCGTCGGGGAAGTTCTCGGCCGCGAGGCCGGGGTGGTCGCCGAGCTGGTCGTCGAGCGGCATGAGGGCTCCGGCATCCGCGAAGGTGCGCAGCTTCGAGAGGCCGACCTGCAGCAGGTCGGGGCCGGATCCGGATGCCACGGCGGTCGTCAGTCGCTCGTCGATGCCGTCCCACGGCACCGCGACGACTTCGACCTCGGTGCCGGACTCTTCGACCCAGGGGGCCACGAGCTCTTCGAAGTTCGCGCCCGAGTCGCCCATGATCCAGACGGTGAGCGGCCCCTCTTCGGCGGCACTGCCGCCTCCGGTGCTGCATCCGCTGACGGCGAGCCCGAGGGCGGTCAGGGTCGCGGCTGCGGCTGCGGCCTTGATATAGCTCTTCATCGAGGTACCTCTTTCGGGTGTGTGTTCCAGTGTGATGTGCGGGGTGGGGCTGAGGCGAGTCGGAGACTCGCCCAGATCAGGCTGTCGTGACGAGCGACTCGAGCTGCGACATCCGCTCGCTGATGAGTCGCCCGTACCAGTGGGCGCTGAGTTTCGGCACGCGACGCTGGGTCGCGTAGTCGACGAACACGAGGCCGAAGCGCTTGCCATAGCCCTCGGCCCATTCGAAGTTGTCGAGGAACGACCACGCGTAGTAGCCGCGCACGTCTGCGCCCTGCTCGACGGCCGTGATCACGGCGTCGAGGTAGCCGCGCAGGTACTCGACGCGAGCCGTGTCGACGACATCGCCGTCGGGGTCGACGTAGTCGTGGTAGCTCGCGCCGTTCTCGGTGATGAGGATCGGCAGGCTCGTGAAGTCTCGCGCGACACGCGTCAGCACGGCCGTGAGCGACTCGGGGATCACCGACCAGCCGAATGACGTCGTGGCGGGCTCGACGGCTCGCTCGACGAGACGCAGCGGGCCGCCCGCCTCATCGTGTGCGGCGGTCACACGCTGGTAGTGGTTCACGCCGGCGAAGTCGGTCGGCGCGGCGATGAGGCGCAGATCGCCCGGACGGATCACGGAGTTGAGGTCGTCGCCGAGCGTGCGCCGGACAGCCGCGGAGTAGTCGCCGAGGTACACCGGGTCGAGGAAGACGCGGTTGCTCGCGGCATCGAGGCGCTCGGCCGCTGCCACGTCGTCGAAGGAGTCGCTGGCGGGAAGCACGTCGGTGACGATGTTCGCGATGCCGACGCGAGCACCGGGTGCGACCGCGCGGATCGCCACGACCGCGAGGCCGTGAGCGACGTTGAGGTGATGGGCGGCGGCGATGGCGGCACCCCAGTCTCGTCGACCGGGCGCGTGGGCGCCGTGACCGTAGCCGAGGAAGGACGAGCACCACGGCTCGTTGAGGGTGATCCAGTCGTCGGCGAGGTCGCCGAGAGCGGCGACGGTGCGTCCCGCATAGTCGGCGAAGCGCTCGGCAGTCGCCCGCACCGGCCAGCCGCCGGCGTCTTCGAGGGGCTGCGGGAGATCCCAGTGGTAGAGCGTCACGAGCGGGCGGATGCCTCGTGCCCGTGCACCCTCGAGCAACGACCGGTAGAAGGACACGGCATCGGGATTCAGCTCGCCCGAGCCGCTCGGTTGCAGGCGAGACCACGACACCGACAGGCGATAATCGCGGATGCCGAGCCCGACCATGAGGTCGAGGTCGGCCTCCCACCGGTGGTAGTGGTCGCACGCGATGTCGCCGTTGTCGCCGTTCGCGGTGAGGCCGGGAGTGTGCGAGAACGAATCCCAGATGCTCGGCCCGCGGCCGCCCTCGCGTGCTGCGCCCTCGATCTGGTACGCCGCAGTCGAGACGCCGAGGCGGAAGTCGGCCGGGAGAATGGCGAGGCGGTCAGGACCGAGGGTGGGCGCTTGGTCGAGGCGGGCCTGCTGGCGGCGTGAGGGGTTCGTCATCGAACTGGTGCTCTCATTCGGTCGGATTACTTTACGTATTAGTCTAAGACGTATTCTTGCGGCGTCAAGTCCGGTTTTCATCGGGGCGTCGAGTCGTGAGTCGCGACCCGGCGCCCCGAGCATCCGACCGTCAATACGACGAGTAGACGGTCACCTCATCGATGCTCCACCACTGGGGCGCGACGCCCGTCTGGGTGATGCGGACGTACCGGGCAGCTGCGGGCTCGATCGAGATCGGCCGCTTCCAGCCGTACGCGATGCCGGTTGCCGCCGATGTCCAGTTCGAGCCCTCGAGCGATACCTCGACATGGAACCCGCGCGGATAATCCCATCGGGAACCCGACGGGGTCTGCACCGTCACCATCGCCACCTGCTGGGTGGCGCCCAGGTCGATGCGATACCACTCGCCGCCGGCCATCGCCTGCCCGCTGCTCCACGCGGTGCCGTTCGCCCCGTCGATTCCGGCGGCAGGCGACGTGCCGCCCGCGGTGGACGAAGCCGTCGCGGTCCAGCCGGTGTGGCTGATCGCGGCGGGCGCGAAGGTGTCGAGTCCGCCGGCGTACTTCTCGATCGTCTCGACGAATCGGGTGTTCTGCGTGAACGCCCCGGTGCCGAATCGGCCGACCTTTTCGATGTAGGTCGCGGCATCGTCGCTATTGATGACGGGCACCGGGGCGGGGTTGTCGTAGTACAGGCCCCAGTACGCGAAGCCGTCGTTCGCCGCTCCCCTGACCTTGTAGCTCCAGTTCGTCCACGAGACATCCGACGCATTCAGTCCGGCCATGAACCGAGCCCAGACGTCGTCGTTGTAGTAGAGCGAGTACTCGCCGTAGAGCATCGGGACACCCGTGTTCGACAGCTTCGTCGCGAGCCCGTCGAGCTCATTGGTGACGAGCTGGTTCTGCGCCGTCCAATCCTTCGAGTTGGGCATGTCGTACGGGTGATACTCGTACATCACGTTGGTCCATCCGTATGTGGACGGGTGCGCGAGCGCGTTGACGCCGAAGAAGGCGCCGAGCACGATCAAGTGGTCGGCGTCGATGGCGCGCACCGCGTCGTAGAGCCGGTCGTAGTAGTCACTCTTCTGGGCCACGTCGTCGGCGTCCTCGCCGTAGTCGATGAGGGGCTCGTTGATGAGGTCGTAGCCGGCGACGGTCGGGTTGCCTTCATAGCGGGTGGCGATCTCCTCCCAGATGTCGACGACCCAGTCCTGGTAGCTGGCACTGCCCCAGAATCCGTTCGGGTTCGGGCCGATGCGTCCGCAGCTGCCCCACGGGCATCCGCCACCGGGCACGGTGTGGAGATCGACGAGCACGTAGATCCCGCGCTGGCCCGCCTCGTCGATGAGCCAGTCGATCTTCTCCCACGGGTTCGACTTCCAGGTGCCGTCGAGGTTGAGGAACGTCATCCAGCTGATCGGCAGGCGAATGACGTTCATGCCGGCGGCTGCGATGTTGTCGAGGTCGGACTCGACGAGCCACGTGTCTTGGTGGGCATCGATGATCGACTGTGCACCGGCTTCGCCGAAGCGGGTGGCCATGGTGTTGTTCAGCGAGTAGTCGTCGTTGTAGAGGCCGGCGGTGAGCTCGCCGATCGACCACCACTGTGCCGCCGATCCCGTCTGGGTGAGACGGAAGTACCGAGCCGCCTGAGCATTGAACCCGATGGTGGTGGCCTTCCGCGTGCCGACGCCCGTCGCGACCGAGCTCCACGACGCACCGTCGCGGGAGAGCTCGAGGTGGTAGCCGCGCGCCCAGTCGTTCTCGTCGGTGGAGTTCTTCGCGGTGTCGGTGGTCACGTTGTTCAGGGTGAGGAGTGCACCCATGTCGACCTGGATCGATTGGCCCGGCGCCTGCGCGGCGCCGCTGGTCCAGCGGGTTCCGGTGTTCGAGTCGGTGAGGTTCGCGGTCGCCCCGCCGACGGAGGAGGTGACAGTCCATCCGCCCCGGTCGATGGCGGTGCCAGCATGGATCGCGATCTCGGCGATGGACCACCACTGACCGGATGAACCATTCGAAACGATCTTCAGGTACCGGCCGCTCTTCGAGCCTTGGAAGTCTGCCTGGTTGATCCGGCCGTTGCCGTACCCGGTCGCCACGTGCGTGAACGTCGAATTGTCCCAGGAGACGAACACGTCCCAGATCCGAGGGTAGTCGTTCGCGGTGCCGGCTCCCGCGTCGAACAGCACCTTGTCCATATCGACGTTGCGACCGAGGTCGACGGTGAAGCTCTGTCCGGGAGTCTGTGCTGCGCCGCTCTGCCAGACGGTGGAGACATCGCCGTCGAGCGCCATGCTCGGGCTTGTCCAACTCGCCGAGTTCGATGCGGAGGCGGTGTGCGCGCCGTTGTGGAGGGCGGGGTCGTTGAAGAGGTTGATCTCACCGACGGACCACTTCACGCCGGCAGTGCCGGTCTGCTTGACGCGGACGTGCCGCGCGATCTGCGGGCTGAATCTCACCGTCGAGACACCGTCGATGCCAGGCTGGCTTGCCACGCTCTTCCACGTCGAGCCGTTGGATGAAACCTCGACTGCGATCGCGCGCGGGTGCTCCCCCGAAGCGGCAGTGTTGTCCATCGAGAGTCGGTTGAACACCGTCGGCGCGCCGAGGTCGAGTCGAAGCCATTCGTCGCCCGACTGGTTGCCTCCCGTCACCCAGGTGGATGACCCGGATCCATCGAGCGCGTTCGCAGCCGTGCCGGACGAGGCGGTCGCGGACCATCCCGTTCGGTCGACGGCGAACTCGCCGAGCGGGGACATCCAGTCCTCTTGGGCGAGCCATCCGCCGACGTTCGTACCCCGAAGGTTGATGGTGCTGCCGGCACCGGAGTCGGTCTTCAGGACGTTGCCGGCGGCCTTGATGAAATCGTCCGATCCCAGTGGTTCGGCGGCCGCCGCGGTCGGGGGGATGACGAGGCTCGCTGCGAGCACCGCGACAGCGGTCGCGACGGCGCCTCTTAGGGATGTTCTCATGATCCTCCTTGATCATCCGAACACCGTGGCTCGGCATTCGGGGCGGTCGGTCGCGATGCGACCACGACGTTTACATATGTTTTAGCCCAATACGTGAATTAAACCAAGCAACAGTCTTGCGCTCGCCCGAAACCGTCTGGGCGCAGCGACGTCAAGTTGTGCGCGAAATCAGCTGCGCGCGTGTCAGGAATCCGGAGTGAGCGCCGCCCATGAGATTGTGCTCAGCGAAGAAGCCGGCACGTCGACGCCGAGTGATCGGCGGTCGTCCCCGACCTCGATCGACCGAGGGACCCCCGCGGAATTCCACACGAGCAGCACGGTCTCACCCTCAGGAGTCGCGAACGCCACGTGCTGCAGTTCCGCGTCGGTGGACGACGACTCGACGCGTATCGACCCGGGCGGGAGGTAACGTGCGGCGTGGGCGAGCATGAAGTACTCGGCATTGCGCGTCACGGTGCCGTCGGCGCCCAGGGTCACAACGCCTGAGCACGTTTCGCAGCCGCCACGGTGCGGCCCGCTGTGCTCATCGAGCACCAGGTTCCACGTCAGCACGCCGGCCGCACGATTACGGAGCGAACCGATGAGCACGTTCGTGGTCTGCCATGCGAAGGTGTCGGCGAAGACCTTCTCCGGCGAGTCTCCGGGAGCGCTCGAACCCGAGCACTCCGTGACCCAGATCTCGATGTCGGGGAACTGCTCCCAGAGCCGGCTCTGCGCTGAGGCGTCACCCGAATAGCAGTGGAAGGCGATTCCGTCGATCCACTCTGCAGCAGGTGTGCGCAACAGGTCGGCAGGATATTGGTACGCGGGGTCCTCTCCTTCGGGCGTCGTGGCGGCGTCTCCCGGATTCAGTTCCCAGTTGTGATCGAAGCCCAGGATCGCGGTGTCGTGGCCGGCCGCGTCCAGGGCGGGGCCGAGTCTCTCGATGAGCTTGGCCTCCTGCCAGACCGGCATGTCGGTTCCGGGGTAGCCGTCGGGGTGACGATACTGCGGCTCGTTCTGCACCGTGAGCGCGTCGATCTCCAGGCCGGCGGCGCGGTATTCCTCGACGAAACGCACCAGATACGCGGAGTACGTCTCGTAGGCGCGGTCCTCGTCGAGGAGTCGGCCACCCTCGAGGCTGCCGCTCGTCTTCATCCACGCCGGTGGGCTCCACGGCGACGCGATCAACCGCAATTCGGGGTTGATGGCGAGCACTTCCTGGAGCATGGGTATCAGGGCGTGACGATCAGGGTCGATGCTGAAGCGTTCGAGTTCCCAGTCGGTCTCGCCGACGGCGACGTCATCGAACGTGAATGCGTCCGTATCAACGAAGTCGGATGCCCCGATGGGCAGCCGTAGTGTTGAGAGTCGCACCGGCCCGTCAGGGTCGAACAGCTCTTCGAGCAGCGCGGTTCTCTCGTCGCCGGGCATGCTGGCGAGCAGGTCGGCCGAGGAATGCGTCATCGCCGCCCCGAAGCCGTCGACGCGCTGCTGCTCGGCGCGCGGATCGATGGAGATGTCGACGTCGGGATCGGCCTCGCCCTCAGAGGATGCCCCGGCGCCGACCTCGAGGGTGCGCATCGGCTCGCCGCCGTCGATGCTCGTCGTCACCCCCGTAGCACCCGGCTCCCCTTCTGGCGCCAGCGTCGTGTTCGTCGGCAGCGACGGGGACGGCGATGTGCGCGGGTTCATCCAGACCGTTGCGATCAGCACCAAGACGATCACTGCCGTGATCGCCGCGACACCCGCAACGATCCACCGGCGCGACGCTGGGGCACGGAACTGGCGCATCCTTTTCATCGCTCCTCCTTGAGTATCGGATCAGGGCTGAACGGTGAACCCGCGCACACGTCGGCGCCCGACACCAGGGTGCCGGACACCGACGTGTGTGAAGCCAGATGGATCAGCCGCCCTGCGCCTTCAACGCGAAGGCCTGGGCGGTGCTGTCAGCATCGCAGGCCTGCTGCGCGATGGCGGCACCGTCGTCACGGCTGCCTCCGTCCACCGCGGCGCAGAGGCCGCTGTGCTGGTTGACGAGCTGGTAGAAGCCGTCACCGACACGCACGAGCTCGAACTGCTGGTTGGCATCCTTCTTCGACGGCTGCCAGAGCTCGAGCGGCGCACCCTCGGCCGTCGAAGCATCCGCCACCTGCAGCACCAGGCCCGCATTCACGTTGGTGATGCGATAGCTGTCGCCGCCCTTGGCCGCCGTCAACGTCCACTGTGCGTTCGGCTGCGGAGCTGGGCAGGCCCACTGCTGTACCAGGGTGCCGTTCGTGGTGCCATGGTCAACAGCGTCGATGCACGCCCCGGAGCCTTCGTTGACGATGGCGTAGACCGCCTTCGTCGAGATTCCCGACGCGTTCTCTTTGTCGGAGGACTTGACTTCGACGGTGCCGTCGAGCCGGATGTCCTGCGACGAGGCGCCAACGAAGACCTCGACGTCGCCCTTCGGCGTGATCCAACCGTCGGTGTACGAATCCCAGTACGAGAGCGACTCCCGGTCCAGCTCGATCGTGACCGAAGTGGACTCCCCCGGATCCAGCGACACCTTGGCGAATCCGGCCAACTGCTTGGGCGCCGTCTCGACGACGTCCGTCGGCAGTTCACCGACGTACACCTGCGGTGACTCGGCACCCGCGCGATCGCCGGTGTTGCTGACGGTGAAGGTCGCCGACAGGTGGCCGTTGCCCTTCGCCTTCACGTCGAGGTCGGAGTACTCGAACGTCGTGTACGACAATCCGTGACCGAACTCGTACTGTGGCGCGATCCCGAACTCCTCATACCCGCGGTACCCGACGAAGACACCTTCCGTGTAGTACGAATCGAGGCCGATGCCCGGATACTGCTCAGGCGTGGAGATCGGCGTCGCGTCATCCGAGACCGGGAAGGTCACCGGCAGCTTGCCCGAAGGCGAAACCTCACCGAACAGGATGTTGGCGAGTGCGGCACCTTGGTTCTGTCCGCCATACCAGGCTTCGAGAACGGCGGGCACGCCGTCCTCCCACTCCACCGTCGTCGTGGGGCCGCCGGTCGTCAGCACGACGATTGTGTTCGGGTTGGCCGCCTTGACCGCGTTGATCAGGGCTTCCTGTCCGTTCGGCAGACCGAGGTCAGTCTTGTCGCCTCCCTCCGACCCATAGTCGCGCACCACCACCACCGCGACATCCGACCGTGCGGCCAGTTCAGCCGCCTCCTGCGCCTGCGGGTCCACGACACCAGCGGGCTTGATCCAGCCGAGCTTCAACTGCGGTCCGAGCTCGGTTCGTGCCTGTGAGTTGGTGGTGTACGCGACCTGGACGTCGTATTCCTGACCGCCGACCAAGTCGAGCGAGACGGTCTGGCTCGTCTGCTCGGTCGAGTTCACGTCGAGGACCGTGGCTCCGTCGATGGTCACGGTCGCCGCCCCGAGTGCGAGCACTTCGAGTTCGTAGGTCCCGGTGACCGGGGGCGTCAGCGTCGAAGCATACGACGCGGAGTAGATGCCCGCGCCTGGCATCGTGGGAAGCGACGGATTCTGAGAGTTGAGTCCCTCGAAGAAGAAGAATCCACCATTGATGGTGATGTCCTGAAGGATCTCCTCGTCGATCACGGTTCCGTTGCTGTCGAAGATCTGGACATCGGCCCCCCGACTTCCATCGGATGCCGTGAGGTAGTCCGACGGAATCGCATCGAACCCGGGAAGCTGAGACGACGAGGTCACGAAATCCGTCCCGCGGGCGTGTTCGACCGTGGCGTCTGGCAGCAACTCCTGAATGCCCTGAAGCGGGCTGATCGTGGATGTCGGAAGCACCAGCGAGCTGCCGCCACCCTGGGTGGCGATGTCGGCATCCGCGCCGACGACCGCAACGGAGTCGACCGCGGCCGGATCGAGCGGGAGGATGCCGTCGTTCTTCAGCAGCACCATGGACTCCTCGGCAAGTTGCTGTGCGGCGAGGGCGTGCGCGGCCTCGTCGAACTCCTGGGCGACTGCTGGATTGTCGAACAGCCCGATGCGGAACATCTCCGTCAGGATCCGCAGCACCCGTACGTCGATCTCGGATTCAGCGACTTGACCGCTGTTGACCGCGTCCACCAACCCGTCGAAGAACCCGAAGCTGGGCTGCTCCTGATCCAGGCCTGCTCGCATGGCCTCGACGCTGCTGTGCGTTGCGCCGTAATCGCTCATGACCCAACCCTGGAAGTCGAGCTGGTTTCGAAGGATGCCAGTCAGCAGTTCGGAGTGCTCGCACGAGTAGATGGAATTGACCTTGTTGAAGGCGCACATCGTCGTGGCCGGGGCGCTCTCACGGATCCCGATTCCGAACGGGCGCACATAGATCTCCTGGAGCGCACGTTCCCCAACGATGACGTTGCCGCCGACGAGACGGTCCTCCTCCTGGTTGTAGGCGGTGTAGTGCTTGATGTCCGCCATGACGGGGTACGCCTGGATCGCGTTGATCTGGGCCGCTGCAAGCTTTCCCGCGAGAAGCGGGTCCTCTCCGTAGCCCTCGAACGTCCGACCCGCCACTCCGACGCGGGCGATGTCGACCGCCGTGCCGAGCGAGACGTTGTGGGTGGTCTTGAACGCCTCGTCGCCGATCACGTCGCCGAACCTCTGCGCCGCGTCGAGGTCGAACGTCGAGGCGAGTGCGATCGGGGCGGGAAGCGACGTCGCACGCTTCTCGTTGATCTCGGGGTTGGCGATGCGTACGCCGGCAGGACCATCAGCCATCGTGAGCGCCGGAATGCCGAGGCGTTCGATGGGTGCGTTGTAGAACCCGTAGAAGTTGTTCTGATCGCCCTCGAGCATGTCGACCTTCTCGTCGAGGGTCATCTGGGCAAGGAGTTCTGCCGCGCGCTCCCCCGGGGATGGCTGCGGGGGTGCGGCGGAGGCGGAGAGCGGGGTGAGAATGACGGCGAGTGCCACGGCTGCGGACGCCAACGCCGCGGTCGCGCTTCTCACCGATCGACGTCGATCAGGTTGAATTGGCATGTCAGCTCCTCATGAGAACGGATGATCCGGCGGGTCATCCGTTGCCCAGTAAAGCCATGCACGTGTGACTCGGGCGTTATCGAAGCGTTACACCCACACCAGATTGACGCAGCCCAAGGTCGATCAGCTGTTCGAATGGTGCGGATGGGGCGATACCCAGCTCCGCTGCGAGGGTGTCGGAGAGCCGCTGATACACCTGGGCGGCCAACGCCCGATTGCCGGCGGCAAGGTGAGCCCGCATCAGCAGGAAGTACGCGCTCTCGCGGAGCGATGCCATTCCCACGGCCATGGTGGCGACCTCGACCGCACGGTCGAAGTCCCCCACTTTCAGACAACGGCGCGCGACGGCTTCGAACGCCAGGAGCCGCTGCTGGTCGAGCCGCTCCCGCTCCATGACCACCCAGTCGTCAGACCACTCGGGTAGGAGGTCAGCACCACGCAGCTCAACCATCAGCGCCTCAGTCGCCACGTCGTCTCTGATGCGGAGCACCTCGTCGATGTTCGAACGCAACGCCGTCACGTCGATCTCGACGCGCGGATCCAGTCGGATTCCATCTCGGGGTGCTTGGATCAAGCCCGGCTGCTCGTGCAAGATCCTGAACAAGCTGGCACGGAGATTCCCGCTCGCGCGCGCATCTGGGCTGTCCGGCCAGAGTCGGATCGCGATGCTCCTGCGTGGATTCGCTCCGAGGAGCGCGAGTGCCGCTATGACGCGTTGCTGTCGCACGCCGATGTCCACCGGTACGCCTCCGCAGAAGAGCTGCCAGCGGCCCAGCAGCCGCACCGACCACTGTTGTTCGAGAATCGCCATGCCCCACCCCGTGGATCAGTAGGAGGAACAGAGGCTCGAGTCATCGAGGCCCCCCGCCAAAGGGTACCCGCGCATGGGGGCCAGCGGGCTCTTATGTCGTTTGATCGTCCATATGAGTGAGAGGCCGGGCGGCTCACAGGTGGCGCACGATCGGCTCGATCGTCCGCCTGGCTGCGTTGAGTGCTTCTCAGCTGCGCTGTCAAGGACTCGCTCGGCTCAGCCGACGCGGGAGCGTATCGGATCGAGCACCGCCTCCGCCGCCCACGCCGCGGCGTCGGCGATGTCGCTGCGGGTCATTCCGAACTCCCGACGGAAGGTGACCCACGTCGCAGCCGAATCGAGGTGGGCCAAGGCGGCAACGATCGCCCTGCGCTCAGCGTCTCCGAGCGCAGAGATCTCGGCATCGATCATCTCCTCGAGCATGGCCCTTCGCGGACTGGGCGTCGCGCCGCTGATCCCTCGCATCGTGGTTTCGGCCACGACGTGGGCCAGTTCCGGTCGATGGTCGTACGACTCCATCGCCGCACGGATCGTGAGGGGCATGTCGAAGATGCTCGGAGAGTCCTGGCGCGGGAAGATCCTGCGCTCGATCCATGCGGCCGTTGCGAGCAGCAGATCGACCCGTGTCGCATAGTTGCGGAAGATCGTGCGCTCGCCGACTCCCGCACGTCGGGCGATCAGCCGGAACGACACGTCGTCGGTGCCGAGTTCTTCGATCAACTCGGCGTAGGCGGCGAGGATCGCCTCCTGGGTGCGGCTGACGTCGCTCGCCGATCGATCATCGTGCTCGGATGTGACGGACATCGTCACGCCCGCTCGCGAGGAGGAGCGATTCATCTCGATGTCCGTGTCAAGGTGGGAAGGCCGCTCAAGGCCTGGGCGACGGTGCGATCGAAGGCATCCGAGATCTCCGGCGCGCTCAGGTCGAAGCCCGTCCGCATGCGAGCCCAGAACTGCGTCGACGCGAAGTAGCGCAGCGTGGCCGCCACCCGACGCAGATCGCGTTCGTTCACGGAGGGGTAGTTCGTCGCGAGCATCGCCACGAGGGCGCGTGTGAAGAACGTGGCTTCCGATTCCCCGGTAGGTGAGATGGATGCCGCGCGGGCGCACACGAAGGCGAACGCCGGCGACGCATCGAAGGCCAGGAATCGGGCGCGCGACGCCTCCTGGAACTGAGGGATCGTGACGAACGGTGGCAACGGGAACTCGGTGGACTCGATCCACCCTGCGACGCCTTCCAGGAGATGCGATCTCGTCGGGAAGTGACGGTAGACCGTCCTCTCCGACACGCCGACCGCGTCGCCGAGGGCTCGGTACGAGATGTCGTCGAACGGATTCTCGCGCAGGGCCGCGGCGGCGCTGGCAAGGATCGCGGTCGGAGTATCCACTCCCTCCGCCATCATCCGCCCCTTCCCTTCGGCCGGCTGGTCTCTTCGGCCGTCGGCCCCGGCGACTGGTCTCGCTGCGACGTCGGCTCGGCAGGCAGCACATAACGATCCGAGTCGTCGAGCGTCAGCGCGAGTGACGACACATACTGCGTCTCGCCGTGAGTCCCGCGCTCGGCCGATGCCAGCATATCCGGACGCTCGAATGTGTAGCCAGTGACGTGGCAGCGAAGTCGCTCACCCGACGGGTTGCCGTCGGGATCGAGTATCGGCGAGGCGATGCCATCTGTCTGGCGTCGCAGGTAGTACCTGCCGCGCGTGAACAGCGCCATGAGCGGGGTCGTGATCACGGCGACGCCGATGGCGATCAGCACCGAGAACGGTCGCAACCCCTCGCCGAACAGGCCCCCGAACGCCGCCAGTGACAAGAGCGACGCCAAGCCCACCGACACAAGGCCGACCGGATTCCAATCGCGCAGCATCCCGCGGCGGAACTCGGGGAACGTCGGCGAGATGCGCAGCACATGCTTGTTGATTGCGATATCGGCGGCGATCGTGACCAGCCATGCCATCACGACGTTCGCGTAGAGGCTGAGCACGAAGCTGATGAGGCTGAAGACGTCCATCCACATCAGCGCGAGCGCGATGGCGAGGTTGAAGAAGATGAAGATCGATCTGCCCGGGTAGGTCTTGGTGAGCCGGGTGTACACGTTCGACCACGCCAGTGACCCGGAGTAGGCGTTCGTGACGTTGATCTTGACCTGGGCGATGACGACGAGAACGAGCGCCAACCCGATCGCCAGCCACTCCGGCATGATCGATTCGTAGAGGGCGATGAATTGGCGGACCGGTTCGGCGGCCCGCTGGCCGAGAGCAGGCTCGGCGCGGGTGATGAGGTAGACGGCGAGGAAGACACCGATGACCTGCTTGATGCCGCTGAAGAGCACCCAGCCGGGCCCCGCGAACATGAGCGAGGCCCACCATGACCGCCGATTCACGCGCGTACGCGGCGGCATCGCCCGGATCACGTCGATCTGCTCGGCCAGCTGGGGAGTCAGCGCGAAGCAGACGGCGGCACTCGC
Organism: Agromyces albus; assembly: GCF_004134825.1. GTDB lineage: Bacteria > Actinomycetota > Actinomycetes > Actinomycetales > Microbacteriaceae > Agromyces > Agromyces albus. The sequence goes on from NZ_SDPN01000027.1 coordinate 22,242, forward strand.
GACGATCGCCTCGAAACTGACGGCGCCATCGGATGCGCCCGTGAACGCGACGAACGCGCTCACCGCGTCGGGGTCGGACACGATCACCCAGAGCAGCGGCAGCAGCGCGAGCGCCAGCCACAGCGGTGTGGTCCAGAATTGCAGGCGCTCGAGTGCGCGCATCCCGTAGATCACGATCGGGATCACCACGACGGTGGAGATGAGGTAGCCGATCGGGAGCGGGATTGCGATCGCGATGTGGAGCCCCTGCGCCATGATCGCCCCCTCGAGGGCGAAGAAGATGCACGTGAACACGGCGAAGATCACGGTCGTGATCGACGAGCCGTAGTAGCCGAACCCCGATCCCCGCGCGATCAGATCCAGATCGAGGTTGTAGCGAGCGGCGTAGTACGCGATGGGCAGGCCGACGATGAAGATGATGACCGACGCGAACAGGATGCCGAGCACGGCGTTGTTCGTGCCGTGCTCGATCCCGACGCTGGCCCCGATCGAGAAGTCGGCGAGGAAGGCGATCGAGCCGAGGGCGGTGACCCCGATCGAGCCGGCGCTCCAGCGCCGGAAGGTCCGCGGAACATAGCGGAAGGCATAGTCCTCGAGGCTGTCCTCGGCGGCTGCCCGCGCGTTGTCTGCCCTCGCCACGTCGCACTCCCTGCGCCTCGCACGTTGGGGCTCATTGTCCCTGTTGGCGTGTTACAGCCGCATTGCGCGAAGACAGCGCTAGATCGCCATTGCCACACGCACGCCTTCTGCCGCGGATGCTCCGCCTTCGCCGGTGCTCGACGCGAAGCCGCTCGCGAGCACGAGGTACTTGTCGGCGGCCTCCAGTGCGAAGCCGATGTGCTGCTCGACGAGCAGCACGGAAAGGCCCTCGCTCGCGAGCTGCATCACTGTGTGCTCGATCTCGGCGACGATCGTCGGCTGAATGCCCTCGGTCGGCTCGTCGAGGATCAGCATCTTCGGCTCGGTGATGAGCGCCCGGGCGATCGCGAGCTGCTGACGCTGGCCGCCCGAGAGCAGGCCGGCCTTGCGGGTGGCGAACTTCTCCAGGGCGGGGAAGCGCGAAAATTGCTGCTCGATGAGCGCCTTGCCGCGCCTGCGGCCGTCGGCGACGAGCTGCAGGTTCTCCATCGTCGTGAGCTGCGCGAACGACTGCTGGCCCTGCGGCACGTAGGCCATGCCGCGGGCGACACGTTTGTTGGGCGGCACTGTCGTGATGTCGTCGCCGTCGAAGATCACTTGCCCGCTGCGCGGCTTGATGAGTCCGATCGCGGCGCGCAGCAGCGTCGTCTTCCCGGCGCCGTTGTGGCCGAGTACGGCGACCACCTTCGCGCTGGGCAGCGTCACGCCGTGCAGCACGAGTGTCCGGCCGTAGCCGGCTTGGATGTCGTTCATCTCGAGCATGTCAGGCCCCCTCCCCCTGCGTGATGGAATCCGTCGTGGCGGTCGCCCCGTCGGGCACTGCCAGCATGGCGGCGGTGGTCGCGGCCCCGGCGGTGCCGAGGTAGACCTCCTGCACCTTGGGATCGGCCTGCACCTGCGCCACCGCGCCCTCCGAGAGCACCTTGCCCTGGTGCAGCACCGTGACGCGCGACGCGTAACGGCGCATGAAATCCATGTCGTGCTCGACGACCAACACGATGCGGCGCTGGGCGATGCGCTGCAGCAGCTCGCCCGTCGCGGTGCGCTCGTCCTGGCTCATCCCGGCGACGGGTTCGTCGAGCAGCAGCGCGCGGGGCTCCTGCACGAGCATCATCCCGATCTCCAACCACTGCTTCTGGCCGTGGGACAAGATGCCTGCGGGCGTCTCGCGCTCCGTGCTGAGTCCCGTTTCCTCCAGTGCCGACTCGATCGCCGGTTCGATGCCGCGTCGGGCACGCAACAGGGAGAGCGAAGAGCGGTGGAGCCCGGCCGCGATGTCGAGGTTCTGCAGGACCGAGAGCTGCTCGAACACGCTCGCGGTCTGGAAGGTGCGGCCGACTCCGAGCCGGACGATCTTGTTGACGGACGTGCCCAGCAGCTCCTGGTCGCCGAGCTTCACCGATCCGGAGCCCTTGGACAAGCCGGTGATGGCGTCGATGCACGTCGTCTTGCCGGCGCCGTTGGGGCCGATGAGGAATCGGACCTCGCCGGGGTGGGCGTCGAAGGAGACACCGCCGACGGCGACGAATCCATCGAACTCGACGCGCAGATCGGTGACGACGAGCGAACCGGTCGTGGTCACTTCTTCACCTCCTCGAGTACAGGTGCCGATGCGGCGGCGGGCGCGGTTGCCGCTGTGCGCGAGCGCCACACCAAGCTCTTCGCCCTGCCCGACAGCGAGGACAATCCCATCGGGAGGAAGAGCGTCACCAGGATGAAGACCAGGCCCAGGATGTAGATCCACCCACTGGGCCAGCTGGAACCCAGGCTCGACTGACCCCATCCGATCGCCATCGCCCCGAGTGCAGGGCCGAACAGCGAGGCGCGGCCACCGAGCGCCACACCGGCGATCATCAGGATGGAGGCGGAGGCGCCGATCTCAGCCGGCGTGATGATGCCGACGATGGGGACGAACATGGCCCCTGCGATGCTGGCCATCACGGCGGCGACCACGAAGGCGACCAGCTTGATGTTGGCGGGGTCGTAGCCGAGAAACCGAACGCGCTCCTCCGCATCCCGCGTGGCGATCAGCAGTTCGCCGAAGCGGCTGCGGCCCAGCTGCCACACCACCAGCAGGCACACGATGAGCAGCGCGGCGGCGATCATGAAGACCATGATCTTGTTCGCGTCGTCGTCGAGGACGAATCCGAAGAAGTACTTGAAGTCGCTGAGCCCCGTGTCACCACCGGTCTCCCGGATCGTCGAACTGATCAAGACGGCGAGCGCCACGGCGAGCGCCTGAGTCAGGATCGCGAAGTACGCCCCTTTGACCCGGCGCTTGAACAGCGCGTAGCCGAGGATCGACGCCACGATCACCGGGAGCAGCACGATGGCCACGAGTGTGAAGGCGTCACTGCGGAACGGCTCCCAGAATGCCGGAAGCGGCGCCGACGGGTCGTACAGGATCATGAAGACCGGGAGGCTGCCGGGCCCCGCGGTCTCCAACGTGAGGTGCATCGCCATGGTGTAGGCACCGAGCCCGAAGAAGACCCCCTGACCCAGGACCAGCATTCCGCCTCGACCCCAGGCCAGGCCGATCCCCACCGCGACGATCGCCCAGCAGCAATACTTGCCGAGGTTGTTGATCCAATGCATGGAGAGCACCGCGGGGGCGACGACCAGTAGGAGAACGGCGAACACGCCGATGCCGATGAGGGGAAGCCACGGTTTGAGTTTCGTCATGTCAATCCCCTGGTTCGGACGGTGAACAAGCCCTGTGGGCGGAACTGCAGGAAGATCACGACGAGCACGAAGGCGAGCACTTGGGCCATGCTTCCGGTCGTCCAATCGGCGAAGAACGACAACGCGATGCCGACGGCCCACGCGGCGATGACGGTGCCCTTGATCTGTCCGACTCCGCCGGCGACCACGACAAGGAAGGCCGGGATGATGTACTGCGTGCCCATTTGAGAATTCGTGCCGCCGATGAGGGATGCGGCAACGCCGGCGACCCCGGCCAGACCGGAGCCGACGAAGAAGGTGATGCGGTCGACCGTGCGGGTAGGGATACCGCTGGTCTCGGCGAGGTCCCGGTTCTGGACTGTCGCCCTGATCCGGCGTCCGAACGAGGTGTATTTGAGCCAGGCCGCCAGGGCGGCCAGGCACAGGGCTGCGAGCACGATCGTGAACACCTGGCGAAGCGGCCAGGCATAGCCGAGGATGTCCGCCTGCCCATCCAGCCAGCCGGGGCTCTCCACCGGGACGCCCTGGGCGGGGAAGATCTGCAACGCGATTTGCTGCAGGATCAGGCTCACCCCGACGGTGACGAGGAGGGTGTCCAGTGGCCGTCGGTACATCCACTGGATGATGCCGACCTCCAGGAGGAGGCCGAGGAGGCCCGCGCCAAGGAAGGCGAGCGGCAGCGCCAGCACGATCGAGATGTTGCTGGACGTGACGACCAGCTGGGTCAGGTAGGCGATGAAGGCACCGGCCATGATGAACTCGCCGTGGGCCATGTTGATCACCCCCATCTGGCCGAAGGTGAGGGTGAGCCCGAGCGCTGCGAGCAGCAGGAGCGCACCCAGCGCGGTGCCGTTCAACAGCGGCGGTATGAGTGCATCCACGTGCGGTCGCTCTCTATTCGGTGCGGAGTTCTGGAGGCGGTTCTGGAGCGTGGGGTCCCGGACCCGGGTGGGCACGGGACCCCACGCCCGGTGGGCGATCAGCCCGCGGCGGCTACGAGAGCATCGCGGACGTCGGCGGGGAACCAGTCGTACCCCTCGAGGTACGGGTCAGGATCGATGAAGCCTTCGGACGACCAGACGATGTCGAACTGGTTGTCGGCGTTGATCCTGCCGATGTTGCCCGGCTTGGAGATGTGGTGGTTCTCGCCGTCCAGCGTGACGACGCCCTCGGGCGCGTCGACGGTGATTCCGCCTTCCGCAGCGGCGGCATTGATCTCGTCGACGTCGAACGAACCGGCCGCCTCTGCCAGAGCCTTGTAGAGGTACAGCGAGATGTATGCGGCCTCCATCGGGTCGGAGGTCACCCCGCTGCTGTCGGGGTACGCCTTCCAGCGCTCGATGAAGCCGGGGTTGTTCGGGGTCTGGAGCGACTGGAAGTAGTTCCATGACGCGTAGTTGCCCGTGACCTCGTGACCCATGGCCGGCGCCTCCTCCTCGGCGATCGACACCGAGATGATCGGCGTCGTCTCCGGCGTGAGACCGGCGTCGTAGTACGCCTTGATGAAGCCGACGTTCGACGAGCCGTTGATCGTGTTGAAGACGAAGTCCGGGTCCGCCGCGACGATCTTCGACACCTGGGTGGTCCAGTCATCCTTGTCGAGGGGCACGTACTCCTCGCCGACGATCTCGATCCCGAGTTCGGCGGCGTACAGCTTGATGATCGCGTTCGCGGTGCGCGGGAACACGTAGTCGGAGCCCGCCAGGAACAGCGTCTTCACGCCCTGCGCGGCGAGGTAGTCCATCGCGGGGATGATCTGCTGATTCGTGGTCGCACCGGTGTAGTAGATGTTCGGCGACGACTCGAGGCCCTCGTACTGCACCGGGTAGAAGAACAGGCCGTTGTTCTCTTCGACGACCGGCTTGACCGCCTTGCGGGACGACGAGGTCCAGCCGCCGAAGATCGCGGCGACGCAGTCCTGGGTGAGCAGCTTCTCGGTCTTCTCCGCGAAGGTCGGCCAGTCGGTGGCGCCGTCTTCCTGGACGTACTCGATCTGCTTGCCGAGGATGCCGCCGTCGGCGTTGATCTCGTCGGCGGCCATGTGCAGGACGTTGGAGACGGTCTGCTCAGAGATCGCCATGCCACCGGTCAGGGAGTTGAGGAAGCCGAGCTTGATCGTGTCGCCGGACGTGTCGATGCAGCTCTCGGCCGCCGCGGTCGGCTCCGCGGAGTCGCCGGCGCGGGAACCGCAGCCGGCGAGCACGAGGGTCACAGCCGCCGCAAGGGCGGGAACCGCCAGCAGGCTGCGCGCCCTTCGAGTTCGTGTCGTTTTCATGTGGATCTCCGTTTCTGTGTGATGCAGGTGATGCGTTCTCGGTCGGATGCTGCGTCCTGCAGGCACGCCGAATGACGCCGTCGCCCCGGCACCATTCCGGGGCACCCCGAAAAGGAGGGGGTGCCGAAGGTGTGACGGAACGAGCTGATCGGTGAATCGGGGCGTGCTGCAGGGGCTGGTCCGGTGGTGCGTGCGTCTCGATGTCGGATGGTGCCGGGCTTCGCTTGCCGGTTTGGATCGGCGCAAGGTGATCGCCGACTGCTGCGGTAGTTGCCAGCATGGGACCGTGACATTACTCTGACATTTCTCGATTGTTCCGATCCTGTTAAGGTCAGCCGGGAATCGAGGCGCAGCGCCCGTGATTCCGGGCTTGTATGACCGGACGCGGAAATCCGGCGGGCGACGACCTCCGATGGATGGTGCTCGATATGGCACACTTCTGACATCACCCGCCCGGAGGCCCGAATGCACTTCACTCCCGCCGAAACCGAGAAGCTCCTGCTGTCGGTCGCTGCGATGATCGCGCGCGACCGGCTCGAGCGGGGCATCCTGCTCAACCACCCCGAGACGGTCGCTCTGTTGTCGTGCTGGGTCATCGAACGAGCCAGAGAAGGACATGGCGTCGCCGAGCTGATGCAGGAGGGCCGAACCGTGCTCAGGCGTGATCAGGTGATGCCGGGCGTTCCTGAGATGCTCGCCGACGTGCAGGTCGAGGCGACGTTCCCGGATGGTCGCAAGCTCATCACCGTCCACCACCCGATCGACTGAGGAGTCGCCGTGGCATCCCCCTCCCCGCATGGCCCTGGCGCCTACCGAATCCAACCGGGCCGCATCGAGCTCAATGCCGACCGCAGCGAGGCCGAGCGCATCCGGCTCGTGTTCGTGAACACGGGCGACCGCCCGATCCAGATCGGTTCCCACATCCACCTCCCCGACGTGAATGGAGCCCTCGAGTTCGACCGTGCCCTCGCACACGGATTCCGCCTCGACATCCCCTCCGGGACGTCGCAGCGTTTCGAGCCGGGCGCGTCGCGGGCGCTCGATGCCGTGGCACTGCGCGGGGCGCGCCGGGTTCCCGGCATCCAGATCAAGACCGACGGACAGGAGCTGCTCCATGGTCTGGCTTGACCGATCACGGTACGCAGCGATCTACGGGCCGACGGTGGGAGACGAGGTGCGGCTCGGCGACACCGATCTGTGGATCCAGATCGAGCGCGACCTCACCGTCGGCGGCGAGGAGGCCGTCTTCGGCGGCGGCAAGTCGATCCGCGAGTCCATGGCGCAGGCGACGACGACGCGAGCGGACGGCGCCCTCGACACCGTCATCACGAACGCGATCATCCTGGACTGGTGGGGCATCATCCGCGCCGATATCGGCATCCGAGATGGTCGCATCGTCGGGATCGGGCACGCGGGCAATCCCGACATCAGCGACGGCATCGACATGATCATCGGGCCGTCCACAGATGTCATCTCCGGTGAGGGACGCATCGTCACCGCAGGCGCCATCGACTCGCACGTCCATCTGCTCTCGCCCTCGCAGATCCACGAGGCCCTTGCCACCGGGATCACGACGATCGTGGGCGGCGGCACCGGGCCCTCGGAGGGGTCGAAGGCGACGACGGTCACCCCGGGGGCGTGGCATCTGTCAGCCATGCACCGTGCACTCGATCCCCTGCCCGTCAACATCCTGCTGCTCGGCAAGGGAAACACGGTGTCGATGGCCGCACTGAAGGAGCAGGCTCTCGCGGGCGCCGCCGGCTACAAGGTGCACGAGGACTGGGGCTCCTCCCCCGCCGCGATCGACGCGTCGTTGCGCGCGGCCGAGGACTGGGGCCTGCAGGTCGCGCTGCATTCGGATTCGCTGAACGAGGCGGGATTCGTCGAGTCCACGATCGCGGCGATGGGCGGCCGATCGATCCACGCGTTCCACGTCGAAGGCGCCGGCGGCGGTCACGCCCCCGACATCCTCTCGATCGCAGGGCTGCCCAACGTGATCCCCGGTTCCACGAACCCGACGCTCCCTCACACCGTCAACACGGTCGCCGAGCACCTCGACATGCTGATGGTCTGCCATCACCTCAACCCGGCGGTGCCGGAGGACCTCGCGTTCGCCGAGTCGCGCATCCGTGGCACCACGATCGCCGCGGAAGATATCCTCCACGACATCGGAGCCCTGTCGGTGACCTCGTCCGACGCGCAGGCGATGGGCCGGATCGGCGAAGTGGTCACGCGCACCTGGCAGGTCGCGCACGTCATGAAACACCGTCGCGGCCCGTTGGGCGGCGGGATGCCGGCAGACAACGAGCGCGCGCGTCGTTACGTGGCGAAGTACACGATCAACCCCGCGATCGCTCACGGGATCGCGTACGACGTGGGGTCGATCGAGGTCGGCAGGCTGGCAGACCTCGTCGTGTGGGACCCGAAGTTCTTCGGTGTCCGGCCTGCTGTCGTCATCAAGGGCGGCGCGATCGCGTGGGCCGCGCTCGGCGATCCGAACGCCTCCATCCCGACGCCCCAGCCCGTGATGATGCGACCGTCCTTCGGTGACACGATCGGGGCGGACCTGTCGGTGACGTACGTCTCGCCTGCGGCGCTCGATGCCGGCCTCGCCGAGACGCTCGGACTGCGTCGTCGACTGGCCGCGGTCGAGCCCACGCGTCAGATCGGCAAGGCCGACATGAAGAACAACGACGTTCTGCCGTCGATCCGCATTCGTCCCGACACGTTCGAGATCGCGATCGACGGCGAAGACGTCGAACCGGCGCCCGCGGCATCCCTCCCCCTCGCCCAGCTGTACAACCTCTTCTGATGCAGCCGTCACCGCACACGATCAGCCTGCTGCTGGCGGATGCGCGCCTCCCCAGCGGCGGTCATGCGCAGTCGTCTGGGGTGGAGCCGGCCCTGCTGGCGGGGATGCCGGTCGCGGACGTGCCCGCATTCCTGCGTGCCAGAGCGCGGACGACGGGCATGGTGGATGCCGGCACCGCCGTGCTCGCCCGGCACGCGGCGCTCGACTGCATCACGATGGCGCCGATCGAGCGGGCATGGGCGGCGCGCACGCCGAGCCGCGCGATCCGTGAAGCGTCGAAGGATCTCGGACGCGGCCTGCTTCGGCTTTCCGGGCGGATCTGGCCCGAAGTGCGATCCTCGCTCGACGACCTCCACGAGTCCCCGCCGCGGCCGCTCGTGCTCGGTGCGATCGCCGCACACGCGGGAATCGATGCCGAGAGCCTGGTCCGGCTCACCGTCTACGACGACATGGCATGCGCCGTGGCCGCGCTCCTCAAGCTCGAACCCGGCGATCCCGCGCACGGTGTCGCGATGGTGCTCGAAGCCTGCTCATCGATCGAGCCGCAGGTCGCCGCAGTGTCGAGCATCACCTCTGCCCACCAGATCCCCGCGGCGAGTGCGCCGCAAAGCGAGGCATGGTCGGAAGCCCATGCCCTGACCACCAGGAGGCTCTTCCGTGCCTGAGAACACCCCCACCCGTGCACTGCGCCTGGGCGTTGCCGGACCCGTGGGAACCGGCAAGTCCTCGCTCATCGCGACCGTGTGCCGATCCCTCGCCGACGAACTCCGGCTCGGGGTGATCACGAACGACATCTACACCGACGAAGACGCTCGATTCCTCCGCTCCGCCGGGGTTCTCGAGCCGGAGCGCATCCGTGCCGTCGAGACCGGCGCGTGCCCGCACACCGCGATCCGCGATGACATCACCACGAATCTGCTTGCCGCGGAAGACCTCGAGCGGGACTTCGCCCCCCTCGATGTCGTGCTCATCGAGTCCGGTGGCGACAACCTCACCGCGACATTCTCACCGGCGCTGGTCGACGCGCAGATCTTCGTCCTCGACGTCGCAGGTGGCGGTGACGTGGCTCGCAAAGGCGGCCCGGGTATCGGACGAGCCGACCTGCTGGTGGTCAACAAGACCGACCTGGCCCCCTACGTCGGGGTCGACGTGCCGCAGATGGTGGCAGATGCGTCGGTGGCACGCCAGGGCAGGGCAGTCCTGGCCCTGTCACGCTCGGATGCCGCTTCCGTCGCTGAACTGCGGGCCTGGGTGCTCAGTGTTCTCGAGAGCCACCGACGCGGCACGCACGTGCCTCAGGACCCCGGGCCGATGGCACCGCACTTCCACGCTGACGAAGAGCAACCCGAAGGCGGCTTCGTCCACACCCACGACGAGAAGATCGGGGACGAGCACCACGCGAGTGCGCCGCATCACGTCCACTCACATTCCGACAGTCGGAAATGACGACGACGCGGATCGCGGTGCGGGCCGGGCTTCCCCGGGCGCACGTCGACTTGGTGGTCGGAGCGCTGGCTCCGCGGCTTGTCGGTCGGACCTCCTGCACCGCGCACGTTGCCCTCACCGCGGCCGGCATGCTCCTCCTCGGCGGCGACCTCGTTCACATCGAGGTGGACGTCGGGCCAGACTGCACCCTCGAACTCGAAGACGTCGGCGGCATGGTCGCCTACTGCGCTCCGCGGTCGGCTCCGCGGTCGCCTTCTCAATGGACGCTCGATGTGCGGGTCGGATCCGGGGGAACGCTCCTCTGGCGTGCCTTGCCGCTGGTCGTCGCAGAGGGCGCACGCGTCGAGCGACGCACACAGATCGACCTCGATAAGGGTGGATGCGCGGTCATCCGGGAGACCATCGTGCTGGGTCGGCAGGGTGAGTCGGGTGGGCGCCTCAAATCCCACCTCTCGATCACGGATTCCGACGGCCCCGTGCTCAACGAGGACCTGGACGTCGATGGATCCTTCCCTGAGCCGGGCATACTGGGCTCGGCGCGAGTGCTGGACGCGGTCATCGCGGTCGGATTTCGCCCCGACCCCGAGCCTGGCGCGATGCTGCTCGACCAAGCCGGGGCGGTGGCACGACACTTGGGCGACCTCATGCACGAGTCGCCGATGGATGACGTCTGGGCGACGTGGTCGGAGATGGCCAGGTCAGGCGTTCCCCCCATGACCAGTGCCGTACCTGTCACGGCAGGAGGGCTGTCCTCGCCTCGAGGGGTTGACCCGGTCAGGTCAGTCGAATGACTCGTCTCTCCACGGGCGCGGTGCTGTCGAGTCCCATGTCGTCGACTGCGAGCAGCAGCGCTCCAGCGTCAGCGCGTTCTCATCGCAATGGAACCGGCCTCTCCCTCGTGGGGATGGTTGGGGCCATTCTGGCCCTCCATCTCGCGGGGTTCAGTCTCCTTCTGGCACAAGGTGGGCGAGAAGGGGGTGCCGGCGCGTCCCTCAGTGTCGGGGTGGGGCTCACCGCCTACGTCCTGGGCCTACGGCACGCGTTCGACGCCGACCATATCGCGGCGATCGACAACACGACCCGGAAGCTGCTCAGTGACGGCAAGAAGCCCGTGTCGGTGGGGTTCTGGTTCTCCCTCGGTCATTCCACGGTCGTGCTGGCGCTCGTGGTGCTTCTCGCGCTCGGCGTGGGTGCTTTGGCCGGTCCGCTCCAGGACGACGATTCCGCGCTGCACCAGGTCACCGGCACCGTGGGCACGACCGTGTCGGGTCTGTTCCTGGGAATCATCGCGGCGATCAACGTCGTCCTGCTGGCATCGACGTGGCGAACATATCGGCGCGTGCGCTCCGGTGAGATCACGATGACTCAGGTGGAAGAGCACGCGACGAGCCGCGGCCCCCTCACCCGTCTCTTCGCACCGGTGATGCAAGCGATCCGCGCACCCTGGCAGATGTATCCGCTCGGCGTGCTCTTCGGCCTCGGATTCGACACCGCAACCGAGGTGGGCCTGCTGGTCCTTGCCGCAACCAACACGGGATCCGGTCTCGCGTGGTACACCCTGCTCGCGTTACCGCTCCTCTTCGCCGCGGGCATGTCACTCCTCGACACCGCCGACGGACTGGTGATGCGCTACGCGTACGGTTGGGCGTTCGCCGACGGTGCGCGCAAGCTTCGGTACAATCTGGCCATCACCGCGATCTCCGTCATCGTTGCCGTCGCAGTCGGAACCACCGAGCTCGTCGCGATGCTCGGCCAAGAACTCGGACTCAATGGCGGCGTGTGGCAGCTGGCAGCCGGCTTGGACCTCAACGTGATCGGGTTCGGAATCGCTGGTGGCCTGATCGTCATGTGGCTCGGCGCTGTTGTCCTATGGCGGCGATCGCGCCAGAAGTAAGGCAGCCCTGCGCAAACGAAAAAATCCGGCGCAGCCTGGGGCTGCGCCGGATCTATTGGTTGCGGGGGCAGGATTTGAACCTACGACCTCTGGGTTATGAGCCCAGCGAGCTACCGAACTGCTCCACCCCGCGGCACAAGAGACAACACTAGCATGCGTCTGGGCCACCGTCGAATCGAGGCCGTGGTCGCGTGCGGCATCCGTACATCGCATCACAACGGACTGTTGATCTCAGGCATCCGTACCGGAATCGGTTGTCGAAATCCCCCACTTTGTTAGGAACCCTTCCCAACTCGCTCGCTCGTTGGTACTGTCCCCGAGACCGCTCCACTTCGTCGGGTGCACTCCCGACACGACCGATGAGGATTCCATGTCACCACGCGTCCGCACGCTCCGCCGGGCCTCGATCACGCTGGCCACCGCCACCGCGATCGCCGCCTCTGCGATCGCCTCCCCCGCCCTCGCCGCACCCAGCGGCTCGAAACCGCCGCCCATCACGGGCCCGGCCGACATCAACGGATATCGCAGCGTCGGCTATCTCATGTCCGACGCGCCCGTCACTCGCGACTACCAGATCGAGGACCTCTTCGACACGGGCGCGATCCGCGACATCACGCACGTGAACTACGCCTTCGGCAACGTCACCGCAGATCTCCGCTGCGACATCCTCGACGCCGCCGGCGAGGGGGATGCGCACAACGACTTCCTCCGGCTCGTCTCGGCAGCCGACTCCGTCGACGGGAAGAAGGACAAGCCGGCGCAAGCGCTCGCCGGCAACTTCAACCAGCTGCGCAAGCTCAAGGAGCGCAGCCCCGAGACGAAAGTGCTGATCTCGCTCGGCGGCTGGACCTGGTCCGACAACTTCTCGGCGGCGGCTGCGACACCCGAGAGTCGCACCGCCCTCGTCTCCTCGTGCATCGATCTGTACCTGAAGGGCAACCTGCCCGTGATCGACGGCAAGGGCGGCCCCGGCGCGGCGGCCGGAATCTTCGACGGCATCGACGTGGATTGGGAGTGGCCGGTCACCGGAGGCGAGACGGCCAACGCGACTCCGGCCGACAACGAGAACTTCCTCGCCCTCATGGAGGAGTTCCGTGGGCAGCTCGACGCCTACGGCGCGGTGACCGGCGAGGACTACCTGCTCACGGCCTTCGCCCCCGCCGGCGGATGGAATGCCGGGCAGGGCGGCTGGCTCGACCCACGGCTGTTCGCGGCCGTCGACTTCCTCAACGTGCAGGGCTACGACTTCCACGGCGGCTGGGTGCCGAACATGACGGGACACCAGGGCAACCTGCATCCCGATGGCACGCAGAACTGGGGCCTCGGCCTCGACGGCGCGGTCGGCATGTACGTGAACGCCGGCGCTCGCCCCGACCAGCTGAACGCCGGCCTCGCGGCCTATGGACACGGCTGGAGCGGCGTCACGAACGGCGCCGAGGCGTGGCAGCCCGCTGCAGGATCGATCGGCACGAAGCCGTACTTCGAGATCCGCGATGTCGGCGACGCGTTCTTCGATGCCGCAGTCGGGGCCGCGTGGCGCTACGACGCCGCGACCGGCGACTGGTGGAGCCTCGACGACCCGTCGTCGGTCACGGCGAAGGCGGACTGGCTCACGAGCGAAGGATACGGCGGCGCCATGTGGTGGGACCTCTCGGGCGACTACCGCAACGAGCTCGGCGGTACACTCGGCGGGGCTTTGCGCGCCGCCGAGTCCGGACCGCTGGACTGAACGGAGCCGGCCGAGGCCGATGGCAACGCCATCAGTCTCGGCCGGCGCTCAGCCCGCTCAGCTCACCCGGTCGGCGTCGACGTCGCCGTCGTCAGTTCGAGCAGGCTCGAGATGATCTCGGCGAGCCGATCATCGGCCACGCCGTAGGCGGCCCAGTCACCCTCGACGCGCGCGGCCTCTTTGTCTTTCAGCACCTGCGATGCCTCATTCAGCAATGCCTGCACCTCGTCGGTCGGCGTCGCTGGCGTCTCGGGCGTCGTGGGAGCGCCTTCCTCGGGCGGCGTCGTCGGCTCGGTGCCCGGCTCGACCTCATTGTCGCCCGCTTCGGCGCCGGACTCGCCGCCGAACAGCACGTCGAGCGCGAGATCGAGGGTGTCCTCGAAGGCGATGTTGTCGCCGAAGGCCACGAGCACCTTCTGCAGCAGCGGGTAGCTCGTCTCTCCGGTGGACTTCACGTACACCGGCTGGACGTAGAGCAGACCGCCACCGACGGGCACCGTCAGCAGGTTGCCGTTGATGACCTCGGACTGGCCCTGCTTCAGGATGTTCAGTTGCGCCGAGATGCTCGGGTCACCGTTGAACTTGTTCTGCACCTGGCCGGGACCTGGCACGTTGTCGTCTTCGGGCAACGTCAGCAACCGAAGCGTGCCGTAGCCGTCGGCGCGCTCGCCGTCGACGTTGCCGGCGTCGGCATCGACGGCGAGATACCCGCGGAGCACGTTCCGGCTCGCCTCCCCCCGGGCTTCGGGGATGAACGACGAGTACAGCGAGTACGCGGGGTCGTCTTGACCGGGCATCTGCATCGTGAGGTAGTAGGGCGGTTGCAGCAGCGTGCTGCCGGCGCCTGCGGTCGGGTCTTTCGGCGTGGTCCACGCGTCTTCGCGCGAGTAGAACGAGCTCGCGTCGGTCACGTGGTAGCGACCGAGCACCGCTCGCTGCACCTTGAACAGGTCGGACGGGTAGCGCACGTGGCTCATGAGCTCGCCCGACATCTCGCTCATCGGCTGGAGCGTCGTGGGGAAGATCTTCTGCCACGTCTGCAGGATGGGGTCTTCCTCATCCCACGCGTAGAGCGTGACCTTGCCGTCGTAGGCGTCGACAGTGGCCTTCACCGAGTTGCGGATGTAGTTCACCTCGTCGAACGCGAGCGTGGGCGCGAGGCCCTCGCTGTCGGCGATGGCGTCGCTCATGCTCTGCTTGTTCGAGTACGGGTACTGGTCGGTGAGCGTGTAGCCGTCGACGATCCAGACGATCCGCCCGTCGACGACCGACGGGTAGGCGTCGGAATCGAGCGTGAGGTACGGCGCGACCTTCTGCACGCGCTCGATGGGGTCGCGGTCGTAGAGGATCTGTGAGTCGTTCGTGACGACGTCGGAGAGGAAGATCTGCTCCGACTGGAACTTCAGGGCGTAGACGAGCTTCGTGAACACGTTGTCGAGCTTCGGGCCGCCGTCGCCCTTGAACGTGGTCTGGGTCTGCCCGCCGTCGCCGGCCGCGGGATAGTCGAGCTCCACCGGGTCGTTGCCCTCGGGGGCGCCGACGATCGAGTAGTCGGGCGACTCCTCGCCGAAGTAGACGCGCGGCTCGAATTCGCCGAGATCACCCGTCGACGGGATGCCCGACTGCATGAAGACGGGCTGGCCGTCGACCGAGCGCTGGTTGCCCGCCGCGGCGACGAGTCCGTAGCCGTGCGTGTAGACGAGGTGCGTGTTGAACCACGTCTGGGCATCGCCGAGGCCGGCGAGGTTGAGGTCGCGAACGGCGACGACCGTGTCTTGCGTGCGATCGTCGATCTCGTAGCGGTCGACGTCGAGTGCGTCGGGGAACTGGTAGTACTGGCGGAACTGCTCGAGCTGCGCGAAGGCGTCGCTGATCTGCAGCGGGTCCATGAGGCGGATGTTGGCCGTGGTCTCGGCGTCTTCGCGCAAGGCGCCCGGCGTGGCGTCGGTCGTCGCCTTGTAGGGGATCTGCTCGATGTCGGAGACACCGTAGGCATCTCGAGTGAGGTCGATGCTGCGCTGGATGTAGGGCGCCTCGAGCGTGCGGGCGCTCGGGTCGACCTGGAAGCGCTGCACCACCCAGGGATAGAGCGAGCCGATGAGGATGCTCGACACGATGAGGAGCGCCGTTCCGATGAGCGGGAGGCGCCAGCGGCCGATGGCCGCCGTGATGAAGAACAGCACCGCGACGACCGCCGCGATGGCCGCGAGGATGCCACGGCCTGGGATCGTGGCGTTCACGTCGGTGTACGCCGCGCCCGTGATGAGCTCACCGGTCTCGGTCACCGTCGCGTACTGGTCGAACCAGATGCTGACGGCCTGGAGGAGCAGGTAGATGCCCGCCGTGATCGCGATCTGCACTCGCGCGGACTTCGAGATGACGACCTCTCGCCCGCTCACCCGGATGGCGCCGTACAGGTAGTTCGTGGCGATCACGAGCAGCACCGAGAGCAGCACCACGGCCGAGGCGAAGCCGACGATCGAACGGTAGTAGGGCAGCTCGAAGACGAAGAAGCCCACGTCGAACCCGAACTGGGGGTCGGTGGTGCCGAACGGCGTGCGGTTCAGGAAGGTGAGGGTGAGCTCCCACCGGCTCGAGACCGAGACGCCCGCGAACACGCCGAGCACGACCGGGATGCCGAACATGGCGAGCCGGCGCAGCGGCTCGAAGACCTCCTGGTAGCGGTCGAGCTGCGAGTTGAGCTTCGCGTAGACCGGTCGCGAGCGATAGGCGATCTGGATCGACGCCCACACGGGCAGCGCCATGGCGATGAAGCCGACGACGAAGAGCACGATGCGCGAGATCCACTCGGTGGTGAGCACCGGCAGGAAGCCGAGCTGGCTGAACCACAGGACGTCGGCGTAGAGGCCTGCGAAGACGAAGAATGCGATGACGAGGGCTGCGACCACCCCGATCGTGATCGCGATCGGCGCGCGACGGCGCGGCATCCTCGGTTCTTGCGACTGTGATGACACTCTCGGCCTCGTGTTCGGTCGGGATGGGATCGAGATTCCATCCTACGGTTGGTTCGCTTGGAGCCGGCTGTTCAGCCAGCCGTGCAGGAGGGGTAGGAGCCGGTCACCGCCCCGTCGGCGAGATCCTCCACGACGGTGCGGGCCTCTTCGAGGGTCGACACGGCGAAGACCTCGAGGCCGTCGGGCACGTGCCCGACCACTTCGCCGCAATTCGCCTCGGGGGCGAGGAACCAGTCGGCACCGGCATCCGAGGCGCCCCAGAGCTTCTGGCGGATGCCGCCGATGGGCCCGACCTCGCCCGCGGAGTCGATCGTGCCGGTTCCCGCCACGTTCTCGCCGCCCGTCATCGCGCCGGGAGTGAGCTTGTCGACGACGCCGAGCGCGAACATCATTCCGGCGCTCGGTCCGCCGACGTTGTCGAGCTGGAGTTCGACCTCGATCGGGAACTCGTAGCGCATCCGCACCCCGACACCGATCACGCTCGTGCCACCTCGGTCGACGGGGGTGACCTCGACGGTCTGCTCGACGCCGTCGCGGACGATCACGAGCGACGCCGCGGCATCCGGCCCGTTCTCCTGCACCGCCCCGCGCAGCTCGTCGACCGAATGCACGTCGCGCCCGTTCACCGAGACGATCACGTCGCCCTCGGCGATGGCGCCGTCGGCGGGCGAGTCCTCGAGCAGCCCCGCGACCGTCACCTCGCGGGGGAAGTCGTAGCCGAGTTCGACGAGCGCCGCGGCGATGGCGTCTTGCTGCGAGTCGACCATCGCCGCCTCGTTCTGGGCGTCGCGATCTTCATTGCTCACGCCGGCCGGGAAGACCGCCTCCACCGGCACGACCGAGCGGGTGCGATCCATCCACGCGGCGAGCACCTCGAGCCAGTTCGGGGTCTGACCGGGGAGTCCGATCACCGAAACCGTGAGCAGGTTGAGCTGGCCGTCGGTCGGATAGGTGCGCTCGTCGGGGATCTCGATGAGCGGCACCGCCTCGCCGTCGCGGTCTGCGGTGCCGAGCGTGTCGTAGACCGGCCCGGGGCGTTCGATGACGTAGGGCGTCGGCACCAGCGCGAACACCACCGCGACGGCCGTGGCGATCGTGAGCGACGCCCAGCCGATGCGCTCGCGCAACGGGCGGCGCTCGTACCGTGCCGACGACGGAGCATGCGGTGACGGCTCGTCGGCGAAGAGGGCCATCCGTGTTCGTTCCTTCCGGGGTGTCGTCGCCGGTGTGCGGGCCCGTGGCCCGGCGCTGTTCGCGAAGGGCGGACACCCGGAACGCCAGCCTAGGCCATTTCCCAGACATCGGGCCATGCGCTCGCGTTACGGTTGACGAGACGCGACTGGGAGGTGGCTGCAGTGGCCGATCGAGACGATGAGCCTGGCGACCTGAACCCCGAAGACGAGTTCCGGGAGATGCTCCGCGAACTGCTCTCGGGCGCGGGCGGCATCGATCCGTCGCGGCTCGCGGGGGCGGCCGGCCTGCCGAGCGATCCGGCGAGCATCGCCGCGCTGTTCGGTCAATTGCAGCAGGCGATGAACCAGGCCGGCGATGGCATCGACTGGAGCATCGCCCAGCGCCAGGGCGAGGAGCGAGCGGCCTCCGGCCAGCGTCAGGTCACCGACCAGGAGCGCGCCCGCCTCGACCAGGCGTTCCAGGTGGCTTCGCTCTGGCTCGATGAGGCGGTCTCGTTCTCAGCGCTGGCCGGCACCCCCGAACTGCTCACTCGACGCGCGTGGGTGGCCGCGACGATCGCGATCTGGTCGCAACTGGCCGAACCCGTCGCTCTCAGCATCTCCGACTCCCTCACGAGGGTCATGAGCGAGCAGGCTCCCGAAGAGCTGCAGTCGATGATCCAGGGTGCCAGCCGGATGATGCGGGGCATCGGCGGCGCGCTTTTCGCGATGCAGCTCGGTCAGGTGGTCGGCCAGCTCGCCACCGAGGTCGTCTCCGGCGGCGACATCGGCATTCCCCTGCTCGAAGACGGCCACGCCGCGATCCTGCCGCAGAATGCCGCAGTGTTCGGCGAGGGACTCGACATCCCCAACGACCAGGTCGAGCTCTACCTCGCGGTGCGCGAGCTCGCGCATGCGCGACTCTTCCGGCACGCGAGGTGGCTGCGCCTGCACCTCATCACCGCGATCACCGCGTTCGCACGCGGCATCGACATCGACACCGATCGGCTCGAAGAGCTCGCCGAGGGATTCGACCCATCGAACCCCGAAGAGCTGCGCAACGCGGTCGTCAACGGCGCGCTGATCCGCCCGAAGAGCGAGGCCCAGCAGGCGGCGCTCGCCCGGCTCGAGACCATGCTCGCCCTCGTCGAGGGCTGGGTCGACGCGGCTACGGCCGCTGCCACCGAGCGACTGCCGAAGTCCGACGCGATCGCCGAGTCGATCCGCCGCCGGCGCGCCTCGGGCGGCCCGGCCGAATCCGCGTTCGCAACCCTCGTCGGACTCGAGCTGCGGCCGCGGCGGTTGCGCGAGGCGACCGCGATGTGGCGCGCCGTCACCGACGCCGTCGGGGTCGACGCGCGCGATGCGCTCTGGTCGCATCCCGACCTGCTGCCGACGGCCGCCGACCTCGACGACCCGAGCGCGCTCGTCGCTCGACTCACGGGCGCCGAATCTCGCACCGAAGCCGACGACGAATTCGACCAGGCGCTCGAGCAGTTGCTGCGCGGCGAGACCCCCGCGGCTCCGGGCGAAGACGGCGAGGAGCCGGCTCCCTAAGCGGCGAGCGCCGCCTGCGTCACGGGCCCTGTGGACGGATGCCGCCGCCTCCGCGGTACTTGGGGCAAGCTCTCCGCATGGTCCCCCGCATCGACCCGGCCCTCCCGCTCGTGTGGCGCTCGCCCCACGAACTGCAATTCGGTGCCCTGGCGCCGCGAGTCGTGCTCCGCGATCCGGGCGAGCTCGAGACCGGCCTCATCGCAGCCCTCCGCCACGGCGCACGCCTCTCGACGCTCCAGACGATCGGAGCCGGCCTCGGCGGCTCCCCCGCCGACATCGCGCGGCTGCTCGACGTGCTCGCCCCCGTATTCGAACCAGAGGACGCAGCGGATGACGCGGCATCCGTCGACCGATCGCACCGGGCCGTGATCGCGCTCGATGCCGACGGCCTCGTGGCGCAGCTCCTCGAGTCGAGCCTCACGGCGCTCGGCTACGACGTGACGCCGGTCGACGAGGCCGATCCCGACCATGTCGACCTCGTGGTGATCGCGGCCGCCTGGGTGATCCCGCCGCCGCGCTACCTGCCCTGGCTTCGCAGCGACGTACCGCACCTCGCGCTCGTCTTCGACGAGTCGGGCGCGCGCGTGGGCCCCCTCGTCGAACCGGGCAGCGGGCCGTGCCTGCGCTGCCTCGACCTCTCGCGGCGCGACGCCGACGCTGCCTGGCCGGTGATCGGCGCACAGCTCGCCGGGCGAGCGGCGGCGGGTCTCACCGCTCGCCTCGCCCACGATGCTGCGGCACTTGCGGCGTCGGTCATCGACGACCGCATCTCGCGAGGCACCACCGATCTCGCCGCCGCGTCGATCACCCTGCCGAGGCCCGGCGACGAGCCGCGACACCAGCAGCATCCCCCGCACCCCGCGTGCGGTTGCCGAGCTCCTGGAGGAAACGCGACGGCTCCCGTTCCCCTCGATGCGTTCCGCTCTGGCGCGGCCAGCTCAGTTCGAGCCGGCGCCGTGCCCGCGTGATCCCGACGTAGAGCAGGCGGCGCTCCTCGTCGATGGCGTCGAACCCCTTCGCGTAGGCGATCGGCAGCATGCCCTCGGTCAGGCCGACGATGAAGACGTCATCCCACTCGAGGCCTTTCGCCGAGTGCAAGGTCGCAAGGGTGACGGCCGACACGGTCGGCTCGTGCTGCGCCTCAGCGCGAGCGCGGAGCTCATCGGCGAACGCGCGGAATGTCGTGCCCGCCGGGGCGTCGTCGACGAGTCGCGCGATCGCATTGAGGGACTCCCAACGGGCTCGCACGGCACCCGGTCCGTCGGGCGGCTGCACCGTCCACCCCATCGAGCGGAGCACGTCGCTCACCGACTTGAACAGGGGCTCGCCCGCAATCGTGAGCGCCGCCGCACGCAGTGCGTGCACCGCCTCGCGCACCTCGGGCTGGTCGAAGAACCGCGACGCGCCGCGCACCCGCGAGCCGACGCCCACCTCTTCGAGTGCTCGCTCGAGAATCGCCGATTGGGAGTTCACGCGCATGAGCACCGCGATGGACTCGGGCGGGGTGCCCGCGTCGATGCGCGAGCGGATGCGGGTGGCGACGCCGCGGGCCTCGGTGAGCTCGTCGGCGTAGGCGGTGACCATGGGCTCGGCGAGCGGGGCGATCGGCGCGGCATCCGCTTCGCCTCCACTCGGCCGGTCGGCGACGGCCTCGAGCCGCAGGGCGCCCGCCCGGCCGCGCATCAGGCGGTTGGCGACGCCGACGATCTGGCGAGTCGATCGGTAGTTGCGTTCGAGCCGAACGACGATCGCATCGTCGAATCGGCGCTCGAAGTCGAGCAGGTATTGCGAGCTCGCCCCCGCGAAGGAGTAGATCGTCTGGCTCGCGTCGCCGACGACGCACAGGTCGCGGCGACCGCCGAGCCAGAGCTCGAGCAATTGCTGCTGGGCCGGCGAGACGTCCTGGTACTCGTCGACGACGAAGTGCCGGTAGCTCTCCCGCACGTGCATGGCGACGGATGCCTCGGACTCGATCATGCCGGCCGTCGCGAGCAGCACGTCTTCGAAGTCGAGCATGCGCCGCTCGTCCTTCAGGTCTTCGTACGCCTGCACGAGCGCGAGGAACTGCTCGGCGCTCAGGGCTCCCGGCGCACCGCGAGTGGCGAGGCGCGCCGCATAGGCGTCGGGGCCGAGGGCCGCCACCTTGCGCCATTCGATCTCAGCGGCGACATCCCGCAACGTCGGCACGTCGACCCTGAGCCGCAGCTTCTCGGCCGCCTGGCCGAGCAACCGGCCCTTGTACTCGAGCACTCGCGGCGCCTGTCCGCCGACGACGAGCGGCCAGAAGTGGTTCAACTGGGCGAGCGCCGCGGCGTGGAACGTGCGCGCCTGCACCGCACCCGCGCCGAGCGCACGCAAGCGCGCGCGGAGCTCGGCGGCCGCTCGCGACGTGAACGTGAGCGCCATGACCCGGGCGGGGTCGTAGGCGCCCGACGATACGCCGTACGCGATGCGATGCGTGATGGCGCGCGTCTTGCCGGTGCCCGCACCGGCGAGCACGCACACCGGGCCGAGCAGCGCCTCTGCCGCGACGCGCTGCTCATCGTCGAGGGCGTCGAGCAGGGGGTCGGATGGCGCGGTCATCGCGTCGACCACGGCAGGCCCTCGTCGATCGGGCCGCCGAACCACCGCTCGAGCAGCCACCGGGCGATCGACGTCTCTCCGGGAAGGGCGATCTCGCCGAGCGAGGCGACGAGCTCGTCGCGGCTGAACCAGCGGAGCTCGATGATCTCCTCGCCGTCGGCCACCGCCGATGCAGCGGGAGTCCCGTCGGCGACTCGCGCGGTGAAGCCGAGCATGAGGCTCGCCGGGAACGGCCAGGGCTGCGACGCGACGTATTCGACGCGGTCGACGAGCACGCCGGCCTCCTCGCCGATCTCACGCACGACGGCGGCTTCGAGCGACTCGCCGGGTTCGACGAAGCCGGCGAGCAGCGAGAATCGGTGCTGTTCCCAGAGCGCGTTCGACCCGAGGAGCACGCGATCGTCGTCGTCGACGACGAGCACGATGACTGCGGGGTCGGTGCGCGGGAACAGCAGGTTGCCCTCGTTCTCGCAGCGCCGCGACCAGCCCGCCTGCACCGGGACCGTCGTCGCGCCGCATCGCGGGCAGTGCGCGTGCCCCTCGTGCCAGGTCGCCATCGCCACCGCCTCGGTGATGAGCGCGGCATCGCGGCTGCCGAGCACGGGCACGGCCTGCCGGAGGCCCGACCAGCGTGCCTCTTCGGGTTCGATCAGGGCCGCGGCATCCTCGTCGAACACCCGCACCTCGAACATGACGTCATCGGCGCGGCCGAGGTAGCAGCGCAGTGTCGGCTCGGGAAGTTCACTCGGATGCCGGAGCTCCAGCGCCGGCGCCGAGCCCTCGATGCGCTCGGCGAGGAGCGCCCGGCCGAGCCGCACTGCCACGACGCGCGAGGCCGGATCGGCGTCGAATCGCGCCTCGAAGTCGGGATCGGCGCGGGTCCTGCCGTCACGATCGATCGGCGCGCGGGCCAGTGGCGGGGACGTGGAAACGGTCACGGACCACCTCTCGCTGCTCGGTCGGAGTCGGCCGGAAGGCGTGGCGGTCGCTCGGCTCGCGGAGATGCCTGCTTAAGCTGAGTGCCATGGCCAGACCCCCTCTCACCTTAGCCGCGTTGGCCACGGCGGCGGTGCCCGGTCTCGAGGTGAACGCCGCTCGGCCGCACACTCGCCGCAGCCATGGCGCGTTCGACGCGGTGGAGCTCACCGCCCTCGACGAGCAGCACCTGCTCATCCGTGTCCCACGTTCACAAGCCGCGGAGTCCGAGCAATCGGCCGACCTCGTGGCGCTTCGTGCGTTGACGCCGGGAATCCGCGCGCGTCTCCCGTTCGCCGTGCCGACCTATGTCGGGCAGGCACCGATCGACGGCACCCGTGCGATCGTCACCGAGTACCTGCCCGGTTCGGTGCAGTCGGCCGACGAGCTCACCGCGCACGAGCGGCTCGCGGCATCCGTGGGCCTTGCGATCGCCGCCGTGCACGCCCTGCCGAGCGGCTTCGTCGCCGACGCCGGGTTGCCGCGGCAGACCGCCGAGGAGTCGCACGATGCGGTCGTCGAGCTCATCGGCCGCACCGCCGACACCGGTCGCCTGCCCGCCGCGATCCTTCGCCGCTGGGAGGAGGCCACCGATGACGAGGCGCTCTGGCGATTCCGCCCCACGGTCGTCAACGGCGCGCTGAGCGCCGACTCGATCCTCGTCGACGGCGAGACGGTGACCGGCATCATCGGCTGGTCCGCGCTCGCGCTCGGCGACCCGGCGATCGACCTGCACTGGTTGCTCACGTCGCGAGGCGCCGCCGCCGAGCGAGCGCTCGAGGCATACATCGGCGCTCGCGAGGGCGGCGCCGACGCGCACCTGCCGCAGCGGGCGCTGCTCTACGGCGAGCTCGAGCTCGCGAAGTGGCTGCTGCACGGGGTCGAGGTTCACGACGAGTCGATCGTCGACGACGCGGTCGGGCTGCTCGACGGTCTCGTCGAGAGCGTGCATGACCACTCGAGTGAGCCGCTGTCGCCCGAGACCGGCCCGATCCTCACCGTCGGCGATGTCGAGCGGTTGCTCGACGAGACGCCGCGCGACCACGTGCCGCGCGAGGGGAGTTCGAGCATGCTCACCGACAGCTACGACTTCTCGGAACTCGAACGCCGCGACGCCGGTGAGCGCGATGCGCCGCCGATGGATGCCACGGCCCCGATCCCGCTCGACCTGAGCGACTGGGGCGACGCAAGCCCGCCTGCCCGCACGGGTCAGACCGACGCCGTCGACTCCGACGCCGAGACCGACGCCCAGGCACGCCGCAACGCCGCTTCGTCGTAGAGCTGCTCGGGGCGGATCACGCGGTCGTCTTCGACGAAATAGAAGACCGCGTCGACGATCTCGGGCGCGACGCCCGCCCAGCTCGCGTAGGCGAGACGGTAGAGCGCGAGTTGCGTCTGCTTGAGCTCGAGATCGCGGGCGTCTCGCGGCGCCTTGCCCGTCTTCCAGTCGACGAGCTGGTATCGGATGCCGCGTGCCGCGAGCTCGCTGCCCGGCTCGACCTCGTAGACGGCGTCGAGCTTGCAGACGAAGACGTTGCCGCCGATCGGCAGGTGCAGCTCGAGCTCGACGGCGATGGGCTTGCGGGTGCCCCACTCGGATGCCGCGAACGTGGCCTGCAGGGCGCGGAGGCGCTCGGGGGCGGCATCCGCGACATACAGGCCGGATTCGCGGGAGTCGCCTGGCCCGCCGGTTGCTCCGGTGCCGGTGCCGGTGCCGTCGCCGAGGCCCTCGAGCGCATCGATCGCCGCAGCCTCGCCCTCGCCGGTGGATCGATGCTCGACCCACTCGTGGAAGAGCGTGCCGATGCGGGTGGCACGGAAGGGCCGCTGCGGCATCGGGCGCCGGAGCTGGGCGGCGACGGCGGCCGGGTCGTCGACGTAGTCCTTGAACCTCGACGCCGGGACGCGGGCCGGGATGTCGGGGGTGCCGGGGCCGTCGGCGCGACGGCGCCGCTCCTCGAGGAGCAGGCGGATCTGCTCGGCGAGACGCGGGCCGATGCCGGCGCCGCTCGGGCCCTCGGCGGCGGAACGCACGGCGCGCGCAGCGGCCTCGACCGCCGATCGTCGCTCGCCGAGCGGATCGAGCGGCCAGCGTTCACGCTCGACGACGTCGCCGCGCGGATTCTCGTCGGCCTCGGGTGCCGTGGGGAGTCGACTCGCCTCGATGACCCCGGCGTGCACGAGCTCGCGGATGAAGGGGCTCGGCTGTCGCGGCGCCTTCTGCGTCGACCACCACGACCCGGTGAGGAGGAGGTCGGCGCGAGTGCGCGTGAGGGCGACGTAGGCGAGGCGTCGCTCTTCGGCGGCGTGCCGCTCGCGGTTCTCGGCGGCGAAGGCCGTGACCGCCTCGTCGAACTCGGCCTGGCTCTGCACGCCGCGCCACTCCAGTTCGGGCAATTCGTCGCGGTCGCCCTTGAAGTCGTTCGGCAGCTCGCCGAATGCGAGCCAGCCCTTCGCCGACCTCGGCTTCGACGGCAGTTCGTCTTCGACCATGCGCGGGATCGCCACGACGTCCCACTCGAGTCCCTTCGACCCGTGTATGGAGAGCACCTGCACGGCGCCCGGCTCGGGTTCGTCGTGTCGCGGTGCGAGCCGGTCGCGCTGCTCGGCCTCGGTGAGCCACCCGAGGAACGAGCCGAGGGTCGGATGCTCCGAGACGTCGACGAATCCCGCGAGCAGCTCGTCGAACGCCTCGAGGCTCGGCCTCCCGAGCGGCTGTGCGGCGTTCGCGGCGACCTCGATGTCGAGAAGCAGCTCCTGCTGCACGAGGCTGACGAAGTCGACGAGGCCGAGCCCCGCGCGCCGACGAAGCGATTGCAGTTGCGCACCGGCGCGTCGCATGCGGGCGAGCCCCGTCTCGCTGAAGCCCTTGAGCGCCGAATGGCTGTCTGGCGCGGTGAGGAGGTAGTCGAGGGCATCGACGATCGAGGGCGACTCATCGGGCGCGATCGAGGCGCGAAGGCCCGCGCGCACGTCGTCGCCGAGGCGGCGAGCGGCGAAGTCGCGGTCGGCGAGCCACTTGGCGAGGCCGTGCAGCGCCGCCAGGTCGGCCGCACCGATTCGCCACCGCGCGCCGCCGAGCACGCGAACCAGCTCCGACCCCGCCGACGGATCGTGCAGCACTCGCAGCACGCACACGAGGTCGGCGATCACGGGCTGGTCGAGCAGGCCCGCCATGCCGAGCACGTGCACGGGTACACCGTGTTCCCGGAGTGCCGCCGTGAACACGCCGACGTTCGCGAATGTGCGGCAGAGCAGGGCCCCGCTGCGTGCCTGGCCGTCGCCGCGCCGCACGAGGCGCTGGGCGAACCAGCGCGCGACGCGATCGGCCTCGAGCTCGATCGTCTCGGCCCACTCGAACTCGAGCCGCCCCGGGCCGGCGAAGGGCGGTGCGGCGAGCGGTGCCTTCGGGATGCCGGCGTCGAGCTGCGCGATGAGCGCGTTCGCCGCGTCGAGCACGACCCTGGGGTTGCGCCAGCTCGTCGACAGGTCGAAGACCGACGCGTCGCCGGCGGTGGCGAAGTCGCCGCCGAATCGCGCGAGGTTCGCGGCACTCGCGCCGCGCCATCCGTAGATCGACTGGTCGGGGTCGCCGACGGCCATCACGGGCTGCCCGGCGAACAGCGTCGCGAGCAGCTTCGTCTGCACGACGCTCGTGTCCTGGTATTCGTCGAGGAGCACCGTGCGGTAGCGCTCGCGGTGGGCGGCGACCACCTCGGGATTCCTCGTGCAGATCTCGAGGGCGAGCGAGACCTGGTCGGAGAACTCGACGTAGCCGCGCTGCTGCTTGGCCGCCGCGTAGGCGTCGGCGAGCTCGAGGAGCGGCGGCAGGGCGCCGACGACGCCGAGCGCGTCGGTGAACGACGCGAACGGCGTGCGCTTGCGGGGCGCCTCGATGGGCAGCCCTTCCATCGTGAGGAAATCCCGGATCATCGCCCGCACGTCGCGACTGTCGGCGACGTTCTCGGCGAGCGCGCGGCTGAGCGCCAGCACGGCGCCGGTGACCCGGTCGAGCGAGGCGTCGAGTTCGACGAGCCGCGGGTCATCGGATGCCGCGACGACGGTTCGGGCGAGTTGCCAAGCGGATGCCTCGCCGAGCACGGCGGCGTCGGGTTCGCGCCCGATGAGCATCGCGTGCTCGCGGTAGATGGCGCTCGCGAAGGCGTTGTACGTGCCGACCGACGCGGATTCGAGCGGGTCGAGCGAGACGTCGGCGATGCCCTCGGCCACGAGTTGCGCCACGCGCTCGCGCACTCGCTCGGCGAGCTCGCCGGCGGCCTTGCGAGTGAAGGTGAGGCCGAGCACCTCGGGCACGTCGACGTGGCCGTTCGCGAGCAGCCACACGACACGATTCGCCATGGTCTCGGTCTTGCCGCTGCCGGCGCCCGCCACGACGATGCTCTGGCCGCGAGGGTCGGCTTCGATGACCGCGCGTTGTTCAGGGGTCGGCGCGTGCAGGCCGAGGCGCGCGGCGATCTCGATGGCGCTGAGCCCCGCGCTCACGCCGACACCGCCGGCACGAGGTGCACTCGGTACTGCCATGCGCCGAATCGCGAGCGGAATCCGAGTTCGGCCGGCCCCTCGAACTCGGCGCCGGCCATCGTGCGCGCGACCGCGGCGAGCCGTTCGCGAAATGCGGCTTCGGCGTCGTCGTCGAACGGCTGCTGGGCACGTTCGGTGTAGCCCACGCCCCGCGTGGGCTTCGCAAGGTACACGAGCTTCGCCCCGCCCTGGGCGCCGGCGTGCGGCACCTCGCCTGCACGAGCCGCGAGCTGGTACGCGGCGAGCTGTGGGTGCGCTGCGGTCTGTTCGGCGGTGGGGGGCGTGCGGCCCGTCTTCAGGTCGACGATCACGGTCGTGCCGTCGGGCGACGCCTCGACGCGATCGATCGTGCCCGTGATGCGCACGCGATCGACGATGAGCGTGAACCGGCCTTCGGCGCCGAGCAGCACCTTGCCGTCGTCGGCGAAGTTCGTGAGGTAGTCGGATGCCCCTTCGACCATGCGTCGCGCCCCGCGACGCTCGCGCTCGGCCACCCAGCCCGCCTCGAAGCGGAGCTCACGCCACCGCAGCTCGACCGCCGCCCAGAGTGTCTCGATGCTCGTGTCGCCGTCGTCGCGGGCACCCGCCTCTTCGACGACCGCGTGCACGATCGTGCCGATCGAGGCGGCGAGCCCCGACGGCGGCGACGCGACGTGGTCGATGAACCAGCCGAGCGGTGATTCCTCGGCCCGGTCGATCTGCGACGGCGACACGGGCACGAGCGCCTCGGGGTCGCCGTCGAGGTCGACGAGCGGGGCGGTCGACGAGAGCGGCCGGAGCCCGTACCAGTCGTCGGGGTTCGCTCCGGGCACGCCCTCCTCGGCCAGCAGCGCGAGCGCGGCCGGCGCCTCGCCCGACGGGGAGGCGGCCGCCTCGTGACGCAATGCGCCGACGAGCCCGCGGAGGTGGAGCGGACGACGGCGCGAACCCGCGATGCGCTGCGTGGCGTACCCCATGAGCATCGACGGCTGCTCGTCGTCATTCGCCGTGCAGCTGAGCACGAGCTGGAGAGTGGCCCTCGACGCAGCGAGGGCGAAGAGACGCAGCTCGTCGCCGCGCACCGACGCGCGCGCTTCGGCGACCGACTCGGGTGCCGGCAGCGGCTCGCCCGCGCGAGCCGCCGCGACGACGCGGGGCAGGAGCGCGGCGTGCAACAGCGTGCCGCGCGGTCGCAGGTTCGGCCAGACTCCCTCTTGCAGGCCGGCGATCACGACGACCTCGAACGCTCGCCCGATGAGCGCGGGCGGCGTCGTGACGAGCACGGTCTCGGCGCTGCGTCTGGGAGCGAGCGAGTCTTCGGGCAACTCGCTCGCAAGCACCTCGTCGACGAAGCGGGAGGCCGGCGCCTCGGGCTCGCGCTCGACGAATCGCTGGGCGGCTGCGAAGAGCGCGACGGCGGCGTCGAGTGCGCGGTTCGCCTCTTCGGCGAGCACGCCCGTGCCGGCCGCCTGCGCCGCCCACTCGGTGGCGAGGCCGCTGCCGTTCCACAGTGCCCAGAGCAGCTCTTCGACGGTGCCGCCACTCTCGGCCACGCCTCGCGCTGCCGCGAGGAGCTTGGCGAGTCGCCCTGCGCGCCTCGCCGGGGCGGCATCGATCGTCTCGAATCCGCCGGGTGCAGCGAGGGCCTCGACGAGCAGTTCGTCGCCCGTGCGGTCGCCGCCGCCGGCGAGCTCCTCGTGGCGGAGCGCGAGACGGAGCCGGCGCAAGCCGACGCCGTCGAGTCGGCCCAGCGGGCCGGTGAGCACCGCGACGGCGAGCTCGGGCGTGAGCGGCTCGCGACCGAGCGCGAGGGATGCCGCGGAGAGTAGCGCCGCAGCGGCGGGT
>NZ_SDPN01000028.1 GCF_004134825.1 Agromyces albus
GAGCAGGCCGCCGCGGCCGCGGCCGCAGCGAAGGCCGCCGCCGAAGCCGCTGCACAGGCCGAGCAAGCGGCCGCCGCCGCGCCCTCACGTCCGTCGGCGCCGTCGAACCCGACGGAAGCACAGGCGATCGCCCGCAGTCTCATGGCGTCGTCCTACGGCTGGGGCGACGACCAGTTCGGCTGCCTCGTGAGCCTCTGGAGCCGCGAGTCCGGCTGGAACGTGTACGCCGAGAACAGCTCGAGCGGTGCCTACGGCATCCCGCAGGCGCTGCCCGGGAGCAAGATGAGCACGGCCGGCGCAGACTGGGCCACGAGCGCCACCACGCAGATCACGTGGGGTCTCGGCTACATCGCGGGTCGCTACGGCACGCCGTGCGGGGCCTGGGACCACTCGGAGTCCGTGGGCTGGTACTGAGTCGCAGGTGAGACGGCGGTGCTGATGGGTGATTCCCCATCGGCACCGCCGTTCTGACGTCCATGCCGGGGACGCCGCACGTGTCAAGCTCCTGCGGGCGGCATCCGCTGCTCGATAGCCTGACCGAATGAACGCGCACGGCGACGAGACCGACCGGCGACCCGGCTCGCCGGTCGCGCGTGTGAGCGCCTGGGCCAAACGCGCCATCGCCTGGGTGCTCGCGAAGAAGCCCGCCCGCGCACTCCTGCTCTATGTCGAGCGTCAGGGGCCGATGCTCGCCGACAGCGTCACCTACCGCACGCTCTTCTCCGTGTTCGCCGGCCTGTTCCTCGGCTTCGCGATCGGGGGGATCTGGCTCTCGGGCAACGAGACGGCGATGCAGGCGCTCGTCGAGACGATCGGCGCCGCGATCCCCGGCCTGGTCGGGGCCGACGGCCTCATCGACCCCGACGATCTCGTGCAGCCCATCACCCTCAGCATCGCGGGCACGATCGCGCTGATCGGTACCATCGGCGCCGCGATCGGCGCCGTCGGCTCGCTGCGCAAGGCGTTCCGCGACCTCGGTCACCAGCCCGACGACACGACGTTCTTCCTCTGGCTGCTCGTGCGCGACCTGCTGCTCGCGATCGGATTCGGCGTCGCGCTCGCCGCCGCGGCCGCGGTCACGTACTTCAGCACGGCGGCGCTCGGCGCCGTCTTCGACTGGATCGGCATCTCGGCGGGCGATGCGCTCTTCGAGGCGAGTACCCGAACGATCTCCATCGTCGTGATCTTCGCGATCGACACGATCGTCATCGCGGTCATGTTCCGCCTCCTGTCGGGCATGCGGCCGAGCGCGCGCTCGCTCTGGACCGGTGCGATCATCGGCGGAGTCGGCCTCACCGTGCTGCAATTGCTGTCGAGCCTGTTCGTGCGCGGTGCCACCGCGAACCCTCTGCTCGCGTCGTTCGGCTCGCTCATCGCCCTGCTGCTGTGGATCAACTTCTCGAGCCAGGTCATCCTCATCGCCGGCGCGTACATCGTCACGGGCGTCGATGAGGAGCACGACCGGGTGCACGCACGATTCGGGGCGCCCACGTTCGCGGCGCGACAGCTGCAGCGTGCCGAACGCCGGGCAGCGGATGCCGCGGCCGCCGTCATCGCGGCGCGCGAGGCCGTCGAGCGCGAGCAGTCGGGCGCGGCCGCACCGGTGCGGCCGCGCGAATGACTCGCCGGGTTCGATCCGACCCGGCGAGCCCCCACACGATGCTCAGAGCGGAGTGTCCCTGTCCGGCGGGATGACCCGGTCGGGGTCGTCGATCCCGACCACGTCGACGTCGGCGTCGTCGAGCTCGTAGACCTCGTCGATCTCGACGTCGTCGTCGAGATCAGCGGCATCGGGCTCGCCGGCGAGGTCCTCGACCTCTTCGTAGTCCTCGATGGGGAGTTCGGCGCTCAGCGGCAGCTCGGAGTCGGTGTACTCGCCCTCGACATGCCGTCGCGGGTCCAGGGGATCAGTCATGGCTCCTCCGATCGGAACACGGCCGAGCTCCGCGGGTGCGGCGGCCAAGGCTCACGATACGGTCGCCCGCCGGGCAGCTGTAGGGGATTGACTCGGGTCACGGTCAGGCGTAGCAGCCGAACCCGGTGCCCAGCAGAATGGGCACATGCCGACCGTGCAGCTCATCGTTCGTTCGTTCATCTCGCCAATCACGCGTACTCGCGCGTTCCGCGCGATCGCACCGGTCCTCCTGCCGCCGATCGAACGGTGCCTCGACCGGCTCACCGGCGGTCGGGTGCAACTGAGCGCCCTGCTCGTTCCGTCGCTCGTGCTCCATTCGACCGGCGCGAAGACGACCGCCCTTCGCGACACCCCGCTCATGTACACGCCCGACGGCCACGGGCGGGCGATCGTCGCCGGCACGAGCTTCGCGCAGCAGCGGCATCCTGCGTGGACCTACAACCTGCTCGCGCACCCCGACGCGTCGATCACGGTTCGCGGACGACGGATGCCGGTGCGCGCGAGCCTCATCGATGGCGACGAGCGCGAAGCGGCGTGGGCCCGCATCGAGGGGCAGTGGCCGGGATACCGCGCGTACGAGCGGACCTCGGGGCGAACCGTGCGGTTGTTCCGGCTCCAGCCGGTTGCGAGCACGCACGACACCTCGATGTGACCTCGAGCGCCGTCGTCACGGTTCGACGAGCGCGCCCGCCTCGGTGAGCAATCCAACCGCGCGACGGATGCCGGGGCTCTCCGCCATCGTGCGCCGATACGCCACCCGCACCTCTCGCACCTGGCTGTGGTCGGCGAGCGGACGCGCGACCACGCCGCTCGGCAGTGGTGGCCGGCCGAGTCGCGGCACGAGCGCGATCGCGACGCCCTGCCGGGCGAGCTCGACGAGCGAGGAGAAGTCGGGATCTTCGGCGACGACGCGGGGCACCGTGCCGAGGTCGGCGAAGATGCGCATGAGCGCCTCGTGGCAGATGGCGCCCTTCGGGGTGCTCGCCCACGGCTCGTCGACGAGCGCGGCGCGGTCGAGCTCGAGCCGGTCGGCGAGCGGATGCCCCGTCGCGAGCACGATGTCGGCCTCGTCGAAGCAGAGGTGCTCGGTCACGACATGCGCCGGTGCGCTCAACGGCACGGAGTTCCAGTTGTGCACGACCGCGAGATCGGCGGCTCCCGTCGCCACCATCTCCATTGCGTCGACGGGGTCGACGCTCGTGACCGTGGCGAGGGTCGCGCCATCCGTGCCCCGCAACTC
Source organism: Agromyces albus (assembly GCF_004134825.1). Classification (GTDB taxonomy): domain Bacteria; phylum Actinomycetota; class Actinomycetes; order Actinomycetales; family Microbacteriaceae; genus Agromyces; species Agromyces albus. The sequence continues at coordinate 3,156 of NZ_SDPN01000028.1, forward strand.
GCGGAGCAATGGCCCGACGAGTCCGCGCGTCGCGGTCGAGAACGAGGCGATGCGAAGCGGTGCGCGCGGCGCGCCGCCTGCGGCGACGGACTCGAGTCGCTCGAGCGTCTCGAGGAGCTCGCGCCCCTCGCTCACGAGCGCACGACCCCGTTCGGTGAGCAGCACCCCCCGCCCGCGTCGCTCGAGGAGCGGTGCTGCGAGTTCGCGTTCGAGCTTCTTGACCTGCTGCGACACGGCCGATGGGGTGTACCCGAGCCGGCCGGCAGCGGCGACGACGGACCCCGACCCCGCGACGGCCACGAGCGCGCGAAGCCCCTGCAGGTCGATCATGTAGCAATCGTACGTTGTCGAACGCAGTAATCGGAACTGGTGCTGCATGAAGAGGACTGCGAGGCTCGACGTATGCCTCTGAAACACGCCGCCCTCGGTCTGCTCGTCGCGCTCATCTGGGGCGTGAACTTCCTCGCCATCGAGCTCGGCCTCCGCGACACCCTGCCGCTCGTGCTCGTGGCCCTGCGATTCATGCTCGTCGCCGTGCCGCTCGTGCTCTTCGTGCCGAAGCCGGCGGTCTCGTGGCGCAGCCTTGTGGGAATCGGCCTGTTCATGAGCGCGGGTCAGTTCGGGCTCCTGTTCACCGCGATGCACCTCGGCCTGCCCGCAGGGCTCGCTGCCGTCGTATTGCAGTGCCAGATGATCTTCACGCTCGTCATCGGGCTGCTGGTGCTGAAGGAGCGGCCCACGCGGATGCAGCTCGTGGGCGCGCTCATCGGCGTGGTCGGGCTCGGCATCGTCGCGGTCGGCCGCATCGAGGGTGCGGCCGACTTCGGAGCGATCGTGCCGCTCCTCATCTGCGTGGCCGCCGGGCTCAGCTGGGGGATCGGCAATGTCGTGTCACGGTCGGCACATGGCACGAACGGCTTCGGAATCGTGGTGTGGTCGGCTCTCGTCGTGCCACTCCCGGTGCTCGCGCTCAGCCTCCTGCTCGACGGGCCTGCAGCGGTCGGCGAGGCGTTCGCCACGATCGGGTGGGAGACCGTCGTGAGTGTCGCGTACACCGCAGGACTCGCCTCGCTCGTCGGCTACTCGATCTGGACGTCGCTGCTCGGACGGCATCCGGCGGCGGTCGTCGCTCCCTTCGCGCTGCTCGTCCCGCCGATCGGCCTCGCCGCCGCGGCCGTCGTGCTCGGCGAGGTACCGAACGTCCTCGAGCTCGCGGGCAGCGCGTTGCTGGTCGGCGGAGTGGCGATCGGGTTGTTCCGCCGGCGGCGGGACGCATCCCTTCGACCTGCCTGTTCCGCTGCGGGGCGGCCCGGAGGTGCGGATGGCGAGGTATCGGGATACAGCCGCCCCCCAGCGCCCGCCCGTACGCTCGACCCATGACGCGACGCCCGAGCGAACCCATCTACAGCACGGCCATCGCCGCCGGGCGGGGACTCTTCGGATTCTGGGGCCTGAAGCGCACCGTGACGGGCGCAGAGCACGTGCCGGCCACGGGCGGCGCCGTGCTCGCGATGACACACTTCGGCTATCTCGAGTTCGCCCTCGTCGAGTGGGCCACGTGGCTCTCGAACCGTCGCCGCATCCGGTTCATGGCCAAGCAGGGCGCGTTCGACAAGCCCGTCGTCGGTTGGCTGCTGCGCGGCATGCGCCACATCGCCGTCGACATGAAGGCCGGCGCCGCGGCGTATTCGGACGCCGTCGACGCCTTGAGGCGCGGTGAACTGCTCGGTGTCTTCCCCGAGGCGGGCGTGAGCTCGTCGTTCACCGTGCGCGAGCTGAAGACCGGCGCGGCGCGCCTCGCCGCCGAAGCCGGCGTGCCGATCATCCCGGTCGCGGTGTGGGGCGGCCAGCGCCTGCTCACGAAGCGTCACCGCATCCGGTTCTTCGAGCGCTTCGGGGTGCCCGTCAGCTTCGCGTTCGGCCAGCCGATCGCGGTCGGCGTCGATGAAGACCCGCACGACGTCACCGCGCGGTTGCGCTCGACGCTGCAGGGGCTCGTCGACCGGCTCCAGGCCGAGTATCCCGTCGACGGCGCAGGCCATTGGTGGCAGCCTCGCCACCTGGGCGGCACCGCGCCGACGCCCGAGGAGGCAGCCGAGGCGGATGCAGCGCGCGAGCGGGAGCGCGATCGCGATCGCTCCGAGTGAGGCATCCGAGCTCCTGAATGCCGCCGAACCCGAGGCGATGTCAGGGGTGCGGGGTTAGGCTCGGGTCATGTGCAGGAACATCCACCCCCTCCACAACTTCGAGCCCGCAGCGACCAACGACGAGGTGCACGCGGCAGCGCTGCAATTCGTGCGCAAGGTGGCCGGAACGACGAAGCCGTCGCGCGCGAACGCAGCGGCCTTCGATGAGGCCGTCGAGGAGATCGCGCACATCACGCGGCATCTGCTCGACCACCTCGTCACCAATGCGCCGCCGAAGAATCGCGAGATCGAGGCCGAGAAGGCCAGGGCGCGCGCGGCCCGTCGCTACGTCAGCGTCTGATCCTCCGGGAGCACTCCGTCGTGGCGCCGGGCACGGCGGCGGCGATCGGAGTACCGTCTTGGCATGGCCGGCGATGCGGTGACGATCAGTGTTCCAGGTCCGCAGGGCGATCGCGAGGTGCGGATCTCGAGTCCGACGCGCGTGCTCTGGCCCGAGCTCGGCATCACGAAGCTCGAGCTCGCGGAGTACTTCGTGGCGGTCGGCGACGCATTCGTCGAGGCGAACGGCGATCGTCCGGTCTCGCTGCAACGATTCTCAGGTGACATCGACGGCGACCAGTTCTTCTCGAAGAACCCGCCCAAGGGTGCGCCCGAATGGGTGCGATCGGTGCCCGTGACCTACCCGAGCGGCCGGCGGCATCCGCAGCTCGTCATCGACGAACCGGCGGTCGCCGTGTGGGGCGCCCAGATGAACACGATCGTCTTCCACCCGTGGGCGTCCCGCGCCGAGACGTCGGACTTCCCCGACCAGTTGCGCATCGACCTCGACCCGCAACCCGGCACGAGCTTCGCCGAGGCGGTTCCAGCGGCGCTCGCGCTCCGCGACCTGCTTGCGGAGGTCGGCCTCACGGGCTTCGTGAAGACCTCGGGCAATCGGGGCATCCACGTCTTCGCGCCGATCGAGCCCGAGTACGAGTTCCTCGACGTGCGCCACGCCGTGATCGCGCTCGCGCGGGAACTCGAACGGCGCATGCCCGAGCAGCTCACCACCGCGTGGTGGAAGGAACTGCGAGGCGACCGCATCTTCATCGACTACAACCAGGCCAACCGCGACCGGACCATGGCGGGCGCCTACAGCCCCCGCGCCCTGCCGCACGCCGCCGTCTCGTGTCCGGTCGAGTGGGATGAGCTCGAGTCGACCGACCCGAAGCTGCTCACGATCAGGACCGTGCCCGAGCGCCTGCAGAAGACCGGCGACCCATGGGCCGGGATGCAGGAGCACACCGCTCCCATCGGCGTGCTCCTCGAGTGGTGGCAACGCGACCTCGACGACGGACTCGGTGAGCTGCCCTTCCCGCCCGACTTCCCGAAGATGCCGGGGGAGCCGCCGCGCGTGCAGCCGAGTCGTGCGCGGCACGACGTCTGAACGCGCGCTCAGCTGAGCGAGGCGACCTCCTCATAGCTCGGCGTGCCCGACGGTGCGGTGAACGTGCCGGCCCGCAGCTCCTGCGCGGCCGAGCCGATCGCGCCGAGTGCGATGCGGAAGAGCAGCGATCCGGTGCTCACTCGCGCGACGCCGAGGCTCGCGAGCTCCGGCACGGTGAGGCCGGCCTGCGCGAGCAGGTTGAGCGGGGCGGAGATGTCGCGCACGAGCGCGGCGATGGTCTCCGCCGGCAAGGCGCCGGGGACGAAGATGCCGGATGCCCCGGCCGCGAGATACCGTTCGGCACGTGCGATCGCCTCGCGTCGCCGCGCCGCGTCATCCGTGGCACCCTCGATCCAGAACGGGTCGGTGCGGGCGTTCAGGTAGAGCTCGGGCGCCGCCGCGGCGATCGCCGCGACCTTCGCCGACGCGAGCTCGACGTCGACGAGCCGGCCGGCCGCGTCGGAGTCCTCGATGTTCACGCCGACGACGCCGAGCTGTGCGAGCCGCGCCGCGAAGGCGCCGACCTCCGCCGGATCGTCGGAGAACCCGGCTTCGAGGTCCACCGTCACCGGGATGCCGTCGGTGGTGATGCGGCGCGCGAGGTCGAGCGTCTCGGCGGCGGTCTCTCCCGAGCCGTCGGGCTTGCCTGCAGCCACGGCGACGCCGAGACTCGTGGTGCCCACCACGGGGTGGCCGGCGGCGTGCAGCCATCGTGCCGAGGCGAGGTCCCATGCGTTGGGCAGCAGGAGCGGGTCGCCGGGCCGGTGCAGGCGTTCGAACTCAGCGGGCGTCAACATCGATGGTCTCCTTGTGCGTCGTGCGGTCGATTCGGGCGCGGGCCTCGGCGCGGCGCAGCTCCTCGACGATCGCGACGGCGATCGCGAGTGCGTGATGTGGCGCGGGACAACCGCGATGGCCGGCGCCGAAGGCGAGCGTTCGCGGCGGCCGGTCGCCCGCGGCATCGCGGTCGGGTCCGTCGAGACGCAGCACGAGCAGCGCGCCAGGCTCGACGTCGGGCGTCGAAGCATGCTCCGGCTGGCCAGTTGCGACGCGGCGCGTCATCGCCACGGGCGAGTCGTCGCGCAGCGTCGCGGTGAGCACCTCGTGCGTCGACGGCGACACCGGGCCGGATGCCGCGAGCCGCTGCATCGCGCGCTCGACGAGTGCGCCCGTGGCCGCGTGGGCCTGCACGAGCAACTGCACGAGCAGGGCGTCGTCTGATGCGTCGGCGCCGGGCGCTGCGTCGAGCAGGCGTACCGTGGCTGCGTCGGCGGCTGCGGCATCCGTGGCCCGTCCGCTCGCGTAGGCGTCGGCGATCGCGGCGACGAGCGGTGGGAGCGACTCGGCATGTCGGAATCCGAGCTGGCGGCCGAGAGCGGTCACCGGGACGTGCCGGGCGATCGTCGCGACGGGCGACGCCGGTTCCGCCTCGAGGGCCGAGCGTGTCAGCGATGCGGCCGTGCGGGCGAGCGCCGCGAGTTCGATGCCGGCGAGCATCGACTCGAGGCGTCGCCGGCGAGCGTCATGCGTGGCGCCGTTCGAGAACCGTGAGACGTCGGCCCGGAATCGTTCGAACGGCGTCGACGCCGCGGCATCCGCCTCGGGAACCAGGAAACGCGGATCGGCGAGGATGAGGGCGACGTCGGCCCGGTCGATGATCTCGGTCATGGTTTCGACGCTACGCCGCGCACGATTCGCTGCCGGGCGAAGTGTCGTCGCCGTATCGTGACGGTATGCACGGTGACGCCGATCTCGCAGAACCCGCTCGCCTGATGGGGGAGCCTGCTCGGGCTGCCATGCTCGTCGCGCTCCTCGACGGCCGCGCGCTGCCCGCGAGCGAGCTCGCCGCGATCGCTCGCGTGAAGCCGCCGACGGCGAGCGCCCACCTCGCCCAGCTCGTCGCCGGCGGTCTCGTCACCGATCGCCGGATCGGCCGGCACCGCTATTTCGCGCTCGCCGGTCCGGAAGTGGCCGGCGCCGTCGAGGCGCTGCAGCTCATCGCTCCGCGGCGCGCCGTCACGTCGTACTCGCAGTCCGCGACGGCGCGCAGGCTCGCCGAGGCGCGATCGTGCTACGACCACCTCGCCGGGCGGATCGCACTCGACCTCGCCGACGCGCTCGTCGCCGAGGGCGCGATCTCGCCCCTCGACGCGGGGGAGCCCGGCCGGCTGCACGCCACCGACGGCCCGCTCGGAGTGCGGCTCCGGCTCGGCGAGGTCGGCGACGTCGGCACGACCGGCGTCCGTTCCCGGCGCCCAGAGGTGCGCGGATGCCTCGACTGGACCGAGCGGCGCCCGCACATCGCCGGGCGCCTCGGCTCACACCTGCTCGCGGTGCTGCTCGCCGACGGCTGGGTCGCCCGCGTACCGGGCGACCGCTCGCTCCGGGTGACCGCAGCGGGGCGGGAGGCGTTCGCGGCGCTCGGCTGAACGATTCGGCGGTGACGCGCGATCACACGGCGATGTCGCCTCGTGGCCGGCGGGGTGAGCCGTGCAGCTCGCGGTGCAGTCGCTCCATGCGCGCATCGAGCTCTGCGGCGGTGTGCGCGGCATCCGTCAGTCCATCGAGCAGCTCTTGCGGCACCTGGCGGTCGTACTTGTAGTAGATCTTGTGCTCGAGGCTCGCCCAGAAGTCCATCGCGATCGTGCGGATCTGCACTTCCACGGCGACGGGATGCGCCCCCGTCGACAGGAACACCGGCACCTCCACGATCACGTGCAGGCTCTGGTAGCCGTTGGTCTTCGGCTCCGCGATGTAGTCCTTCACCTTCAGCACGCGGACGTCGCGCTGCACCGTCAGCAGCTCGAAGATGCGATACGCGTCGGAGACGAAGCTGCAGGTCACGCGCACGCCGGCGATGTCGGTGATCGTCGCGCGGATCGTCTCGAACGTCGGTTCGACGCCCTTGCGCCGCATCTTCTCGATCACGCTGTCGAGGCTCTTCAGGCGGCTCGAGATGTGCTCGATCGGGTTGTAGTCGTGCGTGTGGCTGAACTCCTCGCGCAGGATGGAGAGCTTCGTGATCACCTCGTCCATGCCGAACTTGTAGCGCAGCATGAACCGCTCGGTCTCGTCGCGGAGGGCGCGCATCTCGTCGAGGGTCTGGCCGTCGATCGTCTCGAGCGTGCGTTGCGCGCGAGCGGTCAGCATGGGCGGAACGTCAGGCCGGCGGATGGGCGGGGTGCCGTCGAGCGGAGTCACGGAGGTCACGCTACGGTGCGAAGCTCTGGATTCGCCCTGACTCTGCCATGAACCGCAGGTGCACGCGCATCCGCCGTCGTGGTCGCTAGGGTCGAGGAATGGATCCATGGATCACGGTCGCGCCGGGCGTGCACCAGCGTCGCTACGATCCGCTCGACGTCTCGATCGTCGTCGTCGAGGGCGCCGCGCGACTGCTCGTCGTGGACTCGCGTGCAGAGCCGGCCGAAGCAGAGGCGTTGCTCGGCGACATCCGCGAACGATTCGACAAGCCCGTTCGCTGGCTCGTGAACACGCATGCCCATTACGACCACACGTTCGGCAACCAGGCGTTCGGGCCCGGGTCCGAGACGGATGCCGCCATCTACGGCCATGCGAACATCGAGCGCCATTTCGCCGAGCACGAGGCTCCGCGGCTCGCCGCGTGGCGTGCCGACCCCGCTCGTGAACCCGACCGGCACTGGAGCGACGTGAGGCTCACGCCGCCGACGCATCCGATCGACCGCCCGGTGACGCTCGACCTCGGCGGTCGCGTCGTGCTGCTCCGTCCGCAGCCGCCCGCGCACACCGACACCGACCTCGTGCTGCTGGTGCCCGATGCGCGGGTGTGGATCGTCGGTGACCTCGTCGAGGAGTCCGGACCGCCGATGTACGGCTCAGGGAGCTTCCCGTTCGGGTGGCCCGATGTGCTCGACGAGCTCGTCGCGGAGATGCAACCGGGCGACGTCGTCGTGCCCGGGCACGGCCGGGTCGTGGGGCCAGAGTTCGTCGCCCGTCAGTCAGCCGACCTCCACGAGGTGGCCGGGCGTTTCGTGGCAGCGCACGAGCTCGGCCTCAGCGCATCGGACGCACTCGCGAGCCACGACGACTGGCCGGTTCCGGTCGACTATCTCGTCGGTGCCATCGATCGCGCCTACGCGCAACTCGATCACCTCGCCGGCAAGGGCGCGACGGCGTCCACGACTGAGGCCTCGAGGGGCCCGGTCGCCGAGCCCGCGCCGTTCACGATCCGTGTGCCGGAAGCCGAGCTCCGCGAGCTGCGCGACCGACTGCGCCGCACGAGGTTCACGACGGCGAGCAGCGGCACGCACTGGGGGTCCGGCGTGGACCCGGCGTACCTGGCCGGCCTCGTCGCCGAGTGGGCTGACGGATTCGACTGGCGCGGTGTCGAGTTGCGGTTGAACCGGCTCGATCACCGGATCGCCGACGTCGACGGCACGCGGGTGCACTTCGTGCGCGCGACCGCGGGTCCCGCCGGCGGCACCGTCGTACCGCTGCTGCTCATGCACGGGTGGCCCTCGAGCTTCCTCGAGATGCTGCCGCTCGTGACCGCCCTCGGGTGGGAGGGCGAGGTGCGCGGCATCCGCTTCGAGCTCGTCATCCCCTCGCTCCCGGGCTTCCTCTATTCAGAACTGCCCGACGAGCCGCTCACCCGCGAGGCGATGGCCGATCTCCTGCACGAGCTCATGGTCGGACATCTCGGCCACCGGAGGTACGGCGTGTTCGGCGGCGACATCGGCGGCACCGTCGCGGCCTGGATCGCGGCGAAGCATCCCCGCCAGGTGATGGGGCTCTACATGATCCACCCGCCGTTCCCGGCGGTCTTCGACGAGCCGCTGAGCGAACCCGAGAGGCACATGCTCGCCCTCGAGCAGGAGTTCGACGAACGAGACGGCGGCTACAGCGCCATCATGAGCACTCGTCCCGACACGATCGCCGCAGCGCTCGCCGATTCGCCGGCGGGGTTGCTCGCCTGGATCATCGACAAGCTGCGCGACTGGAGCGACGCGCACGGCGAGCTCGAGCGCCGGTTCGATCGCGAGACGCTCCTCACCCTCGCCACCCTCTACTGGACGACGGGGTCGATCGGCACGTCGTTCCGCCAGTACGTCGACTACCCGGCGAACCGCCCGCGGCCGCGCATCACGGTGCCCGCGGGCTTCACGCTGAGCGCAGAGGAGGTGATCCGCGACATGCCCCGAAGCGTGGCGGAGCGGTCGTGCGCCGACGTGCGCGCGTGGCATCCGGCGACCCGAGGCGGGCACTTCATGGCACACGAGGAGCCCGAGCTGCTCGCCGGGCACCTCAGCGCGTTCTTCGCCGAAGTGCTCGGCGTCGACTGAGCCCGCCGGCGACCGCGCCCGCGTCAGCCCTCGTAGCCCTCGGGACCGCGCCCGGCGTCGAACCGCTCCTCGTACCGGCGCTCCGCCTCGTCGAGCAGCGCGTCGGAGAGTCGCGCGACGGGGTCGACGTCACGCAAGAGCGGCTCGGAATCGGGACCCCGCCCGACGGCGTGCCCGCGCAGCACCCAGGCCATCCGATCGGGGTTGCGCTCGCGCAAGTGCTTGTACTGGCAGAGCTGCCGCGCGATCCAGTCCGTCGTGGGGCGCGTCCACCACGGTTCGGGGTCGAGCGGATTCACCGAGAGCCCCGGCAGTTCGAGGCCGCTCTCGGTGTCGATGCTGCGAGCGGATGCGTCGTGCTCGAATCCCTCCGAGTAACGCACGTGCAACCCGGGCCGCTCCCGCACGAGCGCCTCGAGTTCGGCGAGTTCGGTGAGTTCGGGCACTTCCCGCGACCGGCCACGGTCGTCTCCCATGCCGGGATGCTAACGCCCTCCCGGTGCACCGGCGACGCCTTGACAGGTTCGCGTCGTGCGGATGTCGTGCGTGTCTGAAAGGATCCGAGCATGACGGATGCCGCAATCCCACCGGTCCTGCAACTCCGCGTCGTCGTCGAGGCGACCGATTTCGACGCCGCCGTCGCCTTCTATCGCGACACCCTCGGCATGCCCGAGTTCCTCGCCTTCGCCGAGGGAGGCGACGATCGCGTGGTCATCCTCGATGCGGGCCGCGCGACGCTCGAGATCGCGAACCCCGCGCACAAGCGCGCGATCGACGAGATCGAGGCCGGCGGCGCCCCGAGCCCCCACATCCGGCTCGCGTTCGAGGTGACCGACAGCGAGGGCACGACTCGTCGCCTCGAGGCCGCCGGTGCTCGCGTCGTGGCCGAGCCGGTGGTCACCCCGTGGCAGTCGTTGAACTCCAGGCTCGACGCGCCGGCCGACCTGCAGATCACGCTCTTCGAGGAACTGCTCGGCTCCGAGGAGCGCGCCGCCCGCGCCGGGTTCGCCACCGAGGAGGAGCGCTCCGGCGCCTGACCCTCAGCCGATCGCGTCGACGTAGAACCAGCGTCCGTGCTCACGCACGAATCTGCTCACCTCGTGCTGCTCGCCGCGCTCGGATCGCTCGCCGCCGACGCGGTAGCGTGCGGTGAACTCCACCACACCGGTGGGGTCGAGCGGTCCTCCGCGCTCCACCCGCTCGAGATCGAGGCGGTACCAGCGCATCGTCGGATCGAGCTCGAGCCGCTCGGGTCGCGTCGACGGATGCCACGTCGCGAGGAGATATCGATCGTCACCGGCGACGAAGGCCGTGTAACGCGATCGCATGAGCTGCGGCGCGGTCGGAGCATCCGCTGCACCCGCGAGGAACGGCCCGCAGCACTCGGCGAACACGGATCCGCTGAGGCACGGGCACCGGGCTCCGGGATCGATCGCGGGGAAGGCATCGGGCGCTGGCGGCATCCGTCCAGTATCCCGCCGCCGCGAGCCGACCATCATGGTCTGCACAGGAATAACTGAGGATCTGTACAGATTCGCACGGCAGAGTGTCTGACTTGTGCCCCGGCCCGGGGCCGACCCCCCGACCCGACACTGATCCGAGCAGCCCAGAAACTCATGCCTATCGATACCCCCACGACACCCGCCACTGCAGAGTCCATCGAGAACAGCACCGCCGAGATCGCCACGAGGCGCGGCCTCCGCCGTCGCCGAACCGGCCGCAAGCGCCTCATCGTCGCCGGTGCGATCGCCGCCGTCGGCCTCGTCGCCGGCACCGGATTCACGGTGCAGTCGGCCGTCGCGACGCAAGCACGCATCGACGCCACTACCGCTTTGACCGAGTCCACCGGGCTCGACCACGAGCAGCTCGGCGTGTACAGCACGATCGCCGAAGCCCGCGCGATCGACACGGCGGCCGATACGCTCACCGTCGCGAACGCCACGCTCGCCGCCGTCGACGGGAAGGTCGACTCGTCGGGGCTTGCGGCATCCGTCGCCTCTCTCGGCGACTTCCAGACGCTGCCGATCGACTCGCTCGTCGACCTCACTGCCCAGACTCGGGCCGAGATCGAGAAGGCGGCCGCCGCGGCAGCCGAGTACGACCGGGTACGAGCCGAAGAGGCCGCCGCCGCAGCCCAGGCCCTCGCGGCCGGGAACACGCCCGACGGCGCCCGCGCCACCGCCCGCTCGCTCGCAGCGGCGAAGTACGGCTGGGGCGACGCCCAGTTCCAGTGCCTCGACCAGCTCTGGCAGAAGGAATCGGGCTGGTCGTACACCGCCTACAACGCCTCGAGCGGCGCGACCGGCATCCCGCAGTCGCTGCCCGGGAGCAAGATGGCCACCGCTGGCGCCGACTGGGAGACGAACGCGACGACGCAGGTCACGTGGGGACTCGACTACATCGCGCGGGGCTACGGCACGCCGTGCAGCGCATGGTCGCACTCGCAATCGGTCAACTGGTACTGATCCGCCCCGCCCCGGCCCGCCGACCTTCGGGGGAGGCGCGGCTGGGAATCGGCCCGCGGAGTGCCGGCAGCGCTTCCAGCACGCGTAGTGTTGCACCCAAGGGGCCGTTCGAGCCCCCGATCAAAGGGCGTCACCGTGTCAGATAAGTCGCCGAAGAAGTCGTCCTCCAAGACGGCAGCAAGCAAGACCCTCAAAGAGAAGCGTGCCGACAAGAAGGCCAAGGTCGAGAACCGCGCCGGCAACGACGTGAGCGAAGCCACGCACCGCAAGCGGTAGGCATTCCCGGGTCGCTCCGCAGCCGTATCGGCCGAGGGTTCTCCTCGCCGACCGGGTGCGATTGACTGGACGGGCGGATGACGCGAGCAGCGCCTCGGCGCGGCTGCGTCGCCGTCCGACCCCGGGAGGCGCCATGCCTCGCTCTGAGTCCGACGCTCGGGTCAGACGGCTCGCGGGTCGAGCAGCCCCGCGCGATCGGGATGACGGTCGAACCACTCGCCGACGTACCAGCAGCTCGGCACGATGCGGCGGTCGGATGTCGCGTCGACGTCGTCGACCGCGAACCGCACGAGCTCGCCCGCGAGTCCGCTGCCGCGATACGGCGGATTCGTGAAGGTGCGCGTGAACGCGATGGAATCGCCGAGCACGCGGTAGTCGAGCACGCTCGCCAGGTCGCCGTCGACGCGCAGAACGTAGCGGCGGGCATCCGGTTCGTGGGTGAGTTCCTTCTGCACCCCAACAGGCTACGCCCGGCCGCGGACCCGCTGCCCTCGGCGCACCGATCAGCGACCGCGAAGGCGCTCGAGGTCGCGTCGCTCCCGTTTCGTCGGCCGCCCTGCGCCGCGGTCCCGCACGGGCGCGAGCGCAACGGTCCCGCGCGGCGGCGGCGGTGGCGTGCGATCTTCGAGTGCGGTGGCCGCGACGGCCGCCGAGACTCGCTTGACGAGGGTCTGGCGCACGATCAGGATCCGATCGAAGCCCTCGATGCGCACGCGCACGTCGTCACCCGGACGCACCGGTTGCGCCGCCTTCGCACGCTCTCCGTTGACGCGAACGTGGCCGGCACGGCATGCCGACGTGGCCGCGGAGCGCGTCTTGAACTGACGCACGGCCCAGAGCCATGCGTCGACGCGCACGGGGGAGTCGCCGACCATGACCCAAGCCTACGGCCGGGCTCGGCCGCGCGAACCTTCCCTGGCGTCGGTGCGTCATGCTGGATGCATGAGCGGAACGAGCGGCGATGCGTGGGTCGAGGGGCCTGACGGCGCTCGCTACTGGGGCAGGTACGGTGCGGCAGGCCTGCTCGCCGTGAGTCCCCGATTCGAGGTGCTCCTGCAGCATCGAGCCGAATGGAGCCACTTCGGCGGCACCTGGGGAATGCCCGGCGGCGCGCGCCACGAACACGAGAGCGCCATCGACGCTGCCCTGCGTGAGGCCGGCGAGGAGGCCGGCGTGCCGCCGGCGCTCCTCTCGGTGCGATTCAGCGCAGTGCTCGACCTCGGCTACTGGTCGTACACGACGGTCGTCGCCGATGCGATCGAGCGGTTCGAGCCGGTGGTGAGCGACCCCGAGAGCATCGAGCTGCGCTGGATCGCCGTCGATCGCATCATCGAGCTGCCGCTGCATCCGCGATTCGCCGAGGCCTGGCCGGGGCTCAGGGCGCGGCTCTGAGGGGCGGAGGCGAACGCGGGAACCACGGCACGATGGCCGAGGTGCGCGCCCGGTAGGCGTCGTACTCGGGATAGCGCGAGCGCGTGATGCTCTCGGTGAACCGCGTCGAGCCGATGAACAGGGCGGTGAGCAGCACCGCGCCGGCGATCGTCCAGTGCAACCAGACGCCCGTCGCGGCGACGGCGAATCCGTAGAACACCCACCACTGCGCCTGTTCGAAGAAGAAGTTCGGATGCCGCGACACGCGGAAGAGCCCGGACTGCAGGAAGCGCGGCTCCGGCGCACGACCGGCCGCGACCTCACGGGCCTTCCAGCGGTGGAACAGCCACTGCTGCCGGTCGGCGGTCGCCTCGCCCGCGAGGAACGCCAGGAAGACGATGGCGAGCACGAGGTCCCAGCCGTCGAGCGGGGTGCCGTCGGCCTCGAACACGGTGAGCGCCGGCAGGCAGAACGCGAGGATGAGCGCGTTCTGGTAGATCGAGATGAACAACAGGTTGAAGAGGGCGAACTGCCGCCGTGACATCCGGCCGCGAAGGACCGCCCACCGGTAGTCCTCGCCGCCCGGCCGATACCCGCCCTTGCGTGCGAAGTTGAAGGTGAGCCGGATGCCCCACAGCGTGACGAGCACCGACATGAGCACGAGTCGCGCGTCGAACCCGGCCGACGCGGCGAAGACCCACACGTAGACGACGGGCGCGATCGACCAGATGCGGTCGACCCAGGAGTACTCGCGGGTGAATACCGAGGCGAGCCACGTCGAAAGGGTGATCGTGGCGCAGATGGCGAGACACACGACGAGTGGACCCATGGCCGCATTCTATGGGTCGATAGGATCGAGCCGTGGCTGGGGAGAGCGCGGGGGCGGTGGGGTCTCGTATATGGACGATCCCGAACCTCCTCAGCATGCTCCGGCTGGCACTCGTTCCCGTATTCCTCGTCTTCATCGTGCGTGGCGACGACATCGTCGCGCTCGTCGTGCTCGTGGTGGCGAGCTTCACCGACCTGCTCGACGGATACCTCGCCCGGCGGCTCGGGCAGGTGACCCGGCTCGGGCAGCTCCTCGATCCCGCGGCCGACCGCCTCTACATCTTCGCGGCGCTCATCGGCCTCGCCGCTCGCGACCTCGTGCCCTGGTGGATCGTCGTGCTGATCGTGGCCCGCGACGTGTTTCTGCTCGTGCTCGGCGTCGTGCTCGCGAACCACGGCTACGGCCCGCTGCCCGTGCACCAGCTCGGCAAGGTCGCGACGTTCGCGCTCTTCTTCGGATTGCCCGTCATCATGCTCGGGTTCGCCTTCCCCGCCGTGGCGCCGGTCAGTGAACCCATCGGATGGGCGATCACGCTCTGGGGGGCCTTCCTCTACTGGTGGGCCGGCATCATCTACGCGATCGAGACCGCACGCGTCATCCGCATCCCGCGTGTGGAAGACGACCCGCGATCAGATACGCTTGAACAGGGAGGTTAGCCGTGGCGGATTCTGATATCACTCGGGCTGGCGGTACGAACGAGGCCGACGGTGAACCTTCGACGGCGACCACGTCTCATGCGCACGTCGGCAATACGAACGACAGCACGATCGGCTTCAGTCGTGAGGCGGCGGCACAGCTCAGCGCTGTCGACGCCGACACCACAGCCGAAGAGCAGGAGGCGATCGCGGCGTTGCCGTCCGGTTCGGCGCTCCTGATCGTGCGTCGCGGTCCCAACAGCGGAGCGCGGTTCCTGCTCGACACCGACGTCACGACGGTCGGGCGTCACCCCAACGCCGACATCTTCCTTGACGACGTCACCGTCTCGCGCAAGCACGCGGAGTTCCTCCGCCATGGCACCGCATTCGAGGTGAAAGACCTGAGTTCGCTCAACGGCACCTACTTCGACGGCGTGCGCATCGAGACGGCGCTGCTGAGCGATGGCGCCGAGGTGCAGATCGGCAAGTTCCGTCTCACCTTCTACGCATCCCGACGCGATCTGGCGCCGCTGGCGAGTTCCTAGTGGCGGGCACCGCTGCGTCCACCCACGCGAGCGGCCAGGCCCCACTGCTCGGCATCGGTCAGGTTCTCGCGAGGCTTCAGCCCGAGTTTCCCGAGCTGACCCCGTCGAAGCTGCGGTTCCTCGAGGAGCAGCGGCTCGTCTCACCGGCGCGCACGGCGTCGGGGTATCGCAAGTTCTCCAACGCCGACGTGGAGCGCATCACGGTCGTGCTCTCGATGCAGCGCGACCAATACCTGCCGCTCAAGGTGATCCGCACCCATCTCGAAGCGATCGACGCGGGCGAGACCCCGGCGCTGCCGGGTGCCACGAGCGCGGCGGCGTTCCTCGCCGGTGCCCGCCGGCTTCGCCGTGACGAGCTCATCGCACAGGCCGGCGCGACGGCTTCGCTGCTCGACGACGCCGTCTCCGCTTCGCTGCTGCCCGCCGCCGACCTCTATGGCGACGAGGCGCTCGCCACCCTTCGGGCGCTCGTCGCCCTGCGCAGCGTCGGCATCGAGCCCCGTCACCTGCGCGGCATGCGTGCCGCCGCCGAGCGTGAGGCGGCGCTCATCGAGCACGCCATCGCCCCATCGCGGCGATCGGACGCGGCCGGCAAGGCACGCGCCGCCGAGCGCGGGCTCGAGCTCGCCGGGCACCTCGACGCCGTGCACGCGAGTGTGCTGCGCAGCGCATTCAGCCGCCTCGCTCGGTGATCGTGCGACACGCCGTGACGTTCGGCCCGATGTGTTTGGCAGACCCCCCTCACGTGGGTAGCGTGGAACTCGCGCCGATGGGGTGCGAGGCGTGAGAGCGAGGGGCGATCGGATGAGTGAGCTCGACCAGACGGCACGCTCGCGGTACGACCTCGGCCTGCTCTTTACCGACGGCATGCCCGAGCACGACGACGCCGCGGGCTATCGCGGTGCGGTCGCCGCTCGAGCCGCAGGCATCAGCTACCGCCAGCTCGATTACTGGGCCCGCACTCAGCTCGTCGAACCGACCGTTCGCGGCGCAGCCGGGTCGGGATCGCAACGCCTCTACGGCTTCCGCGACATCCTCGTGCTGAAGCTCGTGAAACGGCTCCTCGACACCGGCATCTCGCTGCAGCAGATCCGCACCGCGGTCACGCAACTGCGTGAGTCCGGCATCGACGACCTCGCACAGACCACGCTCATGAGCGACGGCGCGAGCGTCTACCTGTGCACGTCAGACGACGAGGTCATCGATCTCGTCAACCGTGGTCAAGGGGTCTTCGGCATCGCGGTCGGCAAGGTGCTCCGCGAGGTCGAGTCGACGCTCGTCGAGCTCGACACGCATGCCGATCCGATGGACGAGCTCGCCGTGCGTCGCGGCGTGCAGTCGCGCAAGATCTCCTGACGACCGTTCGCGGCTCCTGAGCGGCGCGGTCGCCGGTTACCGTCGCAGCGCGCACGCGAGGCAGCCCCAGCGCGCCCTATGCGGCCGTGCTGCCGACCGATGTGACGTCAGATGACGGTGGAGTCGATCTCGAGCGGGGTGCCCGCGTACTCGCCGATGCGGGCCGTGCGCAGCACACGGTCGAGCAGCTGGTCGAAGTTGGCCGACATCTCCTCGGCGCTCTCGCCGGGCCACATGTGCAGCGGCTTCGCAGCGCCCTGCGCCTGCTGCAGCGAGGTGCGCTCGGGCAGCTGCGGAGAGAGCACGAGCGGGCCGAACATGTCGCGCAGCTCCTTGATGCGGAACTGGTGCTCGAGCGATTGCACGCGGGCCCGGTTCACGATGATGCCGAGCGGCTGGAGCCTGGGGGAGAGTCCGCGCCGGATCTCCTCGATCGCGCGAAGTGCGCGGTCTGCTGCCGCGACCGAGAACAGTCCCGGTTCGGTGACGACGGCCACGCGGTCGCTCGCCGCCCAGGCGGTGCGCGTCAGCGCGTTGAGCGACGGGGCGCAGTCGATGAGCACCAGCTCGTAGTCGGCCTCGACGTTGGCGAGGGCCTCCTCGAGCTTCCAGATGTCGCGGATCGACGGATGCGGCCCATCGAAGTTGATGGCTGACGGACTTCCGATCATCACGTCGATCGTCGACTGTGGGTTCGATCGCGCCCAGCCGCTCGGCGCGATCGCCGAGCGCACGATCTTCTCCTTGGGCGAGGCCAGCACGTCGGCGACGTTCAGATGACCGGCGACCTGGATGTCCATGCCGGTCGAGACGTCGGACTGCGGATCGAGGTCGACGATGAGGGTCCGGACGCCGCGCGCGAACGCTGCCGACGCCAGTCCGAGGGTGACGGTCGTCTTGCCGACACCGCCCTTCAAGGAACTGACGCTGAGTACGTGCACGAACAGATACGTTACCTTTACTACTCAGTCGATACCTAAACGTTCGCTGTGCGGAAAACCGTCTGAAAGGCCTGCATGTTCACGAAGATCCTGGTTGCCAATCGCGGTGAGATCGCCATTCGCGCGTTTCGTGCAGCCGTCGAGCTCGGCGCGAAGACCGTCGCGGTGTATCCCTTCGAGGATCGCAATTCACTGCATCGCCTGAAGGCGGATGAGGCGTACCAGATCGGCGAGCCCGGACATCCGGTGCGGGCCTACCTCGACGTGTCCGAGATCATCCGTGTGGCGAAGGAGTCGGGCGCCGACGCGATCTACCCCGGTTACGGGTTCCTCTCCGAGAATCCCGAGCTCGCGCGGGCAGCCGACGAGGCGGGCATCACGTTCATCGGCCCGCCGAAGCGCGTGCTCGAGATGGCGGGCAACAAGGTCACGGCGAAGGAGCACGCGATCGCGGCCGGCGTGCCGGTGCTGAAGTCCACGCCGCCGTCGCGCGACATCGAGACCCTCGTGGCCCAGGCCGAGGAGATCGGCTTCCCGATCTTCGCCAAGGCGGTCGCGGGCGGCGGCGGCCGCG
The DNA here is from genome assembly GCF_004134825.1 of Agromyces albus. GTDB lineage: Bacteria > Actinomycetota > Actinomycetes > Actinomycetales > Microbacteriaceae > Agromyces > Agromyces albus. The sequence continues at coordinate 21,042 of NZ_SDPN01000028.1, forward strand.
GCATGCGCCGCGTCAACTCGAAGGATGAGCTGCGCGGCTCCCTCGAAGAGGCCATGCGCGAGGCCGACAGCGCCTTCGGCGATCCGACGATGTTCCTCGAGCAGGCCGTCATCCGGCCGCGTCACATCGAGGTCCAGGTGCTCGCGGATGCCTCGGGCGAGACCGTGCACCTCTTCGAGCGCGACTGCTCGGTGCAGCGCCGCCACCAGAAGGTCATCGAGATCGCTCCGGCGCCGAACCTCTCCGACGACGTTCGGCAGGCGCTCTACAAGGACGCGGTCGCCTTCGCCCGGTCGATCGGATACGTCAACGCCGGCACCGTCGAGTTCCTCCTCGACACGGCGGGGGAGCGCGCTGGGCAGCACGTCTTCATCGAGATGAATCCGCGGATCCAGGTCGAGCACACCGTGACCGAGGAGGTCACCGACGTCGACCTCGTCGTCTCGCAGATCCGCATCGCGGCAGGGGAGTCCCTCGCCGAGCTCGGCCTCCTGCAGGACTCGATCCGGCTCCGCGGCGCCGCCCTGCAGTGCCGTATCACGACCGAAGACCCGACGGCCGGGTTCCGCCCCGACACGGGAAGGATCACGACGTACCGGTCGCCGGGCGGTGCCGGCATCCGGCTCGACGGCGGCACGGTGAACCCCGGCGCTCAGATCAGCCCCCACTTCGACTCGATGCTCGCGAAGCTCACGTGCCGCGGGCGCGACTACCCCGCCGCCGTTGCCCGTGCGAAGCGCGCTCTTGCCGAGTTCCGCATCCGCGGCGTCTCGACGAACATCTCCTTCCTCCAGGCCGTGCTCGAAGATCCCTCGTTCGTCGCCGGCGACCTGAGCACGTCGTTCATCGATGAGCGCCCCGGCCTCCTGCGCGGTCGCGTCTCGAAGGACCGCGGCACGAAGATCCTGAACTGGCTCGCGGATGTCACGGTGAACCAGCCGAACGGACCTGCGCCCACGAGCGTGCACCCCGTCGAGAAGCTCCCGGCGATCGACGTGTCGACGCCCGCGCCCGACGGCTCCCGGCAGCGGCTGCTCGAGCTGGGCCCCGTGGGATTCGCCAAGGCACTCCGCGAGCAGGTTCCGCTCGCCGTGACCGAGACGACCTTCCGCGACGCCCACCAGTCGCTGCTCGCCACTCGCGTGCGCACGAGGGATCTCGTCGCCGTGGCGCCGTACGTCGCACGGATGACGCCCGAGCTCCTCTCGGTCGAGGCGTGGGGCGGGGCCACGTACGACGTCGCGCTCCGCTTCCTCGGCGAAGACCCCTGGGAGCGCCTCGCTGCGCTCCGCGAGGCACTGCCCAACATCAACATCCAGATGCTGCTTCGCGGACGCAACACCGTCGGCTACACGCCGTACCCGACCGAGGTGACCGACGCGTTCGTGCGCGAGGCCGCTGCGACCGGGGTCGACATCTTCCGGATCTTCGACGCGCTCAACGACGTCTCGCAGATGCGTCCGGCGATCGATGCGGTGCTGGCGACCGGGCACGCGATCGCCGAGGTCTCACTCTGCTACACGGGCGACCTGCTCGATCCCGCCGAAGACCTGTACACGCTCGACTACTACCTCGGCCTTGCCGACGAGATGGTCAACGCAGGAGCGCACATCATCGCGATCAAGGACATGGCAGGCCTGCTCCGCCCCACGGCGGCTGAGCGGCTCGTCACGGCCCTGCGCGGACGCTTCGACCTGCCGGTGCACCTCCACACGCACGACACCGCAGGCGGGCAGCTGGCGACCCTGCTCGCGGCCAGTCGTGCCGGGGTCGACGCGGTCGACGTTGCGAGCGCGCCGATGGCCGGCACCACGAGCCAGCCCTCTGCGTCGGCGCTCGTCGCCGCGCTCGCCCACACCGAGCGCGACACCGGCATCTCGCTGCAGGCGGTAGCCGACCTCGAGCCGTACTGGGAGGCGGTCCGCCGCGTCTACCGGCCCTTCGAGTCGGGCCTGCCCGGTCCCACCGGTCGCGTCTACCACCACGAGATCCCCGGTGGGCAGCTCTCCAACCTGCGCCAGCAGGCGATCGCACTCGGCCTTGCCGACGATTTCGAGCTCATCGAAGACATGTACGCCGCGGCGAATACGATTCTCGGCCGCGTGCCGAAGGTGACACCGTCGTCGAAGGTCGTCGGCGACCTGGCCCTGCACCTCGCGGCGGTGAAGGCCGACCCCGCCGACTTCGCGGCGAACCCCGAGAAGTACGACGTGCCCGACTCGGTGGTCGGATTCATGGCCGGGGAGCTCGGCGACCTGCCGGGCGGCTGGCCTGAACCCTTCCGCACCAAGGTGCTCGCCGGCAAAGACGTGCGCATCGGCGTCACGGAGCTCACCGATGAGCAGCGGGAGGCGCTGGAGGCAGACAGCATCACGCGCCGCTCGATGCTGAATGCGCTGCTCTTCCCGGCGCCCACGCGCCAGTTCGAGCAGATCCGCGAGCTCTTCGGGGATCTCTCGTCGGTCGACACCGCCGACTACCTCTACGGGCTCAGGCAGGGCGCCGAGCACGTCGTCGAGATCGACAAGGGAGTGCGACTGTACGCCGGCCTCGAGGCGATCGGCGAGGCCGACGACAAGGGCATGCGCACCGTGATGACCATCCTGAACGGCCAGTTGCGCCCCGTCTTCGTACGCGATCGCAGCATCGTGGTCGAGACGCGAGCGGCCGAGAAGGCGGATGCCTCGCAGCCGGGCCAGATCGCCGCGCCGTTCTCCGGCGTGGTGACCCTGCAGGCCGAGGTCGGTGCCGAGATCGCAGCCGGGCAGAGCGTCGCCTCGATCGAGGCGATGAAGATGGAGGCGGCCATCACCTCGCCCATCGCGGGAGTCATCGAGCGGGTCGCGATCCCCAAGACGCAGCAGGTCGAGGCGGGTGATCTCCTCGTCGTCGTGCGTCCGCGCTAGGCTGTGCTTGAATTTGGCGCTGATGAGGAGGGGTATCGGTGGCTGAGAACGAAAACGATCACAAGCCGGCGACCCGACGTGTGGGCGCGACCCGCACGACGGCCGTCGAGCACGGAGATCTGCCGCGGTCGAACCGCTCGCGCAGGGCAGACGCACTGTCCGAGAGCGTCGACCTCCGGGTCGACCTGCCGCCGGCGCCCGTGCACGAGATGCCCGAAGACGAGGTCGCCGTGGCGATCGACGATGTCACGGTCAACCCCGGAGCCGTGGCGGGAGGCGCCCCGAGCACCAGGTCGATCGAGGTGGTCACCCCCGCACTGCACGGCTCAGGCGCGCGCAGCGGCTACCGCCGCGAGCCCTCGCCCTACAGCGCCCTGCTCGCCTCGGATTCTGCACGCACGCCAAGCGAGCGGGCGACCGCCGCCGGCACCCACGTCGCGGTGGTCGACCTGCCGGGTGACGAGGGCGAGCCCTCCGAGGTGCCCGAACGCCCCGAGTCGTTGACCGCCGATCGGCTCATCGACCTCAACCGCACGACCCGCCCGGCTCCGCACGGTGGCATGAACCGCTTCCTCTACGAGGCGTCGCTCCACCTCATCAACCTCGGCGACTCGGCGAAGGTGCGCGCGCACAAGGCCATGAGCCAGCGCATCCAGAAGCGCTTCGAGGGCGGCGCCCGCTTCGTGCCGGTGCTCACCCGCAAGGGCGGCGTCGGCAAGACGACCATCACGGCACTGCTCGGCATGGCTCTCGCCGATGCGCGCGACGACCGCGTGATCGCGATCGACGCGAACCCCGATCGAGGCACGCTGGCCGAACGCGTCGACCGGCAGACCCGTGAGACGGTCCGCGACGTCGTGACGAAGGCCGCATCGATCGGCGGATACACCGACTTCTCGTCGTTCGTCTCGCGCGATGAGACCCGGCTGGACATCCTCGCGTCCGACACCGATCCGACGTTGTCCGAGGCGTTCGACGACAACGACTACAACATCGTGGCAGGCCTCGCGGCGCGGTATTACTCGATCGTCCTCACCGATTGCGGCACTGGCATCGTGCACTCCGTGATGAGCGCGACGCTGCAGCGCGCCGACTCCATCGTCGTCGTCTCCGGTGGCAGCGTCGACGAGGCGCGGCTCGCATCCGAGACGCTCACATGGCTCGAGGCCAACGGCTACGGCGACCTCGTGCGCAACGCCATCGTGGCGATCAACCTTGCAACGCAAGGCACCCACCTCGTCAAGGTCGACGAGATCGAGGCGCACTTCCAGTCACGCGTGCGCGAGATCGTGCGCATTCCCTACGATCCGCAGCTCGCGGCCGGCTCGGTCGTGAACTGGCATGAATTGCGCCCCGTCACGCAGCACGCGGCGCGAGAACTGGCCGCCCTCGTGGTGGAAGGCCTGCCCGTCGACCGCGGGCATTGATCGGAGCGCAATTGCCGGAACGTCCCATTCGCCTGTTCGGCGACCCCGTCCTCAAAACCATCTCAGCTCCCGTCGAACAGGTCGACGATGGCGTGCGCGCGCTCGTCGACGACCTCCTCGACAGTGTGCGGATTCCCGGCCGGGCCGGCGTCGCCGCGGCGCAGATCGGGGTGAACGTCAGGGCGTTCAGCTACAACATCGAGGGCGAGGTCGGCTACATCCTGAATCCCGTCATCGTCGAGGTCTCGGGCGAGCCCGAACTCGTCGAGGAGGGATGCCTGTCGGTGCCCGGCCTCTGGCACCCGACACCGAGACATCCGTTCGCACGTGTTCGAGGCATCGACCTCGACGGCAACGAGATCGAGCTCGAGGGAACCGGCCTCATGGCCCAGGCGCTGCAGCATGAGACCGACCATCTCGATGGCATCCTCTACCTCGATCGACTCGAGAAGGCGCAGCGGCGCCTTGCGATGAAGCAGGTTCGCGAGTCCGACTGGTTCTGAGCGCTGAGCCCGCCGCGAAACGAGCACGGGCCCCCGCCGGTCGGCGAGGGCCCGTTCCGCTGCCCGGTTCAGCTCACTGCACGATCGAGTGGCCCTCGGTCGCGGGCGCGCCCGAGTACATCGCCTCGATCTGCGGGGAGAAGTCCTCGAGGATGACGTTGCGCTTGATGCTCATCTTCGGCGTGAGGTGACCGCTCGCCTCGGTGAGCTCGATCGGGAGGATCGTGAACTTGCGGATCGATTCCGCACGCGAGACGTTCTCGTTCGCGGCGTCGATCGCACGCTGCACCTCGGCGAGGACGGCGGGGTTCGTGATGGCCTCGTCGACCGTCATTCCCGCGTCTTCGCCGTTGTTGTTGAGCCAGACGGGCAGCATCTCGTTGTCGAGTGTGATGAGAGCGGAGATGAAGGGCTTCTTGTCGCCCACCGCGATGACCTGTCCGACGAGCGGGTTCGCCCGGATCGGATCCTCGAGTGCCGCGGGTGCCACGTTCTTGCCGCCCGCCGTGACGATGATCTCCTTCTTCCGACCCGTGATGGTCAGGAAGCCGTCGCTGTCGAAGGAACCGATGTCGCCGGTCTTGAGCCAGTCGCCGTCGAACGTCGCTGCGGTCGCCTCGGGGTTCTTCCAGTACTCCTTGAAGACGTTGACGCCCTTGATCTCGATCTCGCCGTCGTCGGCGGTGCGCACCGCGACGCCGGGAAGGGGCGGGCCGACGGTGCCGATTTTCGACTTGTTCGCGAGGTTCACGGTGGCGGGGGCGGTGGTCTCGGTGAGCCCGTAGCCCTCGAGGATCACGATGCCGAGCGAGTGGTAGAAGTGCCCGAGACGTGGGCCGAGCGGCGCAGACCCCGACACCGCGTACTTGACGTTGCCGCCCATCGCCGCTCGAAGCTTCGAGTACACGAGCTTGTCGAAGACACGGAACTTCAGCTTGAGTCCAAGCGGCACATGGCTCCCGGCCGCCTTCGCCATCGAGTAGGCGGCCGCGGTGTCGGCCGCGGTGCGGAAGATCTTGCCCTTGCCGCCCGCCTCGGCCTTCTGCTCGGAGACGTTGTAGACCTTCTCGAACACTCGCGGCACGGCGAGGAGGAAGGTCGGCTTGAAGGTGCCGAGCGACGGCAGCAACTGCTTCGTGTCGGGCTGGTGGCCGACGCGCACGCCGGCGTGCACGCTCAGCACGGCGATGAACCTCGCGAAGATGTGCGCGGTCGTGATGAACAGCAGCGTCGAGGCGCCGTTCGGATCGAGCACGACCTCTTTCAGCGCGATGGCGGCGTTTCGAGAGGTCTCGACGAAGTTCGAGTGGGTGAGCACGCAGCCCTTCGGCTTGCCGGTGGACCCGGACGTGTAGATGAGCGTAGCGATGTCGGAGCCGACCGCGAGATTGCGGCGGCGCTCGATCTCGTCGTCGGCCACCTCGGTGCCCGCGGCCGTGAGCTTGTCGAGGTCGCCGAGGTCGATCTGCCACACGCTGCGTATGGCAGGGAGCTCGGGATGCACCTCGTCGAAGCGGGCGAAGTGATCGGGCGTCTCGACGATGACGGCGATGGCACCGGAGTCGGAGAGGTTCCAGCGCACCTGCGCAGGCGAGCTCGTCTCGTAGATCGGAACGAGCACCGCTCCGGCGAACCACGTCGCGAAGTCGATCAGGGTCCACTCGTAGCGCGTCTTGCACATGAGGCCGATCTTGTCGCCGGGCTGGATGCCGGCAGCGACGAGGCCCTTCGCGAGGGCGATGACCTGGTCGTAGAACTCACGAGTCGTCACCGGCGACCATCCGCCGTCGGCGGTGGGCAACGAGAACAGCACGGAGTCGGGAGTCGCAGCTACGCGATCGACGAGGAGATCGGTGGTGTTCGCCTCAGGGTCAGGGGCCACCACGGCTGGGGTAGCGAATTCGATCACGGTAGCTCCTTCGGCACCGGGGAGGGTCACGCGCGGCGCGGGTGCTTGCGCAAACCTCGGCATTGGGGTCCATTACACTCTAGTCGTTGCCCGCCCGGCCATCAGGGCCTGGCGCGTCTCGACTTCACCCCTCTCCTGGAAGGCAGTTGCCGGTGCACGCGATCGGAATCGACATCGGTGGTACGAAGATCGCCGGTGCGGTCGTCGACGACCTCGGAGCGATGGTGCGCAGCGAGCGCGTGCCCACTCCCGCAGGCGACCCGGCCAGCCTCGAAGACGCCGTCGTCGCGATGATCCGCTCGCTCAGCGCGGAACACGAGATCACCGCCGTGGGCGTCGCCGCAGCGGGCTTCATCGACGCCGCACAGTCCACCGTGTACTACGCCCCCAACATCAATTGGCGCAACGAACCCTTCCGCGAGAAGCTCGAGGCTCGAGTCGGCACGACCGTCGTCGTCGACAACGATGCGAACGCCGCAGGCTGGGCCGAGTTCCGCTTCGGCGCGGGTCGCATGGTGAGCGACATGGCCATGCTCACGATCGGCACCGGCGTGGGCGGCGCGATCGTGGCCGGAGACCGCTTGTTCCGTGGTGGCTTCGGGGCGGGCGCCGAGCTCGGCCACCTGCGGGTCGTGCCCGACGGCCTCGCGTGCGGTTGCGGCCAGCGCGGATGCCTCGAGCAGTACGGCTCCGGAAGGGCGCTGCTCCGCATGGCCAACGAGATCGCCGACGCCGGGGGCATCGGGCAGGGTCTCGCACGCGTGCGCGACGAGCACGGGTCGCTCGACGGCCGTTCCGTCGGCGCGCTCATCGAAGTCGAGGACCCGGGAGCCGTCGCTGCGCTCCGCCAGCTGGGTCACTGGCTCGGCCAGGCGGCCGCGAGCCTGTCGGCCGTGCTCGACCCGCAGCGATTCGTGTTCGGCGGAGGCGTGGCCGTCGCCGGCGAGCTCCTCCTCGGTCCGGTGCGCGAGGCGTACCTCGAGCACCTGCCGGCGCGTGGATACCACCCCGAACCCGACTTCGTGATCGCAGAACTCGAGAACGACGCCGGGGTCGTCGGCGCAGCCGACCTCGCCCGGGTGTGGGTCGCCGAACACGCCTGAATCGCCCGGCGATAGGCTGGGCGTGACCACTGGCCGGGAAGGGGCAGCACAGTGTTCTACTGGATCATGAAGAACCTCGTGGTCGGGCCGATCCTGCTGTCGATCTTCCGCCCTTGGGTCGTGGGGCTCGAGCACGTGCCGAAAGAGGGCGCCGTCGTGCTCGCGAGCAACCACCTCTCGTTCATCGACTCGATCTTCCTGCCGCTCGTCGTCGACCGCCCCGTGATCTTCCTCGCCAAGAGCGAGTACTTCACGGGCAAGGGGCTGAAGGGCTGGGCGACGCGGGTGTTCTTCCAGGCCGCCGGACAGCTGCCGATCGACCGCTCGGGTGGCAAGGCGTCGGAGGCGTCGCTCGAGACCGGCCTTCGCGTGCTCGGCGAGGGCCACATCCTCGGGATCTATCCCGAGGGGACCCGGAGCCCCGACGCACGCCTCTACCGCGGGCGCACCGGAGTGGCCCGCATGGTGCTCGAGGCCGGGGTGCCGGTCATCCCCGTCGCCATGATCGGCACCGAGCGCGTCATGCCGATCGGCACCCGGTTGCCGAAGGTGCGCCGCATCGGCCTGGTGTTCGGCGAGCCGCTCGATTTCAGCCGATTCGAGGGGCTCGAGGGTGACCGATTCGTGTTGCGCTCTGTGACCGATGAGCTCGTCTACGACTTGCGTGAACTCAGCGGGCAGGAATACGTCGACGTGTATGCGAGTTCGGTCAAGGAGCAGCGGGCCACGCAATCGCGATAGGCTCGTTGAGCGGCGGTCGCAGCGTGCGACGCCGTTATCCATTCCCGGCGCCCAGTGCGCCCGAACCCTCCAGGACACTCCCGTGGTACAGCTCGTCGAGCCGATCGTCAATGCAGATCCCTCCGTCATTGCCGGCCTCGACTATTGGCGCACGCTGCCGATCAAGCAGCAGCCGGCGTGGCCCGACCCCGAGGCGGCGCACGCGGCATCCGCAGAGCTCGCAACGCTGCCGCCGCTCGTGTTCGCGGGCGAGGTCGACATCCTGCGCGACCGGCTCGCGGCCGCGTCTCGCGGCGAGGCGTTCCTCCTGCAGGGCGGCGACTGCGCAGAGACCTTCGCGGGCGCCACGGCCGACCAGATCCGCAATCGTGTGAAGACCGTGCTCCAGATGGCGGTCGTGCTCACGTACGGCGCCTCGATGCCGGTCGTGAAGATGGGCCGCATGGCGGGCCAGTTCGCCAAGCCGCGCTCGAGCGACATCGAGACGCGCGGCGACGTCAGCCTGCCCGCGTACCGCGGCGACATCGTCAACGGCTACGACTTCACGCCCGAGTCGCGCGCAGCCGACCCTGCACGTCTCGTGAAGGGGTACCACACGGCGGCGTCGACGCTCAATCTCATTCGCGCGTTCACGCAGGGCGGGTTCGCCGATCTCCGCCAGGTGCACTCGTGGAACCAGGGGTTCGCCACCAACCCGGCGAACGCCCGCTACGAGTCGATGGCTCGCGAGATCGATCGCGCGATCAAGTTCATGGAGGCGTGTGGCGCCGACTTCGAGGCGATCAAGCACACCGAGTTCTACACGGGCCACGAGGGCCTGCTCATGGACTACGAACGGCCGATGACGCGCATCGACTCGCGCACCGGCACGCCCTACGACACGTCGTCGCACTTCATCTGGATCGGCGAGCGCACTCGTGAGCTCGACGGCGCGCACGTCGACTTCCTGTCGCGCGTGCGCAACCCGCTCGGAGTGAAGCTCGGTCCGACCACGACGCCCGAGGTCATGCTCGAGCTCGTCGAGAAGCTCGACCCCCACCGCGAGCCGGGTCGGCTCACCTTCATCACGCGAATGGGCGCAGGCAGGATCCGTGATGCCCTGCCGCCCCTCCTCGAGGCGATCAAGGCGAGCGACGCGAACCCGCTGTGGGTCACCGATCCGATGCACGGCAACGGCATCACGACCCCCACTGGCTACAAGACGCGTCGCTTCGACGACGTCGTCGACGAGGTCAAGGGCTTCTTCGAGGCGCACCGCGCCGCAGGCACGCATCCCGGCGGCATCCACGTCGAGCTCACCGGCGATGACGTCACCGAGTGCCTCGGAGGCTCCGAGCACATCGACGAAGAGACGCTCGCGACGCGCTACGAGTCGCTCTGCGACCCGCGGTTGAACCACATGCAGTCGCTCGAGCTCGCGTTCCTCGTGGCCGAGGAGCTCTCGGCCCGCTGACCAGGCACGCGGGGCGTCCGGCAACGGATGCCCCGCGCTGCTGCCTGGCCGGGCGACGCGTTCCGCTCAAGCCGATCGAGGCGACCATCGGCGACCATCGGCGACCGCGGCGATCGCGCGGAACCGCGACCGCTCAGCCGAAGTTGACGGTGACCTCGGAGCCGCGCTTGAGCATCTCACCGGGGGCGGGGCTCTGCACCGAGGCGATGACGGCGCCCTCGAGGAAGGCGGGCACGTTCGACGTGACCGCGAACTCGAGTGCTTCGAGTTGCGCTCGTGCCTGCGCGATCGTCTGGCCGGTGATCACGTTCGGCACCTCGACGAGGTCTTGGCCCTTCGAGAGCGTGAGCACGATCGTGTCGCCTTGCCGAACCGGATCGGTCGCGGGAGTCGCGGAGATCACGTGATCGGCCGGCACGTCGTCGCTGAATTCGGCGTCGGCGTAACCGACAACGAGCTTCGCCTGCTCGATCGCGGCCGCGGCTTCGCCGACGGGGAGGCCGGTGACGTCGGGCACCGGGCCGAGTGAGACGACGAGCGTGAGGTCGCGGAGCTCGGCGTAGGTCGCGCCGACCGGCGCGCCATCGGCGTCGAGGACGGCGATGACGGAGCCGGCGGCGACGTCGGAGGAGAACTGCCCGGCGTTCTGCTCGGCGACCGTGAAGTCTTTCAGTTGCGCGCGGGCGTCGGCCTCGGGCAACCCGAGCACTGCCGGCACGCTCAACATGCGCGGTCCGATCGAGACGAAGAGCGTGATGGTGGTGCCCCGCCGCACCTGCCGTCCGGCCTCTGGGTCGGTGCCCGACACCTTGTCGACCGGCACGACGGGATCGTTGCGCTGGCCGAGCTTCACCTCGAACCCCGCCTCCTCGAGCAACTCGGTCGCCCGATCGGGAAGGAGCGTCGCCGTCTCGGGCACGGTCGCGAGCGCGCCCGGGCCGGCGCCGAAGTACCAGCCGGTGCCCGCCGCGAGCCCCGTGAGCAGCAGTACGAGGGCGAAGATCCAGTAGCCGCGCCGCTTGCGGCGCTCTGCGCCCTTGGCGAGTGCGGTGGTGTCGTCGCCCTCGGATGCCTCCAGCGTCGTCGTCGCCGTGGGTGCGACGCGCGGGCCGATCACCTGCGTCGCCGCCGTGGCCGCACCTGCCGGCACCGCGGCATCCGTCAGCACCATCGTGCCCTGTTCGGTGCGCGGCGATTGCGGACCGCGGATCACCGGCTCGACCTCTCGAAGGCGATCGAGCATCTCGCGCGCGTCGCGCGGGCGTTCCTCGGGGTCTCGGACGGTGGCCCACAGTACGAGCTCGTCGAGCTCGGCGGGCACGTTGGGATTCTTCGAACTCGGCGTGGGCACGGAGTCGTTCGCGTGCTGGTAGGCGATCGCCATCGGTGCCTCGCCCACGTAGGGCTGGGCGCCGGTGAGCATCTCGTACATCATGATGCCGACCGAGTAGATGTCGCTGCGCGCGTCGGCGACGCCACGCGTGACGAGCTCGGGGGAGAGGTAGGCGATGGTGCCGAGCAGCGCCTGGCCCGTGGCCGTGTTCGCGCTCGTGGCCCGAGCGAGACCGAAGTCGCCGAGCTTGATGCGGCCGTCGTCGGCGAGCAGCACGTTCTCGGGCTTCAGGTCGCGGTGCACGATGCCCGCCTTGTGCGCCGCAGCAAGGCCCGCGAGCACGGCGTCCATGATGTCGACCGTCTGCTCGGGAGTGAGGGTCTTGTAGTCCTTGAGCAGCTCGCGCAGCGTGATGCCGGGGAGGTACTCCATGACGAGATACGCCATATCGGAGTCCTGACCCTGGTCGAACACGTTCACGACGTTGGGGTGTGCCAGGCGAGCGGCCGAACGGGCCTCTTGAACGAAGCGCGTCTTGAACGAGTTGTCATCGGCGAGGTGCCCGTGCATCACCTTGATCGCGACACGGCGCTCGAGGCGCAGGTCGGTCGCAAGGTACACGGTGGCCATGCCGCCGCGGGCGATTCGCGAGCGCACCTGATAGCGGCCGTCGACAAGACGGCCGATCATCGGATCTGCGGGCGCGGTGGTCACCGTTCGAGTCTACGAACACCCATATGCCTGAACTTGAACAAACGCCGCGGACGCGCGGATCGCAATCCCATCGTGATACGCGGGTGTTGCGCCGAGACGTCGCGCGAATCGGTGCGCGCGGTCACCCCAGCTCGGAGAGCCAGGCCCGAGCTGATGTCTCCCACTTCGCGTAGTGGTCGGGGAACGCGCTCTGCTGCACGGCCTGTGCCGCTTGCGTGACGGTCATCGACTCCCAGCCTGCGATGTCGAGCAGGCCGAGGGTGCGGCCCGCGTTCGGGTTCGCCGGGCCGCCGTAGAAGGCGGTCGTGGCGCGCACGGGATCGAGTACCTCCTCGACGGTGCCCCAGCCCCGGCTCGGCCGCTGCTGGAAGAGGCCGAGGGAGTCGAGGTCGCCGTGCTGCACGTTCGCCAGGCCCGATTCCTGCGCCGCTGCAGCGAGAGCGACGACGATGCCCTGGTGGGGGACGCCGAGCGCACGACCGACTTGGATGATGATCGAGGCGTTGGCCCGCATCTCGTCGGTGAGCGCGACGCTTACCGAGGCCACGGTCGTCACGGCGATGGGGCGGGGGATTCGCAGGGATTGTCCGGGCTGGATGATCCCCGAGGCGTCGAGGCCGTTGGCGGCGATGAGCTCCTGCACGCCGACGTCGTTGCGTGCCGCGATGTCCCAGAGGGTGTCGCCGTCGACGACGACGTGGGTGTCCTCCGTCGCCGTCTCGGGCGGCGAGGGCGCCGGCGCCTGGGCGGGCGCAGCAGCAACCGTGGTGCCGTTCACCGGCGGCAGCACGATCGCCTGCCCGGGGAAGATGAGGCTCTGGCGACTGAGCCCGTTCGCGCTGAGCAGCTGGTCGACGTCGAGGCCGTAGGCGGCCGCGATGCCGCTCACCGTGTCGCCCGAGACGACCACGTGCTTCACGATCTCCGCCTCGGGGCTCGGCGCAGCGGCGGTCGCACCGCCGCCGGGGAGCGCGAGACGCTGTCCGGGGAAGATGAGGCTCGACCAGCCGAGCCCGTTGTGCGCGAGCAGCTCGGCCGTGGCGAGACCGAATCGCTCGGCGATGCTGCTCACGGTGTCGCCGTCGGCGACGGTGTACTCCGACGGAACGGATGCCGGGGCGCTCACCGCCGCGCTCATGGGCTTTGCGGTCGTCGACTTCGCTTTCGGCTGGCGCTTCGACTGCTGTGGAGCAGCCTCGGCGGGCTGGGCGATGCCGAGTGTCACCGCGATGGTGCTCACGACGGCCAGTGGCAGGGTGAGGAAGCGACGGATGCGCCGTCGTCGAGTTCTGTCGGGCTCGACTGTTTCGGTTGTGGGCGCGGGATCGGCCGCGGCGGCCTCGGACTGGTGGTGCATTGTTCCCCCTTCGCCGGCGTCCGATGCCGGCTCCCGCGCCAACCGTCGCACAGGCAAATAGGGGAGTCAAACACCTCGCCGCGCGTCCGCCGACTCCGCGCGCGCGCACCGGCGGCGGCGAATTCCGTGAGTCCCGCTTCCGGCTGTCCCGCCGATCATGGCAGTCTTGAGGGGTGACCGACGCCTCCCAGCCCGAATGGCTGACTGTTCCCGACCTCGTTGAATTGCTCGGGCAGAGCCCCAGCCGTATCCGCAGGCTCATCGACGACCGACACCTGCTCGCCACGCGCATCGACGGCGTGCTGAAGGTGCCCGCGTCGTTCCTCCGCGACGGCGAGCCGCTGCATGAGCTGCACGGCACCGCCATGGTGCTCGCCGACGCCGGATTCAGCGACGACGAGGCGCTCGAGTGGTTGCTGTCCGAGGAAGACAGCCTCGGCACGACGCCGATCACCGCCCTCCGCGCCGGCCGGAAGGCCGAGGTCCGCCGCATCGCACAAGCGCTCGCCTGAGCAAGCACACGTCCGCCTGAGCGGGCGCACGTCGTTCGCGGCGCGGCTCGCGGCATCCGCGCCTGCCGGCTCAGACCCTGGTCAGTGCGCCCGCCTGGTGACGGCCTTCGCGAGCGAGCCGAGCTCTGCTCGCGCGTCGCGGCTCAGCGGCGCCTCGGCGAGCACGGCGGTCGCCCGTGCCACGTGCTCGGCGATGATCCGCTCGATCTCGTCGACCGCTCCGCACTGCCGGATCGTGCTCTGGAGCATCCCCACCTGCTCGGCGTCGAGCTCGGGGTCGCCGAGCAGCTCGTCGAGCAGCCGGCGCTGGCCGGGCGCGAGGCGCTCGCGCGCGATCGCGATGAGCACCGTGCGCTTGCCCTCGCGCAGGTCGTCGCCGCTCGGCTTGCCTGTGACGTCGGGGTCGCCGAACACGCCGAGCAGGTCGTCGCGCAACTGGTAGGCGATGCCGAGCGGCAGGCCGAACTCGCGGAGCGATTCGAGTTGCGCGCTCGTGGCCCCGGCGATCGCGCCGCCGATCGTGAGCGGCGCCTCGACGCTGTACTTCGCGGCCTTGTAGACGATGACCCGTTCGGCGCGCAATCGCTGCTCGGAGTCGGGCTTCGTCAGCCACGCCCGCTCCTCGAGCACGTCGAGGTACTGCCCGGCCGTCACCTCGGTGCGCATGCGAACGAACTCGGCGCGCGCCGCGCGAGCAGAGGCTCGGTCGGGCAGTGCGGAGAGTCCCTCGTCGAGCAGTTCGTCACTCCACCCCAACAGCAGGTCGCCGAGGAGGATCGCCGACGCACGGCCGAATCCGGGGGCGCTGCCCGCCCAGCCCGAGTCGTCGTGCAATTGCTCGAAGAGCCGGTGGGCCGATGGCGCCCCCCGCCGCGTGTCGGAACTGTCGATGATGTCGTCGTGCACGAGCGCGGCTGCGTGGAAGAGTTCGAGGGCGGATGCCGCGGAGACGACCGGAAAGCGGTCGCTCTCACCGTCGCTCGCATACGCGTCGAACCCGCGCGCGCGCACCGCCTCCCAGCCCCAATAGCAGAACAGCGCCCGGAAGCGCTTGCCTCCGCTGAGAAAGCGCCTTGAGAACGCATCGAGCGGTTCGAGGTCGCTGCTGATGGAGCGGAGAATAGAAGAGCGTTCGGCGAGGAAATCCTCGATGCGTTCGTGCACCAGATCGACCAGCCGGGAACCGTGAGCCACCCGCCTAGCCTAGCGAGGCGGCGCGGCGCTAGAATGGAATCGGATGCGTCGATCCCGAGCCTGAGGGGAATGAGATGCCGCTTTCAGAGCAGGAGCAACGTCTTCTCGAGGAGATGGAGCGGAACCTCTATCGCAATGACGCCGACTTCGTGCATGCAGTCGGCGGAGTTCGTGGACGCCGCCCCAACTACCGATCGATCGTGCTCGGAATCCTCCTCGCCGTCGCCGGCATCGCCGCGCTCATCGCAGGGGTCGCACTGCAGAATCTCGTGGTCGGCATCGTCGGCTTCGCCCTGATGTTCGGCGGTGTGCTCATCGCCATCACCCCTTCGAAGCGCGGGCCCATGTCGGCCGCCCCTGGGGAGCCGACCACCGCAAAGCGCACCGCTCGGTCGGGGGGCGGGTTCATGGATCGCATGAACGACCGCTGGGATCGTCGTCAAGAGGGTCGCGAGTAACCCTCCACTTCCCACCACTTCACGGGTCGATCTTCGGATCGGCCCGTTTTTTCATGCCCGGAATGCCGCCCGAGGGCCGTGCGACCACCCTTTGGGGCGGCTCAGCGCGCTGATCCGCCTGGCCTGACGAGCCGCCGCGCCGTCGGGGAGCGAGCGTGCTCCATTTCCCTCCACCCGCTCACAGCCGCGTATTCACAGGGAACTCCCATGCCCCAACCGCCGAAAACGAGTGAATGTCGTTGATTGGTGGATGAGAGTGGAGTAAAGTGGGGTCACCTGGATTCTGGCCGGAGGAAAGGGGGTGACGCGATGTTCCTCGGAAGCTACGAACCAAAGCTCGACGAGAAAGGTCGAGTCATTCTTCCGGCGAAGTTCCGTGAGGAGTTGTCGAACGGCCTCGTGCTCACACGAGGCCAGGAGCGCTGCATCTACGTGTTCAGCGTGCGGGAGTTCGAGAGCATGAGCGACAAGATCCGCCAAGCCCCGGTGACGAGCAAGCAGGCGCGCGACTACATGCGCGTCTTCCTCTCCGGGGCGTCAGCGGAGACCCCCGACAAACAGCATCGCGTCACCATCCCCGCCACGCTCCGCAGCTATGCGGGGCTCGACCGAGACCTCACGGTCATCGGCACAGGCAGCCGGGTGGAGATCTGGGATGCAACGGCGTGGCAGAAATACCTCGCCGAGCAGGAGGCGGCCTTCGCAGACACGGCGGAGGAGGTGATCCCCGGGCTCTTCTGATCCTCTGGCTCCGACTCCCAGCCGGCCGCGCCTGATGCACTTCCCCGCACCAGGACGAACGGATGGGGATCGGAACCCGAGGCCCCGAAGGCAAGGCGGAACTATGGACTTCGAACGTATTCACACCCCGGTGATGCTCGACCGCACGGTCGAGCTGCTCGCTCCCGCCCTCGATCGCGAGGGCGCGGTGCTCGTCGATGCCACGCTCGGCATGGGCGGACACACTCGCGCATTCCTCGAGCGCTTCCCGAACCTCACCGTGATCGGGCTCGATCGCGACCCCGACGCCCTCGAGATCGCCCGTGAGCGCCTCGCGGCCTTCGGCGACCGCATGCGGTTCGTGCACACGGTCTACGACGGCATCGCGCGCGCCGTGCGATCCGAGGGATTCCGTGAGGTGCAGGGCGTGCTCTTCGACCTCGGCGTCTCGTCGCTGCAGCTCGATCGGGCCGAGCGCGGGTTCGCCTACTCGAAGGACGCGCCGCTCGACATGCGGATGGACTTCACGCAGGGGCGCACCGCGGCCGACGTCATCGCCGAAGAGAGCGAAGACGAGCTCAAGCGCATCTTTCTCGACTACGGCGAGGAGAAGCTCGCGGCGAGGTATGCGCGAGCGATCGTGCGTGCGAGGGCGGAGGCTCCGATCACCCGTTCGGCCCAGCTCGTCCAGATCATCACGGCGGCGACGCCCGTCGTGGTGCAACGGCAGGGGCATCCGGCCAAGCGGGTCTTCCAGGCGCTGCGCATCGAGGTGAACGAAGAGCTCTCGGTGCTGCAGGCTGCGATGCCGGCCGCTCTCGACACGCTCGCCGTCGGCGGTCGCATCGTCGTGCTCGCCTACCAGTCGCTCGAGGACCGCATCGTCAAGCGGGCACTCCAGGCCGCGGCGAGCTCCAGTGCACCCGCCGGGTTGCCCATGGAACTGCCCGAACACCGACCGAACTTCAAGCTGCTCGTACGCGGAGCAGAACAGGCGAGCGAGTCAGAACAAGCGGAGAACCCGCGTGCGAAGCCGGTGCGACTGCGCGCCGCCGAACGAGTGAGGAGGCCGTCATGAGCGCTGTGCCGGCCCAGTCCCTACCAGCCCCACGTCGCATCGAGACGGAGCGCCAGCGGCGGCTCCGTCCTGCTCCCGAACGCGCGATCGCGCGCGCCAAGCCCACGCTCGGCTATGCGGTGATCGCCCTCGGCAGCGTCGCGGTCATCATCGTCGCGCAGCTGCTGCTCTCCATCGCGGTCACGCAGGGCGCCTACGAGCTCGACAAGTACCAAGTGGCCCAGGCCGAGCTCGCACGCGAGCAGCAGACGCTCACCGAAGACCTCGATCGAGTCGAGTCGCCGCAGTTCCTCGCGATGAACGCCGAGGCGCTCGGCATGGTGCCGAACTCGAGCCCGGTGTACCTGCGACTGTCCGACGGGGCGGTGCTCGGGCAGCCGACCGCCGCGACCGGCGGCGCAGCGGCATCCGCTCCGCTCGTGCCGAACACCCTCATCGACGGCGTGCCGCTCGTGACCGAGCAGCAGAGCGGCAATGCTGAGAACGCGGCGAAGCCCGAGCATGCCGCCGACCCCGCGACGCCGAACCAGGCGGCCGCACCGCCGGCCGGCAACGGACTCCCGACGCCCGCGACGCACTGAACACGCGCGGCGGGCAGCACGACGATGACGAGAACGGGGACGGGGAACGGATGAATCGCATCAGCCGGCACCCGATGCGTCGCATCCTGATCGCGGCGGTCGTCCTCGTCGCGCTCGTGGGCGTCTTCGTCGTGCGGCTCGTCGACATCCAGGTGGTGCGCGCCGCCGAGCTCAACGTGCAGGCCGAAGACGCCCGGTCCCAACCGGTGACCACCTACGGCGCGCGCGGCGACATCGTCGACGCCAACGGGAAGGTGCTCGCCGACAGCGTCATCCGGTACGACATCGCCCTCTCGCCGAAGAACGCCGGACCAGTCGACCGCGAGGTCCCCGACCCCGCTGATCCCGCGAAGACGACGACCCAGAAGGTCCCGCTCGAACAGGTCGCCGCAGAGCTCGGCGCTGCCGTGGGCATCACGGGCGAAGAGGTGCTCGCCATCATCGACAGCCACCTCGCCGCCGACCCGAAGTCCGACTTCGCCTACGTCGCCAAGCTCGTCGACACTCCGACCTATGAAGCGGTGAAGGCACTCGACATCCCGTGGGTCGAACCCTACGAGCACGCGAGCCGTCGATACCCCAACGGTGCCGTGGCCGGCAATCTCATCGGATTCGTCGACCCCGACGGCAATGCGGTCGCGGGCCTCGAGCTCGCCGAAGACGAATGCCTCGCCGGCGAGAACGGGCAGGTCAGCTACCTGCACAGCCTCCGCGACTGGGTGACGATCCCCGGAACCGAGGTCGTGCACAAGGAGGCGCGCAACGGCGGCACCCTCGAGCTCACGATCGACAGCGACCTGCAGTGGTTCGTGCAGCGAGCGGCCGAGGCGCAAGTGCAGGCGACCGGGGCCGATTGGGCGACGGTCACGGTCATGGAGGCGAAGACCGGCCGGCTCCTCGCCGTCGGCGACGTGCCGACGGTCGACCCGAACGACCCCGCTGCGACGCCCGCGGGCGACCGCGGATCACGGTCGTTCACCGCCCCGTTCGAACCCGGATCGACGTTCAAGGCGCTTACCGCGGCATCCGTCATCGACAAGGGCAAGGCCACCCCCCTCAGCGAGATCCTCGCGGACTACCGGTACCTGCCGCCGAACGGCGCGAACATCAACGACAGCTTCTTCCACGGACCAACGCCGTACACCCTGACAGGCGTGCTCGTCGACTCGTCGAACACCGGCATGTCGATGTTCGGCGAGCGCCTGACCGACCAGGAGCGTTACGACGACATGCTCGCGTTCGGGCTCGGCGAGCGCACCGAGGTCGGGTTTCCGGGGGAGGAGCCCGGCGACCTGCACGGCGGCCCCGACGGGTGGGACAGCCAGACCAAGTACGCGACGATGTTCGGCCAGGGGCTCACGACGACGGCGGTGCAGATCGCGAGCGCCTACCAGACGATCGCGAACGGCGGCGTGCGCATGCCCGTCACCCTCGTCGACGGATGTCGCGACGAGAACGGCGACGTCACCGCGACCGAGTCCACCGGAACGCAGGTCATCTCCGAAAGCGCCGCCGACCAGACGAGCCAGATGCTCGAGCGCGTGTACCTCGAGGGGTGGCTCGCCGACGAGTGGGAGATCCCCGGCTACCGGGTGGCGGCGAAGACCGGCACGGCGCAGGTCGCCGATGGCGAAGGCGGCTACCTGACCGGCCACCTGGTGTCGGTCTCGGGCTTCGCCCCGGCCGACGACCCCGAGTTCGTCGTTTCGGTGAGCATCATGAATCCGGTTAAGATGAATTCGTCCGCCGCCTCCGCTCCCGTCTTCCAGCAGGTGATGAGCCAAGTGCTGAAGAAGTATCGGACCGTTCCATCCGGCGCCCCGGCGCCCGAGCTGCCAGCCACCTGGTGAGAAAGTTGGGTTCGTGACCGGATCGCCTCCCACGGCCCTCCGGCCGCAGCATCCGAGCCCCCGATCCGTCCACGGCCTCGCCGAGGCGTTCGGCCTCGAGGTGCGCGGCGATGTCGACGGTCTCGAGATCACCGGCGCGGCACTCTCGTCGGAGACGGTGCGCCCCGGCGACCTCTACGTCGGCGTTCCCGGCCGGAACGCGCACGGAGCCGACTTCACGGCCGCCGCTCGCGATGCCGGAGCGGTCGCCGTGCTCACCGACGAGACCGGCGCCGAACGGGCCGCGGGAGCCGGGCTGCCGATCCTCGTGACCCCCGACGCGCGAGCCGCGCTCGGCGAAGTCGCGGCGTGGATCCACCGCACGGCCGAGAATCCCGCGACCCTGTTCGCCGTGACCGGCACGAACGGCAAGACGAGCGTCGTCTACCTGCTCTACGGCATCCTCCGCCAGCTCGGCATCGTCGCCGGTCTCACCTCGACGGCCGAACGGCGCATCGGCGACGAAGCCGTCACGAGCTCGCTCACGACGCCCGAGGCGAGCGAGCTGCACGCGCTGCTCGCGCGCATGCGCGAGGTCGATGTGCGCGCGGTCGGCATCGAGGTGTCGGCCCAGGCGCTCTCGCGGCACCGGGTCGACGGGCTCGTGTTCGACGTCGTCGGGTTCACGAACCTCACGCACGACCACCTCGACGACTACGCGTCGCTTGACGAGTACTTCGACGCGAAACGCGAGCTGTTCCAGCCCGAGCGCGCACGTCGCGGCGTGATCACGGTCGACTCCGAGTGGGGGCAGCGACTCGTCGGCGCGTCTCGTATCCCCGTGACGACGCTCACGGCCGTCGACGCCGTCGAAGCCGACTGGCGCCTCACCGTGCTCGACGAGACGGCCACCCACACGAGCTTCGTGCTCGACGGCCCAGAGGGGCGCCACCTCGAGTCGAGCGTGCCCCTGCTCGGCTGGTACATGGCGGCGAACGCCGCGCTCGCGATCATCATGCTCGTCGAATCGGGCATCGACCTCGAGAGCATCGCGCACGTGCTCGAGCGCGACGGCGGCGTCGACGCCTACATCCCGGGTCGCGCCGAGCGCATCTCGGGCGATCGCGGCCCCGTCGTCTACATCGACTACGGGCACAGCCCCGATGCGTTCCTGCAGACCCTCGGAGCCATCCGCCGCTTCACCTCGGGCAAGCTCGTGATGGTCTTCGGCGCCGACGGCGACCGCGACACCACGAAGCGCGCCGAGATGGGCGCGATCGCGGCCCGCGGCGCCGACGTGGTCGTCGTCACCGACTTCCATCCCAGATTCGAAGACCCGGCCGCCATCCGCGCGGCGCTCATCGCGGGCGCACGCGAGGCGGTGCCCGAGCGCGAGATCCACGAGGTTCCCGACCCGCGTGCTGCATTTCGCGCCGCGCTCGCCCTCGCAGGCGAGGGCGATGCGATCCTGTATGCGGGGCCGGGTCATGAGGACTACCACGAGGTGCGAGGCGTGAAGATCCCGTATTCGGCCCGCGAGGACTCGAAGCAGGCGTTGCGCGACGCCGGGTGGCTCGAATGATCGCGCTCACGCTCGCAGAGCTCGCAGTGGCCGCCCCCGGCGAGCTCCACCTCGAGGGAACCGACGCGACGCCCGAGACGGTCGTCTCCGGCGCCGTCACGACCGACTCCCGCGAGGTCTCGGCGGGCGGCGTGTTCGTCGCCAAGCGCGGAGAGTTCGACGACGGCCACCGCTTCGCCCCCGCCGCCGCGGAACAGGGCGCCGCCCTCCTCGTCGTCGAACGACCACTCGACGTGCCGGTGCCCCAGCTCGTCGTGGCCGACTCGGTCGACGCGCTCGGCGCGATCGCCGCAGAGGTCGTACGTCGCGTGCGCTCCCACGGACAGCTCCGCATCGTCGGCGTCACCGGATCCAACGGCAAGACGACCACGAAGAACCTCCTCCGCACGGTGCTCGAGCGAGTGGGTCCCACGGTCGCCGCGCGCGCATCGTTCAACAACGAGGTGGGTGCGCCGATCACGATGCTCGAGCTCACCGACGAGACCCGATTCCTCGTCGCCGAGATGGGCGCGAGCGCGGTCGGCGAGATCGCCCGGCTCATCCGTCTGGCCAAGCCCGACATCGGCATCGTCCTGAAGGTGGGCCTCGCCCATGCAGGAGGGTTCGGCGGCATCGAGCAGACCGTGCGTGCGAAGTCCGAGATGGTCACCGAATTGCTCGCCACGGATGTCGCGGTGCTGAACGCCGACGACCCGCGCGTGGTGTCAATGGCCGACCTCACCGCCGCTCGAGTCGTGTGGTTCGGACTCGGCGAATCGGCCGACGTACGAGCCGTCGACGTCGTCGCGCACTCCCGCGGCACCGAGTTCACGGTCGTCCTGCGGGGCGGCGAGCACGCACGAGTGCGCTTCGGCGTGCTCGGCGAGCACCACGTCATGAACGCCCTCGCGGCGATCGCGGCATCCGTCGAACTCGGCGTGGCGCTGCCGGCCATCGTCGAGGCCCTCGAGTCGGTCTCCCTCGCCGAGCGCTGGCGCATGCAGCTCATGGGCGGCCGCGACGACGTCACGATCATCAACGATGCCTACAACGCGAGCCCCGACTCGATGGCCGCTGCGCTGAAGACCCTGGCGCAGGTCAAGGCCCCCGGCGGGCGCACGATCGCCGTGCTCGGCGAGATGAGCGAGCTCGGCGAGTTCTCGGGCGAGGAGCACGACCGCATCGCGCTGCTCGCCGTGCGACTCGGCGTGTCGCAACTGGTCGTCGTCGGCAAGGGCGCCCGGCGCCTGCACATCACGGCCATCAACGAAGGCTCGTGGGACGGCGAATCCGCCTACGTGGAGACCGCCGATGAGGCGTTCGACCTCCTCGTGTCCTCTATCCAGCCCGGTGACACGGTGCTCGTCAAATCGTCGAACTCGGCCGGCCTGCGTCACCTGGGCGACCGACTGGGAGAATGGTTCTCGTGAGAGCACTGCTGACTGCCGGAGCCCTGTCGCTCTCCTTCACGCTGTTTCTGACCCCGTTGTTCATCCGCCTGTTCACGCGGCTCGGGTGGGGCCAGTTCATCCGCGACGACGGTCCGAAGAGCCACCACGTCAAGCGCGGCACGCCCACGATGGGCGGCATCATCTTCATCCTCGGCACCCTCTTCGGCTATTTCGTCGCGACCCTGCTGGTGAGCAACGAGCCGCCGACCGAGTCGGGGCTGCTCGTGCTGCTCATGATGGTGGGCCTCGGGGCCGTCGGCTTCATCGACGACTTTCTGAAGACCCGCAAGAAGCAGAGCCTCGGGCTCGGTGGTTGGGCGAAGGTCGCCGGGCAGGTCGCGGTGGCGACCACGTTCGCCCTGCTCGCGCTGCAGTTCCCGAACGCGCAGGGCGTGACCCCTGCCAACACGAAGATCTCGTTCATCCGCGACCTCGACCTCGACTTCATCGTCTTCGGCACCGTCGGCGGCGTGATCCTCTACGTGCTCTGGATCTGCCTCATCACGGCCGGCACCTCGAACGCGGTGAACGTCACCGACGGACTCGACGGGCTCGCCACGGGCGCCTCGATCCTCGCGATCGGCTCGTTCGTCATCATCGGCTTCTGGCAGTTCAACCAGTCGCGCTTCGGCGAGAACCTCAATCCGAGCGACTTCTACCGCAGCTACGACGTGCGCGACCCGCTCGACATCGCGATCGTCGCGACGGCGATCGTCGGCGGCCTCATCGGCTTCCTGTGGTGGAACACCAACCCGGCGCACATCTACATGGGCGACACGGGCTCGCTCGCGCTCGGCGGCGCCCTCGCGGCCCTCGCGATCGTGAGCCACACCGAGCTGTTGCTCCTCCTCATCGGCGGCCTCTTCGTGATCGAGACGGGCTCGGTCATCGTGCAGCGTGCCTACTTCAAGCTGACCCGCGGCAAACGCATCTTCCTGATGAGCCCGATCCACCATCACTTCGAGCTCAAGGGATGGGCCGAAGTCACGATCGTCGTCCGGTTCTGGATCATCGGCGGCTTGTTCGTCGCCGCCGGCGTCGGCAGCTTCTACTTCGAATGGCTGCAGAGTTGACGTCGGATGCCGCCGCGAGCCCGCACGGCTCAACCGCCCGCCTCGACTCCCTCACGAGCTGGCACGCCGACTGGAGCGGACTCCGCGTCGCGGTGCTCGGACTCGGCGTCACGGGCTTCGCCGTCGCCGACACGCTCACCGAGCTCGGCGCGAAGGTGCTCGTGCTCGCGCCCGAGGCCGACGACGACCGGGCGCGCATCCTCGAGGTCATCGGGGCCGAGCTGCTGCGGCATCCGCTCGACTCGGTGCCCGCCGGGCTCGTGGAGTTCGCCCCTGAGCTCATCGTCGCCTCGCCCGGGTTCCACCCCGACCACCCCGTGCTGGAATGGGCGCAGGAGACCGGCACGCCCGTCTGGGGCGACATCGAGCTCGCCTGGCGCGTGCGCGACAAGGTCGACGCCGCCGAGTGGATCCTCGTGACCGGCACGAACGGCAAGACCACGACGGTGCAGCTCACGGCGACCTTCCTCGCGGCGAACGGCCTGCGCGCGGCGCCCTGCGGGAACATCGGCGTGCCCGTGCTCGACGCCGTGCGCGACCCGGGCGGATTCGACGTGCTCGTCGTGGAGCTCTCGAGCTACCAGCTCCACCACCTGCCGACCACCGGCCCTGGAGCCCTGCACCCGTCGGCGAGCGTGTGCCTGAACGTCGCCGACGACCACCTCGACTGGCACGGCTCCGCCGAGGCGTACCGGTCGGCGAAGGCCACCGTCTACGCGAACACCAAGGTCGCGTGCGTCTACAACCGCGGCGACGAGGCGACCGAGCAGATGGTGCGCGATGCCGACGTCGAAGAAGGAGCCCGGGCGATCGGGTTCGGGCTCGACGTCCCCGGGCCGAGCGACTTCGGCGTCGTCGAGGGCATCCTCTGCGACCGTGCGTTCCTCGAGGAGCGGCAGACCTCCGCGCTCGAGATCGTGACGGTCGGCGAGCTCGAGCGGCACGGCCTCGCCGCACCGCACGTGGTGGCCAACATCCTCGCGGCATCGGCGCTCGCGCGATCCTTCGGTGTTCCCGTCGAGGTCATCCACGACGCGCTCGGCGAATTCCATCTCGACGCGCACCGCATCGAGACGGTCGCGGTGGCCGGCGGCATCCGCTGGATCGATGATTCGAAGGCCACGAACCCTCACGCCGCCGAGGCCTCACTGCGGGCGTTCGGGCAGGTCGTCTGGATCGTCGGCGGGCTCCTGAAGGGGGTCGACGCCGACGCCCTCGTGGCGTCACACGCGCCGCGCCTTCGCGCCGCCATCGTGATCGGCGTCGATCGCACCGAGCTCGTCGCCGCATTCGCACGACACGCGCCGGCACTGCCCGTGTTCGAGGTCGAAGCGGATGACACTGAACACGTGATGCCCGAGGCGGTCGCACTCGCTGCGGCGGTCGCGGGGGAGGGCGACACCGTGCTCCTCGCGCCGGCCGCGGCATCCATGGACCAGTTCGCCGACTACGCCGACCGCGGCCGGCGATTCCACGACGCGGTCATCGCACAGCTTGGGGGTGAGGCGGATGGCGACCCCGCCCCGCAAGAGCCGCCCAGCGAAGGCTGAGCAGACGGGCGCCTGGGCTGCCCGCATCGGGCTCGGCCGCGTGTTCCGCGTCGAGTCGAAGGACTACTTCCTGCTGCTCGGCACGACGCTGTTCCTCGTCGTGTTCGGGCTCATCATGGTGCTGTCCTCGTCGTCGGTCGAGTCGCACCTCGATGACGGCGGGTTCTTCGTGCAGGCGACCCGGCAGGGTCTCTACGCGCTCTTCGGGATTCCGATCATGCTCATCGCGAGCCGGATGCCCGAGACGCTGTGGATGCGCATGGCGTGGCCCGCCCTCATCGTCTCGTGCGTGCTGCAACTCCTCGTGGTGGCGACCCCGCTCGGCATCACCGTCGGCGGCAACACGAACTGGCTCGCGATCGGACCGGTGCAGTTCCAGCCGTCGGAGCTCATCAAGGTCGCCCTCGTCATGTGGCTCGGACTCATCGTGACGAAGAAGGAACCGTACCTCGGCGAGTTCCGGCGGGGCATCCTGCCGATCCTGCTCGTCGGCGGCGGTTCGATCGGGCTCGTGCTCCTCGGCGGCGACCTCGGCACCGTCATGATCATGGGCGCGATGCTCCTCGGCGCGCTCTTCCTCATCGGCGTCCGGTTCCGCCTCCTGCTGCCGCCGGTCTTCATCGGTGCGATCGCCTTCGTCCTCGTCGCCGTCTCGAGCGACAGCCGGATGCGACGCATCACGGCCTTCCTCGAGGAGAACTGCTCGCAGTACGACCAGGAGGACTGCTACCAGATCCAGCACGGGATGTTCGCCCTCGCCAACGGCGGGGTGTTCGGGGTCGGGCTCGGGAACTCGGCGGCGAAGTGGTCGTGGCTGCCGGCCGCCGACAACGACTTCATCTTCGCGATCATCGGCGAAGAGCTCGGCCTCATCGGCGCGATCGTCGTCATCGCCCTCTTCGTCGTGCTCGCCGTCACGTTCGCGCGCGTGCTCAGGGCGGCTCGCACGCAGTTCGCACGTGCAGTGACGGCGGCGGTGCTCGTGTGGATCATCGGTCAGGCCTGTGTCAATATCGGTGTCGTGCTCGGCGTCTTCCCCGTTCTCGGTGTTCCCCTTCCGCTCGTCTCGGCGGGCGGCACCGCCCTGCTCACGACGCTCTTCGCGATCGGCGTCGTGCTCTCGGTCGCGCGCGATCCCGAAGCGCCGGCTCGAGCGGCGGCGCGCGCCGAGGCCCGCAAGGCACGCGCGGCGGGGAGTCCGCTGCGATGACCGTCTACCTGTTGGCCGGCGGGGGCACCGCCGGTCACGTGAACCCGTTGCTCGCGGTCGCCGGTCGCTTGCGCGAACGCGACCCCGAGGCGCTCGTGCTCGTGCTCGGCACCGCCGAGGGCCTCGAGTCGAGGCTCGTCCCGGCGCGCGGCTACGAGCTGCTCACGATCGCGAAGGTGCCCTTCCCGCGGCGCCCGAACCGCGCGGCGCTCGCGTTCCCCGCCCTGTTCCGACGCTCGATCGACGACGTGCGCGCCATCATCGCCGATCGCGGCGTCGACGTCGTCGTCGGCTTCGGCGGCTACGTGTCGACGCCCGCGTATCTCGCGGCACGCCGCGAGGGCGTGCCCGTCGCGATCCATGAGGCGAACGCGAGACCCGGTCTCGCCAACCGCCTCGGCGCACGATCGGCGGCCGCCGTCGGCGTCGCGTTCGCCGGCACGCCCCTCCCTCGCGCGCAGGTCGTCGGCATGCCGCTCCGCCCCGAGATCGAATCGCTCGACCGCGCGGCGCTGCGGGCCGAGGCAGCGGCGTTCTTCGGCCTCGATCCCGATCGCCCCATGCTGCTGGCGACCGGCGGCTCGCTCGGCGCGCGTCGCATCAATCGCACGGTCGTCGACAGCGCACGGGCGATCACGGATGCCGGGTGGCAGGTGCTGCACATCACGGGAGCGGCGTCCGAGGTCGCCGACCCGGCGATGGCCGGCTATCGCATGGTCGAATACGCCGATCGCATGGATCTCGCTCTCGCCCTCGCCGACTTCGCGGTCTCCCGGGCCGGCGCCGCAACCGTGAGCGAACTCGCGGCGCTCGGCATCCCGGCCGTCTACGTGCCCTATCCCGTCGGCAACGGCGAGCAACGATTCAATGCGGCCGAGGTCGTCGCAGCAGGCGGCGGCATCCTCGTCGACGACGCGGCGTTCGTGCCCGAGTGGGTCACCGTCGAGCTCGCGCCGATCCTCGGCCACCGGGCGCGCGTCGCGGCGATGGCCGAGGCCGCGGCATCCGTCGGCCATCGCGACGGCACCGATCGAATGGTCGCGCTCGTCGACACCGCGCTCGGCGGGGGAGCCGGCGAGTCCGCGCGAGGCGCGTAACGTTGAGTGAGCGGATGCCGCGGCCCCGCTCCAGCCCGAACGATTCATCGACCACACCGAGATCGACCACACCGAGGAAGACCCGCACCCCGTGACCATCAAGCCCGACCTCACCGTCCAGATCCCCGCCGAGCTCGGCGCCGTGCACTTCGTCGGCATCGGCGGATCGGGCATGAGCGGCATCGCACGGCTCTTCCTCGGCGCGGGCCATCGCGTCACGGGCTCCGACGTGCGCGACTCCGACAACATCGCGGTCCTGCGCGAGCTCGGCGCCGAGATCGCGATCGGCCACGACGCCGCGAACCTGGGCGATGCCGATGCCGTCGTCGTGACCGGTGCGTTGTGGGAGAACAACCCCGAGTACCAGCTGGCACTCGAGCGACGGCTCCCGGTGCTGCACCGCTCGCAGGCGCTCGCCTGGCTGATCGCCGGCCAGCGACTCGTCTCGGTCGCGGGTGCTCACGGCAAGACCACCTCGACGGGCATGATCATCACGGCCCTGCTCGAGCTCGGCGCCGACCCGAGCTTCGTGAACGGCGGCGTCATCGAGGAGCTCGGCGTGAGTTCGTCGGCGGGCGAGGGGGAGCTCTTCGTCGTCGAGGCCGATGAGTCCGACGGCTCGTTCCTGCTTTACGACACCTCGGTCGCCCTGATCACGAACGTCGATGCCGACCATCTCGACCACTACGGGTCGCTCGAGGCGTTCGAGCAGGCGTTCGTCGATTTCGCCGACCGTGCCCGTGAGTTCGTCGTCATCTCGTCCGACGACGCGGGCGCCAAGCGCGTCTCCGAGCGGCTCTCGCATGAGCGGGTGGTCACCTTCGGCGAGGCGGCGGATGCCGCGGTGCGCGTGCACTCCATCGAGACCGACGGTCCCGTCTCGTTCGCGGTCTCCTACCAGGGCGCCGACCACCGCGCCACGCTCCGCATCCCAGGCCGGCACAACGCGATCAACGCCGCCGGCGCGTTCGCCGTGCTCGTGGGCCTCGGGTTCGACCCGGCGGCATCCCTCGACGGCATCGCCCGGTTCGCCGGCACCGGCCGCCGCTTCGAACTGCACGGCACCGTCGGCGGCGTGAGCGTCTACGACGACTACGCGCACCACCCGACCGAGGTGGCCGCCGCCCTCTCGGCGGCGCGCACCGTCGTGGGTTCCGGGCGGATCATCGCGGTGCACCAGCCGCACCTCTACAGCCGCACGAGGCTGTTCGCGAACGAGTTCGCCGAGGTGCTCGAGCGGTTCGCCGACGAGACCGTCGTGCTCGACGTCTACGGGGCGCGTGAAGACCCCGAGCCCGGCGTCACCGGCGCGCTCGTGAGCGAGCGATTCACCGACCCGACGCACGTCGCATTCGTGCCCGACTGGCAGGAGGCCGCCGACTACACGGCCCGCATCGCGCGCGAGGGCGACTTCGTGATCACCCTCGGCTGCGGCGACGTGTATCGCATCGTGCCGCAACTGCTCGGCTCGCTCGAGCGGGAGCGCGGATGAGGGTGCGCGGCGCGTGAAGCGGCCGCAGGGGTTCGACCAGCCGGCCAAGCGTCGTGCCGGGCGGCCGAAGCCCGCCGACGCGGCGCCGGCCGCGCGCGAATCGGCTGCAACGGCGACGACGGC
>NZ_SDPN01000029.1 GCF_004134825.1 Agromyces albus
CGCCCAGTCGCGGGGGAGCGCGGCGAGCACGGTGCGCCGGGCGGCGGCCGCGGCATCCGCTCGGCTGAGGTCGCCGGATGCCCGCACCGACGCGACCCGGATCAACAACGACCGCACCGGCCCAGCCGCACCGCGCCCGAGCACGAGCGGCCGCACGAGCAGCCAGATGTAGATGAGCAGGTTCCACGCGACGAGCGCGAACACCGGCGGCGCGAGCAGGTTGATGCTCGACCCGCCGCCGATGCGGTCGATGAGCAGGCCGAACAGGAACGCGGCGACCACCGTCACGACGCCCACCCACGGCCGCCACCGGATGCCGCGCACCGTGCGCCTCACCGCCGCCTGACGTGTGCCGACGCGCTCGAGCACGAGCTGCGCGCGCCGTGCGAGGAACTCCTCGGCGCTCGCCCGCTCCCCCACGATGGACGCCGCCGCGCGGCTCGCCCATTCGCGGTCGGCATCGGACCACAGCACGCGATCGCGATCAGCCGTCTCGACGGCGCGCGCCGCGGTCGTGTCGAGAGCGGCCGACTCGTCCATTTGTCCGCAGTCTATGCCGGTGGGCTTCCTTCAGGGAGCGAATGCTGAGCCGCCTATGGCGCGACATGACGAAATCAGATAATCTGATTCCATGCGTACCATGACCGCAACCGAGGCGAGCAGATCGTTCGCGACACTGCTCGACGAGGCCGAGCGCGGTGAGACGATCATCATCACGCGCGCGGGCCGGCGCATTGCGACGGTCGGCCCGGCCGATCTCAGCAACGGATCCGAGGTAGTGGCTCTCCTTGCCTCCTCGGCCGTCGATGACGGCTTCGCGACCGACGTCGCCGCCGCGCGCGAGGCAGTCGAACTCACCGAGCCGGCATGGCCCGCCGACTGATCCTCGACACGGGGGTGCTCATCGCCTCCGAGCGACAGCGCCGCGATTTCTCCGCGATCGTCGCGCCCGACGACGACTTGGTCATCGCCGCGATCACCCTCGCCGAGCTCCGCACGGGAGTCGAACTCGCCACCCCTCAGCACCGAGCGAGACGCGCCGAGTTTCTCGTGAGAGTTCTCGAGACATTGCCGGTCGAGCCGTACGACCTCGCGACAGCTGAAGCACACGGTCGCCTTCTGGCTCACGTCACACGCAGCGGCACGAAGCGTGGAACCCATGACCTCATCATCGCCGCCACGGCCGTCGCCACGAAGCGCATCGTGCTGACGACCCACCACGCGGCGCGCTTCGACGAGCTGCCCGGGGTCGACTGCATCGTCGTCTGAGCCTCCGCGCCGCGGTGCGATTCTCGTACCAGATTCCGATGTACCGACATCTCTCGCGGTCATCACCGCGACGCCGAGAACGGCGTCATCACCCAAGAGCAGGCCGACTGCATCACGGTGGCGTACGCGGCGACGGGATCGCCCGCCTCGTTCACCCTCATGGTGAAGGGCGCCGGGGCTCAAGGTCATGTGCGGCTACGCGTCGCAGGCAATGCCGTCGCCGTCACGATCGAGGTCGTATACGTCAGGACCGACGACACGCACGGGTCCGTTCACGTACGCCGGCCCATCGCCGCTCCCACCGGCACAGTCCGCGTCTGAAGCGTACTGCACGCACTCGTCGGCATACGACGGATGACAGCCGTTGTCGACCGGCGCCGCGGCAACGGGAGCAGGCGGCGCGACATACGTGCCGTTTGCGATCACCTCGTTGACCGGTGCGATCGAAACCACATCACTTATGGTCTTGCGTGCGACCTCCACGCCGTCTTCGTATGTGATCTCGTGCGTGAGTGTGCGCTGACCGTCCACCCCTGGCGTGAGGGTTACGACGGTGCCCTGGGCGATGTTGCCGTCGTCCACCGTGGACGAGGTGAACGCAACTGGCACGTTCTCCTCGATGGTCTTGATCTCACGTACTGGCGTGGGAGTTGCAGTCGCAGCGCGGGGCTTAGCTTCAACGCGCGCGGACGCAGCCTCACTCAGACTGTCACTCGGACGTGTGGCCGCCGCGGCCCCTGCGCCTCCGATGCCAAGCGCGACAAGGCTGACCGCCAATACGACGGCGCCGGCTGTGCGAGAACGGACCTTATAGGCAGTACCCCTGGCCAAGGCCACGATGCCGATCACGAGCGCCGCGGCGCCGGCAAGGATCAGGGCAACGAACCAGAAATTGATCAGTAGGACGATCACGACGAGCAGGGCGATGATCGCCCAGAACTTCTTCAACTTACGGCTCCTCGGTTCGGTAGCACTCACCGTAGGGCTCCCAACACTCGCCGAGGTGCGATTTGCGCCCCCTCGCCCCGAACTGGGGGGAAGCGGATGCCTGCTGAGCGGATGCCCCGGCATCCGATTCCGCGCCGTCTGGTGTCAACCCCTACCTGAGCGCCGTGCACCGCGGCAGGCTGGCAAGCCAGTTGACCGTTGACTCGACGAAGGAGCAACCGATGACCTACTCGACCGCACCCGACGGCTCCACCCAAGACCCCGACTCGCCCGAGGTGGC
Organism: Agromyces albus; assembly: GCF_004134825.1. GTDB lineage: Bacteria > Actinomycetota > Actinomycetes > Actinomycetales > Microbacteriaceae > Agromyces > Agromyces albus. The sequence continues at coordinate 2,498 of NZ_SDPN01000029.1, forward strand.
CCCGGAAACGAAGCCCGACGAGGATCGAACGGTCGACCCCACGAGGGCCGACGACGACCTCCCCGGCTCGACCACGAGCGCTGCCCCGCTCACCGACTCCACCGATGGCGGTCTGGACGGCGGCGACCCGGGCGTCGAGGAGTAGTCAGTCGTTTACTCGCGCGGAGTGCGGTGCCCACCGCCGGTGTCGAGATCATCGCCAGTCTCGAGGTAGGGACCATCGCTCTCGGTGATGTTCGCCCCCTCGAAGAACGGATCGACGCCGAGCTCCTTGTCGTGTTCGGCGCGCAGCCGCTTCTGCTCGTTCGCGTCGTCGGCGAAGTCCCGGTCGTCGCGGTCCGTGGTGTCGCTCATGCTGCTCCTCCTCGGTCGATGCGTTCAGGCTAGTTCGCCTGCCGCGTTGCCGCATCGGGGTTGCGAATCGGGTGTCACCACAAGATCCGATCTTCGCGGTTCGCGCCAGCGGCCCTGCCGCGCAATCTCGACGGATACGCTGAGTCGAGCGCACGATCAAATCAAGGGATCGACGAATGGATGTTCAGGAGACTCGCCTTCAGCAAGTACTCGAGGGCCAGAAGCAGTATCGAGTTCCGCTCTACCAACGTCCGTACTCGTGGTCGATCAAGCAGCTCGATCGCTTGTGGGCCGATCTAACCGATCTTGCCGCCCAGCGGGTCGAGGCTTCGCAAGCGACCCATTTCACGGGCTCGCTCGTCCTTTCCCTCGGTCAGATCGGACCGGGTGGGAGCGAATTCCTTGTGGTCGATGGTCAGCAGCGCCTCACAACCCTGAGCGTGCTTGTCGCGGCGCTGCGCGACCATTACCTCGAGACCGAACTGGAGAACCCGGCGAAGGTCGCGCGACTTGAAGAGAGCTACCTCATTGACCGATTCAAGACCGGCGATGCGCGCCTGAAGCTGCTGCCGACACAGGCCGACCGACCGGCATTCCGAGCGATCATCGATCGCAACGTGGCGAGCGCCACAGCATCCGGTTTGACGGAGGCCTATCGATTCTTCCGCGCAAAGCTGCGTCAAGCGGATGACCCAGACGACCCTCACGACATCGATCGCCTCGAGTCGGCCGCTCTGAATGGACTTGTCTTCGTCTCGATTACGGCAAAGAACGAGGACAACGTCTACCGGATCTTTGAGTCGCTCAACAACACCGGGCTCAAGCTCACGCAAGGTGATCTTCTGCGCAACTACCTCTTCATGCGACTCAATCAACGCGGCGAGGAGATCTACGACAGCTGGTGGTTGCCCATGCAGAGGGCACTCTCGCCAGCCGACCTGGAAGCGCTGTTCTGGATCGACCTAGTGTGGCGTGATCCGGCCGTAAAGCAGGGCGACATTTACACGATGCAAGTCGAGCGGATGCGGCACCTCGCTGAGGATCAGATCGTCGACGAGGTCAAGCGGTTCAGTCATCTCGCCCAATTGATGGAACTAATCCGCAACCCGTCCAGAGAACCTGATCCAGCAGTAAGGCGGGGCCTCCAACGCAATGCAACATGGGGTCTCAGCGCTACCGACGCACTCGTGCTTCATCTTCTCCGGGTCCGGGCCGACGGCGGATCCACAAACGAGGAGACTGCACAAGCCCTCCATCTTGTGGAGTCGTTCATTATTCGCCGACTCATCGTTGGCGCTTCCCCGAGCCCACTCTCTCGCATTCTCTATCGCGCGCCTGAAGAGATCGGTGACACCGATGTGGCGACGTCGCTACATCGCTACTTCTCTACTGGCCGCAAGTTCTTCGCGACCGATGCGCAGATCGCGGACGCGGTCATCTCAAAGCCCTTCTACTATCAGGGCCGCCCGAACCAGCGGAAGACGTTGTTGGCGTGGCTAGAGGAGGCAACTCCAGTTGCCTGGCGTCAGCGCGAGCTCATGGCCAAGGAGCAGGTCGACGTCGAGCGAACAACCATCGAGCACATCATGCCGCAAACGCTGAGCCACGCTTGGCGTGATGCGCTTGCCGGCGATCTCGGTCCCAGCGAGACCGTGGACGAGCTCCACGAAGAGTTGCTACACACACTCGCCAACCTCACGCTGAGCGGTTACAACTCAGAGCTCAGCAACCGTTCGTACGCCGAAAAACGCGACCTGTTGGCGTCTTCGGGACTTCGCATGAACGGGGAGATCGCGTCGCGACCGTCCTGGACGCGACGCGACATTCTGGATCGCGGCGCGGTTCTCGCTACCCGTGTGGCTTCCACGTGGGCGGCGCCAATCGCAGAAACCGACATCAGCGATTCCGGTGTCTCCTGGAAGCTGGTGGTCGATCTGGTGGATGCTATCCCTACCGGACGATGGGCGAGCTACGGGGACATCGCCGCCGTGGCCGGAACCCACCCAGTGCCACTCGGGCAATTCCTCGCGTCCGCGCCAATTCCCAACGCATATCGCGTACTCCAGGCGGCCGGCACGGTGTCTCCGGGCTTCGATTGGGGCGACAACGCGCACGCCGGTCGCGATGTCGTCGAGGTGTTGGAAGAAGAAGGGATCGAGTTCGACGATGCAATGCGTGCATCGCAGGACCAGCGCATGCTCGTCTCCGAGCTCGGGGAGATGATCGGCCTGTCCGTCCGGTCCGATACGGAGCCTTCCGACGAAGAGGAGGAGGCCGATCGTGCCGCGTTCATAAATGAGTTCGCGACCCGGCACACGCCGTCAGCCGTCCACGGCATAGTCGAATTGCTGAACGCATGGGAAGGCCTTGGCGGACATCTCAGCTACGGATCCGGCCAGGAAGTGAGCTGCTTCTTGCAGGCCGGTCGCGGCCCGAATCGGCCCAAGAACATATGGCCGCTCGTCATCTATCCGTACGGGAGTGTCGAGGTTGTGTTTCAACATCTCTCGACCCGCCCACCGTTCGATGAGCCGGAGCTCCGAGAGGAACTTCGCATGCGCCTGAACGAAATTTCAGGGATCGATCTCGGAGGGGACAGTATTGGCAAGCGCCCGTCGTTCGATACAGACATCCTCGCCGACCGGCTCGCGCGGGATCAGCTTGTCGAGGTGCTCACTTGGTTCATGAGCGAACTTGGCCGCTTCGACGCGGAGTTCACTGAGGCGACATGAGCAGGCTCAGGGACCTTCGGCAAGCAACTCAGAGACCTTCCCGTGCCACGACACCACGAGCGCATCCCGCGCGCGACTCGCCGCCACGTACAGGAGCGACCGCTCTCTAAGGAGGGCATCTTCGCGCTCTTCGGGCGCGGCATTGCGCAGCGCGTACTCATTCGGCACAACCCCGTCCGAGATGTCGTACAGCACGACCCGACTGAACTCCATGCCCTTCGCCGTGTGCATCGTCAAGGCGACCGGCTTGTCGCCTCCAGTCTGCTGGGTAGTAATGACGTCCACGTGCACACCCTGAGCGTTCAGTGCGTCCCGCGCCGCGACCGCCTCACCCTTCGTTCGCGCAAGGATCGCGATCGTCGAAGGGTCGACATCATCCGCAAGCCACTCCCGCACAACCTCAGCGATCTGCTGGTTCATCTCGGCATTGCTCGCCGCAGCGAGAGGCAACGGCTGCGGTCCACGGCGGGCGGAACGGTACCCGTGTACGCCCTCCTGCTCGCTCTCACTGTCGACATACTGCGCGCCCGACAGCAACCCGAGCGCGTAGCGCAGATTCTCCTCGGTGGTGCGGTAGTTGAGGGTAAGCCGCCGCGAGCGCCCCGTGATCTTGATTCCGTACCGCGACAACACCACGTGCTGACCATAGATGCGCTGGTGGGTGTCTTCTGCGATAAAGAGATCGTCCTTGCCCTCGCCCGCGAGCGCGCGCAGGAACTGCCAATGCAGTGGAGTGAGGTCCTGCGCTTCGTCGATGAGCACGTGTTCAGCGAGCACACCAGCATCCGCTCCGCGCTGTTCGAGCCACACCGCCGAGATCGCCGCGATCTCAGGAAACGAGAGCGAACTCGAAATCCGGGCGCTCTTGCGGTAACGATCGACGACGGCCCAAACCGCAGCGCGCTTCTTGCGATCGAGTGCAACACCACGCCCCGGGCGGCGCACGGCGAAGTACTCCTGTTCCGTCGTGAGCCGAGCGGGCAGGATGACATGGAGGTACTCGCCCTCGAAGAAGCTCGGCATCAGCAGCGAAGTCGGCAGATCGGGCGAGACATCGTCGATCGCTTCACGCCAGCCGTCGGCGGCGCCCACGAGAGATCGCGCAGGTTCGATCGCGGCACCGAAGATGACCGCCGCCGCATCGGCATAGCTCGTGCCCGCCTTGCCACGAACTGCGTTCGACAGCTGGTCCAAGCCTCGGACAAGTACACCGGGCTCGCCGAGGCCCTCGGCAAGCTGCACCTCAGGATCGAGCCGTTCCAGGTCGCGCCTGAGATTCTCGGCGAGCGCCTTCGTGAAAGTCGTCAGGACGACGGATGCCTCAGGGGTCGCCCGTGCAAGGTGCCGCGCGCGGTGGAGCAACACCACGGTCTTGCCGGTTCCCGCGCCACCGGTGAGCCGGAACGGCCCGTTGTACTTGCGCGTGGCGTACCTCGCCTGCTCCGGGTGCAGGAAGACCCGCCAGGCGCCGAAATCGCCACCCTCGATGATGCGGCGAAGCTCCTCGTCGTCCTCCACGAAGGTGAACTGCATTTTCGAGGCCGGGTGCTGCAGCGCACGGACGATGTGGTCGTCCTCGGTCTCGCCGGGCACCGGCTCGACTTTCTCGTTGAGGCCGAGATCGTCGCGGATCTTGTCAAGTGAATCTCCGACCGCGAGCCCCAGCGCGGCGGTCTGCTGCCACGCGTTCTCGAACTTTTCGGCGATCGCCAGCACCTCCGTCTCGCTCGTGGCGCTGAGCAGCCCGCGTGCGGATGCCTCGTCGAAGCCGAGCATCTCGACGAGGTCGGCGATCGTGTAGTTGAACTGCGATTCGAGGTACGGCAATGCCGCCGGTGGCTTCGGCAAGCCGACCACAGGGGCGCCGACGTCGGGCCTGGCGGCCAGCGTCTCGGCAGGCATCGTCTCAGCTATGAGCTCGACCGCACCATTGACCGCGTTCAGATTCACCTTGATCGTCTTGGCCCGCTCAATCGCCGTGTCGTGCTCCCACGTTCCGGCGTAGACGTACGTGCGCTCCTGATCCTTTGTGTCGAGGCAGTAGAGCACGGCCCGCCAGCTCTGGTCGACGCGCGCCGTGCGTGCGCGGGAATCGACCGCCTGGTTCATCTTCTCGATGTGCAGGCCCTTGGTCGTGTCGTCCTCCGCTAGCTTGGCGAGGAACGTCAGGATCTTCGCCTTCACCGTCTTGTCGGTGGGCTGGTCCTTAAGCTTCGTCAGCACGATGTTCGGCACGGCGATCCTTCCTAATGCGCTACAGCGAGCGTCGCAAACGGCGTGGGGGATCTCACGTCAGGTCACGAAACACACGCTGAGGCTCTCGACTCAGGACAAACGTCGAGGAGAAGAGCGCGTTCGCCTGCTCGCCACGTGCTCGCAGTATGCCGGGATGAGCGCTGTAGGGGGTGGTGTCGACGAACGGGTGCGCGAATACCGAGACCTTGCTGCTCCGCGTACTCCTAAGAGCCGGCAGTCCGGCGATGTGGACAACGTCACACGCGAACTCGGGAGCCATCGCCTCCAATGCGCGGATTGTTAGTGGTTCGGATGCCGCTTCATCGATGTCGCGCCCGAGCAAGAGGTCCGCTGCGTCCTGTGCGAGCCGCCAATCCAACAGTGCGTGCCACGGCCAATTGGCGTGGTCCCTCAGGCAAGAGTGACAGCTCGAATCGCAGGCCCCATCTCCCCGAGCATGTAACCCCTCGAAGTGAGCTGGGATCGATTCGAGGAACTCTTCGAGACGGAGGCGAATTTGGGAGGCGTATCCTGCGCCGTTCTCCAGTGAGTCAGCAAGAAACAGCCCAGCGACCGGTTTCCCTTCTCGCTCAGTCGGAGCGAGACCAATTTGGAGTTCAGCCTGGTCAATGTCGAGCGCAGCGGCGCTGAGATTGCGCAGGGCGAATCCCAACGATGACCAGGTCGCACGTCCAACAGCATCGCGAGGGTCGATCCTGAAGCCGCCCGGCATTCCAGCAGGTCGGATCGCAACTGCATCGGTAACTCGATGAGCGAGCAGGGCAACCGACTCGAGTTCGGCGGAGGAACTCCTCCATCCCTGGGTGGATGCACGATCTGCGTCGACCCCTTGCTCTAGGAAGATCCGCTCGATCAGGCCCGACTCGCGCGTAGCGGAAGCGTCAGCCTTGTCAAACGAGAACATTCGTCCACTGTTGGTGTTGAGCGAATAGAGTTCGGCTCGCTCGCTGAATTGTGTCTCGATATTCTTGCTGAGTTCGGATGCCGTGGGCCCGAAGGCAGCCTTCGGAATCGCGCGACCAGCTCCAGCTCTCCGAACAAACTCAAAGGGGCGCGGTCTGTACGAGGTGCGATATCCAAGCGGCTCGACGACGTCGATGCGCTCAAATTCTTCGCTTGCGCAGACGGGGCACCGCTGGATCCTGGAGTCTTCGGTCACGGTGAGACAGGACGGACAGAGCCCCACTACTCTCCGTCCCTCATATGGCAGCACCGCCTTGAAAAAGCGGCCGACCCGAACGTATGCGGCGAGGCCGACAGCGACGTGGACTTCCTTGTCCTTTACGAGCTCGGAGCCGGGCGAGAATTCGCTGATCGCAATTTCCGCTTCACGATCCAAGTTCGACGCTTGCTCGCCGCCTCGTGGTGGCGACGTGAGAATTTGCCGCACTTGGGTCGGGAACCCGTACATGGGGAGTAGGCCCTTCTCCGCGAGCACCCGCGAAAGCGCCTTTTCAGGCGGCGATGACGCTACTGCGGAATCGATGTCGTCTTCGAGTTCTCGAACAACTCGATCGATGAAATCCTGGCCGCGACCGCCGTGCTCCCCCAGGCCTGCCGCCCGTGCCGACGCGAGCACGAGCTGAGTGTCCTTGAGTCCCCGACGTATCATCGCGCGGGACACACCGATCCCCAAGGGCGAGTCGTTCCACTCCTGAACGCGCCCGTATCCACCACTCACCTCGCGTCCACGCTCGAACTCCCGCGGAGCCATGGCAAATATGCGGTTCAGCAGGTCGGCAGCGAAGACCCGCCGCGCGATGTGATCCGATCTCAGATCGATGTATGGGGCCGGAGGTGCATCGCCTGTGATCTTCTCCGGGTGTGCGAAGTAGTACTCGTCATGGCTCTTATCTGATTGCGCAATAGTTAGCGCGACTGCGAGCGGTTCCCCACGTCGGCCGGCGCGACCGACGCGCTGCTGGTAATTGAAGCGCTGGGGCGGAACGTTCGCAAGAAGGACCGCGTTCAGAGAGCCGATGTCGACCCCCGCCTCCATCGTTGTCGTGACAGAAAGAACGTCGATCCCTTGAACCAGCGGGACCGGGTCTTCGCGGACAAACACGTCTTGAAACTCAGCTTGGCGATACTGGGCGTCTTCCCAGTCGGTCTGCCCGGTGAGTTCTTCAACATGTAGACGTTCGAGCTCGGGGCGGTCTAGCGGACGTGCCGCATTGTCTGCGTGATAATTGTCGTCGCTCGAGAGCCCGTTGGGCTCCGGCTCCATCGACGCGGTGCACGTCGTACAGACACCTGCGCTCGCCTGCAGGTGCATCGTGGTGCATCGAGAACATCGCCATCCGACACCCACTGCAGGACGAATCGTCAATTTATCGGCGTCCACGTACTTGGTTGCGCTCAGGCCACAACTCTCGACCACGTAGGCAATGAGCTCTTCTTTGGGAACAGAATGCCGACTCCCAACCTCCGCGAGATATGTCTGAAGCGTTCGCGGCAGGCTCGTCGAACTGTACTCATAGAAGTCCATGCCCGCGATGCGCCGCTTAAGACCCAACAGCCGAACCGTCGAGGCGATGATCTGCTCGGAGACGTCGCGACTCAATCCCGGCATCGCCTCTGCTGCGACGGTCGCATAGCCGATCCCAATTGATTCAATTCCTCGCGCTCCAGGGGCGAAGAGAATCCGCAGGAGCTCCCGTCGTTGGGCGGCATCCATCGTGTCTGTGCGCCGTCGCTGATCTTGCGTCGGATTGCGGCGCCGGATAGCTTGTTCGCCGTTCCATTCGTAGACGCGATACCAGTCACCTGACCGGTGCTCGGAGAACGATGCTCCCCCAGGATTGATACCCGCAGCCACAAGCTGTCGTTCAACGTCAGAACGCAGGTCTTCGAATCTCACGCCGGAGGCATCCTCTTGGAAATCGACAAGGCGTTTGAGCTGATTTGCATCCGGCGCATGTCCATCCAGCTCTGCGAGCCTTACGTCTCGATAATCGGCGTAGACGGAGCTGTGGCGTTCGCTCATGAACGCACGCTCGCTGTTGCTGAGTTGCAGAGTGTTCCCGGATACATCGATCACACGAGGGCGCCCGGTCCGAGTCACGAGGGAGGCATGCGCGTATCGCCTAACCGCGTCATAGAAGTGCCCGAATTCCAGATCGGCAGCGCTGCGTGCAGCGCCCTGACGACTGTCGGAGAACATGACGAGCTTCGACCCCATGTACCTCCGCAGGATCCGTACGCCGACCTGATTCATACGGCCAGCGGTCATCGCCTGGCTGACGATTGGACTCCGCAATCGATCTTCCGACTCGAGTACACCTTTGCGGCGTTCTTCATCCGAGCCGCATGCGGGGCACTGCGCAGGCAAGCCCGGGATGCGATCGATGGGGCCACCGCCCTTCTCCTCTACGAAGTAGACGAATCCGGTTCGCGGTCGCGCTCCCCTCCCGCCTACGTTCGAGAGACGGCCCGTAGATGGCACATAAGACACGGGCCGATACCCGAAGGTATATCGAGCTCGGTCTGGGTCGCCGGCCTCTCCGCCTTGTCGCTCCCTATCCGATGGGATGCCGCGCGCGGGCCCGGCTGGCCAATACAGCCGGTATCGCGACGCATCAGGTCGCTCGACCGCCTTCTCAGGAAGGTCGGACAGTTTCGTCGAAGTTGGGAGAACATACATCGCCCCGCTCTGTGCCTCCTCGGCCGCGAACCCGCCCATAAAGAGTTCGCCGCAGTCCTTGCACGCGAGGAGTTCGAGGACTCGGGCACCGCAATCGCAGCGCAGTCGACCTTCCCTGTACAGCCGGCCAACCGCCCGGATATTCGATGCATGCTCCGATGGAATCTCGGAGCAGTTCGGATCGCTGCACGCCCAGATCCCTTCGACTGTCCGTGCGAATACATGACCTCTAAGACGAAACGGGGAGTCGCTACGACCGTCCGTTTGGCGAATAAGTGCAGCGAGCAGTTCATTCGCGTCATGTTCACCTGGGAACGTGAGCCTCGACATCGACGCGGCGTCGACGGGCCGAATCGCACCGTCCGACGAGATTCGCTGAGCGACAAGGCTTCGTGCAGTTGTCAACTGCCAGTCGGATAGCCCTTCGCCCGAGCGAAGGATGCTGATCAATTCACGCGACTCATCCGAGTCGACAGTTCTGCGTTCGAGCTGGCCACCGATGATAGTGAAGCGTGAGGCGGGTTGGAAGAAGAACTGCGAGAGGAATTGTGCACTCTCGCCCGAAAGTCCAAGGCTTGCGGACGTTCCCACGATCGAAAGCTGCCCGGGCCGATCAAGCAGACCGATGCGGTCGAGGAAGCGTCGAATGAGATATGCGACTTCAGTTCCGGATGTCCCCCGATGCATGTGAAGCTCATCCACCACCAGAGTAAACACGTGATCGCTCGACTCCTCGACCCAGGCTCGCGTTGCGTCGAGTAAACCCTGCTCGTCATCGCGGCCCAGCATGATCGACAGCATGCTGTAGTTCGAGATGAGGATGTCTGGGGGGTCAAGTTGCATGTCCCACCTGGAGTTCATCTCACCACCGTCGAGTCGGGGAAAGTGGGACAGAAGTGAAGGCTCAGTTTCGGCCCGTCGCTGCATCCGATCCAGAAGCTTGAGACTGTCCGCCAGGTCCCTCTCGGCAGAGGAGGCAGAACTGGCATCCCGTCGAGATGATGGCTTGGATTGAGACGTATACCGCCCAAAGTAGAAGCGGTTGCCAGCTCGTTCGACATCGAGCCATTCGCGGATGTTGTCGGAGTCGAAGGCGCGACGGAGCCGAATCATCTGGTCCTCTACGAGCGCGTTCATTGGGTAGAGAACCAAGGCCCTTACTGCGCTTCGCCTCGCCTGTCCTTGACGCTGCCGCTCGAACTCCGGATTGGATCGCTCCCACCAGCGTGGGGTAACAGGATCGCTCTCGCCCCAACCGCGTGATTCCTGTAGGAGTCGCGCAATGATCGGCAAAAGGAAGGCCTCGGTCTTTCCGGATCCCGTGCCGCTCGCAACGACCGCATGTTCTCCAGCGAGCGATGCTTTCAAGGCCTCGTACTGGTGACGGTACGGCCGGGGCACATCCTGGAAGAGCCCGAGCGTCACGAATTCAGCGAACCCGGGGATACCGAGCACCGCCTCGATCTCGTCATGATCGGCATCCGCCTCGACATAAGGCTCAAGTAGCTCGAGATACGGTTCTCCAACCACAGAGCCTGGCGCGAGCAGCAGCTCAGCCCGTTCTGACTGAACCTGCTTGTCCTTGAGCTCAACAACGGTGTCCAAGTAGAGACGGACACCCTGGTTGAGATCTTTGGCGAGACTTGCGAGGCGCGTCACTCCTGAGTCCTTCCTTGGAGATCATCAAAGATGAGTGGTTGGCTCAAGCGTGTTTCGTCAATCGAGTGCTGTCCTAGTATCCGCGCCACGCGCCGCGCACTCTCTGCAGGCATGTTCTCGAAGACCATGTAGCGGGCACCGTCGGGGCGAATTCGTCCCCTCCGTGGGAGCAGCCCCGAATGAGCCACGAGTGCACGCCTTAGCGTACGCGTCAGAGGCATTTCCTCAGCTATAAGCAACCGGGAGTCCGCGGCGCGGAACAACACCGGTGGTCGTTGGCTGCCTGTGAGACCCTCATGCCACCATCGGCCCGCCGCCCATCCGAGTTCCAGATAGCCGCGCTCTTTCGTCCACCCGGCATACAACCGATGCCGTCCTTGGACGATTTTCACGAACGCGTACGCAAGCGACTCGTGCTGCTGGCTCGTTCGCCATCTGCCGAACGCGTTGGTGCGGTTACCGCCGGGTATCCAGATGCTCACCTGGGCGCGGGGGTCAAGCGCCAGACTTGTCGCATTGTCCAGGATGCTCGGCAGGTCAGGTTCCGTCATTAGGAATGCGGGACCGACAATACCCATCGGCTCGATTCCGAGTTCGCGGATGGCGTCAACCTCTTGCTGAGTCACGGTTGCACGCCGGACGAAAATAGTGTCAGGCGCGATCGGATCTCCGTGCGATCGTGGTGAGACAAGCTGAACGATCATGTCCATAAGTAGCTTGTCGATCGTGGGTTCCGTGACCCACTCTGCCTCCCCGCTTTCCAATGCTTCAATGAGAAGTTCAGACCGTGCACCCGCAAGGACTCGGAACGCGCTGGCGTTCGGCAGAGCGTGCATGACCGTCGGTACTATCCAGAGCTGTTGCCGCTTCCGGTCCACCCTCGCATGCCCGAGCGATTCGAGATCCCTCGCAACTTCCGCGAAGTCCGGCTCGTTCTGAAGGGAGTAGCGTTCCCACAGCCAAGTGAACGCCTCGCTTGCGCGCTTGACGCTGACTCGACCCGACGGTCGCTCCGACAGCCATTCGAGGAGATCGTTGTATGGGTTCCCGCCCGCACGACCAACAACGAAGGTGCGACTATTCGATCGCTGGCGACCCGGCACCGGTTGCTTTCGAGTAACCGTCGGACGCCCCCAGCGCTCAGGCTCCCGGAAGTGATGGTTCCAGATTCCCTGGCGCAAGTGGCGGAGATTGATACTCTCATCGGCCAGGATCTGGTCATCTCCGACGCCGAGAAAGGCAGAGATATGTGATCCCGGCTCTAGTGGCGCGAGCCGAAACTGCGATGTTCGCTCCGCCGCAGGATGACAAAGTACAGTCACACGCCAGGTGTCATGGGGGCTGTGACGTGATCGTGTTATAACTACGGCTGGCTTGCCGTTTGGTGAATCCACCTCGGCAAGCTCCAAGAGCCGGGTCCCAGCCATATGAGTTGGAACGCCCACCTCTGCGAGCCAGTCGGGAAGCCCTTGGTCCATGCGGATGCTCTTGACGATCTCGCCATCTTCCGACGCAAGAAACGCAGCGTCGTCGACCACAGGGAGTGAGCGGCAATCTGAGGGAGGTGGATTCTGCGTTGCCCCGCTCCATTCAAAGGCTGACGCTTCGAGGTCTCCTTCAGGCCGGCCCTTGAGGAGCCGCGGCGGCACGGATTCAAACTCATGTCGATGTATCGCACCGGTGATTCGCTCAATCGAGACGCTATGTCGCCCGGGATCGAGGTAGAGCTCGACAATTCGCAGCCGGGACTGGAATTCGGTTATGGAGGATTCGTCATTCCTTACTGTCGCCCCCGTCGCGGGTACGAGTTCAAGAGATTCTGTTACATCGCGCCCGTCCACCGATACTTTGCGTACAGAGATCGGATCGTCGATGAGGACATCGGGCTCGCCCTGCTCAAGAAAGATGTGACCCTTCTCGAGCGGAAGGCCTCCGATCAGTCGGCTTGATCGCAAACGAGACTTCGCTCCGGCGAGACCGAACGTGCTTCTGAGGTCGTCAGAGTCGGCTTCATCGAGCACTGCATCGCGCAGCACAACCCATCCGGGGATCAGCTCCAATGACTCGCCGCCCCGAATTCCCAGCTTCTCAATTTCATCGCGGAGTGACTCGCGATAGACGACCATCGATCGACGGCCGGGCTCGAAGTCTCGAGGCTCGATCCACCCGAAGTACGGCTGCGACTGCAGGAGCACGGCGTCCGTTTCGAATCGATTGACCACGATGCCCTCCGATAGAGACCAGCCGTAGATTGGTTCGCCCAACCAGTCGAGCACATTCGCCGATTCGGGCGTGAGGTAGAAGGGTCGCTCAAGGGATGGCAACGATTCAGTGGTTCCGTCGAGCAGCGCGTACTCGCGTCCCACCAACGGACGAGCATCGATCGGATCGACGATCAAGTCGAAGCGACGGTCTTCGTCACTCCAAAAGAGTCGGGCCGCAAGCTCGAGGTGGCGTCGAACAATGCCTTGATCGCGTGACCAAGTCTCCCAAGCCGACCCGAGGAATGCACGGAACTCATCGCTGAGCTCGGGGTCTTCGAGTCGTCCCCGGAGCCGCGGATTTAGTTGTGCCTGCGACTGGAGCCACTCTCGGATGCCATCGAGAAGCTCCGCTTCGGTTGGTGTCCTTGCGGGGTCAACAGTCTCGAAATAGGCGAGGACATCTTCCTTGTCGACCGATCGAATAAATGACTGGCTACGAGCCCAGCCTTGGTAGGACTTAGCACCGGGATAGGCAGTCGGTGCGCCGTAAGCTGCGCCTTCAGCTGTGAGCCACGTGTTCCAGAGGCCCCACATGATCGGGACGTGATCGGCGTATCCAGGTGGAATCCCGTCAGTCACATCAGCAAGCCCCAGAAGCTGGCGCTGCCGTGCGTACACGTTCGAAGAGTGCCCAATCGCAGGCATCGCCACCGCAAGAACTGTCATCGCCAGCGCATAGACAAATGGAGGTTCACCCTCCATACCGTCACGTTCCCAAAGGAGTGCCCGGTGAGCAGCGCGCTGAAACTGCAGGCTCGGCCGAAGGACGTTGAACGCCCGACAGAAGTCATGAACAGCCTCCGACGGCGAAAGTACGTTTCCGGTTGCCGCTGCGAGTGTGTCTTCGTCGACGTAGAGATAGAGCGGATCACCCGGGCGGCCCGGTTTCTGAACCGCCTCGCGAAAGATCGCCGTATTCCACTCGTCGACGTTCATAGGTCAGCTACGCATTGCGAACGTTGTCGCATGGCTTGTGCGCTCGCAGACACCAGCATCGTGCGGTAGGGAACTGCGCAACGTGCACCTTCCGTCCGGGTCGTGAGAGTGACACTGCCACATGCCCCGCGTGGATGGATGCAGACTGTCCTTCGTGTGCCCAGTTCTGGGGTGAGGTGCTGCTGCTTAGAATCACCGGCTGGACCAATGGAGGTCCGGCTGTGAGGTGGCCCGAAGCGGCGCGAGCACCATAGCCGCGCCCCACCAACCGGCCCGTGCGCTTCGCCGAACTCAGGCCGGTACCTGCGGTGAATCTCGGCATGCCGAGATCATCGCAGGTCTTCATGATGCCCGGTGCACCGCTCGCAGGTTCTCCGCTCGGACCAAGGCGACCGCGCCATATCGGCTCCGATCAACGGCGAAGAGAATCAGTCGCTCGCGCCCTATGCGCGTTCCAGACGCCGCGACTAGCTAGTCGCGGATTCCACGCTTGTCGCCCAGTGGCCCTGGGCAGCCGATTGGGTCGACTTTGGTCAAGCACTCTTGCGATACGTCGCACGGAATACGGCATCTTCGAACCACTTCTTGAAGTCGACGTTGTCGGAGTACTCCTTGAAGAGCTGCGTCTCGTCTTGCACCAGGCTGAGCATCACTTTGCCCAACGCGTCCACCATGGCGACCTTGGCGTTCGCCTTGTCATTGTTCGCCATCGCGGTCTGATAGATCGGGTCTTCGGCAACCATGGCCGGCACTTCTTGAGTGACGCGCAGGCGAATCCGCTCCTCGTCCTGCCAGTCGATGTTGCCGAACAACGCGTTGAACGACGCGAGGATTTCGCTCAGTCGCTCGATCTCGGGTTCGGGGCGCCCGCCCGCCCTGGCGCCCGGCACGGGAGGGACTTCCGCTTCGCCGCCGGCGAGCGCGATCGCCAGAGCGGTGCGCTTCTCGACTCGGAACGAGTCGAGATCGATGCTCTCGAGAACCCCGGCCGAGAGATCTTCGCCTACGGGTGACGGCAGCTTAGGTACCAGGAATCCGAGGTATATGGAGAGCTTCTCCCACCACACGTTCGAGTACGGGAGGATCGCAGAGAGAAACCCGTACGTGCGCACGAAAGCCTTCGCCGCGCCCTTGAACTCGACCTGTTCGTCTTCATCCATGGTCTCGACATACTCGGCAACCGAGGCGTCGAGCAGCGCGTGGAGTTCGTTGATCGGGGCGTCCGCGAGGTATCGCTCAACGAAGTGGTCGATGCCTTCCTGTGTGAACACCGCCGCAGCCACGAGATCGGCAGCAAGATCGTTGAGCTTGTTCGGGTCAGTCTCGTCGGCGAGGATCGTCGTCTGGTAGTAGTCCTGGAACGACGACTGAATGCCCTCGGCATCGTTGGCGAAGTCGAGCACCGCGCAGTCATGCTTCTGCGGGTGGGCGCGATTCAGGCGCGAAAGGGTCTGAACCGCCTTCACCCCCGAAAGCGTCTTGTCGACGTACATGGTGTGCAGCAGCGGCTCGTCGTACCCGGTCTGGAACTTGTCGGCACAGATAAGGATCCGGTACGGATCCTCCCGGATACGTTTCGGGATTTCAGCGCTCGGAAAACCGTTGTATTGCGCTTCAGCCACCTTGCTACCCGCAGCATCCGTGAACTCTGAGAATGCGACGATCGCCTTGTAGGGCCGCTTCGTCTCAGCGAGGTAGGCGGTCACTGCCTCGTAGTAGTCGATCGCGCGTGCAATCGAACTCGTCACGACCATCGCTCGGGCATTGCCGCCGATCTTGCGGGGAGCGAACACCTGCGCCTGGAAATGGTCGACCATGATTTCGGCCTTCTGCCGGATGGCGTGCTTCTGGCCTTCCACATACGCTCGGAGCTTCTTCGAAGCTCGCTTCGCATCAAATTCCGGGTCGTCTTCGACGGTCTTGACGAGCTTGTAGTACGTATCGATCGGGATGTAGTTCGCAAGAACGTCGAGGATGAACTTCTCCTCAATCGCCTGCCGCATCGTGTAGCTATGGAAGGGGCGGTGCTTGACCATTGCGTCGACGGTATACGCGTGCCCGAAGGTCTCGAGCGTCTTGTTCTTCGGCGTGGCGGTGAACGCGAAGTACGAGGCGTTAGGCAGTAGCTTCTTCGACTCCATAAGCCGGTTCAGCGCGTCTTCGGTGTCTTCGACTCCGGCGTCGATACCATCTTTCGAAAGCGCCTGCGCCATCGCCGACGAGACTTTGCCGCCCTGGCTGGAATGCGCCTCGTCGATGACGATCGCGAAGCGCTTCTCACGCTGGTCGCCCGCCAACCCCTGCACGATGTAGGGGAACTTCTGCACCGTCGTGATGATGATTTTCTTACCCGCCTCGATTGCCTCGCGCAGCTCCTTTGAGCTGTCGGCGTGCTGCACGGTGGACTTCACCTGCGTGAAGCCCTTGATCGTGTCGCGGATCTGGCCATCGAGAATGACACGGTCGGTGACGACTACGACCGAGTCGAAGGCACGGACGCCGTCATGCTCGACCCCGGTCAGCTGATGTGCAAGCCATGCGATCGAGTTCGACTTGCCCGATCCGGCCGAGTGCTGAATGAGATACCGGATGCCAGGACCGCGCGCCGCGACGTCCGCGAGCAGTTCTCGCACCACATCGAGCTGGTGATATCGCGGGAAGATCGCCGACGAGGTCTTCTTTCCAGTCTTCGGGTCTTTGCTGGTCACGATCGCGGCGAAGTTCTCGATGATGCCGGCGAGGCTGCGCGGAGAAAGGATGCGCTTCCACAAGTATTCGGTCATCACACCGCCAGGATTGGGCGGATTGCCCGCACCTCCGTTGTACCCCTGATCGAACGGCAGAAACCACGATGATGTGCCGCTGAGCTTAGGGGCGAATCGCACATGCTGATCGTCGACCGCGAAATGCGCCATGCACCGGCCGAACGCGAAGATCAGCTCTCGAGGGTCACGGTCGGTCTTGTATTGCTTGACCGCGTCTTCGACGGTCTGGTTGGTGATGTAGTTTTTCAGTTCAAAGGTGGCAATCGGCAGGCCGTTCACGAACGCGACGAGGTCGAGCGACTTGCCTGCGTCTTTGCTGCTGTAGTGCACCTGACGGGTGATCGTGAGGCGATTCTGGGAGAACAGGCCGGCAGCCTTGTCGTTCTGTGCTGACGGGGTCGGGTAGTAGAGATCGATGTGGTGCCGACCGTGGGTGATGCCGTTGCGAAGACATGCGACAATGCCGTTCTTGGTGATCTCGCCCTGCAGCCTAGCGAGGAGCTTGTGCATGGTTGGCGAGTCGCCGTCGAGGTCGAGAACGTCGATGAGCGCAGGCTGAGTATCACGGATGAACTCGCGGAACACAGGTAAGTCGATGCAATACGCCGCGTTGAAGTTCCTGGGGTCGCCCTGAGCCCAGCCCGGGCTGCCGCCAGTCGCGACCATCTGCACCACGATCAGTTCTTCGAGACTCGCCTCATTCAGGTTCGCTGGCACCATTCTCATCTCCCCAATGGTCGTTCTCCACGGCCCATTCCAGTTCAGTCAGTACCCGCAGATCGTGGTGTTCCTCGATCTCGGCTCGAGGCCTTCGTCGGCGCAACGTTCCGAATGGCTGGACGCCAACGTCACTCATCGTCGCATGCAAGCTGCAGCTCGGCCTCGACGAGCTCGTCCAGCTCGTCGTCGACGTCGGGCAATGCGTCGTCGCTCAGCTCGGGGAGGGTCACCGCGATCTCGCGCACATCGAGCTGCCCTGTGGCGACGTCGGACGTGAGGCGCGTGCGGAATTCGCGGAGTAGGTCGATCTCTGATGCGAGGCGCGCGACCAGAGTCTCGGTTTCGGTCGCCACCTCAGCCACGAACCTCCTAATTCCTTGTTGCTCCTCGATCGGGGGCACAGGCACGGCGAACGCCTTGAGGTCCGCGCATGTCAAGGCTCCCTTGGTGCTCCCTGAGTCATCGCTGATGCGCCTCAGCTCGCCATACGCTACGTCCAGCACGCTCGCAAGGTAGCGGCAGTCGACCTGGTCCGAGCGCGGTGTGATGTAGGCGAGGTGCTGGTTGATTGTCGCCTCCAGTGTGAGTACGGCGGCCTTTCCCCTTGTCTTGCCCTGACCAGTGATGGCCACCAGCACGCTATTGGCCGCAACCTTCGGCAAATGACACTCGTCGAGCGCGCGCTGGGTGACGAACTGTGAAGCATGTCTAATTTCAGCTTCGTTCGCGACGGAACTATTGAGCCAGGGATAGTCCCCACCGACCCAATACTCAGATTCGCTGCGCGACGGCGTGCTCCCGTTGCCCACCCTGGCGAGGTACCTGATTGGGATGATCGGCCAATGTGCGGGAGTCTCTCCGAGCCACGGAATGCCGGAGTCCCTAAGCGGTACGGACGAGTCGAGGCCGCGGGTGACGGACCGATGGATGACCGCCAGCTGTTGTTCTTTGAGCAGTGCGATGAGATTCCGCTTCGCGGAGATCGCTCGGTCGATGCGCGTGTGTGCATGCCCGAGGTACTTCACGATGGCCGCCTGCTCATCGACGGGTGGGACGGCGACCGGTAGCCGCTTGAAGTCTCGTAGTTCGATGTTCTGGCGAAGTCCAGTGCCCATCCCATAGAAGATCTTCATTTGATCGAGGGCAGCCAAATAGGCGAAAGCGTAGGAGTCGCTGACGCCACTTGTACGCATGGCCAAGTATGCGGAGGTGATGATGCCTCGGTCGCTCGCGTGACCAACCCGCAAACTAGTCTTGTCGTTTTGCAGGTCCGTCGGACGAACCACGATGTCGCCGGGCTCGAGAATTTGATAAGTCTCGAATGACTCAGGAATGAGGCCACGAAGCTTCTCGGCGGGTTTGACGATGATCTTGCCATAGCTCAGGGAGAGCACGGTCGACTCGACCAGCCCTGAGTTCTTTGTAGCTACCGGTCTGAGTACAGCGGATCCGGGCAAGATCCGCCAATGCGCTGGCATCGGGGGAATCCACTGACCAGGCGCGCTCCCGTAGTGCTCGTATGGCTTCAACCGAGCGAACATCAGCCGACGATCTCGCTCAGAAGGTCTTCAGTCTCGACTTCGAGGGCGCGGATATCCGCGCGGATCTCGTCAAGGCTGCGCATCGGCGCTGGCTTGTAGAAGTGGCGGGTGAAGCTCACCTCGTAACCGATTTTCGTCTTCGACGGGTCAATCCACGCGTCGGGGGCATAGGGCAACACCTTGCGACGGAGGAACGCCTCGATACCGTTTGCGTACTCTCCGGCGTGCTCGATGAGCGGAATCTCCTCCGTGTCGCTCAGCTCCGTGTCGCGCTCATACTCGACGACCCGCATCTTGCCATCGACCACCGTCTCGAACAGGCCGTGCAGGGGGTCCGGCGCCGTGCCGGGCTTGTGCAGCCTCTTGATCACCGGCGTCGCGTCATCCGCTCGATTGCTCGTCTCTTTCAGTACCTTGATCTCGGCTGGCTTGTAGACGCGAGCCGGCGAGGCATCCGTCAATCGAAGCGGCCGCTCGACGACCACCTTGTAATATCCAAAGTCGGCGTTGTCGAAGACCTTCGAGACCTCGGGGTCAGCCTCGTCGAACGCGTGAAACGTCTTCAAAATCTTGTTGATGTCAGCGGACGAGAGCTCACAGTTCCTTTCGCCAAGGTTTTTCCGCAATGGGGTGAACCACTTAGTTGCATCGATGAGCTGCACTTTGCCCTTGCGACGCTCCTCCTTCCGGTTGCTCAGCACCCAGATGTACGTGGCTATGCCGGTGTTGTAGAAGAGCTTCAGCGGCAGCGCGACAATTGCCTCGACGAGGTCGTTCTCGAACACGTACCGGCGGATGTTCGACTCGCCCTGACCGGCATCCCCCGTGAACAGCGATGAGCCGTTGTGGATCTCTGCGATGCGGCTGCCGACGGCCGTGCGCTGCTTCATCTTGGCGAGGAGGTTCGCAAGGAAAAGCATCTGACCGTCACTCGAGCGGGTCACGAGGCTGAACTCGGAATCGCCGTCGTGTTCGACGACGAAGCGCGGGTCGGTGATCTTCTTCGCCCCACCCATGCGCTCCTGGTCAGTCTTCCACGACTTCCCGTAGGGCGGATTCGAGAGCATGAAATCAAACTCGCGCCCAGCAAAGGCGTCATTCGAGAGAGTCGAGAACTCGGGGCCGCCCTTGATATTGTCGGCTGCCCGGCCCTCACCCTTCAAGATGAGGTCAGCCTTCGCGATCGCGAAGGTCTCGGCGTTGATCTCCTGCCCGTATAGATGCGTCGTAATCTGCCTGCCCTTGGTGAGTTCGGCGAGCGTATCTTCAGCGACTGTCAGCATCCCGCCCGTACCCATGGCACCGTCGTAGAGCAGGTAGGTCCCGTCTGGGATCGTGTCGGCGATCGGCTCGAACATGAGCCGTGTCATGAGCTTGACGACGTCACGTGGCGTCCAGTGCTCGCCCGCCTCCTCGTTGTTCTCCTCGTTGAAATGGCGTACGAGCTCCTCGAAGACGCTGCCCATGCCATGGTTATCGAGCGCGGCCGGCGACAGATCGAGCGTGGGGTCGAGGAACTTCTCGAGCAGTGTGCCCAGCGCGTCGGCCTTGGTGAGACGCGGGATCTGGTTGCGGAACTCGAAGTTCTCGAGAATCTCCTGCACGTTCGGCGAAAAGCCGTCGAGGTAAGCCTCGAAGTTCTGACGCAGCTGCATCTGCGTGCTCGCCGCGCGGAGGTCCTTCATGGTGAACGGACTCGTGTTGTAGAAGTCCTGGCCGGCAGCTTGGCGCAGGGCCGCGTCCTGATTCACGATCTGCGCAGCGTCCAGCGTCTTCTTCGTGCTCACCACGTTCGTCTTGCTCGCGGCGAGCACGCTGTCGAGCCGGCGCAGAACGGTCATTGGCAGAATCACGTCCCGATACTTGCCCCGTACGTAGAGGTCGCGAAGCACGTCATCGGCGATGTTGCAGATGAGCTGAGCGAGTCGCTGGTTGGTGGTGCTGTTCACTAGTGAATCTCCTCGACTGTTGCGCGATCGCGCAGCAGAAGTCTCTCAGAGTGTTCAGTCGAAGATGCCGTCGAGGACGCTGCCGATGACCAGGCCGCCGAGGATTCCGCCCATCATGTCGCCCCCGCCGCTGCGGCGACCGCCGCCCCACCCCTGGCCGCCCCACTGCCCCGGGTCCTGCGGTCGTGAGGCGTCGATGTCGCGCTGTGCGAGCCGCAGGGCCTCGCCCGCGAGGTACGCGACGCGGCGGGCCATAGCCATCGCCTGTTCGCGGTGATCCTCATCGATCACCGTGACGGCCGCCGCGGGCGTGCCGAGAAAGCGGTCGAGGTCGATGCGGATGCGCTCGGATTCGGCAAGACGGGTGCGAGCGTCGGCGCCGATCCAACCGCGGTGGCCGGCGATGACGTCGCGAGCAACCGCGAGCTGGCGGTCGGCGTCGTCGATGGCATGGTGCACGTGCTCCAGCGGCGGGATCGGACGGGCTGCGCGCTCGCGGGCCGCCGCGATCGCGGCATCCAGTCCCGCATTTGCTTCGCGCAGGGTACTCAGCTGGGTGAACGGGTCGGTGTTGACGCCCGCCCGCGGAAGGGCGGCGAGGGCAGCCTGCAAGTTGGCGATCGCGGTCGTGACCCCGGCGTTCTGGGGCTCCTTGCGCGCCACGAAAAGGTCGCCGCGGGAATCCTCGACGATCGCCGCCAACGTGGCCTCGGCCCGCAGCGCCTCGACCTCGAAGGTCTCGACCGCATCGAGGAGCGTCGCCGCCCGGCGCACCGATTCCGTCGATGCCTCGAGCGCGAGATTGGCCTGCTCGCGCTGCCCCGCCTCGCGCCGGCGCTCGGCCACGCTCGCACTGTGCTCGGCGAATCCGAGGAGCTGCTCGGCCTCGGCGGGGTTGACCTCCACCTGGGCGAGCGTCTCGCGCGCATAGCGCGTGGCGAGTCGTTCGATGGTGTCGCGGGCGTGCGGGATGCGGGCGCGGAGGCGCGCGGCATCCGCTCGCACTCCGGCGATGATCTCTGGAGCCCGGCGCGCAACCGCGATCTTCTCGGCGAGGGCTGAGGTGCGCTCGTCGAGCACGTCTTCGGCCCAATCGCACAGCTGCACGATGCGTGCGTTGCGCGTGCGCAGCTCTTCAGCGGTGTCGGGAATCTCGTCGTGATTCAGCTGGTTCAACCGGAACGCCTCGCCCAGGTGCTGCCGCACCGCGGCGAGCGCCTCGGTCAACTCAGCGGTCGCGCCGTGGCCGAGTTCGGCCTCGGCGAAGACGAGCTCGTCGGCGGTGACGCGGATGCGCTCGTCGGCGGCAACCAGGGCCGTTCCAGCCCGCTTCGCCAGATCGGCATCCTGGGCTTGGAGCTCATGATTATCGCGACTTCGCTTGCCCCAGAATCCGGCCATGCCTTTGATCCTAAGGGCGTCGCTGGGAGGGCGCTGTGGGGCGCGGGTGGCGCGCGGCATCCGCTCGCCCTGAACGCGCCCCACAGGCGACTGCGGCTACCGCTCGCCGAGCAGTAATCCGCGCTGCGCCGTCTCGGTGCGCACCGTGTTGATGAACTCGCCGTACGCCTTTTTGCTCTTCGCGTAACCGATCGCGCCGCCCTTGACCGCACTGAGCGCGCCGTCTTGTTCGAAGCGCAGCCACGTGTTGCCGAACTGGTCGACCCCGATGGCGAACGTGAACGTGATGTGGAAGTTCTTGCCCGCCAGCCCCCCGAACAGCACGGTCTTCGTCAGGCTTCCCCGCTCGAGTTTGATGCTGCCCTGCGACGGATGCGTCGCCTCGTAGCCGAGGCCCTGGGCGATCTCGATCACGACCGGCACGGTCTGCTGGTCGTTTCCGGCGAGGATGAGTTCGGGCATGGGTGTGGGGCTCCTTCTGAAGGGCGGACGAGACGACAGTAGCGTGCGCATTGAGACGATGGCCCGCCGTATATCGCCGCGATATACTGCCGTCATGGCCTCCGGCACGAGCTACGGCACCGAACTCCGGGCGCGCCGCATCGCGGCGAAGCTCACCCAGCGAGAGCTGGCGGAGCGCGCCGACGTGCCGCAACCGAATGTGTCCGCCTACGAGGTCGGCCGACGCATGCCGAACCGCGACACGATCGAACGGCTCGACCGCGTGCTGCAGACCCCCCACCTGGCGCGGGTGCGGGATGCGCGCGACTCGCTGATCGAAGCCGCTGCTCGGCGCGGGCTCTCGAACCTCCGCGTGTTCGGGTCGGTCGCCCGCGGCGACGCCGATGATCGATCCGACGTCGATCTGCTCGTGCACCCCGGCCCCGAGGCTTCCCTCTTCGATCTCGCCGGCTTCATGATCGACGCGGAGGCGATGCTCGGCACCTCGGTCGACGTTGTCTCCGACCGGGGCCACAGCCCGGTGCTCGAGCGCATCATTTCCGAGGCCGTGCCGCTGTGACGCGCGACGACCCGTCACGGGTCAAGGCGATCCTCGACGACATCCGGCGCTTCGGCGTCACTGCGGCCCGGGTTGTCACCCGCGGGCGCGAGCGCTTCTTCGACCCCGAAGACGACGACCAGCGGCGCATCGCGAAATCGGTGGTTATCGACCTCTCGACCGCGGCAGAGCGACTCCCGGCGAGTTTCCGCGACGCACACGACGATGTCGATTGGGCGGGCATCCGAGCGACGCGCAACTTCATCGCGCACGACTACACCGGCACCGACGACGAGTTGCTCTGGCGTGCGATCACGGTGGAGTTCCCGAAGATCCTGGCGAAGCTGGGGTTGTAGGGCGCCGGGGTGTCCATGACCCGGGCCCAATCGCAACTCAGCGCAGCTCAGTTGGCGGTCGCCGCGAGTTCACGCGCCGACGAGCGGGGGACCTCCGCGTCATCCGGTCGGGGCGACGCCACCTCGGCGGCATCCGTCGACTCGTCGACCGTGTCGAGCGGGTGCGCGATCTCGTCGCGGGTCATCCGTGCTGCGATGATCGCGACCACACCGATCACCAGCGGTGCGACGCCAGCGATGAGGAACACGACCGGCAGCCCGAGCGACTCCCCCGCAGGCCCGGCGAACGCCATCGACACGGGCATGAACGCGAGCGACACGAAGAAGTCGAGGCTCGAGACGCGGCCGAGCATCTCAGGCGGCACCCGGCGCTGCAGCAGCGTGCCCCAGATCACGACGCCGCCGTTGAACGCCGCGCCGACGAGGAAGGCGGCAAGCACCATCACCCAGATCTGGTCCGTCAGTCCGAACACCGCGAGGGGGAGGCATCCGAGCGCCCAGAGCAGGTTCATCACGGTCAGGTAGCGGCGCGGCAGGCGCAGCGACGCCACGACCATCGACCCGACCGCCCCGCCGATGCCGAACGCCGCCAGGATCAGCGCGTGGTCGCCGGGGCCGCCGCCGGCGACGTCTTTGATCACGAACGGCACGAGCACTTCGAACGGTCCCATGATGAGGAAGATCAGCAGCGACGCGAACGTGAGCGTGCCGAGCAGCCACGGCGTGCGCACCATGTAGACGAAGCCCTCGCGCACGTCGACGAGCAGGGCGACGGCCGGATGCCGCGTGCCGCCGCTCTCGGCCTCGGGGCGCTCGCCGCGCACCGGCAACTCGGGGAGCTTCAGGATGCACACCGCCGCCACGAGGCCGGTCAACGCAGCGACGGCGAGCGCGGCGCCAGGTGACGAGATCGCGATGAGCCCGCTCGCGAGCGCCGGGCCGCCGGCCTGCATGAGCACCGGACGCGCCATCCCCTCGAAGCCGTTCGCGGCGAGCAGCTGGTCTTCGGGCACGACGCTCGGCAGCAGCGCCGAGTAGGCCGGGTAGTACAGCCCCGCCATGACGCCACCGACGAGCGCGACCGCCGCGAGCTGCCAGACCGCCAGCGTGCCGGTCAGTGAGAGCAGGGCGACGATGCCCACGCTCGCGGCCCGCACGATCTCGACGACGAGCAGGATCCGTCGCTGCGGAATACGGTCGGCGAGCGCGCCGCCGAGCAAGGTCGTCAGCAGCATCCCGACCGCGGATGCGCCGGCGACGAGCGAGAGCTCCGCCGCGCCGCCGCCGATGTCGACGATCTGCCAGACCAGGCCGACCATCCAGATGCCCGAGCCGACGAGCGACGACACGAGAGCCGCCGCGAGCCACCGGTACGACGCGTTGCGCAAGGGCCGAAGTGCCCGAGGTGTTGACATGATCTTCTTCCTTCGCTGAGTGAGCGGATGCTTCGAAACGGATGCCTCGAAGGATGCTTCTACTCAGGCGTCGAACGAGATCAGGCGAGATCGACATGACGAGTGTTCGAATTGCTTCTGAAGGCGAACTCGCGCACTAGGGCACGCGCGACTCCGGCTTCAGCGACTGGCGCTACCCCGCGTTCTGGGCCTCCCCCTCCCGAGACGCCGGTGAGAAGATGGCGCGACCCTGCTCCCGCCCGAGGGGGTATTGCCGGAACTGGAGACGATCTGAACGAGCACGTCGTTACCCAATCGCTCGGCGTCCGTCGCCCCGCCACATCCGTCATCGCCGAGTGCCTGCGCGTGCAGGCGACCGTCCGGAAGAACACGGCGGTGCAGCGCTTCTTCGGGGTCTCACCGCTCGGGCGCGACGCCGAGCCCTGGTACGTCGGCGCGCTCGGCGAACTCGAGGTCGCCCGGCGCCTCGCCACGCTCGGACCCGGCTGGTACGTGCTGCACTCAGTACCGGTCGGCACCGGCGCGAGTGACCTCGACCACGTCGTGATCGGGCCGGCCGGAGTGTTCACGATCAACACGAAGCACCACCGCGGGCAGCACGTGTGGGTGGGCGCGAAGCGCGTGCTCGTGAACGGGCAGCGCACCGATCACCTGCGGAACGCAGCGTACGAGGCGAAGCGAACGTCGAAGCTGCTGTCGGTCGCCGCCCGCATGCTCGTCGACGTGACGCCGGTCGTCGCGATCGTCGGCGCACGACGGATGACGGTGCGCGAGCGACCGTACGACGTCGCGTTGCTGCACGATCATCAGCTGGTGGGCTGGCTGCAGCGGCATCCGGTCACCCTGACGCCTGCGCAGGTGCAGCACCTCGCGGCCGTGGCGGCCCAGCCCGCGGCATGGAAGCGGATGCCGGAGACCGACGTCGTCGACCACGCCGCGTTCGACCGGCTGCATGCGGCGATCGGGCGCGCGCGCCGTCGCCGGAAGGGGTGGATGGTCTCGGTTGTGGCCGCGGTGGTGGCCGCGATACCGGTCGCGTTCCTCAGCCTGTGGTCGGCCGTCATGGGCGCGCTCCTCGCGCGGTGACCACACAGGGCGCGCCCTATCCGAGCCCACAGAATGGCCGGGTCGCGTGGAACGCCGCCCGCGCTGCGTCTCAGACGGTGCCGGCCGGAGGCCACACGCCGATGATGATGCCCATGACGACGAGCGTCACGAGCTCGTGCGCGATGTTCATCACGGTGAGCGACGAAGGGCGTCCCTCGAAGGCGTCGTGGGTGATGAACCTCGCGGCCGTGAAGCCCGCCCACAGGATCAGCGCCGTGAAGATCGCCGCCATCAGATAGCTGCCGCCGTAGAAGTGCCACGCGATCGTCGAGGCGCCCGCGAGCACCCACGCCGTCACGAAGCTCACGAGCAGCGTCACGACGATCGGCATCACCGCGCTCGCACCCGGGCGGTCCATGTCGACGTTCGCGAGCTTCGCCCACCGAGTGCCGAACACCGCCCGCGCGTACCAGATCGCTCCGACGGCCATGCTCGACGCCGTCGCCAGCAGAACTGCCCAGTAGTTGATCTCGGGGACCATCTTCGCCTCCTCGTCGCGGCCGAGGCCGCCCATGTCGCGCTGCGTTGTCCTTTGGGCGAGAGCGTACTCCCGCCGCGGTGCCGGTGGGCCGTAGCGCGCCGAGGGGCGCGCGGATCATTCGTCAACGGAAGCGGATGCCGCGACTGACGCAGCGTGGGCGAGCCACCGCGGATGCCGCGAACGGGGTTCCGGATCGAGGTGCCGTTCCGATATGTTCCTCGTCGTCGGGGAAAGGGGATCCCATGGGTGAGGAGCATCGGCTCGCATTCCATGCCGCAGGAGGCGTGGACGACTGGCGGGTGCTGTATTGCGGGCCAATCGCGCACTTCGCCGCCGAGTCGGTGCGCGCCGGGACGGCGTTCGCCAATGCCATCGCGGCGCTCGGCGAGCTCGCGGAGCATCCGCCGCTCATCGACGTGCGACCCAACGGTGTCACGGTGCGCCTGCACGCCGACCTCTTGGACCTCGACGACGGCGCGGCCGAACGGGCCCGTGCGATCTCGGCCGCCGCCGGCGAGCGCGGGCTCGCCGCCCGCCCCGATCGCACGCAGGACATGCAGATGGTGATCGCGACGCGACTGCCCGTCGACGAGGTGCTGCCGTTCTGGCGGGCGGTGCTCGGGTACGCCGACAACGCGGGCGACGATCTCGTCGACCCGCGCGGTCGTGGGCCGACGGTGTGGTTCCAACAGCTCGACCCGGCGAAGCCGTTGCGGCACGCGATGCACATCGACCTGGCCGTGCCTCGCGAGACCGCGGTTCGGCGATTCGACGCGGCGCTCGCCGCCGATGGGCGCCTCGCCCGTAATGTCTCCCCCAGGTACTGGACGTGCGCGGATGCCGCGGGCAACAAAGTCGACCTCGTCACCTGGCCCGACCTGCCGGTGCCGCAGGCGGAGGCTGCGCGCTATGGCGACGACCTCGCGGTCGGCCGGAATGCGCCCGAGACGCCTGCGGAGCCGAGGAGCGCTCCCCTCGTCGCCGCCGGCCCCGCCGACCTCGAGCGAGGCGAGCGCATGTTCAGAGCGTTTCGCGAGGCATCCGATCTCGACGACTGGCCGGTCTGCTTCTGGGGACCGGCGGCGTGGTTCCGCACCCGGTCGCTCTCCCGCAGCGCACAGCTCGCCGGCGCGCTCGCCGAGCTGCACGGGGCGGATCGGCTGCACCTCGACGTCCGCGCCGACGGCCTGGCCGTTCGGCTTGCCCGCGACTTCACCGAGCTCGTCGATGCCGATCTCGACCTCGCACGGCGCGTCTCAACGACCTCGCGCGAGTTCGGCGCCGCATCCGACCCGTCGCAAGTGCAGACGATCCAAGTGGCGATCGCGTCGAAGCCCGATGACGACGTGCGCCCGTTCTGGCGCGAACTGTTCGGCTACGCCGAGCACGGCTCCGAAGACTTGGTCGACCTCCAGGGCCGCGGACCGAGCTTGTGGTTCCAGCAGCTCGCGGCGGAGAAGCCGTTGCGGCACGCGTTCCACCTCGACGTCTCGGTGCCGCGTGCCGTCGGCCGGGCGCGCGTCGATGCAGCGCTCGCGGCCGGCGGGCGGATCGCCGACGAACCGGAGGGGCACGGGTGGTGGACGCTCGCCGACCCAGCAGGCAACAAGGTCGACATCGCGATCTGGCCCGACCGCGACGCCGCCGGGTGACGGGCCCCTCAGCGGGCCACCGTAGGGACACCACTGATGACGACGCCAGGGCGCGGGCGTACGCTGGCACCCCCACCGCGTGAAGGGTGACGCGATGCGACTCCGCATCAGCCCGACCAGGAGGCCACCATGCTCACCACCACACTCGACACCGCAGTCGTCGGCGCCGGCGCCGCAGGACTCCTCGTCGGCAAGCGGCTCGCCGATCGCGGCATCCGCTTCGAGCTGTTCGACGACCACGCGAGAGTCGGCGACTCGTGGCGGGAGCGGTACCGTTCGCTGCGCCTGTTCACGCCGCGTCCGTTCCTGAGCCTGCCCGGGCTGCGGCCCGATGTGGGTCGATTCGGCTACCCCACCGCCACGGAGCTCGCCGACTACTTCGAGCGATATGTGCAGCACTTCCATCTGCCCGTGCGGTTGTCGACCAGGGTCGTGGAGTTGACCCGGCTCGCCGGCGGACGGTTCCGACTCGAACTCGACAGCGGCGGCGAGGTGGTCGCCGACCACGTCATCGTGACGGCGGGTGCGCATCGCATCCCCGTCGCGCCCGCGTTCGCGGCCGAGCTCGACCCGTCGATCCGGCAGCTGCACTCCATGGACTATCGCGGACCCGAGCAGCTCGCCGACGGCCCCGTCCTCGTCGTCGGCGCCGGGAATTCGGGCACGGATGTCGCGCTCGAGGCGTCGCGCAACGGCCACGCGGTGACGCTCGCCGGGCGGCATCCGGGGCACGTGCCGGTCGACATCGACAAGCCGATCGGCAACCTCGTGAGCGGGATCTTCGTGCGCTTCCTGTTGCGCACGACGATCGACACCGCCAAGGGTCGCGCGGCGAGGGCCGAGGGGCTCGACCACGGCGTCATGCTCGTGCGCAACAAGCCCGCCGACCTCGAGCGTGCTGGCGTCGTTCGCGTGGTTCGCATCGACCGTGTCGAGGCAGGCCGCCCGGTGCTCGCCGACGGCACCGTCATCGACGCAGCGACGGTGATCTGGTGCACGGGATCGCGCCCCGACCTCAGCTGGATCGCGATCGACGGCGTGACGGATGCCGCCGGCCTCCCGATCGAGCACCGGGGAATGGCGAGCGGATGCCCCGGGCTGGCGTTCGTCGGCATGCCGTTCCAGTACTCGGTCGTCTCGGAGACGCTCATGGGCATGGGACGCGACGCGGAGTTCGTCGTGGAGGCGCTGAGCCGGATGCGCGCCGTTGCGGCGGCGACGGCGTGACGGTCGCCAGCGAGCTCGCCGGCCCGTCTTCAAGGAGCCGGCGGGCTCGAGGTCGAGTTCAAGGCGTTGCCTCTAGGGGGCGTGCGGAGTAAATTCCGCACCGATAGGGGTGCAGCGTTGCGCCGCCGAGGGGGAGATCGAGATGGCTGATGCACAAACAGGTCTCGAACCGACGATCGAGATCACTGACGATGATTACCCGGAGATCATGCGGATCATGGCGTCCGACGGTGAGATCGACAAGTACCTCGGAAGCGTCGGCATCGAGCCCGACGTGTTCGAAGGCACGGAAGTGGATACGACCGTCTGCGCGCAAGAGCGGGCGGCGCTCGGCGGTTCGTTGCGCTACGTCGTGGAGTCCGCCGGCGAAGCGACGGGATCGCTTGAATCGGTCAGAACGATCATCGTGCCGCTCTCGACGGCCACCTCGCTGTTGGGATCCCTGGGCGAGGTGAGCAATGAAGGTCTGCGGCTGGTCGACTGCCTGGAGGAGAAGCGTCCTGAGGCCGCGGCCAAGATTCGCGAGACGTTCGAGCTTCTCGGCCTCGATGACGACCGGCTCAGGCGAGAGGTCGACCAGCGGTCGGCTGGAGGCTGACGCGCGAACGTCAGCACGTCGCTGATATCAGCGCGATATACTCAAGCATGCCGTCCGAGACTTCAGCCGCCGCGCTCGTCCGCCGGGCGCGGGAGGACGCCGGTCTGTCCCAGCGCGAACTGGCTCGGCGTTCCGGCGTGAAACAGCCGAACCTGGCAGCAATCGAATCGGGCGCCCGCGATCCCAGCGAGGAGCTGCTCTCCCGCATCCTTCATGCTGCAAAGCTCCGGCCCTCGATTCCCCTCGAACTGTTCGCGGCGCAGATTCGCCAGCTGGGCCCCCGCTTCGGCGTCAGCGACATCCGCGTCTTCGGTTCGGCGGCCCGTGGAACCGACACTGAGCACAGCGATGTCGACCTCCTCGTCAGCGCCCGTGACGATGTCGACTTCCTCACGCTCGCGGCATTTCGTGACGAGGTCGCGCGCATCGTCGGTTTCCCCGTCGACGCCGTGGTCGATGATCCGGATGACGCCATCGTTCGAGCGATCCGGAGTGAAGCGGTGCCCCTGTGAGCGATGAGGCTCCCCGCTCGGGATTCCGGGCACGACCGAGGTCGAGCGAGTCAGCGAACATCGATGTGGAGCGGTTACTCGGCGAGGTGGCTCGTCTTCGATCTCGGTTCACGCGCGCCGCTCGCGATGGCCGCGAAGCCTTCATCGCGGCTGGATCCGACAGTTACGACGTCGGCATGCTCGCGGTGATCCATCTCGCTGACTTCGTCACGCGCGAGCTGCCCGAAGAGGTCACGCTATCGCTCCCCGCGCTGGCCCGCGATGGATTGCGCGCCACGCGAAACGTCGCAGCACACAACTACGCCGGCCTCGACAATGCACGTCTCTGGAACACCGTCACGGAGCATGCCCCCGCATTGCTCGACGACATCGAAGTGGCGCTCCGCGCGCGCGAGAACCACTCCCGAAGCAGCACGTCGGGATAACCCGCCGAGGGCGATCGTCAGTCGGCGCCGAGCGCCTGACGCGCGTAGCGGTACTTCTCCACGAGGCGCAACTGGGTTTCGTACTCGAGGCGGCGCAGACGCCACCGCGCGGTGTTGTCGTCGATATCGGCGAGCTTCACGCGGCGCGCGATCCGGTCGCGGCGGATGCGTGCGTAGTACTCGTCGAGCGAGACCTCAGGGGTGCGCGTGAGCACTTCCACGACCTCGACGATCTCGGGAATCAGTCCGGCCTCGAGCAGCTCTTGGGCCGTGACGGCCGTGTCTTCCAGCACGTCGTGCAGCCACGCGGCCGCGGCCTCGATGGGCTCGGTGACCGGGTCGAAGCGCTCGGAGATGCGTCCGGGGTGGTCGATGTACGGCGCACCGCTCTTGTCGAGCCGGCCGCGGTGCGCGATGAACGAGATGCCCTTCGCGAGCGACACCTGCGCGATCGCGTCGGTCGCCGACATCGATTCGGCCGACGGGATCGGGAGCAGCGCCGGTTCGGGTTCGACCGCCGGCACGTACCCGCTTCTCCGGATGCCGCTGCCCTCCATGCCCTCGGACGTCATCATCGTCGACTCCATCACCATCTCCTCGAACTCCTCGGTCACCGGGTCCACCTCCGCGTCGTCGTCCTCGTTCGTAGGATCGGCCGGAGCCTCGGCCGCTTCGGATGCTGCCGGCACCGGCTCCGGCTCGGCCTCTTCACGTGTCGCTGCGTCGGCCGCAGACTCGGCCGCCTCCGCGATCGGATCGCGCCCGCGAACCGGACGCACGAACCTCAGCTCGACCTCCAGCTCGCCGAGCTCCCGCTCATCGAGCTCGAGCAGGGAACGCACTCCGCTCTCACGCCGGCGCTCGAACGACTCCTCGTCGACCTCGGTGAGCTGCGCGCCGTCGCGGGTCGTGAAGTACCGCCGCCGCTCGCCGTCGGAGACGGTCACGATGACCGCGTCGTAGTCGCCGCTCGGTTCCAGCGAGCTCAAGAAGTACCTGGGCCGTTCGGCGAGCGGATGCCTCGGCGGGTCGATCGCCGGAATCTCGAGACGCCGCGCGTGTGCACCGGCCCGATCGTCGTCTCGCTCGAGCTCCGCCAAGGGCGCGCCCGAGCCCGACACGTGTTCGTCGTCAACGGGCGTAGTCAACCGGACTCCAGGGGGAAGTCGGTCCGTCGTGTCGGCGGATCGGGTTGGGCGGTCGTCGGGGCGGTTCGAATGCGGCGGGCGGGCACCCGCGCACGTCCGATGGTAGGGCGTCAGCGCCGATCGGCGCAGCAGTGCGCATCGGCATGGCTGAACTTCGCCGCTGGCTCGCGACCAGCTCTTCCTCTACCCGCGCCCCGCAATGAGGTCGGCCTTGAGGACGTCGCCGGCGTTCGCCGCGACCCACTCGACCAGCGGCAGCATCCGCTCCATCAGTTCACGCCCGCGGTCGGTCAGCTCGTACTCGACGCGCGGCGGCACCTCGGGATAGGAGGTGCGCTCCACGAACCCGTCGGCCTCGAGCTGGCGCAGCGTGGAGGCGAGCATCTTCTCGCTGATGCCCTCGACCTCGCGGCGCAACTCGCCCCAGCGCAGGGTGCCGTCGGTGAGCGCGAGCAGCACGAGCACGCCCCACTTGCTCATGATGTGGTCGAGCACGACGCGGGTGGGGCATCCCTCGGTGAAAACTTCGCCCGAGGTGCGCCGGATCTCAGCAAGACTTACCGTCATGTGGGTACCTTACCAAGAAGTGGGTACCTTCGCGAGGGAAGGTAAGCGCGCGGCATCCGGTTGCAGCTGGTGTCCCAATCGAAAGGAACACCATGACCATCCTCGTCACCGCCGCTTCAGGTCAGTTCGGCCGCCTCGTCGTCGAGTCACTGCTCACCCGTGGCGCCGACCCCGCCACCATCGTGGCGAGCTCGCGCGACACGTCGAAGCTCGCGGACCTCGCGGCTCGCGGCATCCGCACCGTCGAACTCGACTACGCACGCCCCGAGACCATCGCCCCCGCGCTCGAGGGCGTCGACACCGTGCTGCTCGTCTCGGGCACCGAGTTCGGCAGCCGCGCAGCGCAGCACCAGAACGTGATCGACGCCGCCAAGGCCGCCGGCGTCACGAAGCTCGTGTACACGAGCGCCACCCGCGCCACCACTGCCGACTTCGCGATCGTCCCCGAGCACAAGGCCACCGAAGAGGCCATCGCCGCCTCGGGCGTTCCCGCCGTGATCGTGCGCAACAACTGGTACGCCGAGAACTACGCAGCGGATGTCGCGCGCGCCGCCGAGACCGGCGTCATCGCGTCGTCGGCGGGCGAGGGACGCGTCGCGGGCGCCTCCCGTGTCGACTTCGCGGAAGCGGCCGCCGTGGTGCTGCTCGAAGACGGCCACATCGGCCAGGTGTACGAGCTCGGCGGCGATGTCGCGTGGAGCTACTCCGAGCTCGCCGCCGCCGCGTCGGAGGTCGTCGGGCGTGAGGTGACCTACGTGTCGCTCTCGACCGAAGAGCACGTGGCCGCGCTCGAGGGCTTCGGTCTGGATGCCGGCACGGCCGGGTTCGTCGCCGCGATCGACACTGGTATTCGCAACGGCGTGCTCGCCGAGTCGGATGGCACGCTGTCGCGCCTCATCGGGCGCCCGACGACGCCGCTCGTCGACGGGCTGCGGGCCGCTGTGAGCGTGTCCGCCGCCGCCGCGTAGGCGCGGAGAACGCCACAGGGCGACAAGGGGTGGCCGGCTGCCACGCGAGTGCGTGACAGCCGGCCACCCCTTTCTGGGTTGGGAGGCTGCGTCCCCCTGCGGAATCGACGGCCCGCCGGTCACGTCGTGTACCCCGATCTGGGGCCTTTCCGCCCACTTGGCGGTGGGCGCGTTCTGCCACTATCGAGAACATGAGCGACCCGAGCAAGACCCCGGCAGGATGGTACGACGACGGCACCGGCGGTCTCCGGTACTGGGACGGGAACGTCTGGACGGAGCACCGGGCGCCCGGCCCGGGTGCGACGCAGCCGCCCGCCGACGCGTCGGGCGAGGCATCCGCCGCTGAATCTCCCGCCACTGAGTCATCCGCCGCGCCGGAAGCGACGGCCGCAGGCGACGCGCCGACCGCGATCGTCCCGCCCGTCGACCCGATCGCGCCGACACCCGCCGCGCCGTCGCCCTACTACGCGGCTGCGGCAACGGGCAGCCCGGTGGCGACGGCGGAGGCCCCACCGACGGCCCCGGCAGCGCCCGCCACCAAACCGCACGTTCTCGGGATCATCGCGCTCGCCGTCGCGGCGCTGGGGTTCATCTTCGCCTGCATCCCCGGCGCGCTGATCGTCGGCTGGATCCTGCTGCCGATCGCCTTCGTGCT
Organism: Agromyces albus; assembly: GCF_004134825.1. GTDB lineage: Bacteria > Actinomycetota > Actinomycetes > Actinomycetales > Microbacteriaceae > Agromyces > Agromyces albus. The sequence continues at coordinate 36,829 of NZ_SDPN01000029.1, forward strand.
CTCGATCGTCGCGCTGTTCCTCAAGGGCAGGAAGTGGCCGGCGATCACCGGGCTCATCGTCTCGATCCTCGGCACGATCGTGGGCTTCGTCGTGTTCTTCACCGTCGTCGCGACCTCGTTCGACGAGGCGTTCGGCGATATCGACGGGCTCATCGCCGAGGCATCCGAAGCTGCTGAGGACCTTGAAGACCTCCCCGTCGCCGACGAGCCGGTCGAGGAAGTCGAACCCGAGCCGGTCGGCAACCTCGCGTTCGGACAGTCCATGATCTGGGACAACGGCGTCGAACTCTCGGTCTCGGTTCCGGAGCCCTACACCCCGAGCGAGTACGCGGCCGGTGCCGACCTTCCGCACAACGTCGTCTTCACTTTGACGATCGTCAACAACTCGACCGAGAACCTCGAGCCCTTCCCCTACGAGCGCCTGTCGTCGGGCGGCCAGGAGGGGAGCCAGATCTTCGACATCACGGGTGACGGCCAAGACGTCGGCATCGCGCCGACGACGGTGATCCTTCCGGGAGAGTCCGTCACGTGGCGGTCCGCGTGGTCGGTCGCCGATCCGAACTCGCTCACGATGGAGATCGCGCCGAGCTTCGAGTACGACGACGCGATCTTCACCACCGTGCAGTGACCGCTGGGATCTGACGCCCTGTCTCGTTGAGGGCTGATGGGTGGGACCTTGCCGATGACGGCACAATGGGAGTCGTGGGCGGATACGCGATCCTCGAAGCCCCGTCGGTGCTCGGGCTCTTCCCCCGGGGTGTTGAACGCCTCCCCGAGGCGCTGCTCGATGCCGGTCTCGCCGACGCCCTCGGCGCGCGTCACGCGGGGCAGGTGATTCCGCCGCCGTACGATCCGGAACGAGATTCGGCGACGAACATGCTGAATCCGACCGCGATCCGCGACTACTCTCGCACCCTCGCTGACGCGACGAGCGAGGTGCTCGACAGCGGCGAGATCCCGCTCGTGCTCGGCGGTGACTGCACCGTCGTTCTGGGCCCCATGCTGGCGCTCCGTCGCCGCGGGCGCTACGGATTGCTGCACCTCGACGGCCACGCCGACTTCTACCAGCCGGAAGCCGATCCCAACGGTGAGGCCGCTTCGATGGATCTGGCCCTGGCGACGGGCCGAGGGCCGGATGTCGTCGCAGATCTCGAGGGGAAGCGCCCGCTCGTTCGCGACGACGACGTCGTGCAGTTCGCGCGGCGTGACGCCGACACGGCGGCGGAATTCGGGAGCCAGCGCATCGAGGACACGGGCATCAGGATGATCGACCTCCAGGAGGTTCGACGACGAGGCGTCGAAGACGCCGCGCATGAAGCGCTGGAACAACTCGTGCGCCCGGAGCTCGACGGCTTCTGGATCCATCTCGATTGCGATGTGCTCGACGATGCCGTGATGCCGGCCGTCGACTACCGTGCTCCGGGCGGGCTGACCTGGGATGAGCTCGAGCACGTGCTGAGGGTCGCCATCGACAGCCGGCATGCCGTCGGCTTCGATGTCACGATTTTCAATCCACGGCTCGATGGCGACGGATCGATCGCTCGTGCACTTGTCGACTGTCTTGGTCGGAGCCTTGGCGGCCGGCCGTAGGTTGGACGAAGCACGGACACTGCAACCCGGGCACGAGGAGCGACGAGATGACGGACCGCATGAATCACCTCACGGCGATGCTGGGCATCGATCAGCCGATTGTGCTCGGCCCGTTCGGTGGGCTCTCGTCGGTCGAGCTCACTGCCGCCGTGAGCGAGCTCGGCGGGCTCGGCTCGTTCGGACTCTACGGGTACGACGCCGGCCGCATCGCCGAGGCGGCGTCGGCGATCCGCGCGTCCACGAGCCGACCGTTCAACCTCAACGTCTGGCTGCCGCTGACCGACCCCGAGGCGGATGCCCCGCTCCCGCGTTCCGACTATGACGACGCCGTCGAGGCGCTCCGACCCTTCTTCGATGAGGTCGGAGTGCCAGTGCCGACCGAGCCACCCGCCCAGTACCTGCCGTCGTTCGACGAGCAGTGGGACGCCGTGCTCGAGGCGCGGCCGGCCGTGGCAAGCTTCGTGTTCGGCGTGCCGGCCGAGGGCGTCGTCGAGAGTGCGCGGGCGCGCGGCATCCGCTTGGTTGGCACAGCGACTTCGGTCGACGAGGCCGTGGCGCTGGAGGAGAGCGGCGTCGACGCGATCGTCGCAACGGGGATGGAGGCGGGCGGGCACCGCGTGTCGTTTCTCCGTCGGCCCGAGCGGGCGCTCGTCGGGTCCATCTCGCTCATCCCCCAGGTGGTCGATGCGGTCGGCGTGCCCGTCATCGCCGCGGGCGGCATCGCCGATCGGCGCGGCGTCGCGGCGGCCTTCGCGCTTGGCGCGGCCGGCGTGCAGGTCGGCACGGCCTTCCTGCGCACGCGACAGTCGGCAGCGAATGACGCGCACCGTGCGGCGATCGGCGCGACGGCGGCACACGACACGGTGCTCACGCGCGCGATGAGCGGACGGCTCGCCCGCGGCGCGGCCAACCGCTTCATCCGCGAGATCGAGCAGGGCGGCGTGATCGCCCCGTTCCCGGTGCAGAACTGGATGACCGGGAAGTTCCGCGTGGAGGCGATCCGCCAGGGTCGCGCCGACCTGCAATCGCTGTGGATGGGGCAGTCGGCACCCCTCGCCGTGCACGACGAGGTACGCGACGTGTTCGAGGAGCTCGCGGCCGGGATTCCCGACTGAGCCTCGGCGACAGCTGGCTAGCGGACCTGCTCGACGGATGCCTCTTCGAGCTCCGCCGGCGCGATCGTCTCCCGCCGACGGCGCGTCACGAGGTAGGAGCCGAGCAGCACGAGGACGAACCCGACGACCGTCCAGACCGTGACTCGCTCGCCGAGCACGAGGACACCGGCGACGATGGCGACGGCGGGATTGACGTAGGTGATCGTCGTCGCCTTCACGGGACCGATCTCGGTGACGAGCGCGAGCATGAGCAGGAACGCGAGCGCACTGCAGACGACGGCGAGGACGACGATCGACACGATGGCCGCTTCGGACGGCCACACACTCGGCCAGCCATCGGTCAGCAGCATGAAGGGCACGTAGACGATCGCGGTGCCGGCAAGGGACACGGCGACGACGCCGACACCCGGCAGGTCGGACATCCATCGGGCGAGGATCGCCGGGCCCAACGCGTACCCGACCACAACGACCGCCATCTCCGCGACGGCGATCAGGTCGGACCCGCCGATATCGAAACCGACGAGCGCCGCGACGCCCAGCATGCCGAGGGCGATGCCTGCCCAGTTCATGCGGGAGAGCTGCGCGGGCCGCCCCATCGCGAAGGCGATGGCGACGCCCGCGAGCGGCACGGTGGCCAGCAGCAGCCCCGCGGTGGAGCTCGGCAGGCGCTGCTCGGCCGAGCTCAGGAAGTACCACGGGAGCACGATCTCCACGATCGTGTAGGCGAGCATCGGCTTCCACCGCCGCACCACCGGCCACACTTCGCGCCGGAAGAACGCGAGCGGCAGCAACAGGATCGCCGCGAGAGCCGACCGCGCCAGGACCACCATCGCGGGGTCGAGCTCGGTCACCGCCACCTTGATGAACAGGTACGGGACGCCCCAGGCGATCCCGAGCGCGGCGAACAGGATCAGTCCACGACGAGTCACCTGCCCATTCTGGCCGCTCCCTCGCACTGGGCATCGACGGTCGGCTGCCGAGCTGACGCGATATCCCGCCAACGCCGCTGTCGGCGGCCGAGAGTACGGTCGGCGCATGACCGCATTGCAACCGTTCGAGCTCCACGTCTCCGACGAGGTCATCGACGATCTCCGGGCGCGTCTCGCACGTAGCCGGCTGCTCGGCGACTCACCGCGGCGGCCCCCGGCGGGCATGAGCGCCGCCTACCTGCGCGAGCTCGTCGACTCGTGGATCGACTGGGACTGGCGAGCACGCGAGGCATGGCTCAACGGGCATCCGCAGTTCATCGCCGAGATCGGCGACGCCGCGGTGCATTTCGTGCACGTGAGATCCGAGCGAGCGGATGCCCCGGCTCTGCTCGTGATGCACGGCTGGCCGCACACGTTCGCACTGCAGCTCGAGTTCGCCGATAGGTTGCCCGACTTCCACGTCGTCGTCGCGAGCCTGCCCGGATTCGCGTTCTCTTCGCCATACGCCGACGGCGAGATGTCCGAGAAGCGCCTGGCCGCGACGATGCACGCGCTCATGACCGAGGTGCTCGGCTATGAGCGCTACTTCACGTACGGCGAGGATGTCACGGCCAACGTCAGCGACCTCATCTCGGCGCGTCACCCAGGGCAGATCGCCGGCATCATCGCCACGCACGCGCACTTCCCCACGAGCGAGGAACGCGCTGCCCTCACCGAGCCCGACGAGCGCGCCTTCTTCGACGGCATCGCGGCCAAGCATGAGGTCGACGGCGCTTACGGGCACGTGCAGGCGACCAGGCCCGACACGCTCGCTGCCGCACTCAACGACTCGCCCGCGGGGCTCCTCGCGTGGCTCGCCGAGAAGCTCGTCGAGTGGAGTGACACCCCGCCGGGCGACCCGCGAGCTCTCGAGCGGCGCATCTCGCGCGACCGGATCCTCACCGAAGCGATGATCTACTGGGTCACGCAATCGATCGGGTCGTCGTTCCGCCCGTATTACGAGGGGGCCGACCAGCCCGACCCCATCCCTCCCACGTCGGTGCCGGCGGCGGTCTTCATCCAGCGGCACGAAGCCGCCTACCCCGAGTCGCTCGCACGTCGCCACTATCTCGACCTGCGCGTGTTCGAGCGACTCGAAGAGGGCGGCCACTTCACGGTCGGCGAGGTGCCCGACGAGATCGCCTCGCGGGTGCGGGAGTTCGTGAGCTCGCTGGGCTGACGCGGTGCATGCATTTTGCATGCACCTGCGATAAACTGCCTGCATGCCCGTCACCATCACGATCCGTTCGGTTCCCGACGAAGTGCGCGACGAGCTCGCGGCGCGCGCTTCCCGAGGCGGGCAATCGCTGCAGGAGTACCTCAGCGGCGAGCTCGAGGCGCTTGCCGCGCGACCGAGTGCGCTCGAAGCGCTGATGCGCGCAAGGATGCGAGCACGCACCTATCCGCCGCTCGACACCGCAGAGCTGCTCGCCGACCTCGATGCCGACCACCGCTGACCGACGCGGGAGCTCGCGCCGAGCAGGCTCGGAACAGCGCGAGATGCGAGCACACCGCCCGCTGGTCGTTGTCGACGCATCCGCCATCGTCACGCTGCTGATCGACCCCGGCGAGCCCGGAGAGGTGATCGCGTCCCGCCTGCGCGATGCTGCCGTTCTTGCTCCGGCGCTCCTACCGTTCGAGGTGGCGAACGTGCTGCGCCGCCGCATGAACGCCCGGCTGCTCTCGGGCGCCGAGGCGGCGCTCGCGCATGCCGACCTGCTCGACCTGCCGATCGACCTCTGGCCGTGGGAGGCACTCGCCACCCGCGCATGGGAGCTCGGCAGCAACCTCTCGAGCTACGACGCGTCGTACGTCGCGCTCGCGGAAGAGACGGATGCGACGCTGCTGACGCGCGACCGGCGGATTGCGGCGGCACCCGGCATCCGTTGCCGCGTCGACGTGGTGTGAGCGGGCCGCCGGCTGACGCGCCGACGGCTCACTGCACGACGTTGAACACGGCCTTGGTGACACCGTTGGAGTACGCCTCGTGCTCCACGAGGTCGAGGCGAGTGTAGGGGTCGCCGCCGCCGAAGAGGCGCTTGCCGTCGCCGAGCAGGATCGGGAACACGAGCAGGTGGTAGCGGTCGACGAGGCCGGCGGCGGCCAGGCCCTGTGCGAGCGTGGCGCTGCCGTGCACGATGATGTTGCCGCCCTCGGTCTGCTTGAGCTTCGCGACGTCGTCGAGCGAGCGCAGCACCTGCGTGTTGTTCCACTCGGGATCCGTCAGCGTGCTCGAGACGACGTACTTGGGCATCGCGTTGTACTCGGCGAACTCCTCCTCCATCGTCGGCCAGACCGGAGCGAACTCCTCGTAGCTGACGCGGCCCATGAGCATCGCGCCGGCCTCGAGCTGCTCGCGACCCTTGATCTCGTATGCCTCCTCGACGAACGGCACGTCCTTGAAGGTCCAGCCGGCTCGCGGGTGCGATCCGCTGCCGGGCGAGTCGATGACTCCGTCGAGGGTGATGAACTCGGTGACGATGAGGGTGCGCATGATGTTCCTTCCCGGCGGTAGTTCCGCTCTCATTCTGGCGTCGAATGGGGTTGGGGGAGATCGACACTGGGGTGGATAAATGCCTATTCGTCGGCGCACAAGTGGTTTCGATACGCGGCCGGCTTCGCCGGGCGCTACTCAACCACCGGGGCCCGAAGGTGAGATATATATGCGTTTGCAACGGGTCGCAGGCGGCCCCTAGCATGGCCGGAACGGTCTTCGACGAGGGCCGTGTTCGCTTCACCGGGGGACAACCGGGAGACACACATGAAAATCGAGACAACGTTCACGTCCGTTGCGGTGAGCCGGCGGTCGGTCCTCACACTTTCGGCGGTCGCAATCGCCAGCGCCGGTCTCGGCCCGCTCTGGGGTACACCCGAGTCTGCTCATGCGGCCGGGGCATCCGACCCACGGATGCTCCACACCGCAGCTGATCTGAGCCGCATGCGCACCCAGGTCGCTGCCGGGGCCCAACCGTGGACGGCCGGCTGGGAACGCCTCGTCAACAACCGGCACTCGAGCGCGAGCTGGACGCCGCGCCCCATCGCGACGGTGGTGCGCGGCGGCGACGGCCAGAATTACGCGCCGTTCTTCAACGACATCCACGCCGCCTACCAGAATGCGTTGCGCTGGCACGTCTCGGGCGACGAAGCCCACGCGGCGACGGCGAGCAACATCCTCAACGTCTGGTCGCGCACGCTCACCGCCGTCAACGGCAATGCCGATCGGTTCCTCGCGGTCGGAATCTACGGATACCAGTTCGCCGTCGCCGCTGATCTGCTGCGCGGCTATGCCGGATTCGACCTCGCCGCCGCCCAAGACCTGCTGCTCAGGGTGTTCTATCCCATGAACAACCACTTCCTCACTGTGCACAACGGCGCGCACATCTCGAACTACTGGGCGAACTGGGATCTCTGCAACATGAACGCGGTGCTCGCCATCGGCATCCTCTGCGATCGCCAAGACCTCATCGACCAGGCCGTCACCTACTTCAAGAGCGGCGGCGGAAACGGATCGATCGGCAATGCCGTGCCGATCCTGCACTCCGACGGCCTCGCCCAGTGGCAGGAGAGCGGTCGCGACCAGGGCCACACCCTGATGGGCATGGGCCAGATGGGCACGTTCTGCGAGATGGCGTGGAACCAGGGCATTGACCTCTACGGCTACGACGACAACCGCTTCCTTAAGGCCGCCGAGTACGTTGCGAAGTACAACCTCGGCCACGATGTGCCATTCACGACCTACAGCTGGCAGCACGGCGTGAACGGCGCTTGGCGGTCGCAGACCGTCATCTCCGAGGCCGGCCGCGGCCATGTGCGGCCCGTGTGGGAGCTCATCTACAACCACTACGTGGTGCGGCGAGGGCTCAGTGCGCCGCACGTCGCCGAGATCGCGGCCCAGGTGCGCCCCGAGGGCGGCGGCGGCGACTACGGACCCAACAGCGGCGGCTTCGACCAGCTCGGGTTCGGCACGCTGGCGTTCTCGCTCCCGGCCGGCGCGCCGACTCCGGAGCCGGCGCCGGCGCCGACGCCGGAGTCTGCGCCGGAGTCGGCTCCGGCTCCGACACCGACACCGACGACCGCTCCCCCGAGCGTTCCGGCGCCCGCGGCGACGGCACGGCCGACTCCGACTGCTCCCCCGGCCCCTATCGCCGCATCGACCGGCTGGAAGAAGCTGCTTCGACTGGGCCGCAAGGACTGGATGTCGCGCATGCTGAGCTGGGGCCGAACGCGAGGCTGAGTGCGGTTCCGGATGCCGCGCTGCCGGCGTTTCTTCGGCGCGGATGACGTCGGATTCGAAGCTGGTGATGGGCCGGTCGCTTGGCCGGCCCATCAGAGGTTCAGCTCACCACACACGGGTTTTCCAACCGCTCGATGACCGAGCGGTCCCAGCATCCGTCAGCCCCCCATGGGATTTCCCTTGATTCCCTGGCCGAACACGACGACGCTACCCTCGCGCCCTCGCGCGGGCGATGGGGAGCTCAACCCATGCCGGGTCACCGCACGCAAACGGGCATCGGATGCCGCGGCGGTGTCAACCCCGTGCGCCCTCCCGCGACGCCTGCGAGGGTGAGAATGCGGACGAAAGGACCGACCATGACCGACATGGATGACGCCACCATGGATGATGCCACCGACGAAAAGCCGACGGGCACCGACAAAACCCCGAAGGGCCCCCGCGACCACGGGACTATCCCCACCGACACCCGAGGCGATGCCGGCATAGACCGGGCCGGCGGCTTCCCCGGGGTCGGCAGCATCGGAACCGACTTCGGCGCCGCGGCCCTCGTTCCGGAGTCGCTCGGCGTCGACGAACAGCCCGTCACGATCGAGGACGACGACGATCCCGACGCGATCGCGCATCGCGGCAAGTCGGATGACGACACGATTGCTCCCGACGGCGTCGGGCCCGAGGTGCGGCCGCCGAGCTGAGTCGAGTCGGAAGGGTCACCGAGTCGACCGAGTCAACTCAGTCGACCGAGGGCGTATCGCTCGCAGAGTCGAGTTGGGCGGAGTCGAAGGTGGTATCGCCCTGAAAAAACGGTCGATCTGTTTACAAGTTGACCGATTTTGCAGAGAGACATCCCGATGGTCGCTCGAGACAGATCGGTCGCGCGAGTGAGAGACCGGATCACTCGCCGACGGACTGCCGCACGGCGCGCCACTGCCCGACCAAGCTCAGGGCTGAGCCCACGCCGACGCGCCGGGATGCCTCACCGGCGCCGGCGCGCCGCCGTCTGCCGATCGTTCTCGCGCTGGATCGCCTCGATCAGCTCGTCCTTCGACATCGACGACCTGCCCGGCACATCGAGCCGCTTCGCGATGTCGTACAAGTGGGCCTTCGACGCGTTGGTGTCGACGCCGCCCGCCGTCTCGCCGCTGCGATCGGTGGCACCTTTGTCACTCGGACCCGGATGCTCCTTCTGCTCCCAGTGGTCGCCGACCTTCTCGTACTGGTGCTTCAGGGCCGAGAATGCCGTGCGCCGCGCAAGCTCCCCATCGCCGTACGTCTCGACGGCGGCATCGAAGGTCTTCGTCCAGATCTCCTGTGCGTGCTTCGGGGAACGCGCCAGCGTCGACGGCATCTCCTCTTCGGCCGGCATGCTGCCTCCTTGCTCGTTCGAAGGGCGCTGGAGTCTCTAAGGCTCACGCTACGTCGATCATCCAGCTCCCGGAATGGGGTGGACATCGCCCGATCGAGATGCCCAGGTAGCGCCGGCGCCGCTCATGTGAGATTCGCCTCACATGAGGCGGGATTCACACGAGCGATTGGGAACGGCATCGCAGACTCGGCAAGCCTCGGTGGTTGAGTAGCGCCCGGCGAAGCCGGACGCGTATCGAAACCACCTCGTGAGTCACGGCGATCGGCGCCGCTCAGCGCGCCACGTACACCCACGCCACCAGCCCCGACTCGAGCGTCACCTCGACGCGGTGGTAATCGTCGACCTCGTACTCGTCGGCGGCAGCGAGCTGCGCGGGCGTCAGCTCGAGCACGGCGCCGTCGACACGGTGGGCCGGGTCGCCGGTGTGCTCGAGGATGGGATGCTCGGCCTCGCCGCTCAACGCGAGCACCGCGGCATCCGTGATCCGCACCATGCGCACCCGCCAGCCGGCGAGCACATCGGGCGCGGTCGGCAGCTCGGCGCCGAACGTCTCGCGCTGCACGTGGGGCAGGCGCAGGGTTCCATAGGAGAAGAGCCGGTCGACGGATGCCACCGCGACAGCATAGAGCGCGCCGGCGGGGTTGTGGTTTCGATACGCGTCGCCTTCGGCGGCGCTGCTCAACCACCGGGCAGGTCGTACGATCGAGAGCATGAGCGAACCCGTAAGGCCCTGGTGGAGCGGCGATGACGACATCGGCGGCATCGGCTTCGCGCGCTTCTTCGCGTGGACCGGCCTGCTGCTCGGAATCGGCGCGGTCGTGCTCGCCGTGGCGGCACCGCTCGAGGGCGACGCGTTGCGCACCGTCTGGATCACGGGATTCGGCGCCATCGCCATGTGCGTGTCGTTCATGGCCGTGCCGCGCTACCGCAACGCGGGCGTGCGCGTCTCGCTCGCCGTACCGGCCACCATGGTGCTCGGCGCGCTCGCGATCGTGATCATGATCTACGCCTTCGCGGTGATCGTCTTCGCGGCGGGCGGCATCATGCTGCCCGCGCCGGCGCACTGGGTCGAGGTGCCGGTCGGCCCGCCGGTCGTCACCGCCTGACGCCGAGCTCGGCAGTCGGCAAACCTGGGCAGCCGCTAGGCTGACCGACAGTGACACGGGGTGCCGCACCATGCGGCTGAGATCACACCCGTCGAACCTGATCTAGTTCGAACTAGCGAAGGGATGTTGCGTTGAGCGATCGTCTGTCTGTCGACCCTGCCCACCTGACCAACCCGGCTGGCCTTGCCAACCCGGCCCGCCCTGCCGATCCGGCCGAGCATGCCGCCGCCCTGCTCGACCGTGTGCGGGCCACAACGCCCCTGGTGCACTGCATCACGAACAGCGTGGTCACCAACTTCACCGCCAACGCGTTGCTCGCCCTCGGGGCGGCGCCCGCGATGGTCGACATCCGCGTGGAGGCGGGTGTCTTCGCGCGCATCGCCTCGGGCCTGCTCGTGAACCTCGGCACACCCCACGAGGAGCAACGCGACGCCGCCCGCGAGGCCGTCGCCGCTGCACGTGAGGCCGGCACGCCCTGGGTGCTCGATCCGGTCGCGGTCGGCGGTCTGCCCGTGCGCACCGCGCTCGCGCACGAGTTGCTCGAGCACCGGCCCACGGCCATCCGCGGCAACGCGAGCGAGATCATCGCGCTCGCGGGTGTCGGCGGGGGCGGCCGCGGCGTCGACGCATCCGACTCCACCGAATCGGCAGCGGATGCCGCGGCAGCACTCGCGGCCGCGCACGGCTCGGTCGTCGCGGTATCCGGGGCGATCGACCTCATCACCGACGGCACCCGAATCGCGCGTGTGGGCAACGGCGACGCGCTGCTCACCCGCATCACAGGGGGCGGCTGCGCGCTCGGCGCGGTGACCGCGGCGTTCCTCGCGGTGAGCGACGACGCGTTCGCGGCGACCGTAGCGGCCACCGTGAGCTACACGATCGCGGCCGAGCTCGCCGCGGCACCGGCATCCGGCCCAGGCACCTTCGGACCGCTCTTCCTCGACGCCCTCGCGAGCGTCACCGCCGACGACCTCGTGGCACGTGCCGACCTGCTGGTCGCGGATGCCCCGGCGCTGGTGCGGTCGTGAGCACACGAACCGCGCTCGACCTCTCGCTCTACCTCGTCACCGACGCGACGCTCTGCGGGCCGCGCGGCGTCGCCTCGGTCGTGGCCGGCGCCGTCGCCGGCGGCGTGCGCGTGGTGCAGTTGCGCGACAAGTCGGCGGATGCCGCGACGATGCTCGCCCAGCTCGAGGAGCTCGCCGGCGTCATCGACGGCCGTGCGGTACTCCTCCTCAACGACCGGCTCGACGTCGTCGTCGCGGCCCGTGAGCGCGGCGTGCCCGTCGACGGCGTGCACCTCGGACAGCGCGACGACACCGTGCTCGAGGCGCGCGAGCTCCTCGGCGCCGACGCGATCGTGGGGCTCACGGCGAACCATCCGACGCATCTCGCTGCCGTCGAGCGGATGCCGCGCGGCTCCGTCGACTACCTGGGCGTCGGCGTCATCCACCCCACCAAGACGAAACCCGACCACCCGCCGGCGCTCGGCGTCGACGGGTTCGCGCGGTTCGCCCGCGCAGCGGAGCTGCCGTGCGTAGCGATCGGCGGCATCACGCTCGATGACGTCGGGCCGCTTCGTGCGGCCGGCGCGGCGGGAGTCGCCGTGGTGTCTGCGCTGTGCGCGGCATCCGATCCGCGCGATGCAGCTGCACGGTTCGCGGCAGCATGGGGCGAGCGATGAGCGGCGGCGGCACGACCGGCCGCCGGGTGCCTCGCGTCCTCAGCATCGCGGGCACCGACCCCTCGGGCGGCGCCGGAATCCAGGCCGACCTCAAGTCGATCGCCGCGGTCGGCGGCTACGGCATGTCGGCGGTCACGGCGCTCGTCGCCCAGAACACGCGCGGCGTGCGGAGCGTGCACGTTCCGCAGGCGTCGTTCCTTGCTGAACAACTCGATGCCGTGAGTGACGACGTCGTGATCGACGCCGTGAAGATCGGCATGCTCGCGAACGCCGAGATCATCCGCACCGTCGGCGACTGGCTACGACGCGTGAAGCCACCCGTCGTCGTGCTCGACCCCGTGATGATCGCCACGAGCGGCGACCGCCTGCTCGACGCCGACGCCGAGGCGGCCCTGCGCGAGCTGCTCCCCCTCGCCCACCTCATCACGCCCAACCTGCACGAGCAGGCCGTGCTCGCGGGCGAGCGCCGCGCCGCGACGTGGCCCGAGGCGCTCGCGCAAGCCGAGCGGCTCTCGGCGTCGCTCGGCGTGCTCGTGCTCGCGAAGGGCGGGCACCTC
>NZ_SDPN01000003.1 GCF_004134825.1 Agromyces albus
CGGCCGGCGGTGCGGGCTTCGGCACGGCAGGCGGGGCGGGCTTCGGCACGCCCGGCGCTGCCGCAGAGGTCGGAGGTTTGGCCGGCGTGGCCGCCGCCCCACCACGTCGCGGTCCAGCCGCTCGGGCAGCCTTCTGGGCCTTGCGTTCAGCGCGCGTCGGCTTGGCCGCGCGCGCTTTGCGGCCGCGGCCGGCTTCGAAGTTCACCGCATCGACGTCATCGAAGACCTCGTCGCCGAGCCCGCCGAACAATGAGTCGAAGGAGTTCGGTTCCGACGAGGCGGCGGCCTCGGAGCGGGAAACAGCGAAGGCCGAGTCCGGGTCGACTCGAGAGTCGGCCGGCTCGGCCTGGGAGAACCGTGCGGGGGTGGGAGCAGTTGTGCGGCGCGACCGGAGCTCGGAGCTCGGATGGCTCGCGGCATCCGCTCGACGGTCGGCCCGCGGTGTCGGGGCAGCTTCGGCCGGAGCGCCGGCCGAGATGCCGAAGAGTTCGTCGAAGCTCGGCTGCGGCGCTGCCCCTGCACCGGCGTCGAAGCCGGGCTGCGCTACCGGAAGATCGGCGTTGCGGCCCGCACCGGCCGAAGGCTGAACGGCCGACTCGACGACCGCCTCGATGCTGTGCCCCTCGGCCTGCCGAGCCTGAGCCGCCTCGCGCTCACGTAATTCACGTCGGGTCAGGGGTCGCTCGGGCCGCGATGAAGCCTGAGTGCCTGGCGTTGAACCGTCGGGCACGAGGGGGGACTCGAGCACGTGTGAAGGACCTTCGGCATTGGGGGCGAGCGGGGGATCTCGGAGGTGTTCATCGCGACATCACGTCGAGATAACGGATTGGTAAAGACTACCTGCTGACCACCACCTTGCCAAGGCGAACGGAGATTTCCGGAAGGCGCGCGGATTGAGAGCGGGGCCATCCGCATGACGGCGGGGAATCCGCCGCTGAATCACGCGTCGACACCCGCGTCGATGAGTGCCGACGCGAGCTCGGCGTAGAGCCCGGGCGCCGCTGCGATGAGGAGTTCGATGCTCTCGGCACCGCCCCGCGGGCCGCCGACGCGAGCGCCGGCTTCGCGCGCGACGAGGGCACCGGCCGCGTGATCCCACGGGTTCAGGCCGCTCTCGTAGAAGGCATCGAGCCGGCCGGCGGCGACCCCGCAGAGGTCGAGGGCCGCTGATCCGATGCGGCGGATGTCGCGCACCCGTGGGAGCAGCTCGAGGATCACCTCGGCCTGGGCGCGCCGGCGCTCGGCGGCGTAGGAGAACCCGGTGCCGACGAGGGACTGGCCGAGCGAGACATCCGTGTTCACCTGCAGCGTTCGTCCGTCGAGGCGCGCTCCCCCGCCGGCGCTCGCCTCGAACACCTCGCCCGAGACGGGGTTCACCACGACACCGGCGAGCGCCGTCCACCTGCCCGGGTCGGCCGGCCCGTCGACGACCGCGATGCTCACGCACCACGCCGGGATGTCGTAGAGGAAGTTGACCGTGCCGTCGATCGGGTCGACGACCCAGTTCAGGCCGCTCGTGCCGACGTGGGTCGCGCCCTCCTCGCCGAGGATGCCGTCGTCGGGCCGGGCCTCGAGCACGAGCGAGCGGATCAGGGCCTCGGTGTCGCGGTCGACCGCCGTGACGATGTCGGTCGGGGTCGACTTCGTGGCCGCCACACTCACGCCGGCGGTTCGCGCGTCGAGCGAGAACTCTGCCGCGCGCAACGCGATGCTGCGAGCGAGCTCGAGCAGGTCGGCAGGTGCGGATGCGTCGGATGTCTCGTGCTGGGTCATCCCCTCACGCTACGCGGCACGCACGGCCTCACGCATGCGCCCGTCTCGGACCGACATACGCGCGGAGGAACACGGCGACGCCGCGCTCGGCGCGGCGCTCGATCGCCGAGAGATCGGGCTGCGCCGCGTCGAGGATGAACATGGCCCGATCGAGCGGCGCTCCCATGACGAGGAAGGCGAAGTGCTCGGCCGCCTCGTCGGCGTCGTCGAAGTCGAGCACGCCGCGCTCACGGAATCGCTCGAGCGCCTCGGCGATGGTGCGCATGACCCGCCCCGGGGCGCGTTCGTAGTAGTCAGCGGCGAGCTCGGGGAATCGCGCGGTCTCGCCGATGAGCAGGCGACGGAGGGGCACGACGCGACCGCCGAACACAACGCGGGCGAGCCGCACCCCGGTGTCGCGAAGCGCGCTCTCGGGATCGGCCGCCTCACCGAGCTCCCGGGCGATGTCGGTCGAGAAGCGCTCGGCAATGTCGATGGCGTTGCCGAGGATCTCGCGGAAGAGCTGCTCCTTGCCGCCGAAGATGTTGTACACGGTGCGCTTGGAGACCCGCGCCTCGGCGGCGATCTCGTCGACGTTCGCGGCGATGAACCCGTGCCGCAGGAAGTGCGCTGCGGCCGCCTCGAGGATCACGGCACGCGATCGCTCGATGCGCGGGTCGGTGGAGACCGGAACTTGCATGCGCTCCTCGATTTCTTTTACTCACCAGTGTACTAATGCACTCGTGCGTGCAATACTGCACGCATCAGTGTAGTTCACCGTAGTTCACCGCAGTTCACGATCGGAGGTCGGCCATGTCCACAACACCCGGCGCAGCTCGCGCCGCCCGCGCGAATCGCCCCTCGGGCTTCGACGGCACCGCCGCCGTCACGCGCTCACTCCTCGGCTGGGGTGTCGTCGTCGGCCCGTTCTACCTCATCGTGAGCCTCGTGCAAGTGCCCTTCACTCCGGGCTTCGACCTGGCGCAGCATCCGCTCAGCCTGCTCATGCTCGGCGGCGCGGGCTGGATCCAGATGACGAACCTCATCCTCTCGGGACTCATGGTCATCGCCGCCGCCATCGGATTCCTGCGGGCGCCCGACCGAGCCCGCGTCACCGGCTGGCTCGTCGCCGTCTACGGCGTGTGTCTCGTGGGCAGCGGCATCTTCCCACCCGACCCGATGGCCGGCTTCCCGGTCGGCTCGGAGATGGCGACCGCGCTCGGCGTCTCGGGCCTGCTGCACTTCGCGTTCGGCGCCGTGGGATTCGTCACGCTCGCCATCGCGGCGATCGCATACGGCAGCCGCAGCGCTCGCCTCGGCGAACGAGGGTGGGCGATCGGATGCCGCGTGGCCGGCGCCGTGATCATCCTCGGGTTCTTCGGCGGCGCGGCACTGTCGGCGGGCCCCGCCGGCGTCGCGTCGCTGTGGCTCACCGTGCTCGTCGGATGGGCCTGGCTCGCCGCAGCATCCGTGCACACCTATCGTGCGGTGCCGCACCCCGATGCGGCCGGCCGTGTGACCACCGCCGACGGCGGCCCTGCCGTCTGATCGGCGGGCTCAAGCCGCGCGCACGAAGCGTCGGAAACACGAAAGCCCCGGTCGAGACCGGGGCTTTTCACGTGGCGAGTGAGGGATTCGAACCCCCGAATGCTGAGCAGTCTGATTTACAGTCAGATCCCTTTGGCCGCTTGGGTAACTCGCCATTGCACCCGACCACGTTCTGCACACAACCGGGGGCCTGTCAAGGATACCCGTCGAGAGGCGTGTCGAGAAATCAGCGCCAGCGCGCGGATGCACGGCGCCAGGTGCCGTCGGGCGGGCCGGCATGATCGGCCTTCGACTGGCGAACCGCCCCGCGCAGACCCGAGCGCTGGATGACCCGCTGGATGGAGCTGCCACGCTCGTCAGGCGAACCGACGTACCGGATCTCGCGAAGCCCCTGGTCTTGGGCCGCGGACTCGAACACGAAGTGGCCGTAGCCGAAGATGCGGCCGATCATCGGCTTTCGCACCGAGATGTCGAGGATTCGCGCGATCGGCATGGTGGCGATGTGCTGCGACAGGATGCCGTGCACGCGGAACACCCGCATGTTGGTGATCACGAAGCGGTCCATTCGAGCCTGGAGGATCCGCCACGTCGCGTGGAGGGCCAGACACATGGCGATGACGAACGGAACCCACCAGGCCGCGGCCGGCACCCAGAAGATGATCAGCAGGAACGGCACTGCGGCGGCGAGCTCGAGCATGGGACCGACGATCGCCGCCCAATGCTTGCGCACCTCGTCGATGATGACTTCGCCCTCGTCTGCGATGAGGTGCCGCTCGACCCGGGGGTCGAATTCGAACAACCTCAAGACGCTCATGTCGCGAGCGAGGAGAAGAACCGGCCCATCGCGTCAGTAGCCGTCACGACCGCGCCGACGGCGCCTTGCACGGCGTTCGCGGCATCCTCAGGCCGGGAGATCATGTAGAACAGGGCGAAGATCACGACGAGCGCGATGCCGATGCCCTTGACCCACTTCATCACGATGCTTCCCTTCGACGGCAACGGCGGGCAAGCCGCCCCCGGTGCAAGCCCTGACGCATGCCTTTCTACAGCACGAATTCGCGACGGGGCAACGCTTGCCCCGCGTGGCGCGGCAATCGTGCCGAAGTTGTCAGCTTCGGCGTCGCCGCACGAAGCCGACCAGCACCGCGGCGAGACCGGCCAGAAGTGCCACGCCGCCCGCGATGAGCCAGGGCATCACATCGGCGCCGGTCGCCGCGAGCGCTGCAGGCGCCGCGGATGCTGCAGCGGTCGCAGCCGCGGCGGGCGCGGCGGTTGCGATTGCGGCGAACACGACCGAGGTGGCGGTCGCTATCATCCCTGCGATTCCCATGCGGCGCTTCGACATGCGTTTCATGCTGACAGACTTCGCGTCACCGCGCCAGAGATCGATTCGCCCCGCCGCTAGGATTCGAGCGAGGCCCGAACGCGCGAATCGCGCGGGAAACCGAGGGCGAGGAGCACATGGCCGGCATCGAAGAGGTGGCGAAGCTCGCGGGCGTGTCGACCGCGACGGTCTCGCGCGCGCTCAGCGGCCGCGGACACGTGTCGCCCGCGGCGAAGGCGAAGGTCGAGGAGGCCGCCGCCCGGCTCGGCTACGTGGTGTCGTCGAACGCGTCGAGCCTCGCGTCGGGTCGCACGCGCAACATCGGCGTCGTCATCCCGTTCCTCAACCGCTGGTTCTTCTCATCCGTGCTCGAGGGCGCGCAGCAGTCGCTCCTCCGCAGCGGCTACGACCTCACCCTCTACAACCTCTCGGGCGACGGCCGCGAGCGCGCGAGCGTGTTCGAGCACTTCCTCATGCGGCAGCGCGTCGACGCGGTCATCGCCGTCTCCCTCGAGCTCACCGAACGCGAGGTCACCCGCCTGCACGACTTGGGCAAACCGCTCGTCGGCGTCGGCGGGCCGATCCCCGGCGTGCGTACGCTCACCATCGACGACGTCGCCGTGGCTCGCCTCGCGACCGAGCACCTCATCGGCCTCGACCACTCGCGCATCGCCCACATCGGCGGCGACCTCGAGTTCGACCTCGACTTCCACCTGCCCACGAACCGGCGCATCGGCTACGAGGCGGCACTGCGCGACGCCGGCATCGAGGTCGACCAGCGCCTGTTCGCGCCCGCCGACTTCACGATCCGCGGCGGCTACCACGCAGCCAAGCAGTTGCTCGGGGTGCCGCACGACCGGCCGACGGCGATCTTCGCGGCATCCGACGAGATGGCCATCGGCTCGATCCTCGCGGCCCGCGACCTCGGCCTCGTGGTGCCGCGCGACGTCTCGATCATCGGCATCGACGACCACGACCTCTCCGACTTCTTCGGCCTCTCGACCGTCGCCCAGTTCCCGCGCCTGCAGGGCGAGAAGGCCGTCGAGATCCTCATGGAGCAGCTCGAGCCGGGTCCGGATGCCGCTGCGCCCGCCGCCACCCCGCTGCCCTACGAGTTGCGGGTGCGCTCGAGCACAGCGCGACCCGTCGACCCCGCTCGCTGACGGAGCCGCTGCCCGAGCCCCGTCGACCGTGGCAGCGGTGTTCGCCGTGCGTCATGTGAGTTTCGCCTCACACGAGGCAGGATTCACACGAGCCAGACGGAGCACGTGCGCGGGCTGCGATCCGAACCGAGCCGGATCGAGATCCCGTCCGACCGCGACGACGGCCGGCCCCTTCCGGCTCGCGAGGGCCTCGAGGATTCGATCGAACAGATCGCCGGACTCCGTGTTGAACTCCGTGCCGAGCGTGGCCACGATCGACCCATCCGGGCTGGGCTCGCGTCCGGCCTCGGGCCTGATCCACACCGCATCGGGCGGCGGCGGAAAGGCCGGATCCCGCATGGCCGGCGCGAAGGGAATGACGAACAGGTCGCCACGAGGACGCGCAGGCCCCATCGAGTCCGAGCTCGGCACGGAGCGTCACGGAGGGCGTCAGGCGCTGAGCCGCAATCGCGCGAAGGCGTCTTCGATCGCGATCGCCGCGGCGCCGCGCGCCCATGACACGAACCCGGCGTCATCGACGTGCAGCTGCAGCGGTGAGGCCTCCGCGTCGCGGTCGGCGGCGAGCGCCTCGCGAGCCGCGCCCTCGGCGACCCGCCACAAGCCGATGCCCTCGCCCGAGAGCACGACCGTGTCGACCATCGCGAGGTTCGCGATGTACGCGAGCATGCGACCGAGCGCCCGTCCGGCGGCCGTCGTGATCGAGACGGCGAGCGGATGCCCCGCCTCCGCGAGCTCGAGCACCTCGTCGTACCTCACCTCACGGCCGAGGGCGATGCCGAGTTGCGCGCAGATGCCCGGGATGGAGAGCATCGCGGTGGAGCATCCGCGGTGCCCCTCGATGCAGAGCGGGCCGCTCGCGTCGAGCGGCAGGTGGCCGGCGAGGCCGAGCCCCGAGTCGGGCGTGACGATGACCCGGTCGTGCATGACGAGGCCGTAGCCGACGCCCGCGCCGATCGTGACGACGGCGAAGTTCGGCAGGCCCCGCCCGGCGCCGAACCACTGCTCGGCGGTGGTGAGCGCGGTGACGTCGTTCTCGACGGTGACCGGCAGTCCGCCGAGCTCGCGTTCGAGGAGGTCGGCGAGCGGCACGTCGCGCCACTCGAGGAACGGCGCCCGCTTCACGATGCGCCGACCGGCCACGTTGCCGCCGATGCTCAGGCCGACGCCCGCGACATCCGTGAGGTCGCCTGTTCCGGATGCCGCGGCGACCTCGCGCACGACCGCGGCGATCGCCTCGACCACGGCGGCCACGTCGTGCCCTCCGAGAGCGTGCGCGGCGCGAGTCTGCGCGGTGGCCCGGAGGTCGGTGGCGACGCCGAGCACGTCGTCGCCCGTGACCTTGATGCCGATGAACCGTCGCGCATCGACGCGCACGTCGAGCGGCTTCGCCGGGCGCCCGATCGCGCCCTTCTGCTCCTCGACGCCCTCGACGAAGAGCCCGAGGTCGAGGAACGGCTTGCTGAGCCGCGTGAGGCTCGCGGGCGAGAGGCCGAGGCGTCGTCCGAGTTCCGAACGCGAGATGGGGCCGTGGATGAGCACCTCACGCGCGAGCTCGCGCGCGGAACGGCTCGCCTCGGTGGTCGTGGCATCCGTCATCGGGTTCTCTTTCGGCGTCGGCCTATTTCGTTTCATTGTGACATGAACCGAGCGGCGGAACGGCGGGCAGCACCCGGCGGACGCTTGGAGACACTGTCTTGACAGCCCAGTTATTTCTGCCGTAGAAAGAATTCATGCAAGGCAGCACCACTGGGCTCTTCCACCTGCGCAACGGAGGCACGAGCGTCATCATCGACGACCGGCACTCCCCGCTCCCCGCGATCGTCTACTGGGGTGAAGACCAGGGCGATCTCGCCGAGTCAGAGCTCGCGGCGCTCGGCGTGGCGGCACTGCCGCAACGCGTCTCGGGCGGCCTCGACCAGCCGGCCCCGCTCACGCTCATCCCGCAGGAGTCCTCGGGCTGGCTCGCGACCCCGGGGCTCAGCGGCCATCGCGACGGCCGCTCGTTCTCGACCAAGCTCGAGACGACCGCGATCGACGTCGACGAGGCATCCGGAACCGCCGAGATCACCGCGACGGATGCCGCAGCCGGCCTCGAGGCCACGATCACGCTCGAGGTCACCCCCGCGGGCCTCCTCCGCCAGCGGATCTCGCTCACGAACCGCTCACCCGAGCCCTATTCGCTCCTCGCGCTCGCACCGACGTTCCCGCTGCCCCACGACCTCGACGAGCTCTTCGACACGACGGGCAGGCACCTTCGCGAGCGGTCGCCGCAGCGACACGCGTTCACGATCGGCGGCCACGTGCGCGAGAGCCGGCGCGGCCGGCCCGGCTCCGACGCGAGCCTCCTGCTCGCCGCGGGGCGCGCCGGCTTCGGATTCGAGCGCGGGCTCGTCTACGCCGTGCACACCGCGTGGAGCGGCAACCACCGGTTGCTCGCCGAGCGCACGCCCACTGCCGAATCCTTCTTCAGCGCCGGCGAGCTCCTCGGGCCCGGCGAGATCGTGCTCGCCGAGGGCGAGACCTACACGACGCCCTGGGCGATCGGCTCGTGGGGCGACGGGCTCAATGCACTGTCGAAGCGATTCCACGATGAGTTGCGTGCGCGCCCGCAGCATCCGCGTCGCGCCCGCCCGGTGACCCTCAACACGTGGGAGGCCGTGTACTTCGACCACGACCTCGACAAGCTCGGCGAGCTTGCCGAGCTCGCGGCATCCGTCGGGGTCGAACGCTTCGTGCTCGACGACGGCTGGTTCCTCGGCCGACGCGACGACACCGCCGGCCTCGGCGACTGGTTCGTCGACGAGACGGTCTGGCCCGCTGGGCTCGGTCCGCTCATCGAGAAGGTGCAGGGCCTCGGCATGGAGTTCGGCCTCTGGGTCGAGCCCGAGATGATCAACCTCGACAGCGAGCTCGCTCGCGAGCACCCCGACTGGATCCTGCGCGGCCGCGACGAGCTGCCGGTCCCCGCCCGGCAGCAGTACGGGCTCGACCTCGCGCACCCCGACGCGTGGTCCTACCTGCTCGAACGGCTCGACGCACTGCTGAGCGAATACGACATCGCCTACCTCAAGTGGGATCACAACCGCGACCTGCTCGAGGCCGGCGCCGCCGACACGGGCCGCGCTCGCGTTCACGACAACGTCGCGGCGCTCTACCGCCTGCTCGCGGCACTCAAGCAGCGCCACCCCGGGCTCGAGGTCGAGTCGTGCGCATCGGGCGGCGCACGCGTCGACCTCGGCATCCTCGACCACACCGACCGCGTCTGGACGAGCGACACCCTCGACCCGATCGAGCGGCTGCAGATCCAGCGCTACACGAGCCTCCTCGTGCCCACCGAGATCATGGGCGCGCACCTCACGAGCCCCGATGTGCATTCGACCCAGCGCTCGGTCTCGCTCGACTTCAGCGCCGGCATCGCCTTCTTCGGCCACCTCGGCATCGAGTGGGACCTCACCGGGCTCGACGACGAGGGCCTCGCGGCGATCTCCCGCTGGGTCGAGCTGCACAAGCAGCACCGCGCGCTCATCCACTCGGGCGCGCTCGTGCACGGCGACACCGCGGATGCCACCAGCGACGTGCGCGGTGTCGTGGCCGCCGACGGGGCATCCGCTCTCTTCACCTTCACCCAGGTGTCGACGAGCGTGACGTACCCGCCCGGCCGATTCACGCTCCCGGGGCTCGATCCCGACCGCCGCTACACGCTGCGCATCGTCGCCGGAAGCGTCGACGCCGGACCCGGCCAGTCGCCGCTCGCGTGGGCCGGGCAGCAGATCACGCTCACCGGCCGCCAGCTCGCGACCGCGGGGCTGCAGGCGCCCGTGCTCTTCCCGGCACAGCTCGTGCTGCTCGAACTCAGCTCCCCCCGGCTCGTCGGCGAGACCGGCGCGGCCTGACCCTCACCACTCGCACGACCTGCACCACGAAGCGCAAGGAGGCGCACTATGACGGATGACACACCACGCGGCATCCCGCACAGCTCACGACGCTCCCGGCGACGACGAGCGGTGAGCACCGTGGCGATCGCCTCGGCCGCAGCGCTGCTGCTCGCGGGCTGCGCGGCACCCGCCGGCGAGGGAGACGTCGTGACGCTCGACTTCTTCCAGTTCAAGGGCGAGGCGCTCGGTGATTTCGACGAGATCATCGCCGACTTCGAGGCGGAGAATCCCGACATCAGGGTCGTGCAGAACCTGGTGCCCGACGCCGACACGGCGATCCGCACCCTGCTCGTGAAGAACAAGACGCCCGACGTCATCACACTCAATGGGTCGGGCTACTTCGGCCAGCTCGCCCGCGCCGGTGTCTTCCACGACTTCACCGGCGACCCGCTCGTGGAGGAGGTCAACCCCGCGGTGCAGGAGATCCTCGCCGATCTCGGCACGTTCAACGGCGATGAGATCAACTCGCTCGGCTACGTCTCGAACGCCGACGGCATCATCTACAACCGGGAGATCTTCGCCGAGCAGGGGCTCGAGCCGCCGACGACGTGGGACGAGCTGATCGACGTCTGCGAGCAACTGCAGGCGGCGGGCATCACTCCCTTCTACGGCACCCTCTCCGACGCGTGGACGGCGATGCCGGCGTTCAACGGCATCGGCGCGTACGAGGCAGAGGGCGGGTTCTTCGACGAACTCCGCGCACAGGGAACCGAGGTCGGACCCGAATCTCCTGTCTCATTCGAGAAAGACTTCCCCGACACCCTCGACCGTCTGCAGGAGCTGTACTCCTTCGCGCAGGAGGGGTACCGCGGCCGCGGCTACGACGACGGCAACCCGGCGTTCGCGAACGGCGAGTCCGCGATGTACCTCCAGGGCGTGTGGGCGCTCGCTCCGATCCTCGACAACAACCCCGACTTCGATGCCGGCGTCTTCCCGTATCCGACCGACGACCCCGCCGATCGGAAGCTCGTCTCGGGCGTCGACGTCACCGTGACGATCGGTCGCGACACCGACAAGTTCGACGCCGCGAGGAGATTCGTCGAGTACCTCTTCCAGCCTGACGTGATGGACGCGTTCGCGGCCTCCCAGAACATGTTCTCGGCGCACGTCGATGCGGCGCCGACCGAGAACCCGGCGCTCTCCGAGCTGCAGCCGTTCATCGACGAAGGACAGATCACGGGATTCATCGACCACCAGATCCCGCCCGCGGTGCCGCTCGTGCCGACGATCCAGCAGTTCCTCCTCGATGGCGACGCCGACGGGGCGCTCGCCACCCTCGACAACGAGTGGCGCAAGGTCGCCGCGCGCACCATCACCGTGAGCGGAGACTGATCATGGCAACCACCACGCTTCCCGACGTCGCGGGCCGCGCCTCGCGCAAGGGCGTCGACGACGGCGCCGGCAAGCGCCGCAGCGCGCTCGGGCGCGCGCTTCCCGCCTACTACTGGATGGTCGTGCCGGCCATCGTGCTGTTCGCGTTCTTCCACACCCTGCCCGTGCTCGTCGGCGTGTTCTTCAGCTTCACGAACTACGCCGGGTACGGCGCATGGGACTTCATCGGCATCTCGAACTACGTCAACCTGTTCCAGGACGACCGGGCGCTCAGGGCCTACGGGTTCAGCTTCGGGTTCGCGATCGCCGCGACGATCCTCACGAACGTGATCGCGCTCCTGATCGCTCTCGGACTGAACGCGAAGATCGTGGCCCGCAACACGTTCCGCGGCGTCTACTTCGTGCCGTACGTGCTCGCGATCCTCGTCGTCGGCTACGTGTTCCAGTTCTTCTTCTCGAACTCGCTGCCGAAGCTGCTGCCATCGATCCCCGTGCTCGCCGACAACATCCTCTCGAACCCCGACTGGGCCTGGGTCGCGATCGTCGTGCTCGCCGTGTGGCAGGCGGCAGCGTTCTCGATCATCATCTACCTCGCAGGCTTGCAGACGATCCCGGCAGAGCTCTACGAGGCGGCATCGCTCGACGGCGCCGGCGCATTGCAGCAGTTCAGCCGAATCACCTTCCCGCTCATCAGCGCGTTCTTCACGATCAACATGGTGCTGAGCCTGAAGGGCTTCCTGCAGGTGTTCGACCACGTGGTCGCACTGACGAACGGAGGACCAGGGACGGCGACCGAGTCCATCACCCTGCTCATCTACCGGGGCGGCTTCCAGGGTGGCGAGTTCGCCTACCAGACCGCGAACGCGGTGATCTTCGTGATCGTGATCACCGTGGTCTCGCTCCTCCAGTTCCGGGTCCTTCAGCGCAGAGAGGCCGATTTCTGATGACAACCGCAGCACCCACCACCACCTCGACGGCGGCGATGATCGCCCTCGACGACGAGATCGACACGACCGAGGGGCCGGCGGCTCGCCGTCGCCGCCGCCGCGCCGAGCAGCTCGACACCAGGAAGATCAACTGGTGGGCCACCGCGCTCATCGCGGTGTGCTCGCTGACTGTGCTCATCCCGCTCTACCTCGCCGTCGTCGTCTCCCTGAAGACGCCCGACGATCTCGCGAGCGGCACCGGATTCGAACTGCCCACGACCTGGGACTGGGCGAACTTCGGCGAGGCGTGGGAGCGCACGAACTTCCCGCAGGCCATCGCCAACACGGCCTTCATCACGGTCGGGGCGGTCGTGCTCACCCTGCTCTCGAACTCGGTCGTGTCCTATGCGATCGCGAGGAACATCCACCGCCCGTTCTTCAAGGGCGTGTTCTTCTACCTGCTCGCGGCGCTGTTCATCCCGTTCCCGATCATCATGCTGCCGCTCGTGAAGCAGACCTCGCTCCTCGGACTCGACAACCAGACCGGGCTGATCATCCTCTACACGGTGTTCGGGCTGTCGCTGAACGTCTTCATCTACACGGCCTACATCCGCTCGATCCCGATCGAGCTCGAGGAGGCGGCACGGGTCGACGGGGCTTCGACGTGGCGGGTCTTCTGGTCGGTGATCTTCCCGCTGCTCGCGCCGATGAATGCGACCGTCGGCATCCTCACGTGCGTGTGGGCGTGGAACGACTTCATCCTTCCGCTCGTCGTGCTCTCCGACCCCGCCGCCCGCACGCTGCCCCTGGCGCAGTACATCTTCCAGGGACAGTTCAACACCGACTACACGGTGGCATTCGCCTCGTACCTCATGGCGATGGCCCCGCTGCTGCTCATCTACGTGTTCGCACAGCGCTGGGTCATCTCCGGCGTCATGCGAGGCTCGATCAAGTGACGGATGCCGCGGGCCGGGGTCTCCACCGAAGCTCGGCCCGAGTCATCCGCTCGCCCCTCAGAAAGGAACCCTGTGACGATCACCCAAGCTCCTGAGTCCGAGACGATCCTCGCGAAGGATCCGGACTGGTGGCGCCAGGCCGCCGTCTACCAGATCTATCCGCGCAGCTTCGCGGACTCGAACGGCGACGGCATCGGCGACCTCCCGGGCATCACCTCCCGAATTCCGTATCTCGCCGCGCTCGGCATCGACGCGGTGTGGCTCTCGCCGTTCTACCCGTCGGCCCTCGCCGACGGCGGCTACGACGTCGACGACTATCGCGACGTCGACCCGAAGCTCGGCACACTCGCCGACTTCGACGAGATGGTCGCGGCGCTCCATGGCGCCGGCATCCGGCTCATCGTCGACATCGTGCCGAACCACTCCTCCGACCGGCACGAGTGGTTCCGTGAGGCGCTCGCCTCCCCGGCGGGCTCCGCCGCGCGCGACCGATACATCTTCCGCGACGGCATCGGCCCCGACGGCGACCAGCCGCCGAGCGACTGGGAGGGGATGTTCGGCGGCCCGGCGTGGCATCCGGTCGGCGACGGCCAGTTCTACCTGCACCTGTTCGCGCCCGAGCAGCCCGACTTCAACTGGGCGAATCCAGAGGTGCGCGAGGACTTCCTCACGACGCTCAGGTTCTGGTCGGACCGCGGCGTCGACGGCTTCCGCGTCGATGTCGCCCACGGCCTCGCGAAGGACCTCACCCACCCACTGCCGTCACGAGCCGAGCTCGCCGACCGGCTGCTCGCCGCCGACGGCACGCACCCGCTGTGGGACCGCGAGGAGCTCAGCGAGATCTACGCCGAGTGGCGCGCGGTGTTCGACGAGTACGACCCGCCGCGCATCGCCGTCGCCGAAGCGTGGGTCGCGCCGAGCCGACGTCACCGCTACGCGCGGGCCGACAGTCTCGGGCAGGCGTTCAACTTCGACCTGCTTCGCGCCGAGTTCGATGCCGACGCGTTCCGGGCGATCATCGCCGACAACCTCGCCGCCGTTCGCGAGACGGGTTCGTCGAACACGTGGGTGTTCTCGAACCACGACGTCGTGCGGCACGCGACGCGGTACGGACTGCCCGCGGGCGGCGGCGCCGATGGCGAGGTCGGGGCGGCGTGGCTGCTCTCGGGCGGCATCGCGCCCGAGCTCGACGCGTCGCTCGGCCTCCGCCGCGCCCGCGCCGCGACGCTGCTCATGCTCGCCCTCCCCGGCAGCGCCTACCTCTACCAGGGCGAGGAGCTCGGCCTTCCCGAGGTCGCCGAGATCCCCGACCACGACCGGCAGGATCCCACCTTCTTCCGCAATGCCGGCGTCGAGGTCGGCCGAGACGGATGCCGCGTGCCGCTGCCCTGGACGAAGAGCGGCTCCTCGTTCGGCTTCGGCGAGGGCAGCGCGCACTTGCCGCAGCCCGTGTGGTTCGGCGAGTTCTCGGTCGAGGCGGAAGACGCCGACCCCAGCTCGACGCTGAACCTCTACCGGCGTGCGCTGTGGCTACGTCGCGACCTGCAGGATTCCGAGGAGCTCACGTGGCTCGAGAGCGGCGCCGACTCGGTGCTCGCGTTCGAGCGACCCGGCGGATGGCGCTCGTTCACGAACTTCGGTTCGGAGCCGGCGCGGCTTCCCGAGGGCGAGGTGCTGCTCGCGAGCAGCCCGATCGAGGGCGACGTGCTGCCGCCGGCGACCACGGTCTGGTTGCGCTGATTCGCAGGGCGAGCGGATGCCGCGGGCACGCCCTGCGCGCGGCATCCGCTCGTCGTTACACTTGGCGGCATGGCAGATTCAACGTTCGACATCGTTTCCAAGGTCGACCAGATGGAGGCCGACAACGCGCTCCACCAGGCGCAGAAAGAGGTCGCGCAGCGCTACGACTTCAAGAACGTGGGCGCGTCGATCGAGCAGTCCGGCGACAAGGTGCTGATCAAGGCCAACAGCGAAGAGCGCGCGAAGGCGATCCTCGAGGTCTACGAGGCGAAGCTCATCAAGCGCGGCATCTCGCTGCGTTCGCTCGACGCCGGCGAGCCCTTCGCCTCGGGCAAGGAATACCGCATCGAGACCACGATGAAGGCCGGCATCGACTCCGAGAACGCGAAGAAGATCAACAAGATCATCCGCGACGAGGCGCCGAAGAGCGTGAAGAGCCAGATCCAGGGCGACGAGCTGCGCGTCTCATCGAAGAGCCGCGACGACCTGCAGGCGACGATGGCGCTCCTGAAGGGCAAAGACCTCGACGTCGCGCTGCAGTTCGTGAACTTCCGCTGAGCGAGACCACTCGTCCCCCGGTCCCCCGGCGACGCGACTCCCCGCGCTCCGCTCTCCCGTCTCTGCGCCGCCGCCTCCACTCCGCGGCAGAGGGTGGCGTTCCGCCGGAGTGACCGAATTCGGTGCCTCCTGCGAAACGCGGCCACTCAGCGATCGGATGCCGCGATGCCGCCGGCCCTCAGCTCAGGATGATGCGACGACGCACTCGCGGCACTCCGAGCGCGGCCAGGCGCGCCGCCACGGGATCCTTGTCGATCATCTCGCCCCAGTCCCACCGATCGAACCCTGCGACCTGACGACGGATCGCGTTCTCACGGTCCTTCTCGCCGATCACGAGATCGGCCGCACGTTTCGCCGCTGCGGCGGCCGCGAGAGCGGCAGCGGCCGCGACTTCCGTCTCAGCGCTGGACGCGGGCCACCGCTGCGGAGATCCCATGCCGTTCGACGACCCCGTCGCATCCCGCCGAGCCAGCGCAGACCGATACTTCCCGCGCCCGTCAGCTTCCGCGCCCACATTGACCTCCGGCCAGTAGAAGTCGAGGAACGCCCGTTTGCCGAGCTCCGGCAACCAGAGCTCGTGCTGCAGCTCGGGCTGCGCGAATCCGAGCTCCTCGATGAGGAGGCGGCTCCCGGTCTCGAGGGGCGTATCGGCGAGCGTCGTCGCACGCTGCAGCACCGCGTCCGCCCGCTGGCTCCGGGGGTACGGCTTCAACCGTTCGTGTTCTGCGTGGAGCCGTTCGAGTGAGGTCTTGGGTGGGGCGCCGCCGAAGCGAGGAACGTGGAGCGCGGCATCCGTCGCCGTCAAGGCTGCGACGAGCGGCGCGTGTCGCGCGAGCTGTAGCAGGGTGAATTCGACGGCTGTCACCGCGCAACCGTCGACCATCACGATCTCGACGTCGCGGGTTCGAGCGACGGTGACGACGCCCTTGCGCCGACTGCCCTGCGGATCGCGTGACAACACGAACACCTCGCTTGGCCAGGAGCCGATGACCGGCAGGCCCTTGAGGGCCGCGGCGGAGTAACTCGTGAACACCGGTGCGGTGAACGCCCGTGCGGCGGCGCGGACGACGGTGAGGTACGCCAGTCGATCCGCCTCGGCGCCAGCAGGGGCATCCGCCTCGGTATCGACCGCCGCGATGACGTTGCGATACACGCCACGTCGCACGCGCTCGATCGTGCCGGCGGCGACCGCTGAGTAGAGCTCTGACTGGCGTCCGAGCGCTCGCACATTTCCGAACAGGATGAGGCCGTGGTCGTCGGCCGGCAGCGGATTGTTCATGCCGCCGAGCATGCGCGCGCCGAGGTCTGCGGATCCGCCGGGGCGAGCTGGGACGTGTGCATTCGCGAACTGGTGGCGCGGTTGAGGAGGAGTGACGCTATTCCACGGGAGACACTGAACGCGGTGCCTCCACGCGAACACGCTCCTCCTGCGCGGGATGCCGGCGAGCCAGCGCGAGTCCCTCTAACGCGGGCGTAGGTACGGGGCGGTGCCGAGCCTAGGGTTGGGATGTGCAGCCGCCATCTGACGACCCTGCCGCAATAGCCGGAGACGACTCGCCGCGCCCACGCGCACCTGGCGGGCGCGGCGCCCGCTTGGGTGGTCTCGCAGTGCTGCTGGTGATCGCGATCCAGGTCGCCGTTCCCACCGTGGCACTCCTGCTTCCGCCTCCGCAACGGTTCGGGTTCCAGATGTACTCGGGACTCGGGGGTGTCGGTGTGACCGTCATCGACAGCGAGGGCGTCGAGTCCTCCTTCGAAGACGCCCTGCAACTCGTCGGAGAGCTGCGTCCGGAGATCGATTGGGTGGCGACGCTCCCCGAAACCGTGTGTGACGCCGTTCCGGATGCGGTCCGAGTGCGTGTAGAGCAATCGGACCGGGAACGGACGGTGGAATGCGACTGACCGAAATCCGGACCGATCCTCGGCCTGTCGCGATCGCACGCGTCGGTCTGGGGCTCGCCACTGTCCTCACCTCGATCGAGGCGTACGACATACTCGCCGCGATCTCTGGCGGCAAACTCGCCATGCCGGTGTTGCCAGGCGTCCCGGCACCGACGCTGCCCTGGTTGACGGTGCTCATCGTCCTCACCATCGGGGCCGCCGTCGCTGTCACCATCGGCTGGTACACCGAGCAGGCGGCGATCGTCTCAGTCGTCCTGGGCATCGCGATCCTGCTCTGGGACCAGCAGACGTACAGCAGTCACCGACTGCTGGCGACGCTCCTCATGGCGTACCTCGTCTTCGCGAAGGCCGGTACGGCCTGGTCGATCCGGCCCATTTCCGGGCGACCGTCAGTCCCGTGGTGGCCGCAACTGCTCATGATGAGCCAGCTCTCGGTGCTCTATCTCTTCTCGGGGCTCAGCAAGATCAACGTGTGGTTCATCTCGGGCGTGCCCCTCTCCAGTTGGGTGTGGATCGAGCTGCCGTGGCAGACCTACGCCATCGCGGCGGTCATGACGATCGTCGTCGAGCTCGTCATTGCCGTGGCCCTGTGGTTTCCAAGCTCCCGGAGGGTCGCGATCCTCCTCGGGCTGGGGTTGCACTTCTCCATCGTCGTGCTGATGGATCACGACACGCTCGCGTTGCTCGCGTTCGCCATTACGTGCGTCTCGCTCTATCCGCTCTTCCTGTTCCGGCCTCGCCTTCGAGACGTGCGGCGCGGCGTCGGCAGCGCGGTGACCACCCGTGCGACCAGTGCTGAGTAACCAGGCGACGACGGGCTCTCAGCGACCGCCCAATGGGCCGAATCCGCTGAACGAGTCGAGAGCGCCGATCACCGCCGGCGTCAGGAGCACGATGAAGAGCACCGGCATCAGGCAGAACACCAGCGGGAAGATGATCTTCACCGAGACCTTCATCGCCTGCTCTTCCGCGCGCTGTCGGCGCTTGAGGCGCATCTCGCCGGCCTGAACCCGCAAGACGTCACCGATCGCGACTCCGTACGCATCCGCCTGGATCACGGCTCGGATGAAGCGTCGAAGGTCTTCTGAGTTCGTACGACGTTCGAGCTCGCCGAACGACTCGCGGCGGGTGCGGCCGATCGACATGTCCTGCAGCACCCGGATGAGCTCCTCGGCGAGCGGGCCGCGTCCGTTGCGAGCGGCCTTCGCCATCGCGCCGTCGAACCCGAGGCCGGCCTCGACCGCGATCGTCATCTGGTCGAGGGTGTCGGGCAACGCGCGCTTCATCGCCTCTTGACGATCGTGCGCCCGGCTGTTGATCAGACCGTCGGGGAGGAAGAAGAGGAGAAGGGTACCCGCGAGTGCCAACAGGATCTTCAGGGGGTGGGGTCCGCCGACGAGGACGAACATGAGCCCGAACAACCCGCCCACCGCGGTGAGCACGAGCTTCCAGGTGACGATCTTCGAGGGCGACCAGCCGATCGGACGCCCGGCGAAAGCGATCTGCTTCTCGAGCCAGCCCGTGTAGCCGTGCGGCGCCGCCTCAACGAGCGTTGCGCCGAGGCTCGATCGCTGCACCGGACCGAGTGTCGGATGAATCTCAGCGACAGGTTCCTCAGCGACACGGTTGCCGGGGAAGAGCACGAACACGAAGACGCCCAGCCCGAGTGCGGTCAGTGCGATCCCGGCGTATGCGAGCAACAAGGGACTCATCAGAACCTCACTCGTACCGCGAAGGTGACCCAGATCGACCCGACGATGAGGAGCACGACGGCCGCGATGAGGGCAAGCACTCCGATCGGGTTCAGGAAGAACGCGGCGAAGTACGTCGGCCGCAGGATCAGCAGCACGAAGAAGATCACGATCGGCAGCGCGATGAGGACGATGGCCGACAGCCGTCCCTCGGCGCTCAACGCCTTCACCTGCCGGCGGATCTCGTTACGTTCGCGGATCGTCTTGCCGACCCGGTCGAGCACTTCGGCGAGGTTGCCGCCGGTCTCCTGGTTGATGGCGATGGCTTGTGCGACCCATTCGAAGTCGTCGCTGCGCATGCGCTGGGCGGTGACGGCGAGCGAGTCGGCAAGGCTGCGCCCGAGGCGCGTCTCATTGACGACGCGGGCAAGCTCTTCGCTCATGGGAGCATCCGTGTCGCTCGCGGCCGCGGAGACGGTGCGCGAAAGCCCATGCCCCGCCCGGAGGCCACCCGCGACGAGCTGCACGGTGTCGTCGATCTGCTCGGCGAATCTCTCTCGCCGCTTCGAGGTGCGAAGGATCACGAGGATCTTCGCACCGACGGGCGCGAAGATCGCAAGCACGATGGCCCAGACGAAGGAGGTTCCATTGGAGAGCCCCAGGAGTACGCCGACAAGAGCGAAGACGCTCGCCGCTGATCCGATCAGCACGAGGAATCCGCCGGGCTCGGTCTTGATCCCGGCCAGCTCGAGCTCCTCAGGCCCGAATGCGCGGCGCGACCGCTTCGAGACCGCATTCTCGACCGCGGCGGTCGTGCGCTCAGCCGCTCTTGAGAGCGCCGAGACGTGTTCGACGCCGGGCGCGCGCCGACGATCCGAGGCGACCCGCGGTGCGGGTGGGGCGAGCACGAAGAACACCAGTACGAATGCGGCGAGCATGGCGATAGCCAGGCCGGCGACGAGGGTCGCGGGGTTCATCGGATCTCTCCGAGTATCCCCCGGACATTCGTCTGGAACAGCGACACCGGCAGCGGAATGCCGTGATCGGCGACCTTTTCGGCGAAACGGGGTCGCACGCCCGTCGGCTCGATACGCCCGCGAAGCCGACCGTCCTCGTCGTAACCGGCCGAGTAGTCGAAGGTGAACGCGTCCTGGAGGGTGATGATCTCGCCCTCCATGCCGTGGACCTCGGTGATGTGGGTGACGCGGCGAGCGCCGTCCTTATGGCGCGTGATCTGGACGATGAGGTCGATGGCTGATGAGATCTGCTCGCGGATCGCCCTGAGGGGCAGGTCCATACCGGCCATGAGCACGAGCGTCTCCATCCGGCTGATGGCGTCGCGCGGGGAGTTGGCGTGGAGCGTGGAGATCGATCCTTCGTGACCCGTGTTCATCGCCTGCAGCATGTCGAGGCTCTCCGGGCCACGAACCTCGCCGACGACGATACGGTCCGGCCTCATTCGGAGCGAGTTGCGCACGAGATCGCGGATCGTGATCTCACCGCGACCCTCGATGTTCGGCGGACGCGACTCGAGGCGCACGACGTGTTCCTGCTGAAGCTGGAGCTCCACGGCATCTTCGATGGTGATGATGCGCTCATCGCTCGGGATGAACCCGGACAGCACATTCAGCATCGTCGTCTTGCCTGTGCCAGTGCCCCCGGAGACCAGGATGTTCAGCTTGGCTCGCACGGCCGCATCGAGCACCGTGGCGACTTCTCGGGTCAGTGTGCCGAAGTTCACGAGGTCTTCGACCGTATACGGGGTCGCCGCGAACTTGCGGATCGTCAGCGACGAACCGTTCACGGCGAGCGGCGGGATGATCGCGTTGACGCGCGACCCGTCTTGGAGGCGGGCGTCCACGAGCGGGGACGACTCGTCGATGCGTCGGCCGACCCGCGACACGATGCGCTCGATCACGCGGCGCAACTGCGGCTCGCCGGTGAACCGGTGGTGCGTCTCCGTGAGCCGACCGTTGCGCTCGACGTAGAGCTGGTCGAATCGGTTGACCATGATCTCGGTGATGGTCGGGTCGGCGAGCAGCGGTTCCAGCGGGCCGTACCCGAGCACGTCTGCGCCGATGTCGTCGATCAGCCGGTTGCGTTCCGCCGTCGAGAGGGCGAGCTGTTCGCCCGCGACGATCTCAGCAAGCTCGGACCGGGCTATCGCGTGCAGTTGCTCCTCGGTGAGACTCGCGTCGCTGAGGCGCGTGCCGATGCGAGCGAACAGCTCCTGGGCGGCCTTTTCCTTCACTGCGGCGAGTGGGTCCGCCTGCGCAGCCGGCTTTGACATCGGATGGGCGACGGGAGCGAGTGGCGCGACCGGCGGCGTTTGGAACAACGATTCGGTCGGAGCGTCAGTCATCGGGGGGTTCGGTGCGACATCGGCCGTCGAGTCGCCGGCAGGCAGGACCGGCGGTTCCACCTCGGTGGGAACGAGCTGTGGACTGCGGATCGCATTCAGTCGTTCACTCAGATTCATTCGAACGCCTCCTTCTGTGGATCCGGGCGCGCTTGGGCTGGGCGTCGGGTGCGATCCGCATCACGAGGGAACGAATCGCCTTTGAAGCCGGGTCGCGGACATCGTCGTGAATGAGCGGAACGCCCCGATTGCTCGCCAGGAGCACAGCCGAGGATCGAGGCACCTCGACGTCGACCGGCGCGCCGATGATGTTCTCCACATCGCGGGTCGTCAGACCACTCTGACGATCGGTCTGGTTCAGGATGATGTGGCGATTCGCCGGCGTGAGTGCCAGCCGGCGGAGCAACTCGAACTCCGTACGCATCGCCCTCAGGCTGGGCACGCTCATGTTCGTCACGAAGATCGCGTCGGTCACGTTTTCGAGGAGTGCGAGCGTGTGTTCGCCAAGGCCGGGCGTGGTGTCGACGATGACGTACCGAAAGGTCGTCCGCAGCCGCCCGATGAGTACGGCGAGCGCCGCGGCGGCGATCGCGTCTCCGGCCTCAGGTGACGGAGCGCTCGCGACGACGAAGAAGCCGTCGGCGTGATGGGTCAAGGCCGTCTTCAGCACCAGTTCGTCGGCGGCAGCGGCTCCAGCGGCCTCGACGATCGTGCGCTCGGGAGTGAGCCCCAGTGCCGCCGTGATATCGCCGAACTGAAGATCCGCGTCGACGAGCACGACCGAGTTGGGCGCGATCTCGGCGAGACCGGTGGCCAGATTGATCGCGATCGTCGTCTTGCCTTGGCCGCCCTTCGGCGCCACTACAGCAATCGCCTCGCTTCGCACCCCGGATTCGAGCGGCGGGAACTCCCATTCCTGCTCGGGTTCCGTCTGGGTGAGCGAGTCGAGATCGCGTTCGAGTTCGAGCACGAGATCCTCGTCAACGTCGACGTCGGAGATCGTCTGGGCTGCCGCCCCGCTCACCAGCGCAGCCAGCAGATCGTCGGATGCCTCGCCGGTCTCTTCCTCGATCGGCATCGCGAAGTCCTGCTCGTCGGCGCGCCCGTTGACAACGAGCCACGCGGAGAGCCGTCTGATGAGTTCGATGGTGGTCTCATCAGTGGCCAACGGGCTCAGGACGGCGTGGAGCGACAACTCGTCGACCCAGTCCTCGAGGTCGGACCGTTGCTCGCGCACGACGACCAGGCCGATGTCGGGGTGTCGCTCGGTGAGCTCCTTCAAGAGCCCGCGCGTCTCCTCAAAATTCAGTACCGGCCCGAGCAGGGCGATCCGCGGTGTTCCCTCGACACGTTCCATCACCGCGTCGACGCCGAATGTGAGGAACTCGCCGGTGATGACCGTGAGCCGGCCGCCGAGTAGTGCCCGGAGACGGGACTCGTATTCGGCGGAACGGCTCACGAGCAGGAAGGGATTCATTGCCAGGCGTTGCTTCCGTCGACAGGGCTGGAGCCACTGTTGTCGGTCTGCTCATTCTCGAGCGTGAGCCACATCTGCGCGTAATTGGCCGACTCCCCCTCGGTGAACCACACCCAGCGCTCGACGTCATGTGCCGTGAGAGCGATCGTCACCATGATGCTGTCCTGCGATCCCTGCTCCGAGACTTCCTCCGACTCGGGGTCGGGCGTGACGACGCCTTGCACCTTCGTGACGAGCACGCCGTGGAACGCGAAGTTGGTGATCGGGTTGATCACGTCCTCCTCCTCGCCGGGTTCGTCGGGATCGACGGTTCCCACGAGGCCGATGTGGTCGCCGGCTCGCACCTGCCCACCGACGACGCGGTCAGCCGGGAGCGTGAATGAGATGATCTGCATTCCTGCTGGGATCGGGGTTTCGCCGCGAGCGGCCAAATCTGCCGGATCGAGGAAGCGCGCTTCGGCGAGTTGCTCCCCAGGGAGAATGTCCGCTTCGGCGACGAGGCCGACGAGATCGGCGAGATCGGCGACGGCGCCATCGACGAGGTTGCGCTGCGGAACGGTGTCCACCCTCACGAACTCTTCGACGGATTCGCCGGTCGCCCCCTTGGGGATCAGCTCCTCCACGATGTACACATCGGTGAGTTCAGCGCCGTCCGCGGCGCGAGCATCTGCGGCGCGCACATAAGTGACGAGGACGAAGGCGCCGACAGCGGCAAGGATGACGGCGACGATCGCGCCGATGATTCTGGTTTTCATGTCGGGTCCTAGTTGCTCTGGATGGTCAGTGTGGCGGCTTAGGGCGCCGGGCCGGGATCACTCGATGAGAAGGATGACGGGATTGGGGGGACCAAGCACCCAGGAGTCTTCGGGGGTCACATAACTGATGAACCGCCCTTCGAATCCGAGCGAGCCCCAGTCCTTTGGAAGATGGCAGGTCTCCCCGGATTCGCATGCATCGACCTGATCACTTCCGTTCACTTTCACGTGGATGCCGATGATGTCGAATGCAGCGAACTTCGAGATGCAGTACGACTTCCCAGCGGGTGGAGTACCTTCACATTCGCTCGCGAGCGAGTAGACCGGAACGAGGATCGTGCGACCGACAAAGCAGGCGAACAGCTTCTCTACGTTGGACTTGGGCTTGCCTGGGAGCGACGAGAGTGAACATCCGATCTGGGCTGCGGCAGACGCCAGCTCAGCATCCGTGAGGTCACATTTGCCGGTGTTACCGGTGGTGATCGTTGTGAAATCACCGAGTGTGACGTCCTTGATGCAGGAATCCGTTCCGTCGTCGAGCCAGCCGAATCCGCCGGGAACAGACCCTGAACACGGATCGTTGTCGATGGGGATGAATTCCACCGAACCGGTTCCGCTCGGCACCGAACACTCGCCGATTGCGAACGGCACGACGGTGGCTGCGGTGCCCTCCTCCCACTCGGCGGTCGCTCGTGCGGCAACCCTCGTGTGACTCGGGTCGCCGTCACCGTCGATCAGCGAGGCGAAGAAGTGGGGAAAATCGGCTGCGGTCGTGACCGTCGCCTGCCGTTTCCCGAAATCGATCACGGGTGCTTCTGCGGCTCCGGGGAAGGTGCCGCCGTTTCCGGCCACGAACCCATCCGCCACTGTCTGCGCAGTTCCAGCACATGTCGTCTCGTCTATGCCGCATGACCGTGCCACCGCGAGTGCGGCGGCATCGGCGCCGAGCTGCAGCTGTGTTCGCTCGGCATGTTGTGCCGAGACGTCGAACGCAAGTGCGCCGAAGCCCATCATCGGAATGAGGAGGAATGTGATGAGCACGGCGTTCGCGCCCCGCTCGTCGCGGACGAGGCGCATGAAGTGTTTCGCCATCATCGGCATGGCATCCTCCCTGTTGCATTCAGTTCGACGGGGCTCCCGATGGCCGTGGTGAACCACGTCGTGATCGAGCCGGGAGACACGCTGATGAACGCTGTCGCCTCACCGCCGCCCGCGCAATCCGCCGCGACGTCGATCGTCGCAGTCGACCAATCGACGAGGCCGGGAATCTTGGCTTTCTCGATCGCGTCTGCGATGACGCTCGGCTCCTCATGATGGATCCCCGCATAGCGGGCTGCGATACCGGCTGCGTCCGTCAATGTGGCCTGGATGTTCCAGAGCCGCGAGAATTCGACCACCGTGAGCAGGAGCATGATCACCATCGGGAAGACCAGGGCGAACTCGACGGCAGCGGCTCCCCGCTCCTTCAGAGAACGCTCACGAGAACGCATACCGTCCACCCCTACTGATGAGGGGGTTCGGGATGACTGGCATCCCGAACCCCGCTGAATCGCTTGATGCGATGGCTCAGCTCACGCCCTGAGCGTCCATCCACGTGCCGATCTCGGCGACGAAGGTGGTCAGGATGGGGGTGAGGCCGATTGCGGCGACAACCAGCGCGATGGCGACGAGGCCGAGCACGAGCGCGTACTCAACCGCGTTCGCGCCTTCCTCTTCGGTGCGGACGGAGTTGATCAGCGCGCGAGCGCGCGAGTATGCCTTGAGCATTTCAAATTCCTTCGGGTAGCAGGAAACACCGCACGGCTCCTGCGGGTACAGGAGGTAATGCAGTCGCCGCATCGGTGCAGCAGGTAGTTGCAGGTATACCCGTGATCGAACCGGGCCCGCTCACCCCATTTCGGGGGATCCTCACCTTCTTGGGGCTGGCCCTCGGCGCGGCATCCGGTTTCCCGCCCCGGGTTGTGCCGGCTACGGCCCGACGAACAGCACCGCCAGCAACGCCCCCACGAGCATCGACGGCCCGAACGGGATCGACCCGCGCAGCGTCACTCGGCGCAGAATCAGCGCGACCAGTGCGATCACGCCGCCGACAACGAATGCAGCGAGCAGCCCGACGAGCCACGCCGTGAGCCCGAACCAGCCGACCAGCAGTCCGACGAGGAGTGCGAGCTTCACGTCGCCCATGCCCATCGACGACGGCGAGATGATCGCGAGCAGCAAGTAGACCGCGAACATCGCGGCCGCCCCGGCAATGGCGAAGATGGGGGACAGCCACTCGCCCGTCGCGGCAGTTGCGGCCATGAGGAGCACTCCGACGGCCAGGAGGGCCGGAAAGACGACCGCGTTGGGCAGGCGTTTCTCGGCGAGATCCACGATCGAGAGCACCGTCGTGGCGGCCGCGAATGCGAGCAGCGGCGCCAGGGTCAGCGTGGGGCCGAAGCGCAACGCGAGCGCGCCGAAGATCACGGCGGTCGTCGCGGCGGCGACGATGCGCACCGTGCGCTGCTGCGGCATCCGCTCGCCCAGCATCGACCGGCGAGCCCAGTCGGAGAGCGGCCACCAGCCGAGGGCGGCGCCGAGGACGACCGCGAGCACGACGGTGATCTCGGTCGCGAGCGGCATGGTGTGCAGCGTAGCGGGAAGCGGTGGCGCTACGCCTCGCCGCGCGAGAGGTCGACCATCTCGTCGCGCGGAACGACCTTGACGCGCATGCGACCCTCGGCCGCGCCGAGCGACTTCTCGTGCTCGTCGAGGCGGTGCCAGCCGTCGAGATCGGTGTAGCGGATGCCGCGCGACTCGAGCATCTCGATCACCGACTCCTCTGAGGGCGACTCGGGCCGCCACCAATTGCCGAGGTCGTTGATGACGTGGCGGATGGTCTCCATGGCGTCGGACTTCGTGTGCCCGATGAGCCCCACCGGCCCGCGCTTGATCCACCCCGTGGCGTAGACGCCGTACATCTGCCGGCTGTCGCCCGTCTCCTGGTCATGGATGAGCACTTGGCCCTCATGGTTCGGGATCACGCCGAAGTCCTTGTCGAACGGGATGCCCGGCAGCGGCGTGCCGAAGTAGCCCACCGCCCGGTAGACGGCCTGCACGGGCAGCTCGCGGATCTCGCCGGTGCCGACCACGCCGCCCTCGCCGTCGGGCGCGGTGCGTTCCCAGCGGAACGCGCCCACGCGCCCGGTGCCGTCGTCGACGATCTCGAGCGGCTTCGCGAAGAAGTGCAGGTGCAGGCGTCGCGACGCCGTGCCGACCTCGCGCTGGCGCCACTGGTTCAGCACCTTGTCGATCACGAAGACCTGCTTGTTGCCGGCCACCGCAGCGCGCGCCGCGTCGTCATAGTCGAAGTCCTCGTCGTAGAGGATCATGTCGACGTCGCGCAGCTCGCCGAGCTCGCGCAGCTCGAGCGGCGTGAACTTCACCGAGGTGGGACCGCGCCGGCCGAACACGTGAACGTCGGTGATGGGCGAGGCGGCGAGACCGGCCGCGACGTTCGCCGGGATCTCGGTGGGCATGAGGTCTTCGACGTGCTTCGCGAGGATGCGCGACACGTCGAGCGCCACGTTGCCGTTGCCGATGACGGCAGCTTGACGGGCCTCGAGCGGCCACGTGCGCGGCACGTCGGGGTGCCCGTCGAACCAGCTCACGAAGTCGGCCGCGCCGTAGGATCCGTCGAGGTCGTGCCCGGGGATGCGCAGTGAGGCATCGCGCACCGCGCCGGTCGCGAAGATCACCGCGTTGTAGTGCTTCTTCAGGTCGTCGAGCGTGATGTCTTCGCCGAAGCGCACATTTCCGAAGATGCGGATGTCGCCACGGTCGAGCACCTCGCGGAGTGCCGTGATGATGCCCTTGATGCGCGGGTGGTCGGGGGCGACGCCGTAGCGCACGAGCCCGTAGGGCGCCGGAAGGTGATCGAACAGGTCGATCGAGACGTCGAAGTGGCGCTCGGCCTTCAGCAGGATGTCGGCGGCGTAGATGCCGGCGGGGCCGGCTCCGACGATCGCCAGTCTCAACTTGTTCTTCACTAGCTCTGTCTCTCCACGATCGTTTCCGCAAAGCGCGTGAGCGCCTTCTTCACGCTGCCCTCGGGCAGCGGGGCGAGCGCCGCGACGGCCTCGCGCGCCCAACGGTGCGCCTCAGCGAGCGTAGCGCGGGTGGCCTCGTGCTCGCGGAGCTCGGCGACGATCGCGTCGACGGTCTCTCGCGACGGCACGATGCGCGACGCCTGGGTGTTGGTGTCGATCGCCTCGGGGGCGGTCGGGTCGGTCACGATGACGACGTCTCGCTCGATGCGTTCGAGGAGGGCGGCGGATGCGGCATCCGACTTCGCGTGCTCTGACAACCTCAGCAGCGGCAGCGTGACCACACCGGCACGCAGGTCGGTGCCGGGAACCTTGCCGGTCTCGGCGGGCTGCGGCGAGAGGT
Organism: Agromyces albus; assembly: GCF_004134825.1. GTDB lineage: Bacteria > Actinomycetota > Actinomycetes > Actinomycetales > Microbacteriaceae > Agromyces > Agromyces albus. The sequence continues at coordinate 27,847 of NZ_SDPN01000003.1, forward strand.
CGATGACGTCGTCGACGAGCTGGAAGGCGACGCCGATCTTCTCACCGAAGGCGATGATGGGCGCCTCGAACGCGGGGTCGGCGCCCGAGAAGATGATGCCGGCCTGGGCGGCGGCGGCGATGAGCGAGCCGGTCTTGTCGGCGAGCACCTGGATGTAGTGCGCGATCGGGTCTTCGCCGTCGGCCGGGCCCACGGTCTCGTGCAGCTGGCCGAGCACGAGGCGTTCGAACGTGTTGGCCTGCAGTCGGATGGCGCCCTCGCCGAGGCTCGCCATGAGCTGGCTGGCGCGCGCGAACAGCAGGTCTCCGGTGAGGATCGCGACCGAATTGCCCCAAACGGTCTGCGCGCTCGGCACGCCCCGGCGTCGGTCGGCCTCGTCCATGACGTCGTCGTGATAGAGGCTCGCGAGGTGCGTGATCTCGATCGCCTGGGCCGCGGTGACGACGTCGTCGGTGACGCCGGCGCCGAGCTGCGCCGTGAGCAGGGTGAGCATCGGGCGAACGCGCTTGCCGCCCGCCTCGAACAGGTAGCGCGTCGAGACGTCGGCGATCGAATCGGCGAAGCGCACCTCGCGTTCGAGCCCCGACTCGACCCGATCGAGCCCGTCGTCGATCGCCTTCGCCATGGCGCGATCGGCTGACGTGGCGAAGACGCGCTCGCTCAGGCCGAGGTTCGCAGCGAGCGAAGAGCCTCGACGGGCGACCGGGTGGCTCGGATTCACGTCCCCAGCCTACCGGTGAGGTTTCGAGCGGATGTCGCGCGGTGTCAGGCGGCGGGCTTGCGGCCTCGGTGCAGCGCGACGACGCCGAGGGTGAGGTTGCGCCACGCGACATCCGTGTAACCGGCCTCGCGGATCCAGGCGGCGAGCGCGCGCTGGTCGGGCCACGCGTTGATGGACTCGTTGAGGTACTCGTAGGCGTCGTCGTTCGAGCTCGAGAGCTTCACGAGCGAGGGCATGACGTAGCGCTGGTAGGCGTGGTAGCCGGCCCGCACGACACCGACCGGCGGGTGCGAGAACTCGCAGACGACGAGGCGACCGCCCGGCTTCGTGACGCGGAAGAACTCGGCGAGGGCCTTCTTCGGGTCGTTGACGTTGCGCAGGCCGAACGAGATCGTGACGGCATCGAACTCGTCGTCGCCGAACGGGAGCTTCGTGGCATCCGCTTCGACGAAGACGAGATTCGGCACCTGCGCCTGCCGGCGGCGGCCGACCTCGATCATGCCCGGCGAGAAGTCGGCGGCGACGACGGATGCCCCGGACTTCGCGAGGCTCGCGCTCGACGTGCCCGTGCCCGCCGCGACGTCGAGGATGCGCTCCCCCGCCTTCGGCGCGACCGCCCGCGTCGTGGCGACGCGCCAGAGCGGTGCATTGCCGACCGAGAGCACCGTGTTCGTGCGGTCGTACCGGGCCGCGACCCGATCGAACATCGCCGACACCTGCTCGGGCTCCTTGCCGAGGTCTGCGCGCATCATCCTTCGAGTCTACGGTCGGATGCCGCGAGGCTGCGGGCCGGGGAGGGTGCGAAGCTGCGGGTTGAGGAGGGCCGCAGATGGCGGACGTAGGCTGGTGCGGTGAACCACACGGATGCCCCGCCGCGGCACGCCGCTCCTGCACGCCTCGTCGTGCGTACCGAGCCGGTCGATGAGCTCGCTCCGCTGATCCCCCGGGCCGACCCGCGGCATCCGTTGCTCTGGATGCGACGCGGCGAGGGCATCGTGGGCCTCGGCGAGACGCTCCGCATCGAGTCGAGCGGCGCCACTCGCGTCGAGGACGCCGCCGCCGCGTGGACCGAGCTCTCCGCGCTGGCCGACATCGACGACCGCGTGGGGCTTCCCGGCACGGGGCTCGTGGCGTTCGGCGCGTTCGCATTCGCCGACGAGTCCGAGGCGACGAGCGTGCTCGTGGTGCCCGAGCTCGTGCTCGGCCGTCGCGACGGGCGCGCGTGGGTCACCCGCATCTCGCTCGCGACGGGCGACGACGAGGCAGCGGATGCCGCGGCATCCGTTCCCCTCGAGATCCCCGAGCCCACGCCGAAGCGTCGCGTGCCGCGCGTCACGTTCGCACCGGGATCCGTGCCCCCAGCGGAATATGAGGCGGCCGTCGCCGAGGCCGTGCGCCGCATCGACGCCGGCGAGCTCGAGAAGGTCGTGCTCGCCCGGCAGCTCGTCGGCGAGCTGCACGAGGAGGACGGCCTTCGCGCGACCATCAACCGCCTCGCCGAGGACTACCCCGACACGTGGGTGTTCGCTGTCGACGGCCTCATCGGCGCGAGCCCCGAGACGCTCGTGCGCGTCGACCACGGCACCGTCTCGGCCCGCGTGCTGGCCGGCACGACCTCGCGCGGCGCGGGCGAGGCATCCGATCGCGAACGCGCTGTAGCCCTCGCCGCGTCAGCGAAGGACCGCGCCGAACACGCCCTCGCCGTCGCGAGCGCCGTGAAGCGGCTCGCACCGCACACCGCTCGTCTCGACACGAGCCCCGAGCCGTTCACCCTGCAGCTGCCGAACCTCTGGCACCTCGCGACCGACCTGAAGGGCACGCTCGGCGACGGATCGAGCGCGCTCGACCTCGTGCGCGCGGTGCACCCGACCGCGGCCGTCGCCGGCACGCCGCGCAGGGTCGCACTCCCGGTGATCGCGGAGCTCGAGGGCTTCGATCGCGGGCGCTACGCGGGCCCCGTGGGCTGGATCGACGGCGACGGAGACGGCGAATGGGCGATCGCGTTGCGGTGCGCGCAGGTCGACGGCGACGGAACCGTCACGGCATATGCCGGTTGCGGCATAGTCCACGATTCGGTGCCCGCCGACGAGCTCGCCGAGACCGTCATGAAGTTCCGGCCGATCGTGGAGGCATTCGGCGGCTGAGGATTCCTCCATATGCTCGAAGCTGGGGGTAGAGTCCTACCGACGAACGCCGAACCGCGAGTGAGGCGTGCGGGAGGAGTGTCTGTGAGCGACGCGAAGGCGGCGGAGAACGCCGCGTTTCCCTCGAGTTCTCGTGCCGAGCGACCGGCCACGATCTACGACGTGGCGCGTGTCGCGGGGGTCTCCCACCAGACCGTGAGTCGGCATCTGAAGGGCTTCGCCGGCATCCGGCCCGAGACCCGGGAGCGCGTGGAGCGTGCGCTCGAGAGCCTCGACTATCGACCCAACATGACGGCGCGAACGCTCGCGACCAACCGTTCGCACCGGGTCGGTGCGCTCACACATGAGATCTCGCAAGTCGGCCCGAGCAAGATCATGCAGGGGGCATCCGCGGCCGCACGCGAGGCGGGCTACCTGCTCGACATCGTCTCCCTCGACGTCGAGGACGCGAGCGCCGTGCAGCAGGCACTGACCCTCATCACGCAGCAGGACATCGCAGGGCTCATCGCCTTCTCCTCGACGGATGTCATGACCGAGGCCTTCGTCTCGAGGGACTTCCCGATGCCCACCCTCATCGAAGTCGAGGATGACGACCTCGTCGGCGGGCACCCGACGAGCCTCAACTTCCGTGGTTTCCGTGCGGTCGTCGACCACCTCGTGGGCCTCGGCCACACGCGCTTCTTCCACATCGCCGGTCCGCCCGGATGGGTCTCGGCTCGCAACCGCGAACTGTCGTACGCGCGAGCCCTCGCCGAACACGGGCTCACCTCACTCGGGACCGCACACGGGGACTGGTCGTCGGCGTCGGGCTTCGCGGCGGCGGAACAGATCTCGGCAGCACTCGGGGTCACGGCGGTCGTCGTCTCGAACGACCAGATGGCGCTCGGTGCGATGCTGTCGTTGAAGCGGCGGGGGATCCGTGTTCCCGACGACGTCAGCGTCACCGGATTCGACGACATTCCCGAGGCGGCGTACTTCCAGCCGCCGCTCACGACGGTGCGGCTCGACTTCGACACCCAGGGGCGCGCGTCGTTCCACCGGCTGCTTCGACTCATCGAGGGGCCGTCGGCTTCGCCGCCGCCGCCGCTCACGATCGAGCTCATGGTGCGGGAATCGACGAGCCGCCCGCCCACGTGACGTTTTGGGCAACGAATTCATCACGGGGGCTTGTTACCGGTAACAAAGACGGGTAGCTTTCCTCGCAACCGCCCTTGATGGCAAACGACGAGCGAGACAACGGAGTTCACCGCACGCATGGAAGCGACCCCGCCGTACCAGCCCACCCGCATCCTCTTCGGCGCCGCCTACTACGCCGAGTACCACCGCGAGGAACGTACGGCGAAAGACCTCGACCTCATGAAGGACGCGAAGTTCTCGGTCATCCGGGTCGGCGAGTCGGTGTGGTCGACGTGGGAGCCGCGTGACAACGAGTTCGACCTCGACTGGCTGCAACCGGTACTCGACGGGGCGCACGAGCGAGGCATCGCCGTCATCCTCGGCACTCCGACCTACGCGGTCCCGCCGTGGCTGCAGACCGCGTATCCCGAGATCGCCGCCGAGCGCCGCACCGGCGAGCCCGTGCCCTGGGGCGCGCGCCAAGAGGTCGACTACTCGCATCCGGCGTTCCTCTTCCACGCCGAGCGGGTCATCCGTGCCGTCGTCGCCCGCTACGCCGACCACCCTGCTGTGATCGGCTTCCAGGTCGACAACGAGCCGGGCATGCTGCTCTTCCACAACCGCGGCTCGTTCCAGCGGTTCGTGCGTCGCCTCAAGGCGAAGTACGGCGACGTCGACACCCTCAACCGCGAATGGGGCCTCACCTACTGGTCGCACCGGCTCAGCGACTGGTCGGATCTCTGGACGCCCGATGGCAACACGCTCCCCCAGTACGACCTCGCGTGGCGCCGGTACCAGGCCGACCTCACGACCGAGTTCATCGCCTGGCAGGCCGGCATCGTGCGCGAGTACGCGAACGACGAGCAGTTCGTCACCACGTGCATCGCCTATCCGCGCCCCGCGGTCGACGACGAAGCGCTCGTGGCCGCCCTCGACATCACCGCGGGAAATCCGTACTACGCGATGCAGGACCACCTCGACGCCGAGCTCGACCTCGACGCGGTGACGGACTGGACGACCTCGGGCGTGGCCGGACTCTTCCGCCAGGCCGACCGGATCTTCTCCTCGAAGCAGTCGCGATTCCTCGTCACCGAGACCGACGCGCAGTCGATCGGCGGGTCCGACTTCAACCTGCCGCCCTACCCCGGCCAGCTCAAGCAGTCCGCCCTCGCGTTCGTGTCGCGCGGTGCCGCGATGATCGAGTACTGGCACTGGCACACGCTCCCATACGGCACCGAGACCTACTGGGGCGGCGTCCTGCCGCACAGCCTCGTTCCCGGCCGGGTCTACGCCGAGCTGTCCGAGCTCGGCGCCGATCTCGCGGCCATCGGCGAGCAGCTCGACGGGTTCGAGCCCGACGCGGATGTCGCGATCCTGTGGTCGACCGACAGCCGGTTCGCGCTCGAGTTCTTCCCGCCGTTCCCGACCGAGCAGGGCGCACCCGACCGTGCGTCGTACGCACGCATCATCGACGCCTTCCACCGCGGGGTCATCGACGCGGGCGCGCAATCGCGCATCCTGCACACCGGCCAGGCCCATGGGCTCGGGGCCGCCGAGCTCGCCGCTCGCTTCCCGGTGCTCATCGCGCCGGGCTTCTATGCGGCATCCGATGACGACCTCGACCTTCTTCGCGAGTACGCCGCGGCAGGCGGGCACCTCGTGATCGGCGTCCGCACGGGATACGGCGACGACGAGGCCCGCGCCCGAGTCGCGATCGCACCCGACCGCCTGTACGAAGCGGCGGGCGTGCACTACGAGGAGTTCTCGAACCTCCAGCAGCGCGTCGCCGTCACGGGTGAGGGCAGCCTGTCGGTATCGACGGATGCCGCAGCCGCCCTCTGGGCCGACGGCCTCATCAGCGACGGCGCAGAGGTGCTCGCGCGATACCGCCACCCCCGGTTCTCGGACTTCCCCGCCGTCACGACGAACGACCACGGCGAGGGGCGGATCACGGTGGTCGGCTGCGTCCCATCGCCGACGTTCGCCGCCGATCTCGTGCGCTGGGCGGTTCCCGAGCCCATCGCCGACGGTCTGGCGCAGCAGCGCGGCCCCGCCGTGACGATCTCGTCCGGCACGCTCCCCGACGGCCGCCGAGCCTCGTTCGTCTTCAACTGGAGCTGGAACGAGTCGTCGGTCACGCTCGCGCGTCCCGTCGTCGACGCCGTCACCGCCGCAGCACATGCGGCCGGCACTGAACTCCCCCTCGCCGCATGGTCGACGCAGACCCTCATCGATGGGTGAGACGACCGGGACGACACGTCTCCGGTCTTCACGAGAGAAGGAAAAGGACATGAGGAAAGCACCAAGAACAGCACTGGCGCTGGGCTCCGGCGCCGTGGCCGCAGCATTGATCCTCTCGGGCTGCACTCCCGGAGGTGGCGACGCCGGTGAGGATGCCGGCCCCATCACCGAAGAGCAGCGCGAGGAGGCCCTCAACACCGAGACCGAGCTCACGTTCTGGACGTGGGTTCCCGACATCGAGAACGAGGTCGCGCTCTTCGAGGAGAAGTACCCCGCGATCGACGTCAAGGTCGAGAACGTCGGCCAGGGCCTGCCCCACTACCAGAAGCTCCGCAGCGCGATCGAGGCGGGCGAAGGCGCGCCCGACGTCGCACAGGTGGAGTACCAGTACATCCCGTCGTTCGTGCTGCCCGAGTCGCTGCTCGACTTGACGCCCTACGGTGCAGAGGACATCGCGGGCGACTACGTCGACTGGGCATGGGATCAGGTGTCGCCCGCCGACGAGGTGTGGGCGGTTCCGCAGGATGTCGGCCCGATGGGCAACCTGTACCGCGAAGACCTCCTGACGCAAGCGGGCATCACCGAGCCGCCGGCGACCTGGGAGGAGTACGCGACAGCCGCCAAGGCGGTGAAGGATTCCACGGGCTCCTACATCTCCAACCTCGGCGCGACACAGGCCGGCCAGATGATCGGCTTCATGTGGCAGCGGGGTGTCAAGCCCTTCAGCTACGACGGCCAGGACACCGTTTCCATCAACGTCAACAGCGACGAGGCCAAAGAGGTCGCCGACTACTGGACGGGGCTGATCCAGCAGGATCTCGTCTCGACCGATGTCGACTTCAACGACCAGTGGTACCAGGGCCTCGCGACCGGGAAGTACGCCGGTTGGCTCACCGCAGCGTGGGGACCGATCTTCCTCCAGGGCACGGCCGAGGGCACCTCGGGCCTCTGGCGAGCGGCTCCGCTGCCGCAGTGGGAGGAGGGCGAGCAGGTCGCCGGCAACTGGGGCGGCTCGGCCGACGCGGTGCTCGCGTCGAGTGAGAACCCCATCGCCGCGTACGAGCTCGCGAAGTTCATCAACAACGACGAGGAATCCGCGATGATGCTCGCGACGGAGCAGTTCCTGTTCCCGCCGCAGCTGTCGGTGCTCGAGGACCCCGCGTTCGTCGACCAGGCGTCCGAGTTCTATGGCGGCCAGGAAGTCAACAAGCTGTTCTCGGTGATCTCCGAGACGGTGGACACCGACTTCCAGTGGCTGCCGTTCATGGACTACGTCTACTCCACCTACGAGGAGACGATGGGCACCGTGATCGCCGACAAGGGTGACATCTCCGCCGCGCTCGACACGTGGCAGGACCAGCTCGTCAGCTACGCGGAGGACCAGGGCTTCACCGTCGAGTGAGTCCCGCGGGGTGCTCGCCGAACACAGCGGCGAGCACCCCGGTTCCGCCCACGGGCCGGCCGTCGGGCCGACCCACCACCTACGAAGAGAGAAGGGATCGCCGTGTCGCACTCCCCGGCGCTCAGCGCCGAGCGCTCCTCCGCACCACCGCATCGCCATTCGAGCACGTCCCGACGCAAGCAGAACATCGCCGCGTACCTGTTCGTCCTGCCGTTCTTCGTCGTGTTCATCGCGATGCTCATCGTGCCCCTCGTCTACTCGGGATACCTGAGCCTCTTCGAGAGCAAGCTCATCGGCGGCGAGGTCTTCGCGGGGCTCGCCAACTACGTCCGCGCGCTGCAGGACTCCGCGTTCCTCGCGAGCATCGGCCGCATGGGGCTGTTCTTCATCGTCCAGGTGCCGATCATGCTCGGCCTGGCGTTGTTCTTCGCCCTCGCGCTCGACAGCGGCCGTGCCCGTGGGGCTCGCGGCGCTCGCCTCCTGATCTTCATGCCCTATGCCGTGCCCGCCGTGGTCGCAACGCTCATGTGGGGCTACCTGTACGGACCCGACTTCGGACCGATCGCCCAGATCGCCCGCGCGGTGGGGCTCGGCACACCCGAGTTCCTGTCGCCCGAGAACATCCTCGGCTCGATGATGAACATCGTCACGTGGGAGTTCGTCGGCTACAACATGATCATCTTGTACGCAGCCCTGCGCTCGATCCCCGGCGAGCTCTACGAGGCGGCGGAGATCGACGGCGCCGGTCAGTTCCGCATCGCGTGGAGCGTGAAGATCCCGGCCATCCGCCCGGCGATCCTGCTGACGGTGATCTTCTCGATCATCGGCACGTTCCAGCTCTTCGCCGAGCCGAGCCTGCTGAACACGATCGCGCCCGATGCGATCACGAACTCGTTCACGCCGAACTACTACGCCTACAACCTCGCGTTCATCAACCAGGAACTGAACTACGCGGCCGCCATCGCCTTCCTCCTCGGGATCTTCATCGCGATCGTGTCGTACATCGTGCAGCTCAGTACGCAACAACGCGAACGTCGCGAGAGGACTACATCATGACCTCGATCGACACTCGCGCCTCGGTCACCATCGGAGAGGTCACGAGCCCCCGCCGTACCAGGCGCGGCTACGCCCCCGAGCGACGACGGAGCCTGCTGCTCACGGTGCTGCTGTGGCTGTGCGTGCTGTACTTCGTGCTGCCGCTGTGGTGGCTCCTCGTCGCGGCGACGAAGGACAACTCCGGGCTGTTCTCGACCTTCGGCCTCTGGTTCGGCGGGGACTTCTCGCTCTTCGAGAATCTGCAAACGCTGTTCACCATCCGTGGCGGAATCTTCTCGCGCTGGCTCATCAACACGGTGATCTACTCGGTCGCCTCCGCAGCCGGTGCCACGCTCCTGGCCACGATGGCCGGCTACGCGTTCGCCAAGTACGACTTCCCCGGGAGCAAGGCGCTCTTCAGCGTGACGCTCGGCGCGATCATGATCCCGCTCACGGCGCTGGCCCTTCCGACGTACCTGCTGTTCTCGAACGCCGGACTCACCGACACGCCTTGGGCGATCATCGTCCCCTCGCTCGTGAGCCCGTTCGGCGTGTACCTCATGCGGGTCTACGCGGCCGACGCGATCCCGACCGAGCTCATCGAGGCGGCTCGGGTCGACGGCGCCGGCGAGTTCCGCATCTTCTGGCAGGTGGGTCTGCGCCTGCTCGGCCCTGGTCTCGTCACGGTGTTTCTCTTCTCGCTCGTCGCGACGTGGAACAACTACTTCCTGCCGCTCATCATGCTGAACAGCTCGGAGCTCTACCCGATCACGGTCGGCCTCGCGCAGATCCAGGCGGCGGCCTCGGCCGGAGGCGGCTCGCAAGCGCTGTTCTCCACGGTCACGACCGGGTCGTTCGTGGCCGTGCTCCCGCTGATCATCGCCTTCCTGTTCCTGCAGCGGTACTGGCAGAGCGGGCTCGCCACGGGAAGCGTGAAGGGATGACGATCTCGTAGGGCGGCGTGCCGCATCCGTCGTGTGGCGGATGCGGCATCCGTCGAGAGTCGCGTCAGCTCGCCGCGAGGCGCGCCTTCTGCTCAGCCACGTCGTAGTCGGCGACCGGCCACTCGAGCTGCATCGCTTCGAGCGCCTCGATCAGCAGGTGCTGCACGGCGAGCCGCGCGTACCACTTGCGGTCGGCCGGAATCACGTACCACGGCGCGTTCGGGGTCGCCGTCCGGTCGAACGCCGTCTGGAACGCCTCCATGTACTTCGGCCCGAGCAGTCGCTCGTCGATGTCGGCGGGGTTGAACTTCCAATGCTTCTTCCGCCGGTCGAGGCGCGCCTGCAGCCGGGCCTTCTGCTCGTCGGGCGAGATGTGCAGCATGACTTTCATGATGGCGATGCCGGATGCCGCGAGCTCGGCCTCGAACGAGTTGATCGCGCCGTAGCGACGCTCGATCTCTTCAGGCGGCGCGAGCTCGCGCACCTTGCCGATGAGCACGTCTTCATAGTGCGAGCGATCGAAGACGCCGATCATGCCGGGCCCGGGAACCTCCTTGCGGATGCGCCAGAGGAAGTCGTGCTCGAGCTCTTCAGGTGTGGGCTTCTTGAACGCGGTGAGGTGCACGCCCTGCGGATCGACCGACCCCATGACGTGCTTGACGATGCCGCCCTTGCCTGCGGTGTCGAGGGCCTGCAGCACGATGAGGACCCGGCGCTCGTCGTCGCCCATGCGGCTGTTGGCGAAGAGCTGCTCCTGCAGTTCCGCGAAGATGTGCGCTCCTTCGGCCAGCGCCCTGACGCCGGCAGCCTTGTCGCCGTCGAATCCGGGATGCGAGCGCGGGTCGACGTCGGCGAGCCGGAACCCCTCGCGCACTCGCAGCAACTCGCTCGGATCCGCGGTCCAGTACGACTCCCGGCTCATGCCACGCTCCCCTCGGCGACGGGCAACATCGCACACGTCAATCCTGCCCACCGGCGGCACCGCGAACAAGGGCCCGCGCGGCGGGCGGCTCAGCGCGGCAGCGGCACCTCGAGTAGCTGCGGGCCGTCGATGCCGCCCGTGAGCGCCTCGTCGAGTTCGCCGCGCGTCGTCACGCGCGCATAGCCCCAGCCGTATGCGGCGGCGAGCGATGCGAAGTCCACGTGCTGCGGGGTGAACTGCACCCGGTCGAACGCCTCGGGCGGCGCCGAGCCGGCCACCTCGAGTGCGTCGAAGATCGAGCCGCCGCCGTCGTTGCCGACGATGAGCTGCAGTCGCGGCATCCGCTCTCCGGCGCCGAGGAGCAGCGAGCCGACATCGTGCAGCAGGGTGAGGTCGCCGATGAGGGCGCGGGTGACACCGGCGTGGGTGGTTACGGATGCCGCGGCATCGACGTCGGCGCCCGGCGGCGCCACCTGGCTCGCGATCGCGATGCCGAGCGCGGTGGCGACAGTGCCGTCGATTCCCGCGAGACCGCGATTGGCGTGCACGGTGATGCGTCGGCCCGGCACGGCGCGATCGGCGTCGCGGATCAGCCGAGACGCGCCGAACACGAGCCGGTCGTGGGGCCAGGTCGCGGCCCACACGGCGTCGACGAGCGCGCGGCGCGTGATCGGCGCGCGCACCGAGGCGAGTTGGGCGCGCATGTAGTCGCGTTGGGCGGCGAAGTCGGCGACGTGTCCGTGCTCGCCGATGCCGCTCTGCGACGGCCCGGCCTGCGGCAGGCCCGCCTCGACGAGCGTGCGGCTCGCGTGCACCCAGCGTCCCACCCAGGCGCGTTCCTCTGCGGACGGCGGATGCTCCTCGGCGCGCACCGCGCGCTCGAACCGCCGCACCCGGCGCCCGGGGTCGAACCACTCGATGCCCGAGGGCGCGACGGCGATCGTCTCGACGCCCTCGCGCTGCACGAGCGCGGGCACCTCTCGGGAGAGCGTCGGATGCCCGAACACGACGACCCGCTCGACGAGGTCGCCGAAGCCCGGCTCGGCCAGGAGCTCCCGGTAGGCCACGACGAGATTCGGGCCGAAGTGCGCGCCGCTCGTGACCTCGGCGAGAAGCGGCCAGCCGCCGGCGCGAGCGAACTCCTCGGCGACTGCTCCGGCACCGGCGCCGGCGACCACCACCGTCGGGGGTCCGGGCTCGATGAGCGCAGCATGGTCGCGGTCGCGGTCGCGGTCGCGGTCGCTGTCGCGCTCGCTGTCGCCGGCCAGCGACGCCCGACTCATGCCGCTCGCGGCATCCTCACGCACCGCCGACTCATCACCGAGCAGCATCCGCTCGTCAAGCGTGACCGCGGCCGACAGCGGCTCGCGAAGCTGGAGGTTCAGGTGCACGGGACCGGGCCCCGGATGCGGCACGAACGCCCCGGAATCGTCGTGACCGAGTGCTGCGGCGACGGCCTCGCGGGCGAGGCGCACTGCGGCATCCGTCTCGCCCGGCGCGCCCTCGGGAGCCGCGGCGTCGCGTTCGAGCCGCACCGCACCCGCGAAGATGCCGGGCTGCATCGTGGTCTGGTTCGAGCGGATGCCTCGGAGCTCGGCCGGCCGATCGGCCGAGAGCACGATGAGCGGGACCCCAGAGTGATGGGCTTCGAGCACCGCAGGATGCAGGTTCGCGACCGCGGTGCCCGACGTCGTCACGACGAGGGTCGGACGACCCGACTCGACGGCGAGACCGAGGGCGAGGAAGGCCGCGCCGCGCTCGTCGATGCGCACGTGCAGCCGGATGGCGCCGGCGCGCTCGAACTCGGCCGCGGCGAGCGCGAGCGCCTGCGACCGCGAGCCGGGGGCGACCACGACATCGATGACGCCGGCCCGTACGAACGAAGCGAACAACGCCATGGTGGCGTCGCTCGCGGGACTTCTCCGGCGCTCGGGCGCCGGTTCAGCCATTCGGGCGACCGGATGGGCCGGACTCACCCGGCGTCTCTGGGGTATCGGGGCGCTGGCTCTCGGTGCCGAGCGTGTCGTCGCCGGCCTCGGTGCCGCCCGTGCCGCCCGCGCCGCCCTTGCCGCCCGCCCCGGAGTCGTCGTCGAGCTCGGCGAGCTCCTGCTCGAGCCGGCGGATGCGCTCGTCTTGCGCGGCGTCGTTCTGGAGACGGCGCAGGAAATCGGTGTCGTCGTCGGGGGCCACCTCGCGACTCCGGCCGGCGGGGATTCTGCCGACACGACCTCGCCCGATGAGGAACCACAGCACCGCGCCGATGACGGGCACGAACAGGATCACGACGATCCACCAGCCCCGGCTGAGCCCGCGAATGCGCGAGCGATCGAAGAACGCGCAGTCGGCGACGGCGTAGACCATGAAGATCACGGCGGCGACGCCGAGTCCGAAAAGCAGCCGGGCCATGACCACAGTCTAGGCGCGTCGTGCTGCACTAGGGCTGGGAGACTCCACAGGCGTCACGCCTACACTGGCATGGTGAAATCCGTGCCCGTCTGGATCTGGTACACCCTGTTGCGCATCGCACTGTTCGCCGTGCCGCTCGCGGTGTTGCTCCTCGCCGGCGTGACCCCATGGATCGCCGCGTTCGTGGCGGCGGTCTTCGGGCTCAGCGCCTCGCTGCTGTTCCTGCGGCGCGCGCGCGAATCGATCTCGAGCGACCTCTACCGGGCGCGCCACCGTGAGCAGCCGGTCACGAGAGACGATGACGACGCGGAGGATGCCGCGGTCGAGGCATCCGTTCGCCAGCCGTCGCCACAGCGGTCAGAGCGCGAAGACGAGTCCTAGCCCGACGCCGTAGAGCAGCGCCGTGAGGCTCGCGAGTTGCAGCGCGGTGAGCAGTTCGCGCGGCGTCTTGCCCCACAGCACGATCACGCACGCGGGCAGCGCCGCGAGCAGCGCGAAGAACACGAGGGTGGCCGTTGGGTACAGGAACGCCCAGAAGAAGACGATGCCGAACGGCGCGAGCATGAAGATCGCGAAGAGGATGCGCCCCGCGAGCGGGCCGACGAGCACCGCGAGGGTGCGCTTGCCCGCCGCCTTGTCTTGCACGACATCGCGCAGGTTGTTGGCCATGAGCACGGCACACGCGATGAGGCCCACGCCCACTCCGCCGAGCCACGCCTCGAGGTTGACGGTGAGGGCCTGCACGAAAGCCGAGCCCGCGGTGGCGACGAGGCCGAAGAAGACGAAGACGAACAACTCGCCGAGGCCGTAGTAGCCATACGGATGCCGCCCGCCCGTGTAGAACCACGCTGCGACGATCGCCGCCGCGCCCACCGCGAGCAACCACCACTGGCCGGTCACGATCGTGAGCGCGAGCCCGGCGAGCGCCGCGAGCGTGAAGAAGCTCAGCGCGACGGCGAGCACGTGCCTCGGCTTCGCCGCACCCGAGGCGGTGAGCCGTGCAGGGCCGACGCGATGGTCGTCGGTGCCGCGCACCCCGTCGGAGTAGTCGTTCGCGTAGTTCACGCCGATCTGCAGCGCGAGGGCGACGACGAGGGCGAGCACGGCGCGAGCCGGATGCCACGGCCCGTCGGCGATCGCGACGACACCGGCTCCCGTGCCCAGGGCGACGGGTGCGATCGCGAGCGGGAGGGTGCGCAAGCGCGCTCCCGCGATCCAGTCGCCCGCGGTCGCCGGACGCGGGGGCGGCTTGGGATTGCCTCGCGCGGCTTTCGCCGGGTTGCCCGACCGGCTGCGCGGCGATGCCTTCGGCGCTGAGTCGTTCTGCGCCTTCCTGGCGGAGCCGTTCGTCGCCTTCGGAGCAGAGCCGTTCGCTTCCTTCGGCGCGGAGCCCTTCTTCGCGCGAGCTGCCTCACGCTTCGCGAGCTCGTCGGCGGGGTTCAATCTCTGGGGTTTCGGGCGGGCCACGCCACCATGCTAGTCAGATGCGGGACGGCGGCGGTGGCGACTCGGCATCGGCGCTCGCGCTGGCGCGCTCACGGTCGCGGTCGCGCTCGAGGAGCACCGCGAGGGTCTGAAGATCGGGCTTGCCCGAGTCGAGGCTCGGCAGCTCGTCGACGAAGAGGAGCCTGGCCGGGCGGGCGGCGGGCGTGAGCCCCGCGGCATCGGTCGCGGCGGCGAGGATGCCGAGGGCATCGTGGGCTGCTGCGGCATCCGTCTCGGGAGCCACCACCGCCGCCCGCTCGCCCCACTCAAGGTCTTCGACCCGCAGCACGACGGCGTGCTCGAAACCCGGCACGGCGCGCACGGCGCGTTCGACCTCGCCGAGCACGACCTTGACGCCGCCGGAGATGATGACGTCGTCGGCACGTCCGGTGATCAGGAGGCGTCCGTCGTCGTCGTCGATAGAGCCGAGATCGCCCGTGCGGTACCAGCGGTTGCCGGCGGCATCCGTCGTGAACGCCGCCTCGGTGAGCTCTGCGTCGCCGAGATACTCCTCGGCGAGCATCGGGCCCGAGAGCTCCACCACGCCGTCGACGATGCGCACACCGACGTTCTCGAGGGGCCGGCCGTCGTAGACGCATCCGCCCGCCGTCTCGGTCGAGCCGTAGGTGCGCGTGACGAGCGCGCCCATGGCGCACGCGCGTTCGACGAGGCCCGTCGGCGCAGACTGGCCGCCGACGAGGATGCGGTCGTAGGAGCGCATCGCCTCCGCCACGGCGGGATCGGTCTCGGCGGCGTCGACGAGCCGCGCGAGCTGCACGGGCACGAGCGACGTGAAGCGAAGGCCGGCCGGGTCGAGTCGGGCGGATGCCGCGGCGAACGCGACGGGATCGAAGCCCCCGCCCTCGAGCACGACGGGAGTGGTGCCCGCGATGATCGACCGGACCAGCACCTGGGCGCCCGCGATGTAGTGCGTCGGCAGGGCGAGCAGCCACTGCCCGTGGCCGCCGAGCTCGCGCATCACCGACCGCGCGCTCAATCGCAGCGCCTCGGACGAGAGTGCGACGCGCTTCGGCGAGGCCGTCGACCCGCTCGTCTCGATGACGAGCGCGATGCCCTCGGGCTCCAGCGAGACGACCGGGTCGGCGGGAACGCGCTCACGGGGCAGCGGCAGCACGGGCATGGCGTCGAGCAGCACGGCGTCGCGCAGTTGCGCGGTGAGCGCGGGAAGGTCGTCGGACGCCACCGCGAGGAGGGGCCAGCTGCCCCGAGCGCTCAGAAGTGCCATGGGTACGGCCCCCAGTCAGGTTCGCGCTTCTCGAGGAACGCATCGCGGCCCTCGACCGCCTCATCGGTGCCGTACGCGAGGCGCGTCGCCTCGCCGGCGAAGACCTGCTGCCCCATCATGCCGTCATCGACCGCGTTGAAGGCGAACTTCAGCATGCGGATCGCCGTCGGCGACTTGGTGAGGATGGTGCGTGCCATGGCGATCGCCTCGCGCTCGAGTTCGGCGTGCGCCACCACGCGGTTCACGGCGCCCATCTCGTACGCGCGCTCGGCCGAGTACTCCTCGGCGAGGAAGAACACCTCGCGGGCGAACTTCTGTCCGATCTGCCGCGCGAAGTAGGCACTGCCGTAGCCGGCGTCGAAGCTGCCGACGTCGGCATCCGTCTGCTTGAACCGGCCGTGCTCGCGGCTCGCGATCGTGAGGTCGCAGACGACGTGGAGCGAGTGGCCGCCGCCCGCCGCCCAGCCCGGCACGACCGCGATGACGACCTTCGGCATGAAGCGGATGAGGCGCTGCACCTCGAGGATGTGCAGGCGGCCGAGGCCCGTGCCCGCCGGTGGTTGAGTAGGCAGCGAAGCAGCCGTATCGAAACCACCAGCGGATTCGTCGTTCGCGGTGGCCTCGATACGCGTCGCCTCTGGCGGCGCTACTCGACCACCGGGCTCCTCGTACTTGTACCCGTCTCGGCCGCGAATCCTCTGGTCGCCGCCCGAGCAGAACGCCCAGCCGCCGTCTTTCTCGCTCGGCCCGTTGCCCGTGAGCAGCACCACCCCGATACGGGGATCGATGCGTGCGTGCTCGAGCGCCCGGTAGAGCTCATCGACGGTGTGCGGGCGGAACGCGTTGCGCACCTCAGGCCGGTCGAATGCGATGCGGGCGATGCGGCCGTCGAGCGAGTGGTGGTAGGTGATGTCGGAGAAACCGGATGATCCGGTGACGCCGGGCGCGGCATCCGTCCACTCGTTCGCATCGAACAGTTCGGATACCTCGGGCGCCATGCGCCCAGCCTATTCCGCGGCGGCGTTCGCGACGTCGGCGATTCAGAGACCGGTGGGCGCGGCCTCGAAGAAGGACACCGTGCTCGCGATGACGAGCGAGCCTACCCAGAGTGCTGCGGCGCTGATCGGGATGAGCGCGGCGATGATGATCGCCACGCCGATGACGCTGATGGCGATGTTGCGCGGCGTCGATTCGGGCGCCACGTCGCCGGCCTCGATCTCGCCGCCGAGCAGCTCGTCGAGCTCGCTGGAGGGTGTGTCGACGGATGCCGCGCCAGCCGCCTCGGCGCCCGTTGAGTGCATTCCCTCGCCTGCCATGCCCCGAGCCTACCGCCAACCGGTTCGCCGGTACCGGCGAGCGCCACAGGGGGCGATCCATCCCGGCGTGACAGACTGGGCGAGTGAGCAACGACGTTCCGACCCTCGATCATCTGCTCGGCTCGGCGCGCGTCGTGGCGCTGCCGCTCGTGACACGGTTCCGCGGCATCGACGTGCGTGAGGCGGTGCTGCTCGAAGGCCCCGAGGGCTGGACCGAGTTCTCGCCCTTCGTGGAATACGACGACGACGAGGCATCCGCGTGGCTCGAAGCGGCGATCGACTACGGCTGGAACGCGCCGCCGGCGACCCTGCGCGACCGCATTCGCGTGAACGCCACCGTGCCAGCCGTCGACCCCGACAGCGTCGCGGCCGTTCTCGCGCGGTTCCCCGGTTGCCGCACCGCGAAGGTGAAAGTCGCTTCCGGCGACCAGACCCTCGCGCAGGATGTCGCCCGGGTTCGCGCCGTGCGCGAGGCGCTCGGCCCCGAGGGGCGTATTCGCGTCGACGCGAACGGCGGCTGGAACGTCGACGAGGCCGAGCACGCGATCCACGCGCTCGCGCCGTTCGACCTCGAGTACGTCGAACAACCGTGCGAGACCGTCGAGGAGCTCGCCGAGATCCGCTTGCGCACGAAGTACATGGGCATCCCGATCGCGGCCGACGAGAGCGTGCGGCGCGCGGCCGACCCGCTCGAGGTCGCTCGCCTCGGCGCCGCCGACCTGCTCGTCATCAAAGCGCAGCCGCTCGGTGGAATCCGCCGAGCGCTCGAGATCGTCGAGTCCGCCGGCCTGCCCGTCGTGGTCTCGAGCGCCCTCGACACGAGCGTCGGCATCGCGATGGGGGCGCAGCTCGCGGCATCCGTTCCCGACCTCGAGTTCGACTGCGGGCTCGGCACGGCGTCACTGCTGTCGGCGGATGTCACGCGCTCGCCGCTCCTGCCCGAAGACGGGTCGATCGCGGTGCGACGAGTCCTGCCCGACCCCGAGTTGCTCGACCGCTATTCCGCGAGCGCCGAGCGCACTGAGTGGTGGCTCGATCGTCTCGGACGGGCGCACGCGGTGCTCACGGCAGGAGCCACGGCATCGGTCGACTGACCCGCGCGTTCGGCCCCATCCGGAGCATCCTCTCCGATAGCGTGGGGCCACCTTCACCGACGACCACTCGAGGAGCCCGCGTGCCGCGACCATTCCGACTCCGCCCGATCCTTCACCTGACGATCGCCGCGGCGATCGGGGCCGGATTGAGCGGATGCCTCGCGGCTCCCCCGCCCTCCGCCGATGCCGCCGCGGAGACGCCCGAGCCCGAAGCGGCTGCTGCCTGTATCCAGCGAGCGCGGGTCATCGACGTAGAGGAGGCGCGTGAGTATCACGAGCAAGCGCTCGTCGGCCTGCGAGCCGAGCAGCAGTACATGCGCACCTTCAACGGCCGCTACGTCATCGGCTTCGATGAGGAGACGTTCTGGGTCGAGCCCGCCTACGACTTCTGGCTGAGCGACGGCACCGCGATCGTCGACGTGCGGCAGAGCGGCCGGCTCACTGGTCGATACACGCTCGAAGACGGGGTGCTCTCGACGTCGGATGTCGTGGATGGGCGCACCTCGGTTCCCGCGGTCGACGCGGCGGCGGGACCCACCGCGGCGATCGTCCGGAGGATCATGGACCACAACCCGATCGAGGGCGCCCGCGCCTCGTGCGAGGGTGACGACCTCGTGCTCGAGCTCAGCGAGCCCGACAGCGGCCACACCACCGTGCACCTGCCTGGGGCCTGACGGGCCGGCCTCGCCGGGCTTTTCAACGCGGAATCAGGCCGACGGCGCGAAATCAGGGGGAACTTCGGGTTCCCTGCCTGATTTCGCGCCGTTTGCCTGATCTCGAGAGGCGCCTACCAGAGCGCGATCACGATGGGCGCCGATTGCGAGTCGGCGTAGCCCTCGCCACCGTCGAACGCGACCGTCAGCACGTGGATGCCGGCCCCGAGCTTCGGCAGCTTGATCTCGAATCTTCCGGCGCCGTCGGCCGCGACCTGCGCCGTGGCGATGACGGTGTCGCCGTCGAGCACGGTGAGGGTGCCCACCGCGTCGGTTGCATCGGCGGCGGTCACCTGGCCCGTGAGCTTCACCGACGACCCGGCCTTCGCGAAGACCTTGTTCGGCACGGCGACGACCGACGTCGCGACCTCCGGGGGCTCCCGCCCGTCGACGAGCACCGCGGCGGTGCGAGCGGGCACCGTGAGGGCGCCGGTCGCGGCATCCCACTCCGTCGCCTTCACGACCGGGTCGGCGCCGTTCGCGAGCGCGTTGGCGAGCGCGAACTCGCGCCCGGCGAGGCCGTCGACCGACTCGGTGATCGCCTCGGGCGTCGCGTTGAACACGACGAGCGCGCCGTCGAGCTCGGGGTCGACGTCGTCGCCCACGAGATCGTCGATCTGCATCACGATGAGGCCAGGCGTGGCATCCGGTCCGCTGATCGGGAACGACACCTTCTCGTCGATGAGCGCCGCCGAGCCGAGCTGCAGCAGGTCGACCTCGTCTCGCACCCGCAGCAGGTCGAGCGCGGATGCCTCGGCAGCAGCGATATCCGCCACGCCCGGCTTGAGCGCGGGGTCGGCGAGCAGCGGCGCCATGATCGGCCACTTGCCCTCGTTGTCGGCAGCGGGCGGGAGGCCCGAGCCGAACGTCGACTCCTGGCCGGTCCAGTCGATGCGGTTGAACCAGTCGCCCGAGTTGTAGCTGTTCCGGTCGAGCGACTTCGAGCGGAGCAGCTCGGTGCCGGCGTGCCAGAACGAGGGCGACTGCGAGAGCGTCACCGTCGCGAGCGACAGCGTGTTCATGCGCACGCGGTCGGCCATCGGGGTGTCGGTCGGGAGCTTGAACACCGAGAGGTCGTAGAGCGTCTCGTTGTCGTGGGCGTCGACGTAGTTGATGACCTCGTCGGGCTGGTCGGCGTAGCCGGCGGGCGAGCCCCGGTAGTCGAGCGCGTCGCCGCGCACGACCTGACCCGAGGCATCCGTCAGCTCATAGGCACGGAGGTTGCCCGCGAGGCCGAGCTTGACGAGGTCGGTCTGGTGCCTGAGATCGGCGAGCGCCTGCTCGGGCGTGCCGTTGATCGGGTCGCCGTTCGGGTCGGTCGCGAGCCCGGTGCCGTAGCCCTGCACGAATGTCGACGAACCGTCGACCGGGCTGCCACCGTGCACCGCGTCGCGGAGCCGGTCGTTGAACGTACCGATGCCCGTGCCGCCGAGCTGCCCCTGCGTGGCCTGTTCGAAGAGCGCGTTGTTCGCGACCTCGCCGAAGTTCCAGCCCTCGCCGTAGAGGTGCACCGCCGAGCCGTCGACGCCGTCGTCCTCGAGCGTGAGCTCATCGAGCGCGGCCCGTACCGCGAGCATGTTCGCCTTCGAGTGGTGGCCCATGAGGTCGAAGCGGAAGCCGTCGACCTTGTACTCCCTGGCCCACAGCACCACGGAGTCGACCATGAGCTTCTCGGCGACCTCGTGCTCGGTGGCGATGTTCTGGCAGCACGTCGAGGTCTCGACACCGCCCACGGCGTTCAGGCGCTGGTAGTAGCCGGGCACGACCTTGTCGAGCACCGACTTCTCACCCTGACCGGATGCCGCGGTGTGGTTGTACACCTCGTCGAGCACGACCTGGAGGCCGGTCGCGTGCAGGGCGCCCACCATCTCGCGGAACTCGGCGACGCGGGCGCCGCCGTTCGGATCCACCGCGTACGAGCCTTCGGGCGCCTGGAAGTGGAACGGGTCGTAGCCCCAGTTGAAGCCGTCGAGATCGCGGATCGACTCGAGGCAGGCCTGCTGCTCGGCGGATGCCGGGCCGAAGCTCGCCAGGTCGCACGCCGGAGTGGCCTGCTGGTCGCGACGCTCCTCGATCGTCGCGATGTCGAACGTCGGCAGGAGGTGCACGGTGTTGATGCCGGCTTCGGCGAGCTCCTCGAGCTGCGCGGTGCCGGCCGAGTCGCGCGTGAAGGCGCGGTAGGTGCCGCGTTCCTCTTCGGGCACGGTCTCGTCGCTGATCGAGAAGTCGCGCACGTGCAGCTCGTAGATCGCACGGTCGACCGCGCGCTCAACGGTGGGCGCGGGCGTCGCCTCCCACTCGGCGGGTCGCAGTGACTCGTCGTCGAGGTCGACGACGACCGAGCGCACCGAGTTCGTCGTGAGGGCTACGGAGTACGGGTCGGTGACCGAGTTCGTCTCGATCGCGCCCGTCGTCGGGGCGTACACCTCGACCGACCACCGGTACTCGTCGCCCGACGACACGGGGTCACCGTTCACGTCGGTCGCATCGGTCACCGACCAGACGCCGGACGCCTCATCGAAGACCGCGGGCGTCGTGGCGGGCATGCCGCTCTCGCCCGTCGGGAAGACGTCGACCGAGACCGATTGCGCGGTCGGCGCCCAGATCGAGAGCGTTGGTGCGTCGCCTTCCCAGCTCACGCCAAGCGGCACGGATGCCACGGCGTCGGCGTAGAGGTCGTCGAGCACGCCGGACATCTGCACACCGGTGAACGCGCTCAGCGCGCCATCCGTCGACTGGGCCACCGCGAGCTGCTCGGTCAGCAGCTGCTGCACCGCTGCACGGTCGACGCCGACCGGGTGCAGGGCGATGAAGCCCTCGAGCGCCGGGAACTTCGCGAGCTGCGCGTCGGTGAGGCCGGCCGGGTCGAGTGCGAGCTCGACGGGCGTGCCGCCACCGCTCACGGCACCGTCGGCGGCGACGAGCGTGGCGTCGGCCGAGTGTTCGAGCGTCCAGGTCGCCGAGGCGGCGGATGCCCCGCCGAGCAGTTCCGCCGGCCACGCGAGCGTGTCTTCGCTCACCCAGTGCGCGCGCGACTGCCCGCTGCCCGCGAGCGGCGGGTCGGTCACGATGATCTCGAGCACGTGGGTCGCGATCGTGTAGCGGAACTCGATGAGCTTGCCGCCCTCAGCCGTGAACGAGTAGTTCGCGCCGCCGGGCGCCCCGCCGACGCCGTAGTTCTCATTCCAGTTCAGGCCGTGGGCGACCTTGACCTCGTACGAGCCGTCGGGGATCGACGTGGTCGACCACGTGAAGACGCCGTCCTTGTCGCCGTCCTGCATGAGTGACGCCAGGCACTCGGGCTGCCAGTCGCCGGGGCATCCGACCTCCGACTGGAAGCTGCCGGGCAGCGTGACCGTGGGGCCCTCGGCGGTCGAGGAGACGACCTTGGTGCCAGGGTTCCAGTAGAACGTGATCGGTCCGCCCGGGTGTGAGTAGAGGATGTTCGGACCGTTCGGCTCGCCGTTCGCGCCGTAGTTCAGGTCCCAGCTTCCGTTGATCGCGACCTTGTACTCGTAGTCACCCGCGGGCACGTCGAAGGTGCCCGCGTAGATGCCGTCGGCGCGGAGCGTGAGCTTCGCCGCCTCGCAGCCCGGGGTCCAGTCGCCGGCGCAACCCATCTCGGAGTTGTGCGAACCCGGCACGGTAACCAGCTCGATGGGTTCCTCGGGCTCCTCCTCTTCGACGAGGTTGACGGCGTTGCCGACTGACGCATACGTACTCGCCGCCGAGCGGTGGCCCGCGGCATCCGTCGACACCGCGCGGTACTCGAGCAGCGTGCCGTTCGCGAGGCCGGCCGTGTCGTGGAAGACGCGGGGGCTCGTGTCTTCTGCCGTGCCGAGGGCGTGCCAGTCGCTCGAGCCGGCGACGCGCCAGGCGAAGCTCGTCTCCTGCCACGTGTTGTCGGCGACGTCGGCGACGACGGGGCTCACGCCGGTCACGCCGGCACCCGCTGCGGGCACTGAGACCGAGATGGCGGATGCCGCGTCGGGCGCGCTCACCGGCCGGTCGGCCTTCCACACCACGGCGCCGAGCGCCGGCACGGTGACGGATGCCACGCCCGCGGCATCCGCGGTGACCGCCGTGCCGTCGCCGTAGAGCACCTGGAACGCGCCGTCGCCCGTGAGCGTCGGCACGTCGACGGTCTTCGCGGCGTTCGAGTTGTTCAGGGCGACGAGGTACTCCGTCTTCTCGGTGCGGTCGACGCGCGAGAACGCGTAGACGCCCGCGCCGCTGTCGGCGTAGCGCTCGAGCTGCGCGCCGGTCTCGAGGGCGGGATGCGTCTCGCGGAGCGTCGCAAGCTCGGCGATGTGCCCGTAGAGGGGGGCATCCGTGGCGAAGTGCTCGCCGGTGCCGAAGGTCTCACCCGTCACGAGCGGCTGGTTCTGGAACTCGGTGACCTGCGTCGGGAAGAGCGTCTGCCGGGCGCTCTGGTCGCCGCCGATGCCCGCGAAGCCCTGCTCGTCGCCGTAGTAGACGACGGGCTGGCCGCGGGTGAGGAACATGAGCTCGTGCGCGAGCTCATCACGCTGCAGCGGCTCGGCCGTCGAGTTCATGAAGTAGCCGACGCGACCCATGTCGTGGTTGCCGAGGAAGGTGGGCAGCGCCGTCGCCGACGAGTCGGGCGTCGTGTAGTAGTCGTCGCCCGCGAAGAGGGATTGCAGGCCCTTCGCCGAGTTGCCCGCCGCGAAGCTCACGGCTTGCGACTGGAACGTGAAGTCGAGCACGGAGTTCATGTCGCTGTTGCGCACGTACGGGCTCAGCTTGACGGGGTCGGCGTCGTAGACCTCGCCGAACATGAAGAAGTCGGGCTTGCCGGCCGCGTGCGCGTAGTCGAGCACCTGGGTCGACCACTGCTCCCAGAACTCGAAGTTCACGTGCTTGGCCGTGTCGATGCGGAAGCCGTCGATGCCGAGGTCGACCCACTGCTGGTACACGTCGACGAAGCCGTTCACGACCGTCGGGTGCTCGGTCATGAGGTCGTCGAGGCCGACGAAGTCGCCGAGCGTGACCGACTCGCCCACCCACGTCGAGTCGCCGCGGTTGTGGTACAGCGTCGGGTCATTGAGCCAGGCCGGCACCTTGAGGTCGGCGTCTTCGGGCGCGACGACGGGCGTGTAGGGGAAGCTCGTGGCCGCGTCGAGGGTCGGGAACGGCTGGCTGCCGTCGGCGAAGTCGGCCGGGTCGAAGACGTTGCCGTCGGCGTCCCGATAGGGCTCGGTCGCCTTGTCGATGTACGAGTTCTGGCCCTCGGCGTAGTCGATGACGTCGGCCGTGTGGTTCGTGATGATGTCGAAGTAGACCTTGATGCCCCTGGCGTGCGCCTCGGCGATGAGGGCCTCGAGCTCGGCGTTGGTGCCGAGGTGGGGATCGATCTGGGTGAAGTCGGTGATCCAGTAGCCGTGGTAGCCCGCCGACGCGTTCGCGCCCTCGCCCTGCACCGGGCGGTTCTTGAAGCTCGGCGTGAGCCAGATCGCGCTCGTGCCGAGGCCGTCGATGTAGTCGAGCTGCGAGCGGAGTCCGGCGAGGTCGCCGCCATTGTAGAAGCCCTTGTGGGTGGGGTCGAAGCCCGTCGTCAGGGCGTCGCCGGTGAGTCCGCCCTGGTCGTTGGTCACGTCGCCGTTCTCGAAGCGGTCGGTCATGACGAAGTAGAAGGTCTCGTCGCTGCCGGGCTGGCGCACGGGGTCGGACACGAGCGCGGCGTCGGATGCCTCGTTGTACGCCGTGCGGATGCCGGTCGACTCGAGGCCGACGCGCTTCAGGGTGTCGTCGAACACGACGCGCACCGGGGTGTCGCCCGCGACGGTGAGCGGGATGTTGTCGCCGCCGCCGTTCAGGCCGTACGCCTCGTCCCACGTGTCGTTGACGGCGACCTTGTATTCCCAGGTGCCCGCGGGCACGGTGAAGTCGGCGGCGAAGACGCCGGGGGTGCCGGTCGCGGTGAGTTCCGTCGCGGCGCAGGCGGGATCCCAGTCGGCGGGGCATCCGAGCTCCGACTGCAGCGAGCCGACGAGCGCGAACGTGCGCGGCTCCTCGGCTGCGGCCGCGAGGCCCGGAATCACGGCGATTGCGGATGCCGCGAGGGCCCCCGACACCACCAGAGCGAACCAGCTTCGAGCGCGACCGCGTTGCGTCATCCTTGACTCCTGAATCCCGGCACGACGGCGTGCCACCGGCAATGCTGCGACGCTAGCAGCGGGAGTCGCGTTAATGCAAGCGCTTACAGACGCTCGACCCGAAAGTTCTTCAAGTTGACGGATGTCACGCCACGGCGGCGTTCGCAGCGCGCGGTTTCGCTGGAAACGCTCTCACCCGCGTCGGTCGCATCGTCCGCCTCGAGCCAGCTCGCGCCTGCCCGCCCGGTCCGCGTCCGTGCCGGGCACGGCATAATCAAGCATGGTCAGCGTGCACCGTCCCGCCCCCATCCACGTCGCCGAAGAGGACCTCGACGATCTGCGAGAGCGGCTGCGCCGCACGCGCTGGCCGGAGCCGGTGCCGGCAGCGGCGTGGGCAGCCGGCACGGATCTCGCCATTCTCCACGAGCTGTGCCGTATCTGGGCTGATGACTACGATTGGCGGCCCCACGAAGAATGGCTGAACAGCCTCGATCCGATCATGGTGCCGGTTGACGGCCTCGAGCTTCATGTGTTCCGCGCCTCCGCCCGACGAGCCGATGCCATCCCGCTGCTGCTGCTCCACGGGTGGCCCGGGTCGATCGTCGAGTTCCGTCGGGTGATCGAGCCCCTCGTCGACCCTCCCTCCGGGACGGCGGCCTTCGACCTCGTCATGCCCACACTCCCGGGCTTCGGGTTCGGCGGCAAGCCGACCGAGCCCGGCTGGGGGGTCACGCGCATCGCCGAGGCCATGCACACCCTCATGGCCACGCAGCTGGGCTACACGCAGTACGGCGTCGCCGGTGGCGACTGGGGCGCGATCATCGGCTCTCGACTCTCGCAACTGCACCCCGACGCGGTGATCGGCTTCCACACCAACATGCCGCTGTTCGGCGTCCACCGGCTGCCCTCGTGGGCGGAAGGCGCCGATGAGCACGAACTCGACCTGCTCGCCCGATGGGACGAAATGGACGTGACGGCCTGGATACTCGAGAAGTTCGAGGCGTGGAGCGACGGCGGCCTCGGCGCCTTCGTGACCGAGGATCTGCTGACCAACCTGATGTTCTACTGGATTCCGCGCTCTGTCGCGTCATCCGCCATGATCTACTACGAGTCGCGGCTGGACCCAGAGGGACGCGTCCACCCAGCGCCCGAAGTGCCGACCGCCGCGGCCGTCTTTCCGGCCGAGATCAATCCGGCCGTCCAGCGGTGGGTGGAGCCCAACTACCGTTTGGCGCGGTACACCGAGATGCCGCGCGGCGGTCACTTCGCCGCACTCGAGCAACCCGCACTCTATGCCCAGGACGTCAGTGAGTTCTTCGCAGGTCTCGGGCGAGGCTGAGGCGGCTGGTTCGCGGCTCGTCCCTGCTCAGCCATTCTCAGCCGTCGTCACACGAGGCGGCTGACGGCCACGTCGCGGAAGCGCTCTTCGCGGAGCCGCGCGGCTTCCCGCTGCCGCTCGTGCAGCTCGGCCAGCTGCTCGCGGCTCTGCTCGACGGGCGCGGGTCGCACGAGGCGGGAGATCCGCTCGATGAGCGTCTCGTGGCCGGCCGGGCGGGCGGATGCCGTCCCCGTGGCGATGAGTGCGGTGTTCATGATGACTCCTCGGGTTCCGTTCGGTTCGGGCCTGTTTTCTGGCTTGTATCCGTTGTACGGCGAGGGGTCGGTGCGGCTCGTCCGCGAAGACTACTGAGATCTCGCGCGAGCACTACCGAGATCTGCGCACGTGGCGTCGGTAGTCGACGCCACCCGCGCACGCTGATCCGGGTGGCCGCGTGATTCGTGCATGCACGAAAGGGGACAAGAGGTTCGGGCCAGGCGACTCCTGAAAACAAGGACGCGGTAACTCCTCGAGTGAGCGTCCTTGTTTTCAGGAGTCCTCGGTGGTCGAGTAGCGCCCGGCGCATCGCGCCGCGCGACTCGATCACCGGAGCGGACGCGTCCGGCTGCGCCGGGCGCTACTCGATCACCGGCGGGAGCACCTCGGGCGCCAGCCGCGCGGCCTCCTGGCGCGACGGCACGCCCAGCTTCGCGAGGATCGCGGCGACGTGGCTGTCGACAGTGCGCACCGAGAGCACGAGCCGCCCGGCGATCTCGGTGTTCGTGAGTCCCTCGGACACGAGCCGCAGCACGTCGACCTGGCGATCGGTGAGGCCCGCCGGATTGCGCCGCGTCGGCGTCGACGGGCCGCGCGGAATGCTCCGGACGCCGCGCTCCCGCAGTTCGCTGCGCACCCGGCGCGCCAGCGGTGCGGCGTCGATGCGGTCGAGGATCGCGAGCGCCTCGAGCAGGTCGGCGTCGTGCGGACTCTCCGCGAGCGCGGACGCCTCGTGGTAGGGGCATCCCCGCGCCCGCCAGAGCTCCGCGGCGCGGCGCCAGTCGCCTCGCGCCTGCACTGCGAACGGGTGGTCGCCGTCGGGTACCTCGACCTCCTCGCCCGCGCGGCGCAAGTACGCGGCGAGCTCGGCCTGCTGGTTCACGGCCCGGAGGGCCACCGCTTCGTCGTAGGCGGACCGCGCGATCGCGCGGGCGGAGTCGACGTCGCCGCGCAGCAGGGCGGCTTCGGCTCGCGCCGCCGCCACGGGGCCCGTTCGCTGCCACTCGCCGAGGTGCGTGGCGACGCGCCACGCCTCGTCGAGCGTCGCGTCGCCGTCGGGGTCCCCGCGACGCACACTGACGACGCCCGCCACCGTGAGCGCCACGCATCGCGCATGCGGCTGCGATTCGCTCGAATAGGCGGCAGCGGCGATCGCGTCATCCCACTGCGCCCGCGCAAGGTGGAGTCGCGCTCGCTCGACCTGCTGGTAGGTCCAGAGCCCCATGACCTCAGCCCGTTGCGAGAATTCGAGCGCCGGCCCGATATGGCGTTCGGCGAGATCGAGGCGGTACTGGTCGAGCAGGCTCCACACCAGGTTGACGTGGGCACGGGCGGCGTCGTCCATGAAGTTGCCGGCGGCCGCGACATCCGCCGCCTCCAGCAGCTCCTCGATGCCCTCGTCGCGGTTCTGCAGCATATGCGCCGTGCCGAGGTTGTTGAGGGCGTGCGAGAGCACTCGACGGTCGCCGACCTCGCGCCCGATCGCGACCGCGCGCGACGCGAGGTCGATCGTGCGCGGCACGTCGTGCGCGAGCATGGCGAGTTGCGCCTCATTGCTCAAGGCCAGCGCGAACAAGGCACGGTCATCGGAGTCATTCAAGACCTCGGATGCTTCGCGGGCCGCCTCCTCCGCGCCGCGCCGCTCCCCCGCGAGCCAGTGGAAGCGCGACGACCAGCGCAGGCTCGCCCCGAGCGCCGTGGCGTCGCCGAGCTCGCGCCGCAACTGCAGGACATCCGCCTGAGCCTCCACAGCCTCGGATCCGAGGCCGAGCATGTAGGCCTCGATGGCATGCTCCTCCATCAGTTCGACACGCTCGGTCGCGTCGAAGCGATCGGCGTACTCGAGCGCCGCACGATAGTGCGCGACCGCCTGCCGGTGCGCACCGCTCACCGCTGCGTCGCGCGCGGCAAGCGGCGCCCACGCCAGGATGGCGTCGACGTCGCCCGCCTCGACCGCGTGCGAGACGATACGGCCCGGGTCGGCGCCGATCTCGAGCAGCATCGCGAGGACGCGCGCGTTGAGCCCGATCCGGCGGGACGCCGACAGGGAGTCGACCACGGCGCGCCGCGTGAGCTCGTGGCGGAACTGCACGCCGTCGGGCCGCACGGCGAGGATGCCGCGTTCCTCAGCGGCGCTGAGCGCGAGTGCCCCGCCGGGCACGAGCCGCGCGAGCTCCGCCGATCCGACCGCAGAGGGGATGACGGCGAGCTGTTCGACCTGCGCCCTCGTCTCGGCGTCGAGGCGGCGCAATCGCCCCGTGACGGCATCAACGACCGTGCGCGGCACGTGCGCGGCATCCGCCGAGGCGACGAGCTCGCTCACGAAGTACGGATTGCCGCGCGTGAGGGCGAAGACGCGCTCGGGGTCGAGCCCGCCCTCGGCGGCGAGCGCTCCGACGGCCGACGGCGAGAGTCGCTGCACCGCGACGTGCCGCACGTTCGTGTGCACGTCGCCGAGCAGCCGAGTGAGCGGATGACCGCCGTCGAGCTCGTCGTCGCGATACGTGAGCACGAGCACGACGGGAAGCTCGTCGATGCGCCGCGCCAGGAAACGCAGCGCATCGAGCGTGGCCTCGTCGGACCAGTGCACGTCCTCGACGACGAGCACGGTTCCGGGCGCGGTCTCGAGTTCGTCACGCAGCGACTCGAAGATCTCCTCGCGATCGCCCGAGCGCAGGGCGTCCGCGAGTCGCCGCCCGACGAACGGCGTCAGGTCGCGTAGCGGTCCCAGGGTTCGCGGCGTTGCGAGCGCATCGCACGCGCCTACGAGCACGCGGCAGCCCGCGGGCGGGCGCGACCGCAGCGCCGCCACGAGGCTCGACTTGCCGATGCCGGCTTCGCCGTGCACGAGCAGCACGCTGCCGCGACCCTCGCTTGCGGCGCGCGCGGCGCCATCGAGCTCGCCGAGTTCGTGCTCGCGCTCCAGCAGGGTCATAGTGCGATCGTGCTCTCGCGGCGGCGGGCGCGCAAGGAATCAGAGACCCGAGTACGCGTGCAGTCCCTTGAAGAAGAGGTTGACGACGGTGAAGTTGAACAGCACCGCCGAGAAGCCGATGATCGCGAGCCACGCCGAGCGCGAGCCGCGCCAGCCGCGGGTCGCCCGCGCGTGGATGTAGCCGGCGAAGATGACCCAGATGATGAAGGTCCAGACTTCCTTCGTGTCCCAGCCCCAGTAGCGGCCCCACGCCTTCTCGGCCCAGATCGCGCCGGCCATGAGGGTGAAGGTCCAGAGGATGAAGCCGATGATGTTGACGCGGTAGGCGAGATTCTCGAGGGTGATCGAGTCGGGAAGCGTTGCGAGGAAGTTCTGCTTCACGGCCTTCGCGGTCTCGGCGACCGACTCGCGCCGCGACTGCAGGAGCTGCACGACCGAGAGGGCGAAGCCGAGCGCGAAGAAGCCGACCGACGACGACGCGACGAACACGTGGATCACGAGCCACACCGACTGCAGGGCGGGTGGCAGCGGCACGACGCTGACGTAGAAGTTCACGGTCGCGACCCCGAGCAGCACGAGCACGAGGCCCGTCACGAACGTGCCGAGGAAGCGCAGGTCCTGCTTCACCAGCAGGAGCACGACGAGGAACACGGTCGTGATGATGAGCGTGCCCGTGAGCGCGAACTCGTACATGTTGGCCCACGGCACACGTCCGGCGGCGAGACCGCGCAGCACGTCGGCGGTGAGGTGCAGCAGCCACGCGACGACCGTCATGGCCACGCCCACGCGCAGTGCCGGCGAGCGACCGTACACGACGGATGCCGCAGCACCCGCCCGGTTCGCAGGACGGGCGGCGCCCTCGGTGCTCCCCACCGCGGACGCACCTACCGCGACCGGCACCTTCGCCTCGTCGACCGCGCGCGTCGCCGCGACGGAGCGCCTCGCGAGGTCGATCGCGTACGCGATGAACGCGATCGCGTATACGGCCATCGCCGAATACACGCAGAGGATGGAGATCTCGTCGAGCGTGAACGTCACGGTTTCTACCTTACGTCGAAGAGGAATCGCGGTCGTGGGGCGGTTCGGCGGCCGAGAGCCCGGCGGCATGCCGGTCGGCGAACGCCGTGACCGCGGCCTCGAGCCCCGGGTCCTCACCGCGCGCGAGTGCCGCGTACTCGAGCACGACACGGCCGTCGGGGCGCGTCGCGGCCTTCACCCACATGCGTCGTCGCGGCACGAAGAGCGAGACGAGGAGTCCGGCGAGGATGAGGATCGCGAACACAAGCACCCACAGTTGCGACGGGTCGTGGTGGATGTCGAACGACGCGAAGCGCGGCACGCTCTGCGAGAGGTCGCCCTCGGCGGCATCCGGATCCGCATTGTCGAAGGAGACCGAGCCGAGCCCGTTCGGCAGCTCGGCCGTCTCGCCGGGCTTCAACTCGATCGAGTCGACGCCCGTCGAGCCGCCGGTGAGCTGCTCCATGCTCGACGGGTCGAGCGTGTACACCGAGGTGGGCTCGCCGCCGTCGATGCCGAGGTCGCCCTGGTACACGTTGAGGGTGAGCACCGGGAAGATCAGGTCGGGGTAGCTCGACGTGTAGGCCCCCGAGGCGAGCTCGCTCTGCGTCGGGTAGAAGAATCCGACCATGCCGACCTGCTCCTCGAGGCCGTCGGGCACCTTGACGACGCCGATCGAGGTGAGGTTGGCGTCTTGCGGCAGGAACGGCACCGAGTCGGTGAAGACCACCTCGCCGTCGGCATCGCGCACCGTGATCGTCGGCGCGTAGCCGTTGCCGAGCAGGTAGACGTCGGTGCCGTGGGTGTAGAGCGGCTCGTTGACCTTCACGGTCTCCTCCGTCGCCTGCTCGCCCTGGCCCTGCACGGTCACGTGCGCGGTGAAGTCGATCGCCTGCCCGATCGCGTCTTGATTGCGCGTCTCGTAGACGGCGTCGAGCTCTTCGAGCGAGATCCGATAGGGCTTGAGCGAGGTGTCGTCGAAGAAGCGGCCGGGGTTGAACGAGTCGTAGGCCGCGAGCGTGTTGACGAAGGACTGGCCCTCGACGATCACGCGCTGCCCCGCGAAGCCGAAGCCGCCGCCGATGCCCACGGCCACGAGCACGCCGAGCAGCGCGGTGTGGAACACGAGGTTGCCGGTCTCGCGCAGGTAGCCGCGTTCGGCGGAGACGGATGCCTCGTCGCGCGCGTCGAAGCGCTCGACCCGGTACCCCGCCTGGCGGAGCTGCTTCGCCGCGGCGTCGATCGCGGCATCCGCTCCACTGCTGGTTGAGCCTGTCGAAACCGCGCCCGCCGAAACCGGCAACGGCCGTTCGGTATATCCCGCGAGGCGCGAAAGCCGCACCGGCGTGCGCGGCGGGCGGGCTCGCAGCGCCTCGAGGTGGTGCTTCGTGCGCGGGATGACGCAGCCGATGAGCGAGACGAACAGCAGCAGGTAGATCGCCGAGAACCACGCCGACGTGTAGACGTCGAACATCTGGAAGCCGTCGAGCACGGGCGCGAGCGCGGGGTTGTCGGTGAAGTACTGCACGACCCCGTTGGGGTCGCTCGAGCGCTGCGGCACGAGGGAGCCCGGCACCGCGGCGATCGCGAGCAGCAACAGCAGGAGCAGGGCCGTGCGCATGCTCGTGAGCTGGCGCCACGCGAAGCGGATCCAGCCGATGAAGCCGAGCTTCGGCTGGCTGACCGAGTTGTCGGATGCCGCGTCGGGCGCACCCTCGACGGAGTCGATGTGATCGGCGGGCCGCGACGGCGCGCCCGGGTCAGATTGCGGGGACAAAACCGGTGATCACCGCCTGCAGCTCGTAGATCCAGACCGTCCAGAGGCCCGAGACCATGAGCACGCCGATGAGCATGAGGAGCGAGCCTCCGATGATGTTGATGGCGCGGATGTGCCGGCGGAGGAACGCGAGCGATCCCGTGACCCAGCCGAAGCCGAGGGCGACGAGCAGGAACGGGATGCCGAGGCCGATGCAATAGGCGAGGCCGAGGAGCGCCCCGCGGCCCGCCGAGGCCGAGTCTGCGCTGAGGGCGAGCACGACGGCGAGGGTCGGGCCGATGCACGGGGTCCACCCGAGGCCGAACACGATCCCGAGGAGCGGTGCGCCCGCGAGACCGGTGGCGGGCCGCCACGAGGGCTTGATCGTGCGTTGCAGGAACGTGAACTGCCCGATGAAGACGAACCCCATGACGATGAGCACGATGCCGAGCACCCGCACGAGCAGGTCGGCGTAGACCTGCAGCCACGCACCGATCACACCGAACGCGGTCGTGAAGATGAGGAACACGAGCGTGAAGCCCGCGATGAACAGGAGCACGCCGAGCAGGAGGCGTCGACGGTTGCGGCGTGCCTCGACGGCGTCGGCCGAGGCATCCGTGAATCCGCCGACGTAGCCCAGGTAGCCGGGCACGAGCGGCAGCACGCACGGCGAGAGGAATGAGACGATACCCGCGGCGAGCGCGATCGGCATCGCCGCGAGCAATTGCCCGTTCAGCACGATCTCACCGACGCCCATGCCCGCCGCCCGGCCTATGCCTGCTCGGCGAGCAGCTGGTCGATGATCGACTCGAGGATCGACGCGCTGTCGAGCTGCCCGAGCACTCTCGCGGCCACGCGGCCCTCCTGGTCGAGCACGATCGTCGTCGGCACGGCGGCCGGCGGCACCGGGCCCGAGAACGCGAGCTGCGCCTCACCCGAGTTGACATCGAGGATCGACGGATACGTCACGCCGTACTTCTCCTCGAAGGACGCAGCGGTGCCGGCCTGGTCGCGCACGTTCACGCCCACGAAGCTCACGCCCTCGTCGGCGAACGCCTCCGACACATCCTGCAGGATGGGCGCCTCCGCCCGGCACGGCGCGCAGCCCGCGTACCAGAAGTTCACGACCTGCACGTCGCCCTCGGCGTCGGCCGAGTCGTAGCGTTGGCCCTCGACCGTCTCGCCCGAGAACTCGATGCGCTCGCCGCGCTGCGGCTCGTCGAACTCCGAGATGGTGCCGTCGCCCGCGATGTAGTTCTTGCCGCTGCCCTCGCGGTACTGCTCGGCGAGCGGGTCGCTCGTACACCCCGTCAGCAGGAGAGCGGATGCCACGGCGAGCACAACCCCGACTCTGCGGGTTCCGTGCATCACACCGCCCCCACGTCGGTTGCGTGCGCAGCCAGCCCCGCCGCCGGATCGCGGTAGCCGACCTCCACGAAACCCGCACCGCGACGCTCGAACGTCGTGATGCTCGAGAGGGCGCAGCGACGGCGGCGCGGGTCGTGCGAGAGCGACATGCCCACGACCCGGCGGTGCACCATCCAGATCGGCAGCTGGTGGCTCACGATCACGACGTCGCCGTCGTCGACCGAGGTCCAGGCGTCGTCCATCGCGTGCAGCATGCGGGTCGCGATCGAGCGGAACGGTTCGCCCCAGCTCGGCTGGAGCGGGTTCACGAGGTAGCCCCAGTTGCGCACATCGCGGAGGGCGCCGGCGCGGCCGCTCATGCGCTTGCCCTCGAATCGGTTCTCGGGCTCGATGACGCGGTCGTCGAGCGAGGCCTCGAGCGCGAACACCCGGCCGATGGGCTCAGCCGACTGCTGGGTGCGCTGCAACGGAGAGGAGATGAGGGCCCGCACCGGGCGGGAGCGGCCGGCGAGGTCGTCGGCGGCGGCTTGCGCCATCTCATGCCCGAGGGTGGAGAGTCCGTAGCCCGGGAGACGACCGTAGAGCACGCCCTGGGGGTTGAATACCTCGCCATGGCGCACGAGATGGATCTGCTCGGCCGGCACGGTCTCCAGTCTACGGAGCGGTTCCCTATGAAAGCGCCGAGCGCCCTGTGCCCCCGACCCGTCGAAACACCGACGGCCGAGACGGCAGTCGGCGCTGGCGTCGGGGCGAAGGCCAGAAATGGCCTTCGCTCCCAGCTCCAGCGCGCAAGTAGGATGGTCGATCGTGAACACCCGCACCCTCGTCAAGAACCTCGCCGCGCTCCCCGACGGCCCCGTCACCGTGTCCGGATGGGTCGAGACGGTGCGTGATCAGAAGAAGGTGCAGTTCGTCATCCTGCGCGACGAGTCCGGGGCGGTGCAGCTCGTGAACCCCGCGACCCGCGAACTCCCTGAGCCCATTGAAGGGGGCGAGGCGGATGCCGCGGCATCCGCTCGGCTCGCGACCACCGAGTCGATCTCGGCGCTCGCCCACGGCACCTTCCTCACCGTGTCGGGCGAACTGAAGCACGACGAGCGGGTCAAGCTCGGCGGCCTCGAGGTGAAGATCGGCTCGCTCGAGGTGGTCGCCGAGGCCAACCCCGAGACGCCGATCGCGGCCGACTCGAGCCTCGACAAGCGCATGGACTGGCGCTTCCTCGACTTGCGCCACCCGAAGCAGCACCTCATCTTCCGCATCCAGACGACGTTCGAGCACGCGCTGCGGCAGTACTGGGTCGACAACGACTTCATCGAGATCCACACCCCGAAGCTCATGGCGAGCGCGAGCGAGTCGCGCGCCGAGCTCTTCGAGGTCGACTACTTCGAGGGCAAGGCCTACCTCGCGCAGAGCCCGCAGTTCTTCAAGCAGATGGCGCAGCCGGCCGGCTTCGGCAAGGTGTTCGAGATCGGCCCGGCGTTCCGTGCCGACCCGTCGTTCACGTCTCGGCACGCGACCGAGTTCACGTCGATCGACGCCGAGATGAGCTGGGTCGACTCTCATGAAGATGTCATGCGCATGCACGAGGAGCTTCTCGTCGCCGCGTTCACGGCGGTGAAGGAGAAGCACGGCGCCGAGATCCTCGATCTCTTCGGCATCGAACTCGAGGTGCCCACGACGCCGTTCCCGCGCATCCCGCTCGCCGAGGCGAAGCAGATCGTCGCCGACCGCGGCTACGTCATCCCGCGCGACGACGCGGACATCGACCCCGAGGGCGAGCGCCAGATCTCCGCGTACGTGAAGGAGACGTACGGGCACGACTTCGTGTTCCTCACGGACTGGGACATCAGCCTGCGGCCGTTCTACCACATGCGTCACCCAGAAGACTCGGCGCTCACCAACTCGTACGACCTCATCTACAACGGCGTCGAGATCTCGACCGGGGCGCAGCGCGAGCACCGCATCGACGTGCTCGTCGAGCAGGCGAAGGAGAAGGGGCTCGACCCCGAAGAGCTCGAGTTCTACCTCGACTTCTTCCGCTACGGCGTGCCCCCGCACGGCGGGTTCGGCATGGGTCTTGCCCGTGTGCTGATGCTCATGCTCGAGGAGCACTCGATCCGCGAGACGACGTACCTGTTCCGCGGCCCGACGCGCCTGCTCCCCTAGCCGCACCGCGTCATCTCGCGGGGTTCGAAGCTGCCCACAGGCGGGCGACGTAGGCTCGGAGGGTGACCGAGACCACGCGCACGGTCCGCATCGGAGGCGGCACGTTCCGCATGGGGTCGAGCGAGTTCTACCCCGACGAGACGCCCGTGCACGAGCGCACCGTGGGCCCGTTCGAGATCGACGTGCACCCCGTCACGAACGAGCAGTTCGCGGCGTTCGTCGACGCGACCGGCTACGTCACCGTCGCCGAGCGCCCGCTCGATCCCGCCGACTTCCCGGGCGCCGACCCGGCGGATCTCGTGCCGGGCGGCCTCGTGTTCACGCCGACCGACGGCCCGGTCGACCTGCGCGACTGGCGGCAGTGGTGGCGCTGGGGCGCGGGCGCGAGCTGGCGGCATCCGTTCGGGCCCGGGTCATCCGTCGACGACAAGCCCACCCATCCCGTCGTGCAGGTGAGCTTCGCGGATGCCTCGGCCTACGCCGCGTGGGTCGGCAGGCGCCTGCCGACCGAGGTCGAGTTCGAGTTCGCCGCGCGCGGCGGCCTCGACGGGGCGCGGTTCCCCTGGGGCGATGAGGAGCGTCCGGGCGGACGACTCATGGTGAACCGGTGGCAGGGCTCGTT
This sequence comes from Agromyces albus, assembly GCF_004134825.1. GTDB lineage: Bacteria > Actinomycetota > Actinomycetes > Actinomycetales > Microbacteriaceae > Agromyces > Agromyces albus. The sequence goes on from NZ_SDPN01000003.1 coordinate 64,206, forward strand.
CCCCTACCGCAACACGGGCGCCGAGGGGTGGGTCGGCACGTCGCCGGTGATGACGTTCCCGGCCAACGGATACGGGCTCTTCGACGTCGTCGGCAACGTGTGGGAATGGACCACCGACTTCTACACGTCGCGGCACGAGGTGGCCGGCCAGGTGGCGGTCAACCCGGGCGCCCGCGAGAACCTGCTCGCCGGGGCATCCGCCGAACCGGGCTCGCGAATCCCCCGCCGCGTGCTCAAGGGCGGTTCGCACCTCTGCTCCCCCGAGTACTGCCTGCGCTACCGCCCGGCGGCCCGCTCACCGCAAGCCGACGACACGGCGACGACCCATATCGGGTTCCGCTGCGCGCGCGACGTCACCTGACCGGGTCAGACGGCGCCGTCGGGCCGCTCGGTGGCTTCCAGGTCGCGGAACGCCGGCCCTTCGATGAGGCGACCGGATGCCTCGAAACGCGAGCCGTGCAACGGGCAGTCCCACGTCGCTTCGGCGTCGTTCCAGCACAGCACGCCGCCGAGGTGGGTGCACACCGCTCGCACGGCGCGCGTGGTGCCGTCGACGGTCGAGACGCCGATCGGTACGCCTCCGCGTGAAGCCACGACACCCTGCCCCTCGGCGGGCTTCGGCACGGGCGCCCGGTGCAGCTCCGCGCGCACCCATCCGGCGACGAGCTCGCGCCCGACCGTGGCGTTCTCGGCGATGCCGCGGCCGACGTCGGACGGCATGGTGACGCGGGTGGCGAGCGTCCTGATCCACGGACGCTGCTCCGGCCGCGGCTCGCCGAGGATCTCCGCCGAGATGCGCAGCGCCGCCGCCGCACCGTTCGTGAGTCCCCACTTGGCGTACCCGGTGGCGACCCACACGCGGCCGCGGCCGCGCGGCATCCGTCCGGCGAAGGGAACGAGGTTGGCCGACTCGTAGTCCTGCGCCGACCACCGGTGGGTGAGTTCGGCTCCGGGGAAGTATCGCTTCGTCCACTCGAGGAGGTCCTCGACGCGTGCGGCGGCGGAGTCCACGCGGCCCACCGGGTGCTCGTTGCCGCCGACGATGAGCTGCTGCGGGGCATCCGGCGACTCGGGATCGGGTGCCGCGCGCAGCGAGCGGGTGCGCCCGTCGACGGAGATGAACAGCCCCGGCGTGGGCGGGTCCTCGACGCGGAACGACGCGAGGTAGGAGCGGGAGTGCCGCGTCTTCGCGAAATACAACCCGCGGTAGAGCACCGGAGCGGCGGTCGTGATGACGACGTCGTCGGTGAGCAGCTCGCCGTTGTCGGTCTCGACGACGGCCGGATCCGACGCGCGCACGCCGGTGACGCGAACGCCGGTGGTGAGCACGCCGCCGTTCCGCACGAACTCCCGCGCCATCTCGAGGGCGAGCCGATACGGGTCGAGGGCGAGCTGGCCGGGAAGCGCGACGGCGCCCGCGAACGGGAACGGCACCGGCATCCGCTCGACTCGCTCGACCGGCAGGCCGGCCTCGAACGCGGCCTGGAACACGTCGTCGAGCGTGCGCAGGCCGCCCTGCTCCTGCGCGTAGCTGTAGTCCGTCTCGAAGGAGAACGGCACACCGTGCTCTCGGCTGAACTGCTCGATCCAGCGCTGGCCGTCGAGGTTCGCCTCGATGTAGGCGCGCGTCACGCGAGCCGAGTGCGACCGCCGGATCATGCTCAGCCGCTTGCCCTGCAGCACGCTCGCCTTGCCGGTGTTGCCACCGGTCGCGAGCGCGGCGACGTCGCGTGCCTCGATGACGGCGACGCTGCGGCCGGCGCGCTGGAGCTCGAGCGCCGCGGTGAGACCGGTGATCCCCGCGCCGACCACGACGACGTCGTATCGATCGCCAGGCACCGCCCCGCGTTCGGGCGGCACGAGCGGCCGCCCCTCGAATTCGCCGGTCGCGGCCGCTTTCCAGATCGACGTCATGGCACCAGTCAAGGGGCATGGCGCTGAACCGGCAACGCCTTGACGAAGCGCGCAGCGCAGGGATACGAGGTCGATCGCGACGAAATCAATCGCCGAGCAGCGCCGCCCGCAGTCGCGTCGCGTCGACACGCCAGAAGTCGTGCACCTCGCCGTCGATGAGCAGCACGGGGATCTCCTCGGCGTACCGCGCGTGCAGTTGCGCGTCGTCGAGGATCGAGCGCTCGTCGAGCACGATGCGCGGCGCAGCATCCGTCGCCGCCTCGAACTCGGCGATCACCCCCTGCACCACCGCTCGCGCGTCGTCGCAGAGGTGGCATCCGGGCTTGCCGATGAGGGTCAGGCGGATGTCTCGTGCGCTCACCCTGCAAGCCTACGCATGCCGCCCGGGCGCAGCGAAAAGCGCCAGGCCTGATGCCTGGCGCTCAGCTGTGTTGCGAAGGACTACTTCTTGTTGCGGCGCTGGTGGCGCGTCTTGCGGAGCAGCTTGCGGTGCTTCTTCTTTGCCATGCGCTTGCGACGCTTCTTGATGACAGAACCCATCAAAACCTCACAGAAAGATCGAGACGGCCGCGCGTGCCGCAGCCGAAGGCATGAAAGCCTCGCGATAGTCTAGCGGATTCGGGCCGCCGCCCTTCGCCGATGCGTTAGCGTCGAAGGATGCCCCAGCACGACGTCGTCATCCGCACCACCGAGGCAGACGACTGGCAGGCCGTTCGAGCCCTCCGCCTCGAGATGCTGCGGGACTATCCGATCGCCTACGGCGAGACCCTCGAACACGCGCTCCTCGCCGACGAGGCCACGTGGCGACTTCGCGGCGCACGCGGCACGACCCGCGGCCAGACCGCGATCGTCGCCATCATCGGCGAGCGCTGGGTGGGCACCATGGGCGGATACATCCCTGATGCCAAGACCGGGCCCTCACTCGTCGGCGTCTACGTTGCGCCCGACCAGCGCGGCGACGCGGCAGGGGTGTCGCGCCTCCTCCTCGACGCCGTGGAGCAGTGGGCCCGCGACTGGGGCGACACCCTGCGGCTCGAGGTGCATGAAGACAACGTTCGCGCCCGACGGTTCTACGAGAAGCTCGGCTTCACGTTCACGGGCCGCAGCCGGGCGTACGAGCTCGCCCCGGGAGGGCTCGAACTCGAGATGATCAAGCCGCTGCGCTGAGCGGGCGGCGGGCGCCAAGCGGCAGGCACCCGGCCCATCCGACGCTGGGAGGCCGCGTGGCGGCCACGGGATGTCGCCCGCAGCGGACAGACTGACGCCATGCACTTGTTCGCAGACACCCTGCTCATCGCCGCCATCGTGGGCACCGGCCTGGTGGCGGGCGTGTTCTTCGCGTTCTCGGGCTTCGTCGTGCAGGGGTTCGACCGGCTCGCGCCCGAGCACGCTGCGCGGGCGATGCGCGAGGTCAACGTCACGGCCGTGCGCGCGCCGCTCATGCTCGCGATCTTCGCCACGGCGCTGCTGGTGGCGATCCTGTTCGTGTTCGCGCTCCTCGGCGAGCCCGAAGGGGGCACCCAGTGGGCGATCATCGGGGCCGCGCTCTACCTCGTGGGCGTCATCGGCGTCACCGGCGGAGCGAACGTGCCGCGCAACAACCAGCTGGCGGCGGCCACCGAGACGGATGACGCGGCCCTCGCCGCGGCCTGGCTCGCGTTCCGGCCCGGCTGGGCCGCCTGGAACCACGTGCGCACGCTCAGCTCGACGGCGGCGTGCCTCTGCCTCGTCGTCGCGCTGATCGCGAGCCACGGAGGGTTCCGCTGACGCGCTCAGTCACCGATCAGCCGGCGCCGCTTCGGCGCGACGACCGCCGTCACCTGGTGCGCCGTGTCGGCGAAGGCCTTGCCGATCGCCGACGCGAACGCGCGCTGGTCGTCGTTCAGGGCGATCTCGCCATTGGACTCGACGCCCGCGAGCGCCGCGGCATCGGCTGCGGCATCCGACGACAGGAACGGGATGAGCCAGTCTTCAAGGGTCTCGAGCGGCCCGCGGTCGAGCTTGTAGTACCGGTGCTGGCCCTCTTCGCGTACCGCGACGAGCCCAGACTCGCGCAGCACCTTGAGGTGCTTCGAAACCGTGGGCTGGCTCGCACCGAGCGCGGTCACGATGTCTGAGACGCTGATCTCGCCACCCGACTGCGGCACCCCGCGTTCACGCTCGAGGAGGACCGCAAGGATGTCGCGCCGCGTCGAGTCCGCCACCACGTCGAAGATGTCCGCCATGCACCAAGGCTAGTCACTCCCGGCGGGGAGTACCATGACATCGCGTTCGGTGACGGCACAGAGGGGGGTCGATGCGCGTACAGCCCGTGGCCCGATTGGGTGGAGTCGACCGGCGGTCGTGGCTCGGTCGGGCACGCGATGCGATCGACTCCCTCGTCAAGAGCTCGCCGTCGCGGTTCGCGATCCTCATCTTCACCGCCCTCATTCTCGTCACCACGCTCCTGTTGTCGTTGCCGATCGCGCGAGCGGGTGAGGGCAGCGGCACTCCGCTCGCCGACGCCCTGTTCACGGCGGTGTCGACGATCTGCGTCACCGGCCTGTCGACCGTCGACATGGCCACCCACTGGTCGCCGTTCGGCAACGCCGTCGTGGTCATCGGCATGAACGTCGGCGGCATCGGCGTGCTGACCCTCGCGTCGATCCTCGGCCTCGTCATCTCCCGTCGGCTCGGCCTGCGTGCGAAGCTCATCGCTGCGAGCGACACGAACCCCTCGCGAATCCACGTCGGGCCGGTCTCCGAGAGCCAGGCGGTGCGACTCGGCGAGGTCGGCAGCCTGCTCCTCACCGTCGCCTCGAGCCTGCTCGTCATCGAGGCCGTCATCGCGATCGGGATGGTGCCGAGCATGCTCGCCGCCGGATACGACTTCGGAACGAGTCTCTGGTACTCCAGCTACTACTCGGTGAGCGCCTTCACCAACACCGGATTCAGCCCCAATCCGGCCGGGGCGGTCGAGTTCATCGACGACTACTGGTTCCAGTCGCTGCTGATGCTCGACGTCTTCCTCGGCAGCCTCGGGTTTCCCGTGATCTTCGCGCTGCTCCGCACCTGGCGCGTGCCGCGCCGGTGGAGCGTGCACGTGAAGCTCACCATCACCACCACGGTGATCCTCTTCATCGCGGGAGCCGCGATGTTCCTGCTCCTCGAGTTCAACAACCCGCGCACCTACGGTCAGCTCGCCGCCGGGCCGACCATATTCCAGTCGTTCTTCATGTCGGCGATGACCCGCTCCGGCGGGTTCTCGATGATCGATCTGGCCGAACTCAACAGCTCGAGCCTGCTCGTCTCCGACATGCTCATGTTCGTCGGCGGCGGCTCCGCGTCGACCGCGGGCGGCATCAAGGTCACGACGCTCGCCGTGCTGTTCCTCGCCGCGTTCGCCGAGGCGCGCGGCGCGCCCGCGATGGAGGCCTTCGGGCGCCGCATCCCCCGCGACATCCTGCGCCTCTCCGTCAGCGTCGTGCTGTGGGGCGCGACGATCGTGGCGGTCTCGACGATCATCCTCAGCCAGATCACCAAGGCCCCGCTCGACTTCGTGCTCTTCGACGTGATCTCGGGCTTCGCCACGTGCGGGCTCTCGACGGGTTTCACGGCCGAGCTTCCCTCCGAGGGCAAGTACGTCATGGCTGCCACGATGTTCATGGGGCGGGTTGGTACAGTGACACTCGCCGCGGCCCTGGCGGCCAGCCAGCGTCGGCAGTTGTACCGGCATCCGGAAGAGAGGCCCATCGTTGGTTGATCGCATCAAGCACGATGCCCCAGTGCTCGTGATCGGACTCGGCCGCTTCGGTGCGGCAACGGCCGGGCAGCTCGACCGCCTCGGTCGCGAGGTGCTCGCCGTCGACGACGACGAGGCTCTCGTGCAGAAGTGGGCCGAGCGAGTGACCCACGCCGTCGTCGCCGACGCGCGGAACATCGACGCGCTGCGCCAGATCGGCGCGGGAGACTTCTCGATCGCCGTGTGCGCCGTCGGTTCCTCGATCGAGGCATCCGTGCTCATCACGGCGAACCTCGTCGATTTGAAGGTCCCGCAGATCTGGGCGAAGGCGATCTCGGCGTCGCACGGCAAGATCCTGCAGCGCATCGGCGCGAACCATGTCATCTACCCCGAGCGTGAGGCGGGCGAGCGGTCGGCGCACCTCGTGAGCGGGCGCATGCTCGACTTCATCGAGTTCGACGACGACTTCGCCCTCGTGAAGATGTACCCGCCGAAGCCGATCCGCGGCAAGAACCTCAAGGAGGCGGGCGTTCGGTCGAAGCACCGCGTCACGGTCGTCGGCGTGAAGAGCCCCGGAAAGCCATTCACGTATGCGACCGAGAACACGGTGGTCTCGAACCACGATCTCATCATCGTGTCGGGCACCGAGGGCGACATCGAGAAGTTCGCAGCGCTCGAGTAGCGACGAACCGCAGGAGATACCGCATCATGGGCGTGCATGCCGCCACATGATCGTGACTCTCCTGCATTCCAGCGAGCGGATGCCGCAGCCGGGCGCGCGGGCCCCTAGCTGAACAACAACGGCACCGTGCCCACCGCGCCCGCGACGAAGGCGATCGCGAGGAGCACGAAACCGACCGTGCGGATGATGCGCCGACCGGCGGGCGGGTCGTGCAGGCGCAACCGGTCGGGTTCGCGCTCCTTGTAGTACGCGGGCTCCTCTTCGGGCCGCAGGACATGCGCCCGCTCGTCGGAGCTGAGCCGCCGCTGGTGGAACGCGCCCTCGGCGAACCAGCGCACCGTGCTGCCGTGCTCCTGGTCGACGACGACGGCCTCGGTGCGGAGCCAGCGGCCGTCGGCGACCCGGATGAGGAGGGCGAGGAGAAGGAAGGCGAGGGCACCGCCGAGGGCGGTCCAGCCGATCACCTCGGCGACCACCGAGACGACCTCTGACGCTTCCACATCCTCACGGTAGCGGACCGCCCGGCCTCATGGGATCCCGGTTGGGGAGCGACTGTGCAGCCTGAGCGGCTGCGATTCTCGTGTCCGGGCGAAGCGCGAACCGACCGTCGCCGGCCCGCTGTTCGCACGGACGCGGGATCACGCGCCGGCCGCCTGCTCGCGAGCGCGAGCGAGCGCGGCATCCGTCGCCCGGTCGAAGGTCTGCTTGAGCGCGGCCTCTTCCAACACCGCGATGGCACGCTCGGTGGTGCCCTTGGGGCTCGTGACCCGGCGGCGCAGCTCCATCGGCGAATCATCGGATGCCGCGAGCAACTCACTCGCCCCCCGGAACGTGCCCTGCACCATCACGGCCGCCTGCTCGGGCGTGAATCCCTTGTCGACGGCCGTCGCCGTGAACTGCTCGATGAGGTAGAAGACGTAGGCGGGGCCGGAACCCGAAATCGTCGACAGCGCGTCGAGCTGCGCCTCGGGCACCACGAGCACCTCGCCGACTGCCTCGAAGAGCGTCACGGCGAGCGAGAGGTCGTCGTCGCTCGATCGCGTGCCCGCTGCGACGCCGGTGACCGCGCGGCCGACGACCGCGGGGGTGTTCGGCATCGAGCGGATGACCGCGATCGATTCGGGCAGCAACGACTCGAACGTCGCCACGGTCACGCCCCCGGCGACCGAGATCACGACCGTGCCGGGATCCAGTGCGTCGGAGATCTCGCGCAGCAGGTCGGGCACCATCGCGGGCTTGACGGCGACGACCACGATCTTCGCGCCGGTGACGGCCGTGCGGTTCGCCGCGGCATCCGTCTCGGTGGCGAAGGAGGTGACGCCGGGAAGGTCGTCGAGCTCCGCCGCCCGTGCTGCGGTGCGGTTGGTGGCACGGATGCCGCCGTCGACGACGACACCCGAGTGCAGCAGGCCGGAGAGGATGGCGCGAGCCATCGACCCCGCTCCGAGGAAGGCGATCGAGGGCAGGTGGATAGGGGCTTCGACGGTCATGCGACCCATCCTAGGATTGGCGTATGAGCGCATCAGGCGGCACCAAGGCCATCATCGCGGCATTCCTCGCCAACACCGGCATCGCGATCACGAAGTTCATCGCGTGGGGATTCTCGGGCTCGGCGTCGATGCTCGCCGAGGCCGTGCACTCCGTCGCCGATGCCGGCAACCAGCTGCTGCTCATCTTCGGCGGTCGCCAGGCGAAGAGGGCGGCCGACAAGGAGCACCCGTTCGGCTACGGCCGTGAACGCTACGTGTACGCGTTCGTCGTCGCGATCATCCTCTTCTCCGTCGGTGGCGTGTTCTCGATCTACGAGGGCGTCGACAAGCTGCAGCACCCGCACGAGCTCGATCACTGGTGGCTGCCGCTGCTCGTGCTCTCGATCGCGATCGTGCTCGAGTCGTTCTCGCTCCGCACCGCGGTCAAGGAGTCGAACCACGTGCGCGGCAAGCAGAGCTGGGTGCAGTTCGTGCGTCACGCGAAGGCGCCCGAGCTCCCGGTCGTGCTCCTCGAAGACATCGCGGCGCTCCTGGGCCTCGTCTTCGCGTTCATCGGCGTGGGCCTCACCGTGCTGACCGGCAACCCCTTCTTCGACGCGCTCGGCACGCTGTTCATCGGAACGCTGCTCATCGTCGTCGCGATCGTGCTCGGCATCGAGACGAAGAGCCTTCTCGTGGGCGAGGGTGCCACCGAAGCCGATCACGAGAAGATCGAGCAGGCGATCCTCGCCGGCACCGAGGTGGAGCGCATCATCCACATGAAGACCCTCTACCTCGGCCCCGACGAACTGCTCGTCGCCGCGAAGGTGGGCTTCCACGCCGATCAGCGCCTGCTCGAGGTCGCCACCGCGACGAACGTCATCGAGCAGCGCATCCGGCACGCCGTTCCCGCGGCACGCGTCATCTACGTCGAGCCCGACGTCTACGTCGACCCGAACCTCACGGCGCCGCCGACCGACGCGATCGTCATCAAGGGACTCGAGTAGCGGCCAGCAAGCGTGGCGTCGCGTCAGTGGCGACGCAGCGGATCGTCGAAGAACTCGACGAGCAGCCGCGCCGCGGCATCCGCTTCGACTCCTGGAATCACCTCGACCCGGTGGTTGAGCCTGCGGTCGCGCAGCACGTCGTAGAGCGAGCCGGCGGCGCCGGCCTTCTCGTCCCACGCGCCGAAGACGACGGTCTGGATCCGGGCCGCGAGGATCGCCCCAGCACACATGATGCACGGCTCGAGCGTGACGACGAGCGTGCAGTCCGTGAGGCGCCAGTCGCCGTACGCCTCGGCCGCGGTGCGGAGCGCGAGGAGCTCGGCGTGCGCGGTCGGGTCGCCGAGCAGCTCCCGCTCATTGCGTCGTGAGGCGATCACCACGCCGTCGCCGTTCACGACCACGGCGCCGACCGGCACGTCACGAGTGGCCGGCGCGGCCTCGGCCTCGGCGAGCGCGAGCCGCATCCACTCGCGGTGGATCTCGAGCTCACGCATCGTCGCCGACCGGCTCGAGATACGGGAGCGCCACGGCGACCGCCCGCGGCACGGCGTCGGCCGGCAGTGACTGGCGCCCGTCGAAGAGTGCGAGGAACGCCTGGTGGAAGGCGAAGCCCACGAGCACAGAGGTTGCCGAGTCGAGGTCGGCGTCGACGCGGATGCGACCGCCCTGCTGCTCGCGCGCGAGTTGCGCGACGGCCATGGTAATGGCCCCCTCAGGGCCGTAGCCGCGCGCACGAACCGACTCCCGGTGCTCGGCGAGGAGCTCTGGCGAGCCGAAGATCGACACCGCCATCGGGAACGAGGCCACGAAGAACTCGAACATGCGCTGCACGAGGTCGGCGAGCACGTCGGCCAACGGGGCCGAGGGCCCGGCTCCGTCGGCGCCACCCGTGCCGCCCTTGCCAGCCGGGCCACTCGGCCCGCCGGGAGTCGGCATCCGCTCCATCAGCACGGCGAGGAAGATCTGCTGCTTGTCCTCGAAGTACTTGTAGAGCAGCGCCTCGGAGCACTCGGCCGCACGGGCGATCGCTCGCGTCGTCGTCGCGGCGATGCCGCGCTCGGACATGACCTCGGCGGCGGCATCGAGAATGCGCTCGCGCGTCGACATGGGCCTCCTGTACACCGGACTCCTCGTATCGTAGCATCGGGGTGAGTAAACACTTACTCACCCCAAACTGGAGGCACTATGGAACCGCTCGAGAACCTCAGGCTCGTCTTGCTCGTCACCCACTTCGTGGGCCTCGGCGCAATTGTCGGTGCCTACATCCTGCAGATGCCCTGGCGGGCGGGCTTCGACTTCTCGCCGGTGCTCGTCGGCTCGATCGTGCAACTCGTCACTGGCATCGCGTTGATCGCGGTGAACGAGATCGGCGGCAACGACATCGACACCGGCAAGGCGATCACGAAGCTCTCGATCACCCTCGTCGTGCTCGCCGCGGCCATCACGGGACTCGTGCGCAGCCGAGTGCTGAAGCGAAGCGGCCGAACGGATGCCGCCCTGCGTCCCGTGCTCTGGGGCGCGGGCGTTGCGGCGATCGCCAACATCGTCGTCGCCGTGTTCTGGCGCTAGCTCGCCGGAGCCCGCTCAGTAGACTCGAGCCCATGCGAGTCCACGTTGCCGACCACCCGCTCATCACCCACAAGCTGACGGTGCTCCGCGACGCGAAGACCCCGTCTCCGCAGTTCCGCTCGCTCGTCGAAGAGCTCATGACCCTGCTCGCCTATGAGGGCACGCGAGGCGTGCGCGTCGAGCCGATCGACATCGTGACCCCGGTCGCGCCCACGACCGGCGTTCGCATCGCCGACCCGAAGCCGCTCATCGTCCCGATCCTGCGAGCGGGCCTCGGCATGCTCGAGGGCATGGTGAAGCTCCTGCCGACAGCCGAGGTCGGATTCCTCGGCATGGCCAGGAACGAAGAGACGCTCGAGCCGACCACCTACGCCGAGCGACTGCCCGAAGACCTCTCCGACCGGCAGTGCTTCGTGCTCGACCCCATGCTCGCGACGGGCGGCTCGCTCACGGCCGCCATCCAGTACCTCTTCGAGCGTGGGGCCACAGATGTCACGGCCATCTGCATCCTCGCCGCCCCCGAGGGCCTCGCCGCGGTCGAACAGGCCCTCCACGGCCGCGAGGTCACGATCGTGCTCGGCGCGGTCGACGAGCGCCTGAACGAACTGGGATACATCGTGCCGGGCCTCGGCGACGCGGGCGATCGCCTCTACGGCACGGTCTGAGTTCTGCTAGGCATCCGTCGCCCCGAAGGATCTTCGACAGGCGCCACGCCAGTCGGCAACGCCACCGGGGAAGATTCTATTAATTGGTGATTCCTCGCAGAATCTTGCAGTGGCGACATCCGCTTACCCGGTTCCTCCGAATGGTGGGCGCTGGCGCGCACCGCGTGCGACGTCACAGCCCGTCATGTGCACGTCATGAATTGACACATGCGCGAACATCGGTTTGACTGACGCCCATGACTGACACCGCACGCACCCTGACCGCCCCCGGCGATCTCAGGACTCACGGCATGATGATGCCGATGCGCGCGCCCATGTGTTGTCGAATGTGCCGCTGACCGCGACCCCACCGCCGAGTCCCGCAGCCGATCAGCATCCCGATCGGCCACGACTCCACTGAACCGTCGTATCTCGAGGTTCGCCCGGCCCCACGGCCATTCGCTCCGACCCCCGCTCCGGGGTCTGTTGTTGCACCCTTCACACAAGGATTTCGTCATGTCTCTCGCTTTCGCTCCCGCCCGCACCGCTCCCGCTCCCGTTCGCACTGCTCCGTCGCAGCCCGGCGCACCGCTCCGTTCCGTCTCGATCTCGCCCCGTCCGGCCTCGACGCCCTCGACGGATGCCGCAGCTGAGGCCGTCCGCTCCGACGCGCCGCGCGTTCGCGCCGTGCCCGAGGGCACCGAGGCCCGTGGCTTCGTGCTCTACGTCGGCATCGACGAAACCAAGGCCACGCAAGACGGCACGACGCTGCACCGCATCGTCGAGGCGCTGCGCGCCCTCACCGCCGAAGTCGCCCCCTCGGCTGAGACCTACGCGGCCGTCGCCCTCGCTCCCGAAGGTGCAGGCGGCCGAGACGTCGACGTCGTGCGCCTCGCCCTCCAAGACCCCGCCGCGCTCGCCAAGCAGCGCCGCGACAACAACGACGACGCCGACCGGCACCCGAACGGCGTCATCATCGACATCTCCCGCAAGCGGGTGCTGCTCGACGGCGAGGCCGCGGGTCTGACCTACAAGGAGTTCGAGCTCCTGCAGTTCCTCGTGCTGCGCGAGGGCCGCACGATCGATCGCCAGGAGCTCATCGAGAACCTGTGGGACGCCGACGACGAGGCTCCGAGCGAGCGCACGATCGACGTGCACGTGCGGCGCCTGCGCTCCAAGCTCGCGCACTACCAGGACATCGTGCGCACCGTGCGTGGCATCGGCTACCGCTTCGACCGTCACGCCGACGTCTCGATCCGCCAGGCCTCGACGCCGTCACCCGACCTCTACTGAGGTCGCGGCGGCCGCCGCTATGCGAGCCGGCCACGGTGGAGTGACGCTGTTCCGCCGGAGGGCGCGAATGCGGTGCCTCCGCCGCAAGAGCGCACTCTGGCCGGCGTGAACGGGCCTGGTGTTCAGGCGAGCGGCACGAGTGCCATCAGCACGGTCATCAGGCCCATCGCGGATGCCTCGACCATGCCCACGAGCGCAACGCGACGCCGCACTGAGCGGGCCACCAGCCACACGGTGAAGGCGAGGTAGCCGGCCGCGCCCGCGAGGATCGCGGTCGCGAGGAGACCTCCTGCGGTGTGGCCCGAGTGCGCCGCCGGCGACGATCCGCCGGCGTGCGCCGCCGACGAGATCAGGAGCAGGCCCGCGCCCAGCACGAGCCCGAGCGCACGGTGCGCGTGCATCTGCCGCTCGTGTGCTGGCGGCGCCTCGGTTCCCAGGCGCATCCGGATCCCCGCCGCCGTGACGACGCCGAGCACGAGGAGCACGCCCGCCCACAGGAGCGGCGGGAGCACGGGCCATCCGGCTGCCATGGCGATCATCGCGATCAGCATCGACGCCGCCGGCACGACCGACCGGGCACTGCCGGGGCGGTCGCCGACCGCACAGCAGAGCCCGACCGTGGCGGGGACGAGCGCGGTGAGGTGGAGCACCTCGACCATCCGGGCCGCCTAGTGGCCGGCGTGGTCGTGACCGTGACCGGCGACGCCATGACCCGCGTGCGCGTCGTGACCCGTGTGGTCGTGACCGGCGTGTCCGGCAGGAGCGCAATGCGGCGCGGCATCCGGAGCCGGCACGTTGAGCGCCGGGTTCTTGCCGAAGAATCCGTGCGGCTTCAGCGTGAACTTCGCGTAGTCGACGGGCATGACCGGCCAGTCCTCGGGGCGCGGGAAGTGCGTCGGCCCGAACGTGTGCCACAACACGAGATCTTCGCCGTCGACGGATGCATCGTCGGCGATGTACCTCGTGATGCCATCGCCGCCGGGGTTCTGGTGCACGAAGTCGCCGGCCGCGTACCGTTCGGCAGGGTCGTACCGGGTGACGAAGAGGTGCTTCGTGGCGAACTCGGCCCGCTTGGCGATCGACGATGCGTCGTCGGCGAGCAGCACGGGCGCCTCCTGCGGGTACAGCACGTAGGAGGTCGGCCGGCCCATTCGGTTCACCTTCTCGGTGTTCGAGATGAACCACGCTCGTGAGACCGAGGCATCCGCGACCCGCCCTGAAGCGGCTTCGCTCGTGAGGCGCGTGACCTGCTTGGTGAACGCGTTCCCGTGCTCGTTGCCTGCGCCCATCGGGACCCGCGCGACGTCGACCTCGTCGACGGCGTTCGAGACGCCGTCGACCATCATGTCGAGTCGTGCGCTGAAGAGGTGCTGGTGGTACGGACCGCCGAGGCCGGGCGCCACCTCGCTGGCAAACGGATAGTCGTTGCCGTCGGCATCGAGTCCGGGGTAGGCCGACGTGAAGAGGATGCCGGTGAGCTTCGCCTCGCACTCGATCGTGCCGTCGAGGTAGAGGTACCAGTAGAAGCCGTAGTCGTAGTTGCCGACCGTCGTGAAGAAGCTGATCACGAGGCGGCGCGATCGGCGCACCTCGTTCGAGCCGGTGAACATGTCGGAATGCTTCCAGAGGGTGCCGAAGTCCTCCTCGTGCATGCAGATGCCGTTCTCGATGGTGAACGGGTTGCCGAGCTCGTCGGCGAGCACGGCATCGAAGTAGCGGATCTCACCGACGCAATCGCATCCGAGCGCGAGCGAGTTCGTGAAGCGCCCGAAGAGATACTCCCCCGTGTCGAAGTAGTTCTGCCAGAAGCGCACGGGCGACGGATCGGCGTAGGGCACGAGCATCTCGTTGATCGACGCGCGGTAGATGATCGGGCGCTCTTCGCCGGCATCCGTGAACGACAACTGGCGCAGCACGAGACCCTCGCGGGTGTCGAAGCCGATCTGGAAGCGCCAGTTCGCCCAGCTCACCCACTCGCCGTCGACCGAGTAGCTCGGGCCTTCGGGCTGGGTGATCGAGATCGGCTTCAGCGTCGTGAGCGGCTCGCCCTGCACCGCCGGGTCGTCGAAGTTGCCGCTCTCGGCTGGGATCGGGATGAGGCCGGCATCGATGAGCCGGGTCACCTCGCGGTTCGCGACGTCGACGTACGCGCTCAGGCCGTCGACGGGGTGCGCCCACGGGTGATCGGCCGGGTGGTCCTGCCGGAACGCGAGCACCCGGAGGATGCGACGGCCCTCCTCCTCGGGGTAGTCGTAGTATCCGGCCGAGAGCGGCACGCACACGACGTCGTCTGGAGTGCATCCGCGAAGGGCGAGGGCCTCGACCCAGCGTGGGTCGTCGGCGACGATGGCGCCGATGGCCTCGAACTCCTCGATGAGCACGGGCAACTGGCCGCGCGACCCATCGAGCACGGTCGTCGACACGAGCTCACCCGTGGTGAGCGACACGATGTTGTCGGTCGAGCGACCGGTCGCCATGTCGAGCAGCATCACGCGAACGCGACGCTCGGGCCGCGGCCCGTCGCCGTCCTGCCACGCGAGCACTTCCCGCTTGTGCGGCTCGTCGAGGCCGACGTAGGCGAAGCGGGTGGTCGACGTGAAGTCGGGCAAGGCGGCGACGAGGTCGCGGACTCGCACGAACTCCTCGGCCGAGAGGCTCGAGAGCGGGTGCACGATGCTCGTGACGGTGTCGGTCGGCGTGGCGACTGGATCGAGGATGGTCATGTCGTCGGTTCCTTCGGGGTGGTGTCGGTGTGCGGGTCGAAGTGAGGTTGTGCCGCGCGGGTCATCCGCCGATCGCGTCGGTGATGCGCTCATATGCCTGCGGGTCGCGCGCCCGCAGCACGAGCGCCTGCACGTAGCCGGCGACCGGCACGAGCGCGATGAACGCCAGGAGCGAGAGGCTCAGGACGCCGAACACCGGAATGCCCTCGGCGTCGACGTCGCCGACGAGCATCGGGAAGTACGCGGTGATGATGATCGCCGAGGCGACGAGGCCCGCGAGGCCGAGCGCCGGGGCGATGACCGTGTGCCAGACGCTGGCCGCGCCGCGGTTCTTCCGCGTGAAGTACACGATGACCGCCACGCTCGTGATCGCCATGAGAATCGCGATCGCGAGCGTCGCGACCCCTGAGAACCACGTGAACACCGCGAGCACCGGGTCGAGCCCGAGGAGTGCGAAGGCGCCCGTGAACGCGACGGCCGTGGCGGTCTGCACGATCGACGAGGTGTGCGGCGAGAGGTGGCGGTGGTGCACGTCGCCGAGACGGCGGGGCAGCACGCCGGCGGTCGACATGGAGTGCTGGTAGCGGGTGATGACGTTGTGGAACGAGAGCACGCACGCGAACATGCTCGTGATGAGCAGCACGTTGATGACGACCTCGCCGATCGGGCCGAGGTAGTTCAGTGTCGTGATGATGACCATGGCGCCCGGGTCGGCGGCGGCCGCGTCCACGACGCCGCTCGGCCCCCATGCCATGACGATGCCCCATGACGCGATCGTGTAGAACACGCCGATGCCGATGACCGCGACGTACGTGGCGATCGGGATGGTGCGGCTCGGGTTCTTGGCCTCGTCGCGGAAGATGGCGGTCGCCTCGAACCCGATGAACGCCGCGATCGCGAACATGAGGCCGACGCCCGGGGCGCCAGAGACGATGTTCGCGGGCTCGAACGGTGCGAGCGAGAGGCCCTCGGGCCCACCGGATGCCACGACCGCGACCACGAGCGCGAGCACGATGAGGATCTCGCCGACGAGGAGCACGCCGAGCACCTTCGAGCTCAACTCGATGTGGCGATAGCCGAGGACGCCGACGAGGCCGATGACGGCGAGCGCGTAGAGGTACCACGGCAGGTCGGGCCCGCCGAGACCGGTGAACGTGACCTGGAGCACGTAGCCCATGTAGCCGTACACCGCGACCTGGATCGTCGTGTAGGTGAGGAGCGCGAGGTAAGCGGTCGCGAGGCCCATCGGCCGTCCGAGTCCGTACCCGACGAAGGTGAAGAAGGCGCCTGGCTTCGGCACGTGCTTCGCCATGGTCGCGAGCCCGACGGAGAAGAGCAGCAGCACGACGGCGGAGATGGCGAACATCGCCGGATAGCCGACACCGTTGCCGAGGAGGATGCCGAGCGGCGCTGCGCCGCCCACGACAGTGAGCGGGGATGCTGCGGCGACGACCATGAAGACGATCGCGGTGACGCCGAGGGAACCGGTGAGGGTACGGCCGTTGCTCGGGCGGGCCGCGGCGTCGACGGTTCCGGTGGTTCCGGTGCTGCCTGGGGATTGATTGAGTGCGGTCATGGCGACTCCTCGGGGGACGGGAACGGATGCGGCAAGCCTGCCGAGCACGTGTTGCCCCCGAATGCCTCGCCCGTGAAAAGTCGTGCACGCTCTCTGAGACACCGGGAGCAGCGCCGTCTCACTCGCGGTCACACGAACGAAACGAAACGGATGCCCCGGCCGAAACCTGGCCGACTTAGGATCGCGCTCTGCGACGATCCGGCCGGTCGACCGCGAAGGCGCGGCCGAGCCGGACGCGGAGCCGAACGAGAGGACCCGCCGAATGGATGCGCTCGCCCGCGCCATCGCCCGCCCCGAGCGAATCGAGGGCCTCGCCGAGCGCTCACCGCTCTCGGGTCTGGCGAGGCGAAGCGTCGGCTTCGCTGATGTGCTCGCGCAATCGGTGTCGGCCGTCGCGCCGGCCGGCGCGGCCTTCACGACGCCACTCCTCGTGTCGGCGGTCGCGGGAGCGACGAACCTGCCGGCCCTCGCGGCAGCTCTCGTCATCGCCCTGCTCACCGCGAGCACGATCAACGAGTTCACCCGGCGGATGGCGGCGACCGGCTCGCTCTACACGTTCGTCGCCCGGGGCCTCGGCACCGGGCCGGCATTCGTCGCCGGCGTCGGACTGCTCATCGGCTACGGCTTCATCGCGATGTTCGCGCTCGCGGGCGCCGGATACTACCTGGCGTTGCTCATCACGCGGATCGCCCCGATCGGGCTCGATGCCGTGGCGCTCGGAACGGGCGCGATGGCCGCGCTCGGGCTCGTGTGCCTGCTCGTGCTCGCCCGCGGCATCCGGCTGTCGACTCGGGTCACCCTGTTCGTCGAGGTCACTTCGGTTGCATTGATCGTCGTGCTCATCGTCGCGGTCATCGCGTCGAGCCCCGAAGGCCTCGTCATGCTCGTTCCCGACTCCCGAGCCTTCGACGTCGAGGGATTCGCGGTCGCCGCGACGCTCGCGATCACGGCGTTCGTCGGCTTCGAGAGCTCAGCCGCGCTCGGCGTCGAGGCGAAGCGGCCCTTCGCGAGCATCCCCCGGGCGATCAGCTGGACAGTTCTGCTCTCGGGCCTGCTCTACCTCGGGTCGGCGGCCGCGCAGACCATCGGGTTCGAGGTGACGGGGCTCGACGCGGCGTCGAGCACGTCACCCGCGAACGATCTCGCGGCGGCGTTCGGTGTTCCGTGGGCGGGATTCCTGCTCGACGTGAGCATCGCCGCCTCTCTCTTCGCGTGCGCGGTCGCGTCGTCGACGGCGCTCGTGCGGGTGCTGTTCTCGATGGGTCGCGAAGGGCTGCTGCCCCAAGTGTTCGGCACTGCACACTCCCGGTTCCGCACGCCGTTCGTCGCGAGTGCGATCGCGCTGCCGGTCGTCACGACCGTGCCGGTCGTGCTCGTGCTCGTGATCGGCGACATCTGGGCGGCGATGACCGTGCTCATCATCTTCGCCGCGGCCGGGTACATCCTCGCTTACGTGCTCGCGTGCATCGCGGCCCCGGTGTTCCTGCATCGCATCGGCGAGTCGAGCGCGTGGGCGACGGCGAAGGCCGCGATCGCGGCGAGCGCGCTCACCGGAGTCGTGGCGGTCTACCTCATCGAGGAGACCCGCGGCGATCGGGCGATCGGGGTCTGGGGGTTCATCGCGCTGCTCGCGGCGGGTATCGCCGTGTACTGGCTGCGGATGCTGCGGCGCCCGTGGCTGCGGCATGCGATCGGCGTCTACGACCATGCGGTCGCAGGCGACGTGCTCGGCGGCATCCCCGACGCGGAGTGGGTCGACGACTCGGGCGCGGGCGGACGACGTGGCGGATGAACTCGCGGCCCACGGCGTGCACGCCCGCCAGCCGAAGGCGATCCACAGCGCGTTCACCGTGCTGGAGGAGGTCGCGCGGTGCGGCGCCGGCGTGACGGCGCGCGAGGTGTCGGCGAACCTCGGCATGCCGCGCGCCACTGCGTATCGACTCCTCAACCTGCTCGTGCAGGAGGAGTACCTCGTGCGGCTCGGCGATCTCTCGGGATTCGCGCTGGGACGCAAGGTGGCCGAGCTCGCACACCTCGTCACACCGGCGCGTCCGCCGCAGGCGGTGCGGAGCATCGTCGCCGGCGTTCGCACGCACGTGCGTGGCGGCGTGCATCTCGCTGGATACTCCGGAACGACGCTGCGCATACTCGACGAGGACCCCGACTATCGCCTGGCGGATGCCGCGCGGCTGACGCGCGACCTCGGCGTCTCGGCGATCGGCCGGCTCTTGCTCGCCGACCTCGACCGGCAGGGCGTGCGGTCGGGCCTCCTGAGCTCAGGACTCGTCGCCGAAACGCTCCATCGGGGCTTCGCGGTGCAGACCGGTGCGTTCGATCCGGCTCGCGGATGCCTCGCCCTGCCGATCCGCGACCTCGAGGGCCGCCTCGTGGCAGCGCTCAGCCTGTCGACCACGACGGACCGCATCGAACGCCCCGGGCGACTCCTCGGCGTGCTCCGCGAGGGGGCGAGCCGGCTCGGGCCGTTGCTCTCCTAGCGAGCTGCCGCTCAGCGATCGCGTCGGCGGTCAGCGACGTCCGAAGCCGCGGGTGCGGGTTCCGACGCGGCATCCGTCGCGGTTGCGGCATCCGTCGCCGTCGCCGCATCCGCCGCCGTGGTCGCCGCCCAGCTCGCGAGGAGCTTGAGTCGTTCCTCACTCGGTGACGCGGGCTCGGCGGTATAGGCGAACATCGTCAGGCCGGGGTCGGCGGGCAGCACCATCGCCTCGTACGAGAGCTCGAGGTCGCCGACCACCGGGTGGTGGAGCCGCTTCACGCCCGTGCGGTGGAACCGCACGTTGTGGTTCGCCCACTTGGTGCGGAAGGCCTCGCTGCGGGACGAGAGCTCGCCGATGAGCTCCATGAGGCTGCGGTCGTTCGGGTTGCGGCCCACGCTGCTGCGGAGGATCGCGACGAGGTCGTTCGCCCCGCGCTCCCAGTCGACGTAGAAGTCCTTCGATCGCGGGTTGAGGAAGACGAAGCGAGCGTTGTTCGGCGGCTGCGCCGGCTCGGCGAACAGCTCGGAGTACAGCGCGCGACCGAGGTCGTTCGCCGCGAGGAGGTCCATGCGGTCGTTGCGGATCCACGCCGGCGCGCCGACCCACGCGTCGAGGAGTCGCTGCACACTCGGCCGCACGTGCTGTTGCGGCAGGTTCGAGCGGCGTCTCGGCGTGAGCGTCGCACGAGCAGCTCGGGCGAGGTCGAACAGGTGCGCGATTTCGGCCTCATCGAGCCGCAGTGCGCGAGCGATCGCGTCGAGCACTTCGTCGGAGACGCCGTTGACGTTGCCGCGCTCGAGGCGGGCGTAGTAGTCGACGCTCACCCCGGCGATCATCGCGACCTCCTCACGACGGAGGCCGGGCACGCGCCGGTTGCCACCGTACGCGGCCAGGTTCGCCTGCTCGGGGGTGATCCTGGCCCGCCGCGAGCGCAGGAAGTCTCGGATCTCCTCGCGATGGTCCATGCGTCAACCGTACGGCGGTCTGCTGCAGAGAGGGAGGCACTGGTGGTACACGGATAGACCGTCGTTCCCGCTCGTCGCGAAGTCAGGCGACGCGAACCGCGATCTCCGGGTAGTCGAGCACGAGGCCCGACTCGTCGAAGACGAGCACGCACTCGAAGTCGAACGCCGGCGATCGGTAGTCGTATCGCTCGCCGGCGCGCGTCGAGCGTGGCTCGCGCGACCCGGCATCAGCGTCGGTCTCGGCATCGGCATCGGCATCGGCGATGCGGCGGTATCCCTGTTCCAGCCGCTCGACGCTGAGATCGAACATGCGCACATAGACGGCCGGAGCATCGGCCCGCTCACCGACATCGAGCCGCATCCGGTGCACCGGGAGGGTGTTGGTCATGGCCGACGACTCCAGGTCGACGTCGAGGCATCCGTCGAGCCATGGGGCCGGTTCGCCGTCGATGCGCCAGTGTCCATGGCCTTCCGATTCGAGGAGAACTCGTCGGGCGCCGGACTCCGATTGCAGCGCCACCTTCGCGCGCCTCGTCGCCCAGTCGGCGTCGACGATGATGTCGTAGGTCACCACGGCGGTCGCCCCCTCCTCGACCGCCGTCGTGCAGCCGATGAACCGCGATCGGGATCCATCGGCTTGGAAATAGGCGACCTCGAAGCCGTCGCGGGCGAGCTCATGCCGCCACGCCGCAGTCGACGGGAGTGGTGCGAAGACCATGGGCAGCAGTATCGCAGGCGACGCGACGCGTCCACGACGGGCATCCGTGCCCGAACAACCGCGATTCCGAGCGGCCTTCGGAGCGTCGCCCCCGCCCTACGCCTCGGCGCCGTCGCGTATCGCCGCGAGCGTCGCGCGCATCATGGGCGACATCGTCGACTCGAGGAACCATTCGACGGCCGGCCGCAGGAACTCGGCCGTCGGCAGGAAGGTGTACTCCCAGGTGAGGCGGGTGCCGCGGCCCTCGCCCGCATACCTGAACTCCGCGATCCCGTGCTGAACGGCGAACCGCTGCGGGCTCGTGAAACCCCAGATCATATAGCGGAACCGCTCGGGCGAGTCGACGAGCACTTCCTCGGCGAGGGAGTTGCCGTCGGCGAACTCGACCCGACGACGATCGCCTTCGCGTTCGCCCGGACGCCACTCGCCGGTGATCGGCACGGTGCCGACGACGGCGGGGAAGTTCTCGAACCTCACGAGGTCTTCGAGACGCAGGTCGGGGTCGTTGCTCCACTCCCAGACCCGCTCCGGTGCCGCGTCGATGAACACCGAGTGGGTGACGCTGGAGTACCCGTCGTCCGCTTCGTCCGGCCGGGCATCGGCATACGCCGGCGGGGTTGCGGGAGGCGCGAGCAGGCGCCAGACGATGACGCCGAGCGCGGCGGTGGCCCCGGCGACGATGACGAGAGCGCGTACTCGGCGGCCGCGCGACAGGGTGGATGACGTGGCCATTACGGTCTCCAATCCGTAGGTGGTGAGGTTGACAGCGTCAACCTCACCATGGCTCGGTTGACGCTGTCAACCCCGGGGGTAGTATTCCGAGGGTGAGCTCCACCACGCGCGAGTCGCTCCTCGCCGCTGCCACCGCACTGCTCGACGCGGGCGGCCCCGAAGGCGTGACGTTGCGCGAGGTCGGTCGGCGAGCCGGCGTGTCGCACAACGCGCCCTACAAGCATTTCGCCGACAAACAGGCCCTGCTGGCCGCAGTGGCGGCCCGCGAGCTCGCCGACTACGCGGCCCTGCTCGCGGTCGAGGGAGACCTCGCGGCCACGATGCGGGCCTATATCGGCCGAGCGTTGCGACATCCCGACCGCTTTCGCCTCGTGTACGGGCCATGGACCGTCGACTCGATCGAGCTCGCCCGCAGCGCTGAGGAGGCTTGGGCAGCCCTCCTCGTGGCGGTCGGCGCGGCCCAGGAGTCCGGCGAGCTGCCCGCCGGATCCCCCCACCGGTTGGCGAACCTCATCCGCTCGGTCGCGCACGGGGCGATCGACCTTGCGCTGGCCGGGCACCTCGCGAAGGGCGACGAGCCCACGACGCCCGAGCAGGTTGTCGACGACTTCGTCGCGCTGTTGCACGCGGGGTGAAAACGCGATGAAGCAGCCAGATCCTGTGGGATTCAGCCAACCGATCGACGCTCGGGTAACCGATTTCCGCCAATTTCGAAAAATCACAGAATGATAACTAGCGCCCGTTATCGATCCGTTATATATTCGGAAGTGCACCGACTGTTTGCTGTGGCGGTCGGTGCGGAATGTGATTGCAGGACACTCTTGGTGCAAGGGAGAGGGCCGGTCGTCAGCCTCTACGACCGGCCCTCAACCGATTTCTCCTGCGGTTCCCTATTCTTGGATCAGTCCAATCGATAAGGGGGCCCGAATGGCGGATCGAGCGATCACCGTTGCAGCTTGGGAGTCGCTGTTCCGCGCCCAGGTCACTGTCATGCGCGCGCTCGCGGCCGAGTTCCCGAGCGAGGTGCTCTCGCTCAACGAATACGACGTGCTCTTCAACATCTCGAGGGCGCCCGGCCGTCGGCTCCGGCTGAAGGAACTGAACCGCAGCGTGCTCATCACCCAGCCGAGCGTGAGCCGGCTCGTCGACCGCCTCACCGCGCGCGGCCTGATCGCGAAGTCGCACGATCCTGAAGACGGCCGCGGCACCATCGTGGCCCTCACGACCGAGGGCTTCGACCTGTTCCGCAGGGTCGCGATCACGCACATGCAGACCATCAACCGGCACGTCGGCCACGCACTCGACGACGAGGAGCTCCGCAACCTCACGGAACTGTGCGACCGGCTCCGACGCAGTGTCGCGCCGGCCGCAGCCCGCGAGTGACACTCGAGCTCAGAGGGAACCGCCACCGGCGCGGATGACGTCGCGCACGAGCGTCTTCACCTGCAAGTGGTGCTCATAGACGAGCGCCTTCGCGCGCTTCCGGTCTCGTTCGCGCAGTGCAGCCGTGAGCGCGGTGTGATGCTGCACGTCGAACAGGTTCCACCAGTCGAGGTCGGCGATCGAGGCACGCCACAACTTGGAGATCCCCAACCGAAGGTACGCCTCGGTGAGCGGCTGCGAGTGGGCGAGGCCGACGAGGTGCGTGTGGTAGTCGTGGCT
This sequence comes from Agromyces albus, assembly GCF_004134825.1. Lineage (GTDB taxonomy): Bacteria > Actinomycetota > Actinomycetes > Actinomycetales > Microbacteriaceae > Agromyces > Agromyces albus. Next base: position 87,376 of record NZ_SDPN01000003.1, read on the forward strand.
GGTGGCCAGGAAGCGCGCGAGGTCGGGCAGTGGCTCCTTCACGATGCTCGCCAGCTGTCGGGCGAAGTCCTCGAGCACTGCGAGCTCGGCGAGCGCGATCTCGTCGATGCGGGAGTCGATCACCCCGATCTCGATCGCGGTTCGTGCGTCGAACAACCCGTCTGCCAGCTCCACGGTGAGCGGCGAGGCTCGATAGGTGCCCCACTCGTCGCGGATGACCAGGGACTCCGCGTGCAGCCGCACCAGGGCGTGCTCGAGGCAGCGAGTCTCGACGTCCAGCTCCTCGCCGATGGCGTGCAGGTCGATCGCCTCGACGGTGCGCCCTGCGCGCGCGAGCACGAGGTCGCGCAGCCCCTCGTATGCCGCTCGGTCCTGCGCCCGTTCGAACGCGCCGTAGCGTGCTGCTTGCTCCTGCTCCTGCTCCATCGCGTGCCCCCTCGCCGTCATCCGGTCACACGATGCCGTCGCGCCGCAACGCGCTGATCCGGTCGGATGACAAGCCGACCACGTTCTCCAGCACGTCGTCGGTGTCGGCGCCGAGGGCGTGTCCGGCCCAGCGCACCGAGCCGGGCGTTCCCGACAGCATCGGGAAGGCGTTCTGCATGGTGACAGGGCCGTATCCGTCGGTCGGCACCTCGACGAGGGAGCCGCGTGCACGCATGTGCGGGTCATCCACCATGTCGCTCGGCTGGTAGAGCAATCCCGACGGCACCGAGGCCTCGCGCAGGGTCTCGAGCAGCTGCGCCGAGGGGATACCGCGGCTCCAGTCGGCGATGATCCGGTCCAGCTCCTCCTGCCGTTCTCCCCGCGCCCGGTGATCGCGGAACCGATCGTCGGTCGCCAGCTCGGGGCATCCCATCGCTTCGCACAGGCGGCCGAACACGGTGTCCTGGTTCGCCGCGATGATGACCTCGCCGTCGGCCGTCGGGTAGACGTTGCTGGGTGCGATGCCGGGCAGAATGGGCCCGCTGCGTTCGCGGATGCGTCCGAGCGCCGACCAGTCGGCCACCAGCGACTCGGTGATGCCGAGCACCGACTCGTAGATACTGGCGTCCACCACTTGGCCCAGTCCGCTCGAGTGGCGCGCCTCCAGGGCGGCCACGGCACCGAGCGCGGCGAACATCCCGGCGAGCGAGTCGCCGAGGCTCACGCCGATCCGCACGGGCGGGCGGTCGGGGTATCCGACCAGTGATCGCAGCCCGCCCATCGCCTCCCCCACGGCCGCATAACCCGGCAAGCCGGCGAACGGACCCGTCTGCCCGTAGCCGCTGACCCGCACGAGGATGAGCCCGGGGTTGACCTCGTGCAGCCGCTCCCAGCCGAGACCCCACTTCTCGAGCGTTCCCGGGCGGAAGTTCTCGATCAGGATGTCGGCCTCAGCCGCCAGCAGCGACGCCAGCCGCTGCCCTTCGGCCACACGCAGGTCGATGGTCACCGAGCGCTTGTTGCGGCCGGCGACCTGCCACCACACGCTTCCGCCCGCGGCGTCGCCCGGGCCCCACTGGCGCAGCACGTCGCCGGTGCCCGGCGCCTCGACCTTGATCACGTCGGCACCGAGGTCGCCGAGGAGCTGCCCGCAGAACGGCCCGGCGATCACCTGGCCCAGCTCGATCACTCGGATGCCGGCGAGCGGCCCGGTGGCGGTCGGCATGCTCATCCCAGCACGAACGGGTCGCGAGTCGCTCCGCTGAGCTCGACCCAGACCGCCTTCGTCTCGGTGTAGTCGGCGATCGCCGCCGCACCGTTCTCCCGGCCCCAGCCGCTGAGCCCGACCCCGCCGAACGGCACCTGCGGCGCCACCACACGATAGGCGTTGATCCAGACAGTGCCGCACCGCAGTGCGGCGGCCACGCGGTGCGCCCGTCGGATGTCGCTCGTCCACACCGAGCCCGCGAGACCGAATTCGGTGCCGTTCGCGATGGCGACGGCCTCGTCTTCGTCGTCGAAGGCCGTGATCGCCACGACCGGGCCGAAGATCTCCTGCGACACCGATCGCATCTGCAGCGTGGCATCCGTGAGCACGGTCGGCTGAACGAAGAGACCCCCGAGTTGCGGGTCGGCTCGCCCGCCGTACGCCACGGTGGCACCATCCTCCACCGCCCACGCGAAGTGCTGGGTCACGGTGTCGTACTGGCGCTGGTTGGCCACGGGACCCATCTCGGTCTCGGCGAGCATGGGGTCGCCGAGTCGGATGCGTCGGGCGCGATCCACCACTTTCGCCGTGAGTTCCTCGGCGACGTCCGCGTGCACGAGCACGCGGGACCCGGCCATGCAGGTCTGCCCAGTGGCCGCGAACACGCCGCCCACGATGCCGTTGGCCGCCGCATCGAGGTCGGCATCGGCGAAGACCAGCTGGGCGGACTTGCCGCCGAGCTCGAGGCTCGACCGGGTGAGGTTGTCAGCCGCGGCGTGGGCGATCAGCCGGCCCACCTCGGTCGATCCCGTGAACGCGACCCGATCGACTCCGGGATGCGACGAGAGCGCCTTGCCGGTCTCGGGGCCCCAGCCCGTCACCACGTTCACCACCCCGGGCGGGAACCCGGCCTCGTCCACGAGGCGGGCGAGGGCGATGGTCGAGACCGGGGTGTGGTCGCTCGGCTTGATCACCATGGTGCAGCCGGCTGCGAGGGCGGGCGCGAGCTTCCAGGTGAGCAGCATGAGCGGCGAGTTCCAGGGAGTGATGGCCGCCACCACGCCGACCGGCTCGTGGCGTGTGTAGACGTGGAAGTTCGGCTTGTCGGTGGCGATCACGTCGCCGGTGAGCTTGTCGGCGAGGCCTCCGAAGTACGCATACCAATCGGGCAGGCTCGCCATCTGCCCGAGCATCTCCCGCAGGAGCTTGCCGTTGTCGCGCGTCTCCAGCTCGGCGAGATAGGCGGAGTCCCGGGCGATGAGCTCGCCGAGGCGGCGCAGCAGCACGCCACGACGAGTGGGAGTGAGCATGCCCCACTCCCCCTGCAGCGCCAGTCTCGCGGCGGCGACCGCCGCATCCACGTCCTCTGCGTTCCCGTCGGGTACCTCGGCCCACGCCTCGCCCGTGAAGGGGTTGAGCGAGAGATACGTGCGACCCGATGCCGAGGCGCGATCCTCTCCGCCGACGTGCATCGGAAAGTAGGTGGGAGTGGTGCTGTGAGACATCGTCGTCCTCGGCTCGTCGGTCGATGGTCAACAGGCAGTCTCGCCGAGCACGTCGCGCTCCGCTATCCGCACCGCGCCGTCCCGCGTCCTGCGAACGCCGCCTCCTGCCGTGCGTCGCGAATCGGCTCGACGGGGCGGGCACTTGCTGCTGTGCTGGTCTGCACAGGAGGAATCATGAGCGCAACGATCGAGATCGTCGAGGTGAGCCCTCGCGACGGGCTCCAGAACGAGCACGTCATCCTGCCGACCGAGGCGAAGCTCGAGCTGATCCGGCAGGTGGCGGATGCCGGGGCGCGCCGCATCGAGGCCGTCTCGTTCGCGCGCGCCGACCTCGTTCCGGCGATGGCGGACGCCGAGGACGTGATGGCCGGCGTGGATCGGACCCGGGGCATCTCGTACGCGGGCCTCGTGCTCAACCGCCGCGGACTCGACCGGGCCATCGCCGCCGCGGTCGATGAGATCAACGTCGTGGTCTGCGCGAGCGACACGTTCAACCGTCGCAATCAGAACGCCTCCACCGAGGAGAGCCTGGCGGCAGCGCTGGACGTCGTGACGGGCGCCCGCGCGCACGGCATCTTCGCGACCGTCACGATCGCCACGGCCTTCGGATGCCCGTTCGAGGGCGAGGTGCCCCTCGAGCGCGTTCTCGACCTGGCGGTACGCGCCGCGGAAGGCGGAGCCCAGGAGGTCTGCCTCGCCGACACCATCGGCGTCGGAGTGCCGACGCAGGTGCGAGCACTGACCGACGGCTTCCGAGCCCGGTCGGCCGCGCCGTTGCGGTTCCACTTCCACAACACGCGCAACACCGGTATCGCCAACGCGCTCGCCGCGATCGATCTCGGCGTGACCACCCTCGACGCGAGCGCCGGTGGCATCGGCGGCTGCCCGTTCGCTCCCAACGCGACGGGGAACATCGCGACGGAGGACCTGCTGTACGCCATCGAGCGGATGGGCATGTCCTCTGGGTGGAACTTGGCGACGCTGCTGCCGACCGCTGACTTCCTCGGTGCACAGCTCGGCCATCCCGTGCCCGCCATGGTGTCCAAGGCGGGGGTCTTCCCGAACTCGTGACGCGCGGCAGCCGATCCCGACATCCCCCTGTCCGGCGCGCGTCGACCGCTATCCGAATCCGGCACGATCGCGACGGAACGCGGCCAAGCCGGTCGAAAACACTATGCCCCGACGATCGCAGCGCCTAGCATGCCCACAACGATGACGTGGGAAGGAGGTTCGCCGTGGACGAACGCGCCGCCGAGCAGGTGTTCGCGACGAACGATCCGGCCGAGGCCCGATCGCTCCTGACCTCCGTCTACGTGCCCCACGAGCTGCGATCGCGTGACGGGCTCCCGCTGAACTTCAAGATCCGCTACCTGGAGTCGAGCCGCCTGACGCTCGGACACGTGCGCTACGGAGCCGACTCCGAGGTGCTGGTGCCCCCGATGGAGCACTGCTACCACCTCAACGTCACGCTGGCCGGCAGAACCATGGCGAGCCAGGGCGGGAACTCCGTGTCGACGGCGCCGGGTGGCACCGCGGTCATGTTCGGGCCGGAGCGCCCACGCGCCGTGCGCTGGAGCCCCGATGCCGTGCAGTATGCGGTCAAGATCCCCCGCGCGAGCCTCGAGGGCCAACTCGCCGCGCTCCTCGGCCGGCCCGTCGATCGGCCGCTGCGGTTCGCACTCGACGTCGACCTCGCAGGGCCCCATGGCCAGAGTCTGCTCGCGGCGATCGGCCACCTCCGCACCGAGCTCTCGCGCACCGGCGGGCTCACGGAGTCGCCGCTGGTCCGGGCGCAACTCGAGTCCTACGTGCTGAGCCAGCTGCTGTTCGTGGTGCCGAGCGACCATCACGACCTGCTCCGCGAGGTGGGACAGCGTGTTGGCCGGCGTCACATCCGGGTGGCGCTCGACTACATCGACGAGCATCTCGCGGAGCCGCTCGCCGGACCCGACATCGCCAAGGCGGCCTCGGTCAGTGTCCGTGCCCTGCAGGCCGGCTTCCAGGACGACGTCGGGATGTCGCCCATGGCGTACGTGCGCAGCCGTCGGCTCGATCGCGTGCACGAGGAACTGCTCGCGGATGCCGATGGTGCCCTGATCAACGAGGTCGCCGCGCGGTGGGGCTTCTTCCACTTCGGACGGTTCGCTGAGCAGTACCGCATGCGATTCGGCGTGCTCCCGTCCATGACCGCCCGCGAGGGGCGCACCCGCCGCTCGCGCTGAGAACCCGCACCACCCGCGTCCCTTCAATGAAGAAACGGATACACCCATGCCTGTCGAGACCTATTTCGCTGAGCTGTTCGACAAGATCGAGGACATCGACCTCGGCACGTTCTTCGCAGATCCTGAGATTCAGGGTCGGTACTTCAGCGCCTTCGTGCCCCCGGCGACCTATCGTGCCCCCGATGCGAGCACGGAGGATCGGGCCATCGCCGGCCCCCATGGCGACATCCCCATCCGGATCTACCGCCCGCTCTCGGGCACGCCCTCAGGCGGCGGCCTGGTGTGGGCGCACGATGGCGGGTGGGGCTATGGCACCATCGACGACCCGGGTTCCGATGGCTTCGCCCGCGAGCTCGTCGCCCGCACGGGCGGGGTCGTCGTGACGCTGGCCTACCAATTGGTGAGCGAGACCGTGAAGTTCCCCGTGCCGCTCGACGAATACGAAGCGGTGTTCACGTGGACCCACGACAACGCCGCGGAACTCGGCATCGATCCCGCCCGACTGGTGCTCGGCGGCGGCGGATGCGCCGCGAGCATGTCCCTCGGCGCCGCCCTGAAGCTCAAGGACGCCGGCAAGCCGCTGCCCGCGGGCCTGCTCCTGCCGTTCCCGCTCACCCACCTCGTCGTCCCCGACCCCTCCGACGAGCACGCCGCGAAAGTGGCCGTCATCCCGCCGATGCTGAACTACGACGCGGCGATGGTCGTCTTCATGTACCAGGGCTACTTCGGAGACGCATCCGCGAGCCCCAGTCCATACGCCACCCCTGCTGATGGCGACCTCTCCGGTCTGCCTCGCACCATGATCATCACCTCGGAGTACGACGCGCTCGCCCCCGACGGCATGCACCTGGCTCAGCTCCTGGGCGACGCCGGGGTCGACGTCGCCTTCCTCGAGGAGTCCGGAGCGGCGCACGCGCACCTCAACTACCCATGGACGGATGCCGCGAAGCGCTCGGTCGAGACGATCACGGAATGGCTCGACGCATCCGACGCATCGGTGTGAGCACAGAGGAGAATTGACGGCGGGGCGGGAACCCTACCTCCCGCCCCACCGCGGCCTCCGTGGAGGCCATTCTCGGCGGGCGACCCGAACTGAGCCCGACGAGACTGCCCCCGAGCGAACGACCGGAAATCGATCGCAGGTTCGCCGGCGCGCAACGATCACGGGCTGACGACAGTCGGGTTCGGGCCCGACTCGGGTTTGGTCGAATCGTAGTCCTCGCGTGCCGGACGCGCACTGCCCAGATCGAGGGACATCGCATTCCACTGGTCGCGTCGCGCGTCGAGGCCTGCTCAGCAGCCGATCACGGCCAGCTGACGGATGCCTCGTACTCGGTGTGCCGCTTCAGGTACGCGCCGATGAACGGGCACACCGGCACGATCGTCAGGCCTTGCGCGACGGCCTCATCGAGCACGTGCTTCGCGAGCCGGCTGCCGAGTCCCTCACCCTCGTGCTCCGGGTACACGACCGTGTGCGTGAAGATGATTCGCCCGGGCCTGGCCCGGTACTCCGCGTAGCCTGCGCGTTCTCCGTCGAGCGTGAGTTCGTAGCGATTTCTGTCGTCGTGTCGGGTGATCTGGACTCGGTCGGTCTCAATGGGCATGCTTCCTCCATGACGACGGCCGCGAACCTCGCTGGCTCACAAGGGTTAACGCCGTACGCGGCGGGAGATTCCGTGGTCCGGGGGGTCGTCTGAACTCACGCTGCCACGCCACATCGCGCGCTGCTCGTGGGAGAGGGGTCCTGTTCGTCGTGACCGCCTGCGGACACGCGCATTCATCACCCCGGTCGACGTTCGAAGACGGCGCGGAGCGCGGCGATCTGGGGCGGGGCCCACGGGCCCGGTCGCCACGGCCGTGGCCCGTCGCGCGAACGAGTCGACCGCGAGGTGCCGGCGCGTCGCGGCATCCGTGCCATCGGCCGACTGGGAATGCGAATGCGGATGCATGGCCGTGGTCGCAACGAGGGCGATGAGCCAGGTGAACACGAGGGTGAACGCGATGATCTCGAATACCGTGAGGCTGAAGAATCCGAGGCGGTCGTAGGCGATCATCGCCACCACCTCGAGGCCGAGCGCCGCATACGAGAACCAGACGAGCATTCGCGGCATCCGGCGCGCCCAGATCTGCACACCCAGGCACAGCATGGCGAACGCGCCCGCTGCGGCCGCGGCGAAGGTGTTGTGCAGCACCATATCGCCGTCGATCGGCACGAGTCCGATGCCCATCAGGCACACTCCGATGATGACGATGAGCGCATTCATCGTGCGAAGTCCGCCCCGGCGCGTGCCGAATCGGACCCCGGTGAGGGTGCGAGTGAGGCTGCGGGCGAGTCCCGCCATTCCGGCACCCGACACGATGATCGCCACGTTGAAGCACGCTGCGGCGACGTCGTCGGAGGTTCCGAGGGTGCTGAAGTTGACCGTCCACCACTCCCCCGTGGGGGTCATGCTCATGCTCGCGAGTATGCCGGTGGCGAGCAGCATCGCGACGAGGTTGAACGTGCGGTACGCGTCGTGCTCGATCGCGTGTCGATGCAGGCGATAGGTGCCGAAGCCGAGCGAACCGCCGAGAATCGCGCCGATGAGGCTGTGGCCGCCGGGCAGCGCCGCGAACGCGCTCGCCGTGAAATGCACGCCGAGCAGTGCGATGGCCGCCCATGTGAGCCCGTTCGAGAGTGCGCGCGCGCCGGCTCCGAGGCCGGGCAGGCCGAGGCGAGCCATGCCCTCGAGTGCAGCATGCGAAGCGGATGCCACGACGATGGCGGCACCGGCCGCCGCTCCGCCCGCTGCGGCAGGCAGCAGCCACAGCACGTCGGCCGTCAGCTGAGCACCGTCGCGAGGCATCCCGCGCTGCGGTGCGAAATGGAAGAGCACGATCGACACCGCGATGGTGATGAGCAGCACGTAGACGCGTTTGACGAACGAGCGGAAACGCTGCTCGAGCACGACCTCTGGCCGACCGTGTCCCCCACGGTCGGCGATGCCGGGAGCGGCTGCTCGCTGCCGCACGAAGCCCCCCAGTTTTGACGTGGCCGGAACGAGTCCGGCTCGGTCACCCCTCATATCCGAACTCTCGATCACGGGACTCAGATTGTTCGTGAGCCTATCCAGAGGCGTGGATGCGGCTCACCGGGGAACGGAGCCGGGCGCGCGGATACTCGGCGGATTCCCAGCAAAGAATGGTCTAAAGCGTGGTATTTGTACCCCGCATGGGGGCCTTGCGTGCTCGACCGAGCCCGACGGTGTGATTCCGACGATGCCGAGGTTGTACCCCGACGTCAGGAGGTCAGCGAGGGCCGGGTCGCCCGCCCGCAGCCGCCTTGCCAGGAAAACGAGAACGGCCCGCCGAAGCGAGCCGTTCTCCTACTGTCTCAACCAGTGTGCGCCCGGAGGGATTCGAACCCCCAACCTTCTGATCCGTAGTCAGATGCTCTATCCGTTGAGCTACGGGCGCATGGGTTGTCGCCCGCGCGAAACTCGCTGATCAGGCAACCACGCCACTCTATCCCACGCGTCTCGATCTCGCCAATCCGCAGGGCCTCCTCGGCAGACCGCGATCAGCCGCCTGCGTGGGTGGGCCGCAGCGCGTCGAGCGCCGTGCGCTGCCGGACGTTCGCGACCTGCCGATACGAGGTCTCGATGAGCTCGGCGAGCAATTGCCAATCCGTGTCGGGTGCATCGATGTCGACGCCCACCCAGTGGTTGCGGTCGTAATAGGGCGGGCCGAAGAAGCGCGGATCCTGCATGAGCGCGAGGTGCTCCTCGGGATCGGTCTTCACGACGATCGAGAATGGGCGTTCCATCGACGCGCTCACGTGCACGAAGATCGGCTTCGCAGCCCGGAACGTCGGCCGGCCCCACGCCTCGACCTCGACGGCCTCGGGCAGTTCGAGGCAGATCGCCCGCACCCGCTCGACGAGCGGATGCGACGGATCGACCACCTGCGGATGCCCCATGGCGGCCAGCATATCGAGGCATCCGGTGCCCCATCAGGGCATGACCCTGTCAAGCCCTTGCTGCTGCAGAGGCGCCCCGAGAGCATCATCTCAACGGACGCTCTCGACGCGGGAGGCATCATGACGAAGGCCGAGACGGCTCACAAGGCCGATGCGGCCGGCCGTGCCGGCCAGTGGGTCTACGAACACTCCCTCTTCCTCGTGTGCATGGCCATCTTCGTGCTCTGCCTCGCCGGCATGGCGATCAGCGGTCTGCAGGTCTACAACGAGGAGCAACTCCAGCATGGGGCGGCGGTCGTGCCGTTCGCCGAGTACCTCACGTCGGGGCACTTCTTCGAGGCGACGTTCGAGAACTGGGAGTCCGAGTTCCTGCAGATGGGCGCCTACGTCGTGCTCACGGTCTTCCTCTTCCAGAAGGGCTCGTCGGAATCCAAGCCGATCGACAAGCGCACCGAGCAGGACCAGGATCCGCGAGAGGTGAAGGTCAACGCCGCCACCCCGTGGCCCGTGCGCAAGGGCGGGTTCGTGCTCGTGCTCTACGAGAACTCGCTCGCGATCTTCTTCTTCGTGCTCTTCGCCCTCTCGTTCTGGTTCCATGCCGTCTCGGGTGCCGTGGCCTACTCCGAGGAGCAGGCCGCGCACGGCTTCCCAGGAGTGAGTGCGATCGAGTTCCTCGGCACCTCCCAGTTCTGGTTCGAGTCGATGCAGAACTGGCAGAGCGAGTTCCTCGCGGTCGCCGCGATCGTCGGGGCATCCGTGTACCTCAGGCAGCGCGGTTCACCGGAGTCGAAGCCCGTCGCCACCCCGCACCACGAGACCGGTGCCTGAGTCGCGGAGGGGTCGGTCGAAACGGGCGCAGGCGCTCGCCCCACTCCTGGCCCTCACCATCGTGCTCTCAGGATGTTCGAGCCCGGCATCGACGTTCGACCAGGCCATCGGGCAGGGCGTCGCCGCCGTCGAGACCGCGCGCATCGCGGTCGACCAGCAGCTCGACGACCGCATCTTCCCGACCACGACCATCACGGCGCTCGGCGATGCGCGGCGCGAGCTCGTCGACGCGTCGACGTCGGTGTCCGAGACCGATACCTCCACCGAGTCGGATGCCGCGCTGCGCACCGACCTGCTCGAGGCGCTCGCACTCGGCGTGACGGGCGTCAACCGGGCGCGCGATGCGATGGGCGGCACCGGTTCCCTCGAAGATGCGGTGCCTGCACTCGAGCGCGCATCGGATGCCCTCGAGGCGCTCGAGGAACGCGCCACCGAGGCGGAGGGCGCGAGACGATGAGACGCATCTTCGCCGTCGCCCTCGGCATCCTCACCGCCATCGGCGGATTCGTGGACATCGGAGACCTGGTCACGAACGCGATCGTCGGGTCGCGATTCGGGCTCGGACTCGCCTGGGTCGTGCTCGTCGGCGTGGTCGGGATCTGCGTGTACGCGCAGATGTCGGGCCGCGTGGCGGCGGTGAGCGGGCGGGCGACGTTCGAGATCATTCGCGAGCGGTTGGGGCCGCGTGCCGGGCTCGCCAACCTCGGGGCATCCTTCCTCATCAACCTGCTCACCGTCACGGCGGAGATCGGCGGCGTGGCACTCTCACTCCAGCTCGCGACGAGCGTGGACCCGCTGCTGTGGGTCCCCGTCGCCGCGTTCGGAGTGTGGATCGTGATCTGGCGCGCCCGATTCAAGCTGCTCGAGAACGTGACCGGACTCCTCGGCCTCACGCTCATCGTGTTCGCGGTCGCGCTCTTCATGCTCTCGCCCGACTGGGGCTCCCTCGCGGGCCAGGCACTCCAGCCCGGCCCGCCCGCCGACGAACAGATGTCGACCTACTGGTTCTACGCGATCGCCCTCTTCGGCGCGGCGATGACGCCGTACGAGGTGTTCTTCTTCTCCTCCGGCGCGATCGAGGAGAAGTGGACGGAGAAGGATCTGGCAACGTCGCGGGCGAACGTGCTGGTCGGCTTCCCCCTCGGCGGAGTGCTCTCGATCGCGATCGCCGGATGCGCCGCGGTGGTGCTGCTGCCGGCCTCGATCGATGTGACGAGCCTCAGCCAGGTCGTGCTGCCCGTCGCCGAAGCAGGCGGCAAGCTCGCGCTGTCGTTCGCCATCGTCGGCATCCTCGCCGCGACGTTCGGCGCGGCACTCGAGACGACCCTCTCGAGCGGATATACGCTCGCCCAGTACTTCGGGTGGTCCTGGGGCAAGTTCCGCCGCCCGGCGAAGGCGGCGCGGTTCCACCTTGCGATGATCATCTGCATCTTCGTCGCGATGGCGATCCTGGCGACCGGCGTCGACCCCATCCTCGTCACCGAGTACTCCGTGGTCTTCTCCGCCGTCGCGCTGCCGCTCACGTACCTGCCGATCCTCATCATCGCGAACGACCGCGAGTACATGGGCGACAAGGTCAACGGCCGCGCCATGAACCTCATCGGCTCCGTGTACCTGGTCGTGATCCTCGTCGCGGCGATCGCCGCGATCCCCTTGCTCATCGTCACGGGAGCGGGCTCATGAACGACCCTCACCGACCCGCAGGGCGCGTGCTCGACGCACACCTGCACATCCTCGACCGGCAGGTGCTCGATCGCGACGGCGTGCCGGTGACGACCGTCGACGACCTCGAGCTCGACGGCATCGAGCCCGGTGCGCCGATCGAACCCGATGCTCCGCCGCCGACCGTCGCCGCAATCCTGACCGGACCGGACCTCGCGACGCGGATCTTCGGCGGAAGGCCGCCGGAGTCCCGGCACATCCGCATCCCATGGAAACTGGTGTCCGAGGTCGGCACCACGATCCGCCTCGGCATCACGGGCTACATCCTCGACGCCACCTGGACCGAGCGCTGGGTCAGCGAGCACATCATCGCCCGCATCCCGGGAGGTCGCCATGATCCTGAGTGACCTGCTCGGCTCGGAGGTCGTCGACGCCGCCGGACACCACCTCGGCGCGCTCATCGATGTACGGCTCGAGATCTCGGGCGCGCCGCACCAGCTGCTCGCCGAGACGGTCGTCGTCGGCATCCTCGTGAGCCCGCACAGCCGGACCTCGACGTGGGGGTTCGAGCGCCGCGGCGCGAACGCGCCGGCGATCATCGCCCGACCGCAGCACTGGCTGCACCGCGGCATGTTCCTCATCGCGTGGACCGACGTCGCGCAGATCGACGAGGGTCGCGTGACACTGCGCGACGGCTACGAGCGACGCGACCCGGTGCTGGCCTCCACGGCGCATCCCCATTGACGGACGGGGGCCGACGTTGGAGTAGCCCCGGGCGACACGAAGGTCAATCCCCTACCGGCTTCACGCTCGACTTCCTAGCGTGGAGTTGACGGATGACCCGACATCCGTGCACCGGAAGGAGCAAACATCATGGGTGAGCCGCTCAGCCGGATCCCCGGAAACCTGACAGAGGAACGAGAGAACAGAAACGAACGAAGCGAGCCCCCGGCCCGAAACGAACAACGACGTGACGACGACGAACGGGGTGGTGTGTTCGGGGATACCTCGCTCAGCGATCCCGACCGTCCCAGGACGGTCGACCCCCTCGACCCGCACAAGCCGGGACGGGCGACGGGCGACCCGCTCGACCCTGACGGGCACGTGATCTGATCGCGCACCAGCCTGCCATCGCGCAGCAGCCGGCCTGAGGCGAGCGACGTCAGCCCTTCAGGCCGGTCGACGCGACCCCGTCGATGAGCGGACCCCAGATCACGGCTTCAGCACGACCTTGATGCAGCCCTGCTCCTTCGCCTTGAAGAGCTCGTACATGTCGGGCGCACGGTCGAGCGGCACCCGGTGCGTGGCGAGATCCTCGAGGCCGAGGGGGTCGGACTCCTGTTCGGCGAGGGGAAGCAGCTCACTGATCCAGCGATGCACGTTGGACTGGCCGAACCGGAGCGTCAGCTGCTTGTCGAAGATGCGCAGCAGGGGCATCGGATCGAGCGTGCCGCCATACACGCCGCTCACCGAGACCGTGCCGCCACGACGCACGAGGTCGATCGCGAGGTGCAGCGCGGCGAGCCGGTCGATTCCTGCCTTGGTCATCACCTGCTTCGCGATGCCGCTCGGCATCACGCCCACGGCGTTCTGTGCGAAGGCCGCGCCGGGGCTGCCGTGCGCCTCGAGGCCCACCGCGTCGACGACGGCGTCGGGCCCGCGCCCGTCAGTCGCGTCGCGAATGGCGTCGATCGCGTCATCCGTGAGATCGAAGGCCTCGGCGCCGTATCGCTCGGCCATCAGTCGCCGCTCGACGACGGGTTCGATCGCGATCACCCGCACCCCCTCGTGCTTCGCGATGCGGGCGACGAGCTGGCCCACGGGGCCGAGGCCGAGCACCGCGAGCGAATCGCCGGGCGCCACATCGGCGTAGCGCACCCCCTGCCACGCCGTCGGCAGGATGTCGCTGAGGAAGAGGTACCGCTCGTCGGGCAGGTCGCGCCCCACGACCTGCGCGTTGGCGTCGGCGAGCCGCACGCGCAGGAACTCCGCCTGTCCGCCCGGCACCGAGCCGTAGAGCTCGGTGTAGCCGTAGAGCATCGCACCCGTGCCGCGGTCCACGTCCTGGGTGGTCTCGCATTGCGTCGTGAGCCCCCTCGCGCACATGAAGCAGTGACCGCACGCGATGACGAAGGGCACGACGACCCGGTCCCCCACGGCGACGCGACGCACCGCGTCACCGACGTCTTCGACGACCCCCATCGCCTCGTGGCCCAGGATGTCGCCGCGGTGCATGAACGGACCGAGCACGTCGTAGAGGTGCAGGTCGGATCCGCAGATCGCCGCGGAGGTCACGCGGATCACGGCATCCGTGGGCTCCAGCACCGACGGGTCAGGAACCTCCTCGACGCGAACATCGCGTGCAGCGTGCCAGGTGACGGCTCTCATGGTCCGTTCCTACCCGCCCGTCGGAGCCCGCGGCAGGGGCTTGACAGTCACGAGCGGTCGAACTGCTCACCCATTGCACATCGTCGCGGGATAGATTCGAGGCATGGGCAAGTTCATCTACAACTCCTCAGCACGCGAGATCGAGATCGACGATCGCACGCTCGCCCATTTGCGCGTGGCCATCCTGAACAAGCTCCGCCGGTCGGAGAGCTTCGCGATGACATGGGAGCACGGCGTGGAGAACGGCAGCGGTCGTACGACGATCTGGCTGCACGAATCCATCCCCCTGCAGTTCGTCTTCAGCGGCAACCGCCCCCCGAAGCTCAACCGCCTCTGGATCGAGCAGATGCTCCTCTCTGCCAACAGCACGGCCGGCCTGCAGTTCGTGCCCGAGCCCGATGAGTCGGCCTCGTTCGAAGGCGAGTGAGGCGCGTCAGCCGCGAGTTGCGCGCTCAGTCCAAGTGACGCGACTCGCGCTCAGTCCCAAGTGACGCGACTCAGTCGACCGGTTCGATCTGGGTTCGGATGAACGCCTTGTCGCCGTCGCCGAGCCGATCGCCCGCCGGCTCGCCGGTGATCTCCGAGATCTCGTTGCGCACGACGTCATCGAGCTCGCCGTCGAGGTCCTCGAGGAGGTGATGCTTGGCCGTGATCGACAGCTGCGGCCACCAGCGCTCGGCGTGGATTCCCTGCTCGTGTTCGCTCATCGTTCCCTCCAGGCTTCCGACGCGGCTCTCGGGCTCGTCGCCCGCCGACGCCTTGGCGTACTGTCCCCTTACTCCGTGGTAGCAGCCGCGTTTGCGGCTGGCAACCCCCTCGTGGTCGCGTTGCGCCGTGCCTAACGTGTCATCCGAGCGCGGTAGGCGCGCTCGGAACGAGAGGATGATCATGACCGCGACAGTGACCGCAGACATCGAGGTCGACGTGCCCGTGCGGGTCGCCTACGACCAGTGGACACAGTTCGAATCGTTCCCTGAGTTCCTCGGCGGCGTCGACTCCGTCAGGCAGATCGACGACGCGATGACCCAGTGGACCGTCTCCATCGGCGGGGTCAAGCGCGAGTTCGATGCCGAGATCGGCGACCAGGTTCCCGACGACCACGTGACGTGGCGGAGCGTCGGCGAAGTCGTGCACAACGGACGCGTGGACTTCCGCGCCCTCGGGGCCGAGCGCACCCGAATCGACCTCACCATCGAATGGGAGCCCGAGGGGTTCGTCGAAGCGGCCGGCGCTGCGCTGCAGCTCGACGACCTCCAGGTGAAGAGCGACCTCAAGCGGTTCAAGGAGTACATCGAGGAGCGCCGCACGCCCACCGGCGCCTGGCGCGGCGAGATCCACGGCGGCGAGCCCGCCGTTCCCGACCAGAACGTGAGCGGCCGGCCCACGCCACGGGATCCCTTCACCCAGCCCGGCGAGGGCAGTCGAGGAAGTGACGCCGACCTGCTCTAGACCGTTTGCTTCTCCGCGCCCCGTTTCGGCGGCTCGGTTTCGGTTTCGATCGGTTGCACGTCGACGCCCACCTGCACAGGCTGGCCGTCGGGTGAGCTGATGGGTTCCTTGTCGAGCTGTTCGGGCACGAGCTGGATGCCGCCGGTGCTGTTCGCCGAGCGCATCAGGTCTTCGACCCAAGTGCGGCTGAGCTCAGGCCCTTCGGGCTCGTCGAAGACGAAGCGGAGCGGGATCGACGGATGCAGCCACAGCGTGCTTCGACCGCGAGGCTGGTCGTCGGCGTGCTGCCACGAGAGGGTGAAGCTCTCTCCGCGGCGCAGCTTCGTGGTGATGGCGATCTTCAGATGCGCAAGGGCGCGGTCCTCGATGCCGATCGGGGTGCCGGAGTCGCCGTAATAGAGAGTGCCCACATCATTGAGGTTACGCCGAGTGCGCCTCCGGCGATACGTCCGAGCGCCGCGGCACGCCGCAGGTCTTCTCGCTCGAACTGCGCATGAACAGGAGAGGAGGGCGGCCCGCAGGCCGCCCTCCTCTTGCTGACCGGGTCTCAGGGCCCGATCGCGCAACGCTTCGAGCTATACGGTTCGGTTCCCGCCGAGGTACCGCACGAGGAACACGATGACCGCGATGATCGCCAGCGCGAGTCCGACCCAGAGCAGGAAGTTCAGGGTCTCCACGAGTCCGCCTGTGATCAGCAGCACGACGGCGACGATGGCGATGATGGCGACGAGAATGTTCATGATCTCTCCTTCTCGGGTGCCGTCCCGTCGTGTTGGACGAGTGCGGCTGGTCCTCGTCGAACTCGGCGAGGGCTTGGGGCGTGGTGACGCCCGTTGGTTCGACGTTAGGGAGTCGCGAGCCCCGCCAACTAGGGGTTGACCGCCGTTTCGGCGGCGTGCTAGCCGTCGGCGCGCGAGCGTGGAAAGCGTTTCGCTCGCGCGTCCGCCGATGTCAACCCCCTGTAGGCATCGCACACGCGCGCGTAGCTTTGGCCACTGCAATGAGGGGGGCTTTGCCATGAAGGAGGCTTTGCGATGACCGATGACCAGCTGATCGACCCTACGATCAAGCACGCCACGGGACCGTTCCCCCGCCAGGAGCAGCAGCCGCCGGGGATGACCGATCGGATGACGCCGCTTCCCGACCACGGTGAGCAGAGCTACCGCGGCAGCCGCCGGCTCGTCGATCGACGAGCACTCATCACAGGCGGTGACTCCGGTATAGGGCGCGCAACGGCCATCGCGTTCGCGCGCGAGGGCGCCGACGTCGCGATCTCCTACCTCCCGAGTGAGGAGGCCGACGCCGAGGAGACGGCCCGCTGGATCGAGGACGCCGGCCGGATGCCGCTCCTGCTCGCGGGCGACTTGCAGGATGAGTCCTATTGCGAGGAGATCGTGCGCCGAACCGCGGGCGCCTTCGGCGGGCTCGACCTGCTCGTGCTGAACGCCGCGCACCAGCGGAATCGAGGGGGCATCGAGGAGATCCCGACGGCCGACTTCGAGCGCGTGATGCGGGTGAACATCTTCGCGCCGGTGTTCCTCGCGCGCGCCGCGGTGCCCGTGATGCGCGCCGGGTCGAGCATCATCACGACCACGTCGATCCAGGGCTTCGATCCGTCGTCGGCGCTCGTCGACTACGCCATGACGAAGGCCGCGCTCGTCGCGTTCACGAAGGCGCTCGCCGAAGAGCTCGGGCCACGCGGCATCCGTGTGAACGCCGTCGCACCCGGCCCGATCTGGACGCCGCTCATTCCGGCGACCGGATGGCCCGACAAGGTGCCCGATTTCGGCGGCAACACGCCGCTCGGGCGAGCGGGCCAGCCCGCCGAGCTCGCCGGCGCCTACGTCTACCTCGCCTCGGACGACGCATCGTACGTCTCGGGCGCGATCCTGCCGGTCACCGGCGGGCGCGGCCTCTGAACGTCGAGGAGGAAAGGAGCACACCATGCCGGGCCGCAAGAACTCATCGCTGAAGGACCCGAAGCTCTACGAAGAGCTCCGCGACGACGGCGCCTCGAAGGAGAAGGCCGCGCGCATCTCCAACGCGGCGGCCAGCCAGGGTCGCAGCAAGGTCGGCCGCAAGGGCGGCAAGGCCGGCGATTACGACGACTGGACAGTCGACGCGCTGCGCAAGCGCGCCAAGGAGCTCGGCCTCAAGGGCTACAGCGGCAAGCGCAAGTCGGAGCTCATCAGCGCCTTGCGCAACCACTGAGCGGCCGACGGATGCCGCGGCTGCGGCGCGTCGAACCGTACGTCTCACCCGGATTCATCCGGGTGAGACGTGGTCGTGGGTTCGGATACGTGCACTCCGATGGCGGCGTCGCCGGCCGCGCCGAGCGGCAGCGCATCGCCGACCTCGCCGTGCCGCCGGCATGGGAGGACGTCTGGATCGCGGATGCCCCGAACGCGCACATCCTCGCCGTCGGTGTCGACGCGGCGGGTCGCCGCCAGTACCTCTACCACCCGGTGTGGCGCGAGCGGCAGGACACGGAGAAGTTCCTGCGGATGACGGCACTGGCCGAAGTGCTCCCCGGTGCTCGCAAGGGCGTCCTGCGCGACCTGCAGCTCACCGAGCTCCCGCGCGAACGCGTGCTCGCCGCGGCCTTCCGCACGCTCGACCTCGGCGCGATCCGCATCGGTTCGGAGGAAGCGCTCTCGATCGCACGCAGCCGTGGCCTCACGACGCTGCTCGTGCGCAACGTGTCACTGCTCGACGACGAGGCGGTGCGATTCCGGTTCCGCGCCAAGGGCGGCAAGACGCAGGACGTACAGGTGGCGGATGCGTCGCTCGCGGCGTTCGTGGCCCGCGCGACACAACGCTCGGCCGCGGCGCGGCTCTACGCGTGGAGCAATGGGCGCGGCATGCGCGCCGCCGGCGCGGCCGACGTCAACGAGGACATCCGTTCGCGCACGGGAGGAGCGTTCACCGCGAAGGACTTCCGCACCCTGCGCGGCACCATTGCCGCCGCCGACCGGCTCGCCGAGCTCGGCCCGGCTGAATCGGCGCGTGCGCGACGGGCCGCCGTGCGCGAGGCGATCGAACACGCGAGCTCGCTGCTCGGCAACACCCCGACGATCGCTCGCGGCAGCTACATCGATCCGCGCGTCATCGCGGAGTACGAGCGTGGTCGGGTCATCGCCACGGTCGGCATTCGCGAGACCGCGCTGCTCGAGTTGCTCGTCGAAGACGGCGGCTGAGCCTCAGGCGTCGAACTGCTGCGCGGCGATCTTGGGCGCACGGTCGGTGTCGACGTGCTCGTCGACGAGCAGGACGCCACCCGTGCTGTTCGCCGAGCGCATGAGGTCTTCGATCCACTCCCTGCTGAGTTCTGGCGGCTCGACGTCGTCGAACACGAAGCGCAGTGGGATCGTATGGTGCAGCCAGAGGGTGCTGCGGCCGCGGGGATCGTCGTCGGCGTGCATCCACGACACGGTGAAGCTCTCACCCCGCCGGAGCTTGGTCACGATCGCGACCTTCAGGTGCGCGAGCGTCCGGTCGTCGATGCCGATGGGGGTGCCTGAGTCGCCGTAGTAGAGGGTGCCCACGAGTGAAGGGTACCCGACCAGATGGGCGGGCTTGTTTCGTAACCCACACGACCGCGTTACGTCGCCGAACCGCCCGGATCCCCCTCTCGCACGACGTCGTCAGGCGCCTTGTCGGGCCGGAGTCCACGCCATGACGGATGCCGCGCCACGCCCGATCTCGTCCACTCGCCGAACTCGATCTCGCCGACGAGCTCGGGCCTCACCCACACTGCGTCCGAGGCATCCGCTCGAGGTACTTCCATGAACGGGGACGCGGGCTGCTCGAGCGGCCGCAGTGCCGCGATCAGCCGGTCGAGGTCGATCTCGCGGAAGCCCGTGCCGACACGCCCCGCGTACTCGAGGCCGTCATCGCCCGGCACTCCGACGAGCAGCGATCGGATGCGGCCGGTGCGGCTCCCGACGCCGGGGCGATAGCCGCCGATGACCACCTCCTGCGTTCGCGTGACCTTCAGCTTCAGCCACTCGTCGGAACGCACCCCCGGCCGGTACGGGGAGTCCCGGCGCTTCGCGACGATGCCCTCGAGACCGAGTCGACGGCTCTCCTCGAGCGCCTCGGCGACCGTGCCGCCGACCTGCTCCGGCAGCTCGAGCGGCACCCCCTCGCGCTCCCGCACGAGCCGCTCGAGCCGCGCGCGCCGGGTGGCATATGGCTCGTCCATCACCTCGTATCCCGCGATCTCGAGCACGTCGAAGAGGCGGAGTCGCACCGGAACGGATGCCGCGACTCGCTCGATCTCGCGAGGCTTCGACAGGTTCATCCGCTGCTGCAACAGCCCGAAGCTCGGCCGCCCATCCTCATCGAGGGCGACGATCTCGCCGTCGACGAGCGCGTCGCCGCGAAGCGCGGAGGCGACGTCTGCGAGCTCGGGGTACTTCGCGGTCACGTCATTGCCGTTCCGGGTGAGCAGGCGCACGCCTCCGTCCTCGGTTCTCGCGAGCACCCGGATGCCGTCCCATTTCCACTCGATCGCCCAGCCCACGGGGTCGAGCGAGGCGACCACGGCGGGGTTCGTCGCGGTGGCGAGCATCGGCCGTTGCAGGATCGGGCCGACGCGGCCTGCGGGTTTCGCCTTCGCCTCCGGTGGTCGAGCAGCGCCCGCCGCAGGCGGACGCGTATCGAGACCAGGCCCCGGGGAAGCATCCGCCCCGTCTTCGGGTGCCTCGCTCGCGTGCCGCGCCTTCGACGTCGGGCTCCAGTGTCCGGGCCGCTGGTCCTTCATGCGGTGCATGAGCCACGTGCTCTTCTCGCCCTCTCCGTCGGTGCGGATGAGCGCGAGCCGCACCCGGCCGAGCGGCCCGCCGGGCCGGCCCTCGACGTCGACGATGACCTCGTCGTCGTGCCACTTCTCGGTCTCGTACGTGCCGGCGTCCCAGATCGTCACGGAGCCGGCGCCGTACTCCCCAGCCGGGATAGTGCCCTCGAACGAGCCGTACTCCATCGGGTGGTCCTCGGTCTGCACGGCGAGATGGTTCGTGCCCGGGTCATCCGGCACCCCCTTCGGCACCGCCCAGCTCTTCAGCACGCCGTCGCGCTCGAGGCGGAAGTCGAAGTGCAGGCGGCGCGCGTGATGCTCCTGGATGACGAACGTCGGGTCGCCCCCGCTCGCGGCGCCCCAGCTCGATTCGGGCATCGGCTCGGGGGTGGCCTCGCTCGAGCGCATCGAGAGGTAGGTGGCCAGCGGGCCGGCCCCGCTACCACCCGAGCGGGCGAGGGGCGCGGTCGGGTCGAGGCCGTCGGCGACCCGCGCGAGCACCTCGTGCGCGTCGAGGTGTCGCAGGCCGGGGCGCTCGAGCTCCTCCCAGGTGCGGGGCGCCGCCACCATGGGATGGAACTGCCCGCGCAGCGAGTACGGCGCGATCGTCGTCTTGTTCTGGTTGTTCTGGCTCCAGTCGATGAGCACGCGGCCTTCGCGGAGCATCTTGCGCATGCTCGAGACGATGAGCTCGGGGTGGTCGTCTTCGAGCGCTTTGGCGAGTTCGTGGGCGATCTTCGACGCCTGCTGCGACGTCTGCGACCCGTCGAGCGGGGCGTACAGGTGGAGGCCCTTGCTGCCGCTCGTCACCGGGAACGCCTCGAGTCCCATGCCCTCGAGGATGTCGCGCACGAGCAGAGCGACCTCGGCGCACTCCGCGAGGCCCATGCCCTCGCCGGGATCGAGGTCGAACACCATGCGGTCGGGGTTTCCACGCGACCCGTCGGGCTGGAACCGCCACTGCGGCACGTGCACCTCGAGCGAGGCCTGCTGCGCGAGCCACACGAGCGTGGCCCGGTTGTCGGCGATCGGGTAGATCTTCGGACCGTCGGAATGCTCGATGATCCCGCGCCGCACCCAGTCGGGCGCGTGCTCGGCGAGTGCCTTCTCGAAGAAGACCTGGCCCGGCGCATCCGGAGTGCCGACGCCCTGCACCCAGCGCTTGCGCGTGACCGGCCGGCCGGCGACGAGCGGCACCATGACCTTGGCGACCTCCGCGTAGTAGGAGATCACCTCGCCCTTGGTCATGCCCGTCTCGGGATACATGACCTTGTCGAGATTCGTCAGCCGGAGTCTCCGGCCGTCGACGTCGACGAGCTGACGCGTGCCCTCGGCCATGCACCCATCATGGCCCTTGCACGTCGCAAAGGGCTTCCCTCGCGAAGGTCGGGGGTGTCTACTTGAGGAATGCGAGCCGTCTGGAAGGGCGCGGTCACATTCGGCCTGGTCAATGTGCCCGTCAAGCTGTACAGCGCCACCGAAGACCACGACGTGTCACTGCACCAGGTGCACGACGAGGACGGTGGGCGCATCCGATACCAACGCAAGTGCGAGGTCTGCGGCAAGGTCGTGGCCTACAAGGACATCGACAAGGCATATGACGACGGCGAGCAGACCGTCATCATCACCGACGAAGACCTGAAGGCACTTCCCGCCGAGCGTAGCCGCGAGATCGAGGTCATGGAGTTCGTGCCGAGCGACCAGATCGATCCGATCATGTTCGACCGCAGCTACTACCTCGAGCCCGACTCGGCGTCGTCGAAAGCGTACGTGCTGCTGCGGCGCACCCTCGAGTCGACCGACCGCACCGCGGTCGTGCAGATGGCATTGCGGCAGAAGACGCGGCTCGCTGCCCTGCGCGTGCACGGCGACGTGCTCATGGTGCAGACCCTCCTCTGGAGCGACGAGGTGCGCGAGGCCGCGTTCCCGGCGCTCGACGACTCGGTGAAGATCTCAGCGAAGGAGCTCGACCTCTCGAAGCAGCTCGTCGAGAGCCTCGTCTCGGATTTCGATCCCGAGCAGTACGTCGACGAGTACCAGCAGGAGCTGCGCACCCTCATCAAGGCGAAGCTCGAGCAGGGCGACGCGCTCGACACCGCGGCGACGTTCGGCGAGGTCGAAGAGGAGGAAGGCGGCGAGGTCATCGACCTCATGGAGGCGCTCAAGCAGTCGATCGCCGCGAAGCGCGGCGGCGGGGCGAAATCGGACGAGGACGAGGGCGAGGAGACGGCGTCGAAGTCGTCGCGATCGAAGGCATCGGGGTCGAAGTCGTCGGCGTCGAAGTCCTCGGCATCGGGCGACGGCGCGAAGAAGAAGGCGCCCGCCGCGAAGAAGAAGGCTGCCTCATGAACGAGGACGCGCGGCATCCGTCGATCGGATGCCGCGCGCCGCTCTCGTTCTGAAGGACTAGCCCTCGGTGTCGCCGGAGCAGCTCGCGGTGACCTCGGCGGCCGCCGCTGAGATGGCCTCCTGCTGGGCGGCCAGCGCGTCGGCGTCGACCTCGGCATCGGGGTCGCTCGGCAGCGTCGCCGCGTACTCGGCCGCCTCGTCGATCTTCTCGCCGAGCGCCTCGAGCGCGTCGGACAGCCCGGCGTCGTCGCCCGCCGACTTGTCGATCGCGTCGACACGCTCGCGGTAGCCCTCGACCGCCGACTGGACGTCGCTCGGGTCGCCGCCCGCCGCGAGGGCGTTCTGTGCGCCGTTCGAGATGTCGCGCACTTCGGAGCGCACAGTCTCGCACGGGTCGGCCGTGGCCTCACCACCGCCACCGGTGCCACCGGTGGCGCAGCCGGTCAGCAGCAGCGCGCCCGCGAAAACGAGCGCCACAGACGTCTTCATTCGTTGCATGTGTGAATCCCCCTGATCGTGGTACTCACAAGCCTAGCGACGACCCTCCGACAACTGGTGGCCGGCGCAGTCGTGCGGGAGCGGTCGGTGTCTTGCCGCTGCGTTACCTGCTCGGGTCAGGGTTCGTCGGGAGTCAAGGGGCTGCGGATGCCCCGTGGTGCGGCTTAGGCTCGCCGCATGAACGGAGCAGACGAGAACGTCGAGCGCGAGAACCCCGATGCAGGACAGGGCCGGCCGAAGCCGCTCACCGACGACGACCTGATCCGCAAGGACGTCAGCTACAGCCCTGCAAGCGATGCCGAGACCGCGGCGAAGCAGGATGAGTCGTTGCCCGAGAACCTCGACGAGGACATCGACGAGTCACGCGTCAAGACCGTGCCGGGTACGGGCGGCCCCGACGACACGGGTGACGTGGACGTCGACCCCGACGAGCTCAACATGCCGCACAGCCCAAGCTGAGCCCACAGGCTCGGGCGCGGGATCCGCCTGACAACTGGCTGAGAGCGCGACCAAATAGTGCGGGACGTCTGGCAAAACTGACTTGACCTCAACTAAGAGCTTGTCGTAGAAGTGTCTATGACAACGATGTCAGATCATCGGTTGGGGGACCGAGCAACAACCGAGGAGAACCCTGCCCATGCACCACCGGCCACCCCGCCGCGCCTCTGGAATGCGCTGGCGCGACGTGACTCCCAGCAGCGCCCAGATCACGGAAGGGCGCTCGACGTGATTTCGGACCGCGACATCGGCGTCATCGCCGATGCCCAGAGGCACCTTCCCATACCTGAACTCACGATCGAGCATTTCCGTCGGCTCGGCCTTCAGCCGGCTGATGTGTACGGCGCGATCCAGCACCTCGCCACTGTGCTGGCCTGCCATCCTCATCACCGCGCACAGAAGGAGCTCTCCGCCGCCGACCGCGCACAGATGCAGCAATCCTTACTGCGACGTCTGATCACCACAGCTCCGGTGATCGTCTCCGAGCTGCTCCTCAACCCCGAGCTGCTCGAATCCGGCACGCCGCACCAGGACGTCGCGTAACGAGCTGCACCGACCACAGAGATCTCAAACATGCCGCACAATCCCAGCTGAGCCGACGCGGTGAGCCTCGCGCGAGGGTATCACTCTGTAGGGATGCTGCCTAGCCGTTGACAGGGGAAAGGCACTCTGGCCGGGCGCTTTCCCAGTCTCGCGCCCCCCGAATGAGGAGTTTTCCCTCCGTTTCCTAGGCGATCCCCACCGCCGCGGCTACGGTGAGCTTGGCTCACTTTGGGCTGTGTTCCTTCGCATCTCGGGGGATGATAAGGCGGTTCCCATGGGAACCCACACTTCCAAACGCACCCGTTCCACAGGTGCTTCATTGCGTAACAAGACCAGCGCGGGGGCGCTGGTCGCAACCGCTGGCATTGCCATGGTCGCGTTGACGGGGGCAATCCCGAGCGCCCATGCAATTGCCACGTCCGTCGGCCTGGGAACCGCGGACTCCTACGTCGTTCTCGGGGGCGAATCCGTGACGAACACGGGTCCGAGCATCCTCAATGGAGATCTCGGCGTCTATCCCGGCACCTCGATCACCGGCTTCCCGCCGGGCATCGTCGTCGGCGGCACGACTCACTCGACAGACGCGCACGCAACGCAAGCTCAGATCGACCTGGTCACCGCGTACAACAACGCAGCGGGCCAGGCTTCTGACGCGAGCAGTCCGCCGGACCTCGGCAACCAGACTTTGGTCGAGGGCGTCTATACGTCCGCTTCCACAGCCGGCCTGACCGGAACGCTCACGCTCGATGCGCAGGGCGATCCGGATGCCGTCTGGATCTTCCAGATCGGTTCGGCGCTCACCACGGCATCGAGCAGTGTGGTTTCGCTGACCAACGGCGCCCAGGCGTGCAATGTCTTCTGGCAGGTCGGAAGCTCGGCCACACTCGGCACCGGCTCGGTCTTCGTCGGCACGATCATGGCGATGGCCTCGGTGACGGTCACTACCGGCACCGACGTCGAGGGCCGCGCCCTCGCTCGCACCGGATCGGTGACGCTCGATGACAACGTCTTCACCGATCCTCGGTGCGGCATAACCGGCCCTCCTGGCGAACCTGGGGAACCCGGAGAACCTGGAGAACCTGGGGAACCCGGTGAACCTGGTGAACCTGGCGCTCCTGGGGAACCCGGCGCTCCCGGCGAACCTGGCGCTCCTGGGGAACCTGGCGCTCCTGGCGAACCCGGGGAACCTGGCGCTCCCGGTGAACCTGGCGAACCCGGTGCTCCCGGTGAACCTGGCGAACCCGGTGCTCCCGGTGAACCTGGCGAACCCGGCGCTCCCGGTGAACCCGGCGCTCCCGGTGAACCCGGCGCTCCTGGCGAACCCGGTGCCCCTGGCGAACCCGGTGCCCCTGGCGAACCCGGTGCCCCTGGCGAACCCGGTGCCCCTGGCGAACCCGGCGCTCCTGGCGAACCCGGTGCTCCCGGTGAACCCGGCGCGCCCGGTGAACCCGGTGCCCCTGGCGAACCCGGTGCCCCTGGCGAACCCGGCGCTCCCGGCGAACCTGGTGCCCCTGGCGAACCTGGCGCTCCCGGTGAACCCGGCGCTCCCGGTGAACCCGGCGCTCCCGGCGAACCCGGCGCTCCTGGCGAACCCGGTGCCCCTGGCGAACCCGGCGCTCCCGGCATTCCCGGTGCTCCTGGAACTCCCGGCATTCCCGGCGGACCTGGCGTCCCTGGGACTCCCGGCACTCCCGGAATCACCCCGGTCAAATCGACGACGACGGTACCTCCGAGCACAACGCGCGGAAGCACGGGCGGACGTGGACTGGCCGACACAGGGGTCGATGACACGAGCATCATGTTGCTCCAGTCAGCGGCAGCGATCGGCGTACTCGGTGGGATCATCTTGATCTTCACCGCGGCTCGCCGCCGGCAGGGCCACCGGGCATAACCCCGGCTCGAGGTACCGCGCCACACGGGATCACCCCGTGTGGCGCGGTCGCGCGCTCGGCCACCTCTCTCGTTCGTCGACGTGGTCGGATTCCCGGACCGCGAGTAGCCTGCCAACCGGGCGTGCAATTCACGACTGGTTGAAGGGGTCAGATCATGGGGAAGGTGTTCAGCGACATCGCGGTCTCGGCCGACGGCTTCGCGACAGGATTGAACCAGCGGGAGGAGGCGCCGTTCGGCGACATCGACGAGAACTGGCTCCACGCGTGGATGTTCGAGACGTACGACGAGAACCGCGCAGAGGTCGACGCGATCGTCGACTCGGGCGCGACCATCATGGGCCGCAACATGTTCGGTCCGGTCCGCGGCGAGTGGGACCGCGACTGGCGCGGCTGGTGGGGGCCGAACCCTCCGTACCACGGACCCGTCTTCGTGCTCACGCACTTCTCGCACGATCCCATCGAGATGGAAGGCGGCACCACGTTCCACTTCGTCACCGACGGCATCCACTCCGCCATGGAGCAGGCGCGTGCCGCAGCGGGCGACCAGAACATCTCGATCGCGGGCGGCGCCACGACGGTCAACCAGTACCTCGCCGCCGGCCGCCTCGACGAGCTGCGGCTGCACGTGACGCCCTGCATCCTCGGCGCGGGCGAGCGCGTGTTCGACGGCGTGCCGCCGCAGGCGCTGGAGCGGGTATCGGTGCGAGCGGCGTCGCTCGTGACGCACATCACCTACCGGCCGGTGCGGGAGTAGCCTCCGCGAGACGACGCCGACGATTGTCTACGCTGGCGGAATGAGCGAAACGCCGACTCCCTCCCGCTTCCGCATCCGCTGGGGCTGGTTCGTCGGATGCATCGTGCTGGGCCTCGCCGCCGTCATGATCGGGGGGTTCGTGGCACCCGCCGATGCCCGCGTGGGCTACCTCGCCGGCGTGCTGGCCAACGTCGGTACCACGCTGCTGCTCGTGGGCATCGTGGTGCTCCTGGAGCGGCGGATCATCGACAACGCGGTGCGCCTGGTCCGCACCGCGAACGAGGAGGCGAACGAGGCGATCCGAGTCCAGATCCAAGATCTCGATGACCGGATCGCCGCCGAGTGGGCGTCCGCGACTGCCGAGAACGTGGCCGAGAAGACGGCCGCGACCTTGCGGCTCACCGACGAGTTCACGAAGCGCATCGTCGACGAGGCCAAGCGCGAAGCGTAGGCCCGACGATCCGCGGAGGGATTCGAGCCCCACCCATAGACTGGCCTCCCAGGGAACATCCGAACCGCCCGTAGCTGAGGGTTGTTGCCATCGGGCCTCCCTGTACATATTGGGAGGGCACGACAATGGAGCCTGACGACAACAAAGCGCTGGTGCGCCGTTTCTACGCCGAGATCGATGCGGGCAATATCGATGCGATGGACGAGCTGGTCGCCGAAGACTACCTCGATCACAACCCGCCGTTTCCGGGGCTTTCGGCAGGACGGGAAGGCCTGAAAGAGGCATTCCTCGTATTCCTGAAGGCGACACCAGGACGCCATGAGATCGATGACCAGCTCGCCGAGGGCGACAAGGTGGTAACGAGGCTCACTGCGTCCGGTCGACATGAAGGGGACCTTCCCGGACCACTCCCGGCTACCGGAGCAGAGCTGCGGGAGACGGCCGTGGCCATCCATCGAGTCGAAGACGGAAAGATCGTCGAGCACTGGTCGAACCGCGACGACCTCGGACTCATGCAGCAGCTCGGCGTGATCCACATGCCCGGGGCCTGAACGAGGCGAACGACAGGCAGGAATCGCGGAAACCAGAATCCCCCGCCTCGCCCGGATTCTCTGGGCAGACGGGGGAACGGATGAAGCGGAGACGGCGGGATTTGAACCCGATGGAACGCCCCGCGAACGTGCCGGTGTTCCCAAGAAACCGCAGAAATCCGTTCATGTTGCTTCGAATCGATCACGTGGGAATGACTTCACCGAGCGACGTTTGTGTCCATTCCGTGTCCACGCATGCCGCACTTGATGCAGTTCACGGGTTTGAGCGGTGTGCTCGTATCGGTGCGACGGATTGACGCACGTCGCGACCGGCAGCCGCGTAATCCTGGGCTTCTTGATTCACGCCAACCACGCCTTGATCACGACCCGAGCGGGTCAAGTGTGGTCAGAATGTGGTCAGCTGGACGACTTCCCGACATAGGGACCTCGACAAAAAGGGGAGACAAACTGGCGGGTGCCTTCGGGATCGGCCTCAGGCCGATCCTGTGTCACCTCGCTGTGGGGTGACCGCATCCCCCACGAATCTGAGCACCCGGTCGCCCAATGCTGTGGTGCGCTTCGCGAGCGGACCCGATCCCGACATCTGGGTGCGCAGCGGCACGTCCGCGAGGCCTCGACGTTGGAGTCCGTCGATCGCGTCCTCGGCCTGATCGAATGAGAGTGCGTCTCCCGCGACTCGCGTTCGAATCAGATCAGCAATCGACCCGGGGAGATTGTTGCCCGCAATAAGGTTCGGGTCGACCCCCCTGTTTGTGAGCCACTCTCTCGGGTCGTGGAGGAAGCCGAGCAGATACACCTCCCGAGCGTTGAGATCCACCACGATGTCGAGGAGGAACTCCCGCTCGTCCCACGGCAGCTCGGACCAGCTCCCGGAGTGAGCGAGGGCCGCGGCGAGTATCCGGCGCTTCGCTTCGTCCGCCGTTTCTTGTGCTGCGCGTGCTATCCGATGGGCAGCGGCCACGAACTCGTTGTCGTCCCAGGCGAGTACCCTGTCGAGGTCCCTCTCCAGAGCGCCAACGCGGGCGTTGACCATAGCCCAAAAATCCTCATCACGCGCGCGAGCCTTCGCCGCGAATGCGCCCTGAACAGCCCCGGTGAGCACGCCCATACCGGGGAAGCTGCCTATGAGGCCGAGGGCTGCGGACTGCGCGACCGTAACTGCGGGGTTCTGCTCCGGCATGCTCATGCTCATGCACCGCACCTTATCGTCCGGGCCGTCGCCGGAAGAGGTGGATGTTCGCGTCGATTCCCGGTGAGCATAGCTGCGGGATTGGCTGACGGCCTCGCGCTAGGTGCGCATGTAGCATCATCGCGTGACTGAGCCTGATACCGACACCACAGCGGAACCGAGTGTTGACGGGGCTGCGCTCACGGCCGTGAGTCCGGCCGTCAGCGCGGCCGGTGATTCCGTTGTTCCTCTGGCCTCGGACCCCGTGGGTCCGGCCGGTGCACAGCAGGCCACCAAGATCGAGCCGAACGCGAAGAAGGAACGGCGCTGGCTGAAGAACATGGGTCTGTGGGCGTCGGGAGTGGCGAGCGCCGTGCTGGCAGGCGTCCTGATTGTGACGTTCCAGTTCTTCCTCGAACAGTCGGCGGAAGAGGTCGTCGAGCCGCCAACAGCCGAGCGGCTCGGTTGCGAGAGCGGCTCACCGAATCAAGCGGACGGCGAACAGTACCTGACAATCCAGCTTTCACAGCCGGATGAGGACTGCTGGCAGACCGCGCTCGAAGGCGTCAATCCCGGCGACGAGTTCGACGTCCTCGTCTGGTGGCGCAACTGGACGGGCCGACAGGTGGATGACACGACGATTCGTGCCTACCTCGACGATGGGCTCGAGTTCGTGCCTGGCACCGCCACATGGCACAACACCAAGTATCCGGATGGGCTGCCGGTCGAAGGCGACCTCCTTGAGACTGGCATCAACGTCGGCTCGTACCTGAACGGCGCCAACGCGTACATCCTGTTCACGGCGCGAATGAGCGAGACGTTCAATATGCCCTGTGGGTTCGCGGTGACGACCGTCGCGGCACAGCTGCCCACGCTGCCAGCTCCTCAGAATGAGTGGACGACGGCTGGTCTAGTGACGAACGCTCGCTGCTGACTGGAGCGGCGGCGCAACGAAGAAGGGGCTGTGGACCTCGAGGACATCGATGCGGGGCTTTGGCAACGCGGCTACGGTGCCTCGGGACAACTAGTCCCTGTCGTTCTCGAGCACGTTGCTGATGTATGTCTCGACATCCAATCCGAGCGCCTCAGCTTGTTCCCTGTCGCGCCAGTCCAGTTCGGAGTGGCTCCCGTACCATTCGTGCTGCATTTGGCGCTTCGACTTCGCGTCCCAGAGTGAGGTGTCGGCGCGATGCTGGTCACCGCCCTGATAGCGACGCCACCCGTTCGAATGGCGGCGCTGAGCCTCTTGTGTCAGTTTCGTGCGACGCTGCTGCGCCCGCTTCAACTCGCCGAGGCCGGCGAATCCCGGGATAAGGTTCCCGAACACATATGTGAAGAGCACCACGTTGGCGGCGACCAACCAAGGAACAGCCGGCTCGCCACCGTCACGTGACGTGCCGATGCTGACGCCGACCCCGATGAGAACGATGACCATCACGGCGCCCATAACACCAGCCCAGATGTAGAGGCGCCGCCGACGCTTCTGCTCCAGCCGATCGACAACCGCACCGAGGTTGTCGTACTCATTGCGCTCTGCGTCGGAGAGAACATTGCGGTACGCCTCTTCCAAGGGGTCTCCTCATCATCCGAGCATCACTCCACGCGTCGAGACATCCGAGCTGCAGGGTCTTGCCTGCCTCAAGGCCCAGCGGCTGAATCGTGTTGTCGACTCTCTTGGAGAGGACGATACAGGTATCTTTCGCTCCCTCAGGTGGCTCCAGGCGGCTTCGTAACTGTTCGCGCCAACTCATCTAACTAGCCGACTAGGCCAGCAACACGGCCTAAGGCCTGTGCATAACGTCGGCGCGCGATTTCGCGTGACGCCTGGCAGAGCGGCCCGACGGAGCAGGGAACATGCCTCAGAACGCTCCGCTCCCCCTGGCACCGTGGACAGCGGGCATGGATCCATCATCGGCTACCGGACAATCGACAGGATCTGGCCGAGCGAGAGCCGACCGCTGGGTGAGGCTGTACCACGCAGAGGGTCGGCGGAGGTCAAAGCAGCAGCGCGAAGGCTGATGCGAGCTCGCCAGCGCGGTAGCCTCACATCGTGCGATTGGTGCGAGTTGAGTTTCAGCGGTTGCTTGGGTTCAAGTCTGTGTCGATCGAAGTCGATCCGGCACTGCAACTGATCGCCGGCCCGAACAATGCCGGCAAGTCGACATTCGTACGGCTCCTCGAGCTCTTCTTCTCGAACCCAGACAGCGAGAGCCTCCTTCAGCACCAGCCGCTGAACGACTACTACGCGGCGGAAGGGCCCCGGCAACTATCTGGCATCACCGTGCACTTCGGAGACCTCAGCGCAGAGGAGGCGACTGTCTTCGCGCCGATCGTTCGCCAGCGTGACCGCACCTTCTCGGTTAGGCTCCGTTCCACCCGGAAGGGAGCGATCAGCTTTGATGCGTCAAGGAAGCCTGGCGCCGAGGAGGCACGTCGCTATTACGACGAGATCCTCGACCGGTTTCACTTCGTGAAAATTCCGTCCATCCGCGTCGCGGACGGACGGATGGGTGATACGGACTCCTTAGAGAGACTCCTTGAGACTCTGGAGTCCGTGCTTGTGCGGAAGGGGTCAGCACGCAGTACGACGATGCAACAGAACTTCGCAGCGAAGATCCAGCCTGTCGAGGAACTCGTCCGCGACGTCCTCAACCACTCAGCAGACGCCATCAAAGACGACCTTCCATTCCAGGAGAACGAGGTCCGATTCAAGCTCCCAGAGCCCAGACATGCACTGCGTGGGATGCTCGCCGAAGCCGTGATCGAAAGCCACGGCACTATTGCAGTACCCGTCGCTGAACGAGGCACGGGATTCCAGTCCGCTCTCGTTCTAGGAATCCTCCGCTACGTCGCCCAGAAGGAGGCACACGCCGGAGGCAACATTCTGTTCGCCATCGAGGAGCCCGAGGCCTTTCTCCATCCGCAAACGCAGCGTGCAATGGCAAAGATCATCCGCGACATCTCGACGGATGCGCAGGTCATTGTGACTACCCACAGCTCAGTCTTGGTCGATTCCTTCAGCGTGGACCGCGTCCTTCGCCTCCCGTTGCGTCCCTCCGGCATGGAGCACACCTGGCATCGTCCGACGCTCGAGGCCACAGACGTGGGCAGACTGACTCGATACTGTTCCGCGGCCAATAGTGAGCTCGTGTTCGCGAATGCCGTCATCTTCGTGGAAGGCGAGGGAGACTTTGCCGTCTTGGAGAAGCTACTGGGACGTTTATGCGGTGGCCCCGGAGGTCATTACGCACTGGGTCTCACTGTGATCGAGGCGGCTGGGGTTTCCAAGATTAGGTACCTCGTTCAGCTCAGCGAGCTCTTCGGTGTCAGATCGTACGTTCTCGCGGATCGCGACTCCCTTCACAAGCGTGATGGCGGAAAGCGGGAGCTACTCGACATCCTCCGTGAACGCCCGGTGCGACCCGATACTGACGCTCTCAATGCGCTGCGAACAGAATCCGACTCGCCAAGCCCCGATCTGGCGACAGCTCTCGCACGCCAGAGAAACCTGAACGATCAACTAAAGCCGTTCGACGTGTTCATCCTGGCTGCAGATCTCGAGGGCCTGCTTATCGACATCTTCGGCTGGAAGGAGCTCACGATAGAACTTGGGCCAACTCGCCTCGCAGAGATCGATCAGGCGTTCGTCGACCATCTGCTGTCTGCGGACGACGGTGCGGCTCAGCTGGCCTCGTGGATGGGGTCAAAGGGCTGGAACTCGGACGGCAAGAAGTCCGGAAAGCTACAGCCTCACGTCCCCGCGCTCCTCGTTGAGGAATGGATGGCCGATGACCGTTATCCGGGCGACGCGCTGAAGCCACTCGTTGATTGGCTCGACGCCATCAAATCAAGTGCCTCCTTGGCGCCCGTCTAGCGTCAGATCCCGGCAGCTCGTACTTGCCCACTGTTCACGATGTCCTGAGACATCACGCCGCCCGCCACGCTCGCCGTTCACAGGTCCCGAGGCGCCCGTTCACGTCTTCCCAAACCAGACACCGCCGCCCGGGCCGCGTTGCGAATCAGAGACGGCCGACAATCCCCTAGTTTGTGGTAGCCGCCGACCGATTGCGAGGGGCCGCCACACGATCAGATCTTGTCCACTCGCGGCCGAGGTCCCGGTCGAAGCGCCCCAGCACAATAGGTTGGACCCGTGAACAATGTGGTACGCATAGACTTCCACGAACGCGACCAGCAGTGGATCGTGACACTGACTGGTGCGGACGGTGGCACCCGCTCAGGCGAGCCTTTCCCAGCATTTGGTGGGGAGGGGTTTTCGAAGCTTGAGCAGGTCATCTCCCGGATGAAAGAACTCGGATACCGGCCCACACGCATCCCGTACAACAAGCCGAACGCAACACGCTACATATTCGAGGTCGAACCAATCTAACTTGGTGGCTGCCGAGTATCCGCAAGCTCGCGCTCCGGATTCGCCGATCGTTTCAGGGACACGATCGTAGTCTCACCAGATCCTGACTCTTTGCTCCGCGGGCGCATCTTTGGCGATTCGACGTTAAAGGGCGACGTCGTGGCGCAGTCGAACGATCACCTCGCCCTCCTTGTCGACGCTGCACGATCGCGACTCTGAACCCGTCCCACTTCGGCGAGTACATGCAGCCACCCTGCAGGGCATCCGGCTCTGGCAGCTCGGCGACGACGCGGGCAAGCGCGAGATCGGGCGGGAAGTACATCGACGCCGGCGGGCTCACGCCGCCAGCGTACGCCGCACTGCATCCTCGCCTTCTGCTCACAGCTTGGAGCTGAACCGGATAGCTGACCACCCCGCACCCCCGGTGTGGAAAACTCAGGCTTCCGGGCAGCGGCCAGCGCTACGCTCCCCCCATGGGTGAGCTTCTACAGATGCCAGCGAGTTTCGCGGAGCACTGGTGGTCGACCGAGCCGCAGCTGCGCAGTTGGGAGCCGACGCCCGCACTGCGCGAGGCTGGGGCGGCCGCGGCCGCCCCAGCCGTACCAGCTACTCCGTCGAGACCGGCCGCTGGATGGTGTCCACGAGGGTGACGAAGCCCTGACTCTCGAACTTGACTGTCGAGACGAGCTCGTAGCCGTGCTGGCCGAAACCCTGCAGATCCACACTGCGCGAAGCCAGCTTTTCGCTGACGATATGCACCGGCGCCTGAGTCGAGATGGTGGTCTTGATGACCTGAATGTCGAACGTCGTGCTGGCCATGCTCTCTCCTTGGTGATCGTTTCCTTCGCCCTTCCGGCGTGGAGATCGAGAGGGAGCGGAGACGGCGGAGGGCTCTCAGGGAGCGGTTGCTAAGCGAAGCCCGGAGCGCAGCGGAGGGCGGAGTCTGCAAATAGCGATCGGAGAGCACGCAGCCGACGGAGCGAGCTACGGTCGGAGGGCGGAAGGGGGAAGGAAACGATCACCTAAGGACGCACGGCACTCCGCACTTTGTGGGCAATTTTGACCGACTACGCCTGTGGATCCTTCCCTCAGCCGCCGACGTTCAGCGGCCCTTTCGCATAGGCGATGTCGACGTGCAGGTGAGAGCAGTCGTCTGGAAACTCCCGGAGGTTGCGAAGTGCGAGCGAAATGCCGGCGTCGGCGCGGCAGTCGGACTGCCCGACTCGCGCGCCGGCGGGCATGATCGGGTCGAGCATCGAGACAAGCCGGATCGACTGAGGATCGGCGCCGGTGAGCGTGCGACCGTCGAGCGCGTAGAAATCGACGGCCTTTTCGCCGCCTTCGATCCAGTGCGACGAACCCGTGCCGGCTCCCAAGAGTGAGCCGGTGCACTTGCGATTGATGTCGCTCACGCCGACCGTCTCGAACGATCGCACGGCAAGCACCATGATCTGGAGAATGCCCACGTCGATTCCGCAGTCCGGCACCTTCCGCCCGGCCGCGACAGCCTCGATCTGCGAGAGATAGCGCGGTTCGAGCACGCGCAGCTGCCCCGCGCCAACCGCGGTCACAAGCTCCTGCGCGAGCGCCTGGGAGCCGCCGCCAACGCTGCACGAGCCGCCGCCAGCGCTGCTCGTTAGCGCCTGCACCACCTCGACGGCCGCGGGGTAGAACCTCGTGTAGTGATCGGGATCCTGATTGATCTGAACCTCATGAGCGGCGAGCGAGGGCGGCATCGTCGCCCAGCCCGGAACCTGCACAAGCCGGGTCAGAAACGCCGTCGCGGCCTTCTCGGGGTCGAGCCGGTCGGCCCGCGGGCCGTAGCTCTCGCCCTGCTGGAACACGCCGATCGTTGTGTTGTCGACGGCATCGCCGTGGTTGAGGTTCCGCAGGCTGGACTCGCCCATGCCGGTCATGACCGCGATCACCGCGGCGCGGCTGTCGAGCCCGAGCTCGGCCGCGGCGTTGATGATCGTGCCGGCGATGACCAGCTGGTCACCGGAGTAGCCGGCGACCGGCGCGCTGGTGCCGACGCTCGCGAGATTCACCGAGCCGCCGCCACAGCTGGCGGATGCCGAACTGATCGCGACTGAGCCGCCAAGCATGACGAGAAACGCCACGCCCGCGGCCAGTGCGACCTCGCCCGCCCCCATCCGACTACTCGCGGCCCGCGGCCGCGGCCAACGCCTCGTCGGTGTTGGTCACGTCGATCTCCCACTGCGAGCGAATGTGCTGCACGTGCGTCTCGGGGTGAGATCCGTACTTGAAGATGTAGTGACCATCCCGAAGCTTCTCAATCGTCTGCGCCGTCTCGGGGGCGAACCCGAACGTCTCCTGGCACCACTGCGCATCCTCAGGCCGGCCCTGCCGGAACACGTGAATGCTCTGTGCCTCTTGGATGATCGTGATGCCGGGAGAGTCGCGCGGAATGTCAGTGCCCTTGTGCATGACGAACACGTTGCTGATGCCGAGTCCGCGGGAAAGCTTCTGGTTCGACTTGATCAGCTGGGCGCTAGGCCCGCCGATCATGTGCCAGCCCTCCTCATAGACGACAGTGGTAGCCCAGCCGCGCTCGGTGCGGAGCCGGCCGAGCATCCACATGTTGCCGATCGCCATAACGACCGGCACCGCGGGGCCGTCGTCGGGCAGCTGCGAAATGTCGAACGACGTGAGCTTGCCAGTCAGGTCGACCTCGGATGACGTCTCGCCATCGAGTAGGCCGGCGTACTCATCGAGCAGCCCGTTCAGCGTCCAGCGCACCGAGAGGCCGGCCTGGTGCAGCTTGTCGCGCGCCTCCGGCGACAGGCTCGCGTAGCGGTGAGGATCCACGACGCCGAGATTCGGCAGCACGTCGGCCAGCACTGGCGTGCGGCCTCCCTCGTGCTGCGCGACCGTGTCGTAGAGGGCCGCCCGTAGCGCTTCTTCCTCCCACTCGTTCAAGCTCTGATCGCCGCGCCCAAGACGGGTGATGATGTTGAGGAGCCGTGACTGCCCCTTCACTCCCGTGCCCCGCGCGATCATCGGATCCATGAGGTTGAGCCGGGTGCCGGTGCCGTCCGCGGTGAACCGGATGGGCTCGTACCCATAGCGGCGCACGACGTTCGAGTACTCGCCTTC
This sequence comes from Agromyces albus, assembly GCF_004134825.1. Taxonomy (GTDB): domain Bacteria; phylum Actinomycetota; class Actinomycetes; order Actinomycetales; family Microbacteriaceae; genus Agromyces; species Agromyces albus. The sequence goes on from NZ_SDPN01000003.1 coordinate 124,006, forward strand.
GCCGGCCTGGTCTTTCTTGTCGAAGATGACCGCGCGCCGGTTATGCAGCAGCAGAGGCCGCAGCACGCACGCAGTCTTGACGAAGCTCGACTTTCCGGAGCCGACATCGCCCATAACGATCGTGTTCGGGCTCGACACCTCGCGCGGCGTCGAGTTGTAGGCGGTCACGGGGTCGTGCGCGATCGACGTGCGCGAGAGCACGTCTCGCCCGATTACGACGCCCTTAGTGCCCGTGGGCGGGCCGATCAGTGCAGTATTGAGGATCTCGGCCTGTCGTGTCGACGTCGGAGCTCCGACGCCGGCAGGCGCGTAGAACCCGCGCGCGGCCTTCGATACCTTAGTGCGCAACTGCGTGCCGGGGAGATTCCACGGCACGACCTCGCTGGCGTTTGTCACGCGCTCCTCGAGCGGCGTCTCGGCCGGCGGCGCGAACGCGCGCAAGCCGGGCAGTGCCCAGATGCCCTTGCCCTTGTTCTCCGCCTTGTGCTCGCTCACGAGAGTGCCTCCTTCTCCGACTTGCCCGCCAACGCGCGGTAGATCCGCGCGGAGAACGACGAATCGTGCGCCGTGATGCCGCGGCCGATCGGCCACGTCGTGCCGGATGCCGCGGCCTCGAATGAGTCCTGCCAGTCGAGGTATTCGATGCCGAGCCCGGTCGCGCACGTCTCGTCCAGCTGGCGTGATGCCCGCGCGAGCTCGTCGCGCGATCGCGTCGAGATCGTCACGTATCCAACCCATGCCGCACCGTGGTGCCCGGTGCCGGCGCGAAGATCGATTCGCCGCCGCTTCGATGCCGTCATTGCGGTTCCTGTCTCGTCAAGGTCGACCGCGCCGGCCTCGCTCTTGGAGATCGCCTCGGCCTGGTCGCGCACGAGATCTCGCTGCGCTGCGGCCTTGGCCTCACCGGCGGGCACAAGGTGAATGTGGAAGCTCACCGATCGGATGAACTGGACGTCTCGACCGATGAGGAGATCCAGCGCCCACAGCTGCGTGCGCGGTGCGGTGGCGAGCGCGTCGGCGGTGATCTTCGCCGTGCGGTGCCACCACTCCACGGGCTCGCCCGTGAGCGGGTCGATGCCCTCCACGACGTGTGCGGAGAACTCGTCGTGCGATCGCACACCGAGCCGTGACGGGTGCACGTCCACGACGTAATCGATCGGCCGTGAGGGGTTCTGCTGGTGCAGCACCACCGCGGCGACCTGGCGTGCGGAGAGCACGTCGACCTGGCCCATGCGGGCCTCGGTCAGTCCACGGTGCGCGGATGCGATCTCCTCGTGCATGAGGCCACGCCAGCCATCGCGGCCCTGGCCGTACTTGCGTGCAGAGTCGTAGAACGCCGGCGACAGCGGCCATTTGACCGTGACGAAGTGCCGTTGCACCATCGCTCCATCGCCGGTGCGGCGCAGCACTTCCTCGTAGGAATTGATCGCGTCCGCCGGCGCGTCGACGTCGAGGCTGTTGAGTACCCAGAACTCCTGCAACGCGGTATCTGCCGGCAGTACGCGCGTCATCGTCTGCACGTCCTCAACGAGCACGGACGGCACCGCTCGCGAGGCCAGGAACGCGCCCCAGCCCTCGGCCGCGCGGGTCATGACTGACGTCGACTCGATGCCGCGTAGCTGGCCCGTCACCGAGAACGTGACAGCCAGATAGCCGCGCTCACCGATCGGAGCGTGCCACTGGATGCCAGGCACGCCGCGGCCGCCTTCGAGCCAGCCCATGCCGTCTGCCCCATCGGGGTTCGCGCGCATCGCGGCGAGCGTGCGCTGCGCCTCCCACTTCTGGGTGCGGCCCTTGGCCATACGCACGGCCTGCTCGGCCTGATCCCAGGCTGCGACGTCGTACGGCTCGAATGCGTCAGTGCCGGCGGCCAGACGGGCCTTCCAGCGACGCCGGCGGCGGCTGCGCTCCACGATCGTGCCGCGGTGCGTCTTGGCGGTGACGAGCATCGTCACGCCCACGCCGCCAAGGCCGATCAACAGCCCCGGCCAGCCGGCGAAGATCGTCACGATCATGCCGGCCACGACGAACCCGATGATCAGAGCAATTCGCGTCTTTGAGTGGGTGCCACCGAAAAACGAGCGGTGTCCGGACTCGCCGCCTAGATGCCGCACGATCGCGCGCGTCTGTGGCTGACTCATGGTCGATCTCCCCCGATGTTCGAGCCTTGGTCATCCATCGGCGCGACCGCCTGATTCGAGGCGGCCTCTCCGACTTCCCGAGCCTTCTCTGCCGCTCCAACCGCGGCCGCGGCAATGAGGGTCGGAACGCCGATCGCGGCTCCGACTCCCGTAGCGGACTCGGCTGCGCCCGCCGCAGCGAGCCCTTCTGCCCCGGCCGCTTCCCCGGCGCCGGCGCTGGCCGCGACCTTACTGCCGGCCGCGCCCGCGTCACCCGCTGCACCGTCTGCGGCTCGCGCCGCAGCGACATCAGAGAGTCCTCCGCCGCCAGCGCTCTGGACGGTCGACGGCTGCGCGTCGCTCGTGGCCGAGTTCGACGTGCTCGACGTGTTCGAACCGCTGTCGGCGCTCTGGCCGTACCTTTTACCAGCATCCGTCATGTTGTTCGAGCCGATCGGGCTCCCGCTCAGCGTCGGCCCGCTCGTGCCGCCCATCCCGGTCGGGATGACGGGCGCGAACTTGAGCAACAGCAACGGCGAGAGAGCCGCCATGAACAGGGCGATGATCGCGACGAGGAACGTCACGAGCGTTTGCAGCGGTTCGTTCTGCCCGAGTGTCACGATGCTGCCGGCCATCATGTTGAAGGCGAAGCCGAGTAGGAAGAACAGCAGCGGATGCGCCGCGAGGATCCCGAGCCAGACCTGCACGAGACGGATGCCGAAGCTGCGCTTCGTGGGGTCGATGATCCAGACGATACCGAGCGGGATAAGCACGCCCGTGAAGTAGAGCGTGACCAGCTGCACGATGAGCATGAGCACCACCAAGAACAGGCCGATGACCATAAGCAGCATGAGCACGACCGCGACCACAACGCCGCCGGTGAGGGCCACCGGATCCGCGGTGTTGATCATGCCCTCCATTCGGGTAACGACCTGAGAGGTTGAACCCGAGACGCCCCAGGTGATGAACACGTTTGAGAGGGCGTGGAAGAAGTTCACCAGGACGTACCCAAGCATCGGGCCGAACATCGCGCCCGCCATGAACAGCGGGAAGTAGATGCCGATCGATTCCAAGAGATCGCGACCGGCCATCGTGCCGCGCGCCGTCCGCACAAACTGCGGAATCAGCAGCACGATCGCGGAAAAAATCGCGGTCGCAAACGCGATCGCATATGCGTTCAGGAACCACTCGGCCGTGAGATCGGGCAGCGTCGCCTTGGTGAGTGCCGGCAGCACGTCGTTGGCGAGCTGGGATGCGGCATCTTTCAATGCCTTAAAAGTGTTGCCCCACGGATCCTGCCAGTAATTGACGGCTCCGCCGATCGTTTCGCCAATACCGCTGATGAAGCAGACAGGGTCGGTGCATGCTTCATTCGCCTGGACCTGCATCAGCAGCCCTCGGTGAAGCCGCTCCCGAGCGGGAATAGCTCTTCGGTCGGCCGTGGCTGGTTTGCTTCAAGCACCATCCATCCCGCATTGCCCCATTCGAGCGTGTACGTGCTCGAAAGCCGGAAGGTCGGGTGCAGCTCCCCGTTGATCACGATTCCCGTCCCGATCGACACTCGTGCAGAGTCGTCCGAATAGGATTCGAGATTCCAGACGCCCGGAACCGTCGAGACGTAGAACGGCGTCTCATCGGGCACAAGCGAACCGGATACGTTCGGGTTCTTCGCGAGGAAGGCCGGAAGGTCATACTCAGAGTCCGGTGCCACCACTGCCGATTGGATCGTCCCCGCTTCCTCTTGAGTGGGAACAGGGAATTGCCCCATCCAGCGAACAAAGGCAGCGGCGAATTCGACGGCGCCGTTGCTCGTATGTGGTGCGGCTTTCTGGGCCGCGAGCAGCATTGCGGCGTCGCGTGTGTCGCCCCCCATGCATCCGGTCGGCTGGACGTCATCGCTGCTCGGCGAGGGTGTGACCGGGCTTGGGGTGCCGATGAGGATCGGAGCTTTGTCAGGTAGGTTCGCGGCGTACCAGATGCCCCCTGCAACGACGAGAGCCGCGATGGCGGCACCCGTGACGATCCAGGGCCATTTCCGTCGCGGAGGTCGCGCTTCGGTTCGCATCCCGCGGCCTATCCGAACAGCGCGAGGATCGCGCCCACGATCACGGCGAGGGCGGCGAGCACACCCAGCGAGATACCGGCCCACATCGCCTGAGTGCGAGCCGTCTTGTACTCGTTCGGGTTGCCGCCAGTCGATGCGCTGGCCATCTTCACAATGCCGATGATCAGAAAGACGATTGCGAGGATGATGCCGATGCCCCAGAGGCCGGCGACCAGCTTCTGCCAGAGTTCGGTGAACTCCATTCCGAACGCACCAAAGTCAGGGAGAATCCCATCCAAAGGATTCCTGATCTCATCCGCGAGGATGATGATGTTTTTGAGCATGCTTGTGCTTTCTCTTGGTGGTTAGCGGACGCTCTGCTGCAAGTAGGAGACGACGCCCGCGGCGGCGGCCGTGAACGCTTGCCGGGTCGCGGGCGCGAGAGAGTCGAGCGTCATTTGCCCGCGCTCGGCAATGTGCGTGTCGTAGGGAACCTCGAACACCTGGCGCACGTTCGCGTTCGTGATGATCCGGTTCACGCGCTCGACCACCTGCGGATGCTCGGGTCGGCCGTCGGTCAGGCGAACGATGCTCGCGTTGTCTGCCAATGCCGCGGCCTTGCCGCCGGCGGCCCGGAGCACGTCGAGCAGCGCCACTGCCTCGAGCACGGCATCGCCGGCGTTCATGACCGGCACCACGAGCGCGTCGGCCGTCTCGATCGCGCCTTGGAACGCCGATGAGCTCGGCTGGTTCCCGGAATCCATCACCCGGATGCCGTAGAACTCATCCACAACGGCCGCGACGTCGCGCACGTTCTCACGGGTGAGACGATCGCGCCGGCTGGTCGTGCCGATGACCGACGCAAACGACGTCTGCGGGGCTGTGTAGCCCGCAAGCTGTCCAGCGGTCCGGATCCCCGCGACGTCGCGCACAAGTTCACCGATGCCGCGCGGCGGGTTCCCTTCGGCGCGGAAGGTGAGTGCACCGGGGTCGTCGGAAACCTCCATGATCGCGACGGAGCCGCCCCGCACCGCGGCCAGCACGCCACCCAGCAAAAGGGCGCACGGGGTCTTGCCGGTGCCGCCCTTGGGGTTTGCGACAAGCACCGAGACGGCGCGTGTCCACGTCGCCTGTCGGATCGTCTGTTCGTCGCGCCGGCGCTCCTCCCTCGCTTTCAGTTCCGCGGCCTCGGCCGCACCTGGTGCCATGCGGATGCCGATACGCGAGAACGCGCCGCGCATGCCCTTAGTCGCCACGACCGGGGTGTCTGTGGTGGCCCCTGTGGAAAGCTCGCTGAACGGCTCCGAGAGAATGTGGGCCGGCGAAGCGGCCGGCGCGAACGGCTGGGACGCAGGAACGGTGGTGGGTCGGCGGGCCAGCGGCGGCATCACTCCGCGCGAGCGAGCCGGCGGTATCTCGACCGGCTCAGCCGACCCCTGGTCCGTCTCGGCAGGCTCCTCGTTGACGGCGATTGCCGCGGCCGCGTCCCGCACCGCGCGAAGCTCCTGGCCGTGCACCGTGTCTGGGTCCTCGACGTATCCGGTGGCGCGGTGCGCTCCCGGGAACGGTCCGACGGTCGCAGGCGTGTCCCGCTGAATGAGAGTTTCGTTGCTGGAGGCTTGCGGTTCATTGGCAGATTGCTGTTTGAGCATGGTTGCCCCGCATTGCGTGCAGAACTTCGAGCCGATTTGTCTCGAATCGCATGCCGGACACGTCGTCGCTTCAAGTGCGTCGCTCTTCGACGGCGAGAAAATCTCAGTCATGGCAGCCCCTCAGTCACCAGATCCCTGTCCCCCAAGCGAGGGTAACGGATGCCACCGACTGTATCGCGCCGACTGTCCACATTGCTACTAAATAGCATTCTTTGACATCGAAGAATCGGCCGCAGACGCTTCGCGTGGGGCATGATTGGCTGCATGCCCAGGCGCGTGAATTTGGCGGGGATGCCCGTTCGCGCTGCCGCTGCCCATGAAGCGGTTTCAGGTCATGCCCGGTTGAGTGTGCTTCGGTATCTCCTTGATCATCCTGGTTCGAAGCGCCCGGAGATCGTGTCTGGCACGGGCGTGAGTCCCGGTGGCGTGCGCGCTGCTCTGGCGGAGCTCGAGTCGCTGGGTTACGTCGTGGGCGATATCGATGCCCCGCGGAGAGGGCAGCGGGTCCGGTATACAGCGAGCCGGCATGCGCTGACCGATGACCTGACTGCGCTCGTGGCGTGGATCCTCCGATAGCCGTTCGTCGCGTAGCGCCATGCGGGGAGAGCAAGGGGCATGCCCCTCGCCAGCTGGCGGATGGGGAGGAAGCGATGCGCTCCGTGCCCACCCGCCGCTCGTGTTAGTCGCGGACTCTACCAATAATGCAGCGCCGCGACGCGGCGCCACGATGCTGTTTACCGCCGCGACCGCGGCGGGCGGCGCCTGACGGAGCAGGCGCGACGGAAGAGCGTTGATTGGAGCCGCGATGCGGGCACTGCCCTGGTGATTTGTTTGGCCATTCCGGCTGTCGATCGTAGCTCGCGACCGCAGTTTCGTTCCCAGATTGCCGGACGCGCCCGGAGGGCTTATTTCGCCCGACAATCAGGGCACTGCACCTTGTCTCTTCGCAATCGATCTCTCTTGCCGGAAGGCAAACAAAATGATCGATCCGAGAGGACTACCACTGCCGTGACCTGGACCGCCGCACGAACCGCTCCCACCACCATCCACTCCGACGAAGAGAATCGCGCGCGGGTCGCTTTGGTCTGCGACGGGCTCTCAGGCGACCCAACCGTGGGTGCAGCCATCCGCCGATTGGGTGGTGCGGCTGAGCTGCTACATCACGTGCAGTCAGGCACCGACGACGACCCACTCAGCTCGTTCGGCCCCCTCGCGGCGCAGGCGCACGGCTCTCGAGTGGACAGCGTGATCACGATGACCGAACGGCTGGGCCTGGCCCTGATCTCCCCGCAGCACGAGAGCTGGCCACGGGGGCTGGACGCGCTCGGCGACGCAGCGCCGCTGCTGCTCTGGGTCCGAGGCGCCGAGACCGTCCTCGCCGAAGAAGCTGCCGCCATCGTCGGCCCCCGGCACCCGTCTCGCGAGGCGCGGCACGCGACGCTCGAGTTCGCAACCTCGTTGGCCGACCGTGGATGGGTGGTCGCCTCCGGGGTCGCGCCCGGGGTTGAGGAGCTCGCGCTCCGAGCTGCGACGGCGATGCGGGGCGCCACCATCGCCATCGCACCGATCGGCCTGGACCGTCACACCCCTACGGTCGCCACCTCGGTGACTGTGAGTGCTGAACCGCCGACTGCGGAGAGGACGGCGCGGAGCATCCGTCGTGCACGCCAGATCCTGGCGGCGACGGCAACCCGCATGATCGTGGTCGACGAAGCACGTTGCTGGAACGCACGAATGATCGCCGAGACCGCGCGAATGCTACGGCGCCCCGTTGGTCGCGCCGCTGCCACCGAATGAGACGAACCGGTCGCAACTATCGATGTTCGCCAATCGATCGCCAGGCCGGTGTCGTAGGTGGTTCATGTCGGGTGCGGCAGCGCTCGGAACGCCGCGATCGCGCCGCCTTGGACGAGCCAAAAGGCTCCGTCTGCAGCTTCACGCACATCCTGCGGCGGCACGACGTACGTGTGTTGGGCCCGGGCGGATCCGAGCCGATCGCCGGCTGCTTGTCCTGACGCTTCCATTCGCATCATCGTTCCGGCGTACTGGACGATTTCTTCGGGGTCCTTTGAACGCCCGAAGATGAGGGCGGCGCCGCTGGTCAGGGCACGACGCCGGCGGATGTCGTCGTTTGAGAGGCCGGCGGGGCTTTGTGTGGCGAGCACGAGTCCAACGCCGGCGGAGCGGGCTGTTTCGAAGAGGCTGCCTGCGGTGTCTCCGGGGTCCTGTGCCCCGGTGACGAGCTGGGGAAACTCGTCGACGATGACTAAGACTGGTGATTTGTCGCCGGCCTCGAGCCTTGCGGAGAGGAAGTTCCGCAAGTCCAGGAGCAGCAGATCACCGACTCGCGCTTGCGCGTCGTCGACGGGGGAAAGCGGGACCACAGTCAGGTCCGCTGGGGGTGCCGAGTAGGACCAGCCGTCTTCGGTGATCCATCGTTCCAGCGGCCGGAGCGCCACGGCGAGGCTCTGCAGCGCCCGACTTCCGGCGGTGGCACCGTTGCGGTCGACGGTCTGGTTCACGAGCGTGAGGTCGAACTGGTCTCGGACGTGCGGGCCGGGGTTCAAGAGCCGATCGCGGAGGTCAGCGGCGGACCGGATCGGTGCCTCAGCTTGCACCGCTTGGAGCACGCCTCGGATCTCGTCCAGGTAGTGCTGGTTCGCCCCGTCGGGGACGGGCATTAGCCGCATCAGTTTCGCGGTGACCTGCTCCGCCGTCCCTGAGAACAGGTTCCATTGGCCGCCGATCGTCGCGGTGCGGCCGGCGGCGTGGGCCAGGGCGACCATGGATCGGGCGTCGGCCGGGTCGCCCTTCGCGTCAATCACGAACACCGGCCACCCGTACTGGAGAGCACAGAGCACGAAGCCGTTGATCAGCACGGTCTTCCCGCTGCCGGATTCAGCGATGATCAACGCGCGGGCCGCGGACGACGAGTCCGGCATGAGGAGGTAGCGTCCGGTCGGGTCGACCCAGTCGCGGACCTGTCGGGCGTCGTGGAACCGGTCAGCGATGCTCCGCACTGTGGAGCGGGTCACGAACCCGAACGCCTCCTGCCCGTCGACGGTGTGCGGCACGGTCACCGCGCCGTCGCGAACACCGGTGATGCGACCCGTCTGCGGGTCGAGACGGATCCCGATCCGGTCCGCTGTGGCCGCGTCCGCGGCGCGCTTGCGGGCCACTTCGATCCGTTCCTGCCGGAGCACGTCCTCGATCCGGCGCGCCCGGACCCTGTCCGCAATCTGGCGACGGCGAATGGACCAGGTCAGGGGCAGCAGGAGCACCCCGGCGAGCAGGTTCACCATCGCCCATCGCCCGAACATTGGTGCAAGCTGTCCGACCCAGTCGCCGGCGAAGAACTGCTCCGCACCGCCCGATGCGACCCACTCCACTAAGAGCACCGCCTCGATAGCGAGGAGCAGCGTCACCGCGATCGCCCCGATCGTGTTCACGACCCACTGGCCGCGCCGCACCTTCCAGAACGATGCCTTCGTCGCGATCCTCTCCCCCGTGACCCGCGCAACTAGGACGGGTACGAGCAGCGGCAGGGCAACTAAGCCCACAACCACGAGCAGGCCTGCACCCAGGATCGCTTCAATCCCGTCGCTCAGGCCGTCGGACTCCACAGGCACCGCGGTTTGCTCGACACTCATCCGACCCGCTCCCACAGCTCCGGCGTCACGGTCGGGTCACCGACCGCAGGTTCCGGCGCGTCGCCCCACAGCCCGGCGTCGTCGCCGACCCACTTTCCACGCGCATCCAGCACCGGCAGAGTGACCAGCCGGTCGCGTTCGGTGCGGAAGATGAACCGGTCCGCCTCGCGGGCCACTACCCGCGCCGCGTCCGCGGTGCACAGGTACACAACCCGCGTCACCCGGGTCGTTGTCATCCGGGTCGCATGGTTCGTGTGGATTGCCTTGTACCGGTGCAGCGTCTTCGGGGTCAGCTCCACCTCCACGAGCTCGATCCGCTCCCCGCGCACCGCGACCCCATCAACCTGGTGATCCTGGGTCGACCCGGGTCGCCGGTCCCGGTACCACGCGTACCCGCGGGCCAGGTACCGGGCCGACGCGGCCGCGACCGCGACCTCGTGGCGGGCAGTCTGTCGGTACAGGTTCGGCGCGGACCGGCCGATCGCCTGGTGCGTCGCCCACACCACCTGCCCGTCCTGGAAGTTCGGGCGGGCCCTATCCACCAAGCCGACGCCCGCCAGCCGGGCCACCCATTGCTGCGCCTTCCGACGGCTCACCGGCGACCCCGAATGGTCCCCAGCGAGCCCCGACAGGGCCCACCGGATCGCTTCCACGTCCGCCATCCGGACCACGCTCAGCCACTCGAGCATCGCCTCATCACGACTCGTCAACTGCACCATCAGCCCCGCTCTACCCCTCTACTCACGCGCCCCTACCTGCTTCCATCGCCCTGCACACGACCGCCGCCGCACCTTTGCTTTGTTTCTTGTTGTTGTTCTTTCCCTGTCCTGCTGCCCCTGCTTTACTTCCCAACCTCCCTCAGGAACTCCGAAGGATGAGTGCGGGAGGTTGGGAAGCGCGCGAAGCGCGGCAGGGGCAGCAGGACAGGGAAAGAACCGGGTGAACTGTTCGTTCACCTATTCGCGCCGGGTGAACACCCAAGCGCACGCCTATACAACCGGCATTCTTACCCCCAAACGGGGGTAACACGCCGGGAGAACGGCACACGAGGATGTCTCGATCCTCGATGGCGGCGTCAAGGCCGGCAATGCGACTATGCATCGACGGTCGCCCTGTCTACGAGCACGCCATCGAGGCGCGCTCGTTCAACCCAGCGCTGCGCGGTGGTGGGTGCAACCCCGGCGGTGCGTGCCGCGCTCCGCACCGTCGCGCCCGTACCGACGAGCTCGAGCACCTCGACTCGCTTCGCGGTCCGATCCTCGAACTCGCCGACCCCATGCTCGGGTGGTGTGCTCGAAGCGACCGCACCGGACGCCGCTTGAACTGGAGTCTTAGTCGGAGTGTACTTCCCCCTAGTCGAACCCGGACGATCGATCGCACCCGGCCGCCGGGGGCCGCGTGCCGAGCGGTCATCGCGCCGGTACACCGTGGCGGCGGCGAGGTGGGTTGTCAGCAGCAACGCAATCGCCGGCACCGCGTTCACGATCACCGCCGGCGCCTGCCCAAGAATCATCGTGCTCGGGTCCGCGATCGCAACGGCAGCCGCATTGCCGGCAACCGTGAGCGCGCTGAACAGGGCGAACGTGAACCACGGGAGCGTCCGCAGGAATTGTGATGGGGCCGGTACCAGGAGGGCGATCAGCATCGCCGCCAACGCGGGAAGGTCGACCACGATGGGGAACACGATCGCCCGGTCCGGTGGCATGCCGCCGACGTACAACGCCAAGTCGTGCAGTGCACCCCAGGACATGAAGATCGCGAGCGCACCCGCGGCGGCGATGAGCCATCCCAGAAAGATCCGGAGTGGCCGCGACGCCGAACGAAGTTGCAATGGGCCAGTCTCATTCTTGGCCGACCACCGAGGTTCTCGACTCATTTGACGCTCCAATTGTCCGCGGTTCGCGCGCGTACTGATTCATTAGTGTTCATTCCTGTTCTCTTCCTTCTTCTAAGGGGTACGATCACCGTCCCCCTGGCAGGTACGGAGACTGACCCTCTAAGGGGTACGGCGAGCGACCCCCTGAGGGGTACGGTCAGCGTCCCCCTGGCCCCGACCATGGAACGGCAACACCACCGCGTTATCCACAGCCCTCCGACCACCCACCGGTCGCGCGCTTGCCACGAGCAGCTCGTACTCCGCAGGCAGGCCGCGCCCGCCAGTGCGGACGCGCACAATCGCGCCCTTGCCGGTCAATTCCGAGATCGCGCGCTTCACCGCCTGTCGGGCTGCCGGCGACGCATTGTCCGGCGCCATGTACCCAAGCGCGATCGCCGCCATTTCCCGGCCGCCGAAGTACCGCCGCGGGAGGCGCCCATCTGGCGCCTCCTCATCCCAGCACTCGAGCGCCATATGTAGAAGCAAGCGGGTCGCCGCATTGCCCAGCTGAAGTCGGGCCGCGAGGATCACTGCACCCTTCGCGGCATACAGGCCCATGGCAAACAACCCCCTGATGGTCGGACGACGCGAGGCTTACGCGAACGACTCCACGCCCGTTCGCGTGCGTGCCGTGGACTCGACCCACTCGACCACCTCCTGTCGCTTGTACAGCACTGTCCGCTTCGTCGGCTTGTAGAACCGTGGCCCCTGACCCGTGTACCGCAGCTGTGCAAGCGCGCCCACGGACAGCCCGGTGATCTCGGACACCGCTTCCGGCTGAATGAACTCTTTGTCCATCACGTTTCCCTTCGTAATGACAACTCGCTGATGTTGTCGTTGTCAGATTCACGGTAGCAGGCTGCCTTCGACCTGACAACAGCGAAAGCGGTAACCTGTCGAAATGACGGACTACCGCGGGGAAGCCAGCATTGGGGCACGCATCCGCGCCGCCCGTCGCGAACGCGGCTACCGAACAACCCGTGAGCTGGCGGAGACCCTGACGGGCACGAAGATCACTGAATCGGTCCTCGAGAACATCGAGTCAGGGCGCAAAGCCGACCTGACCCTCGGCCAATTCCTCAGCATCGCGTACGCCCTCCGAGTGCCGCCGAGCTACTTGCTCGCTCCCCTCGTCCGACCCTCGGCGCACCTCGACCTGCAGAACATCACCGACGACCTTCAGGGCCTGAGCGCCGCCGAATTCGATGCCTGGTTTTCCGGAGCCTCCACCGGAGCGCACCGGCCCACATCGACCGCAGAACGAAATGATCGGGAAAATCTCGATGCGTATCGGGAGTTGTTCGCTTTACGCCGGGAGATCGACCGGTTGAATGTCGTTGCCGCCCTCGAGGTAAGCGAGCGCGGCGGACCGGACGCTGGTGGCGCTAGCCCTGCGCTCGCCCGAATGGATGCGCTGCGAGCACGGGCCGACGAGCTCGCCCGGCTTCTCAGCACTTCAGGCTTCGACACAAATACCCGAGAGTCGTAGCGCTCGATCTTGATCTGGTTCTACCCGATCTTGATCTGATTCAAGCAGAGCCCGACATCCCCATGGGCTGAATGACGACGAGTCCACTGCCTCGAACGCGCAGGAACCGATCATGACGAGTACTTCCGCTGTTTCGACTTCCCATCGGTCGACTGCTTTGGGCGGCGGGCTTCCGAGCGGCTATCCGCCGAGAATGTTGGTTATGTCCGAATAAGCCCGGCACGTTCGCATCACGTGCGAATTGGCCGGTCCCCTCGATCTCCCCGCAAGAGGACACCTCACCGGGCCCGCATCGTGCGACGTTCCTCGGGCGCTATCGAGGACGACTCCAGGAATCGATCCACACCGAACGGTCACGAGAGAGACGTTCGCGTCGCTCGACGGGATGGAGGCGTCGTCGCGAATCAGGCAGACCCGCGGGCGGCGGTTCTCGCACTATTGGAACATGACTCATCTGACCCGCACGCGGTAGGAGACAATACTCTCGGTGAATGGTGAATAGTTCCGAAGGCGGTCAACGAGCCGTGCGGAAACGCGCGAAAGCTTCCATCGCGGGGACAGCGGATCCGAACGCACCTGAGCGAAGCGACAGCCCTCGATCGCAGTGGTGGAAGCCAGATCCCCACACGATAGGTAATGACATCATTTCGGGCATCGTGGCGGGCGCCGTCGTAGGCGTGACCATTCTCGTGGCGCAGTTCTATGTTGAGGATCAGCGCATCGCGCGTGAGGAGAATCGCGAGGACGCCCAGATCGCCCGTGAACATGTCCGCGAGGACGAGCAGGTAGCGCTGGCAACTCGACTTGAGAACCTCCGTTTCGTGCGGGCACTGTCGTCCATCGAGCCGATGGATCGCCCGTTCCGCGGGCTTGATCTCGAGGATATGGATCTAAGCGGCCTCAATCTCAATGGCGCAGACTTCTCGGAGTCGAACCTGCGCGGAGCTCGGCTTGAGGATACGAGGTTAGCGGGCGTCGACCTCCACGGGGCAGACCTCACCGGCGCCGATCTCTCGAGGGCTGATCTCAGCGGCGCCGATCTTGTGGGCACGACGTTCGAAGATGCAAACTTCTCGATGGCTCATCTTCGGGGCGCTACGATCGGTAAGTTCAACGATGCGCCAGCATCGTCCGCCGCCATTTGGAACGATGCTGACTTGTCCGGCGCCGTGATGAGCACTGTTGATTTCAGCAGAACTGATCGTCTTTGGAGTCGTGACCTACTAGGAGCAACGATTGTCGGACCTAGCGATCTCTCAACGGTGCGGATTATTGATGAGGTCGATCCTCCGAATGGCGGCCCACTCAACGTGCGATACTGCGTCAGCCCGGATGTGGCTCTTCCGACAAATGTGAGAGACGCCACTCCCGACGCTGACCATGAGGATTGTGCGGCCCTTCACAGCAGGTACCAATCGTTGGCGCTCCTGTATGCACGCGGAGATGGCCAGACATTGCCAGGGTCCATCGATCCTCCAGAGGACCTAATTTATCGGCTCGCGGCTACCTACTATCCACTGAGACATCGTGTGAATCCGGACTATGTGTTGAGCCAGGAGCCGGGATGAGGAGCCTTAGTCGCGAACGGCACGATTGATTCTCCAGGGACACACTCCAGTCGTGATGTTAGAACGGAGGGACTCGGACCTCGGATCCTCGCGCGCTCGCGCCGGTTCACCGCCTTCAATTTGGGGTTGGCACAGTCCGGAACGATGCAGACGAGCTCGCCGGTTCTCGTTGCCTCGCGGAATCGCTCTGCAGCACCCTCTGGCATGTACACGACGGAACCGTCAGATGTGCGCGCGAAGACTAAGCGGGGGTCATCCGAGCCGGTGAACTCCCGGAGGCCCGAACCGGCGTGGATGTGCACGGCCGCACCATACAGCCACCCTCTGGCATTTCTCGATGCGTAGACGGCACGGAGAGAATCCGGCTTCACGTCGCTGTGCAGCAAACCGCAATGTCGTGTCCGCCGAGCTCCAGTGGCGTGTGCACGCGATCCGACGCCAGCCCCATCAGACGCTGATCTTACTTCCAGGTGTGACCGCGTCGTTCCGGATGAACATGTTGCCGAGCACCGCTCGACAACTCGCGTTGGATTTGATAGCCGATAACTTCGTTATGTCCGAATGTAAATCCCCTACCTGCAGAAAATGCAGGATCTAGCCTGCTAAGCCCCGCAAGCGGGTGACTCAGCGGGCGATTCCCGGCGCGGTCGCTATGAGTCGCTAGACCTCGAGAGCCAGTCTCTGACATCGAGTACCAGCTGGTCCGCGTCAATATCTGCCTCCCGAGCAAGGGACGCGATCTCGGTGGCGACGGCCTGGCTCGCAGATGTCACGCTCACGGCTCCCTCCGGTTGATGCTGCCTAGTCAGTGCCTTCAACACCCAGATGACATCGGCTTTGAAAATGAGTCTGCCGCGCTCACCGGCGATTGCTACGGCAGCGCGAGCCTTGCCCTCAATAGTTCCTTTGGTGAGTGCGGCGATCGCTTGACCATCGATCGGGCCAGCGTCGAGCACGGCAGAGATTGTGTCTTGCATTCGACCCCAAGTGATGAGCGGCAGCTCGGGATCGACGGCGCGCAGGTTTCGGAAGGAGGCTGGCACGTCGCTTTCCCGCGGCTCGCGATCCCAGTCGTCGGGGACAGCTCGACCAATTGGATGCACATAGCCGGGTTGAGGCCCGCTGACCGATGCGCTCGGTTCGATCCGTCGCAGGAGGGCTGTGAAGCCCCCGGTGCCGCCCCAGACGTTCATTGACTCCCTTCCGAACCGCGCCAAGACCTGTTGCGACACAGCCGCGAGAGGAAGCGGGCGTGTCATTCCTGCAAGGATCTCGCGCACGCCCTCTTCCACATCCTCGGCTTCCGAGCTCAGATCCTGAGCTTCGATGCGGGCTGACTTGCTATCAACCGGCGGTTGAGACAGCAAGGGTGACTCATCATCGTCGAGGGGCGGCGCGGCAAGGACGTCCTTCAAGAGGGTCGGTTCGAGACTGTCGGCGGGATGCCCTCCGGTAGCCAGCCGGTGCAGTAGCCCATGCTTGATCGACACGAGCCGGCCAGCTTCGGTAGTGGCACCCACCGCGATCAGGAGTCGCTCGGCCGTGTCAATTGCGCGGTAGGTGTCCGCGTCATCGAACTCGCGAAGATGCGCCCAGGCATTGCGAACCGCGATGAGCTCACTCGCATACGTTGCAGCTACGCGAGGCATGCTCGATGAGAACAGGTAGCCGTGCGCGCCGAGGCGCTCCGTAAGCATGCGCAGCAGCGGCGCGACATCTCCGGCACCAACCGCAACCGAGTCGAAACCCACCCGCGCATCCTTCTCAGCAAGCAGGGCTGACCAATGGCCGACTTCCGGCAGCTTCTCTGCAACGACCTCCGAGACGAATGGGTCAAGGCCGCGCACGGCAGTCTTCAGCACGAACCGAATCGCGTCCTCGTTCTCCAACGCCGCCCCCAAACAATGCGTGAACTGCAGACTAGGGCCTGGACAGCGGACGAGGGTAAAAGCGGCGCGTTGGACCGTCCGTCGTTCCGCACAAGCGGATCCGCTTGCGGTCGTCCGTTGACCCCTGCCGTGCCGAGCGATCGGCGTCCATCCAGCCCATAGCCGGGTCGGTCTTCAAGCGCGACTCAAACTTTCAAAACTGACATTGAAGTGCATCTAGACAAACCTTCAATATGCTTCTATGCGCCGATTCAAACACAAATTGAAAAGGAGTTCATTATGAACGGCACACTCAGCATCCATGGCGACCTCACGGTCCTCAGTGATCTTGCGTTGAAGATCGACGAATGGTTTCCTGGCGCGCTCGAAACGGCCGTGGCGTCCGATGCCTGGGGCGGCTGGACAGTCGACCGCATGACAGTACTGCTGGATCGCTTGCACCCCTGGCAGCTGCTCCTCGTAAGCTTCGTTGCTCGCTCGGGGGGCAGGCGGAGCGACCCCGAGGTGCGTGAGAAGTTCGCGATCGGCGACAGCGGCCTCCGCGGCCAGACCGGCGCGATCTCCAAGCACATTGAGACCATGAAGAAGGCAGGGCTGATTCCGGACGACGCGAGCCACCTCGTGAAGGTAGACCGTACTGGATCCGTGCCAGCCTTCGCGATCCCCGGCGAGTTGATGCCGATCGTTGAGGCAGCACTCGGACAGCCGCAGGTCGAAAAGGCCCTCGACGACGCTCGACGGTCACAGGGTCTCAACGAGCGCAAGTGAGGCTGCTGCAACGCCAAACGGAGCCGACCGCGTGATTGCTCGTAAGCGGGACTCCTTCGGGCTCGTCCCCATGGGTTCCGGCATCCGCTGACCGCCGATCCAGACGGTCGGGTGGATGGCCAACGGCGTGGAGGTGCTCGTTAGTCCGGTTCGACCGTTTCCACCAGGTCGAGCAGCTGGGCCCATGCACCCTGCATCATCTCAGTAACGTCGGTGCCTGCTGCCCGGATCTGACCGATCCGCACCACATGCCCCTTGGTGTGCTCCGACCATCGGCCCAGCGTCCCAACCTCGGTCGGTGACCACTCGAACGCCGACTTCACACTGTTCGTGTCCGCGTCGACGATGATGAACACGGTCACGTCAAACCCGAGGGTGCGGATCGGGGAGAACGTCTGCGACGGGCTCGCGTTGCGGTCGACTGACCGGGCTTTCACCTGGATACGGCGCCCGTCCGCAGCGGTCAGATCGTACGATTTCTCGGAGTTCTTCGCCAGCAGACCACCGTACGCGAGGGCAGCAGCGTACTCGGCGAGGTCTCCAAGTGGGGCGTTCTTCGTGCGGACGAGCCCTCGGCGTCGGAGCTCGGTGAGAATGTCGGCGTACAAGGTCAGCAGCTGTCCGACGGTCAACGTGTGAATCGTGATTGGCACACCCCGATGATGGCAGGTGTGCCGGCGACGTCAATGCGCGCCGATAGCCTGACACCTGTGTTCATGACCGAACCTCGCACCATGCGGCACGACGGAGTCCGAGAAGAGCGCCGCACCCTGCTCGAGACCGTCGCCAGGGCGCAACCACTGCGGCAATTCACCGCGGAGATAAGTGCAGGGCCTCCCCCTGTGATTCGGATCAGATACGCCGCACAGATGGTCACCGGCGATGGCCAGGAGAGCACACGGGGTGATAGCCCAGATCCTCGTAGATGTCAGCGAGTGGGTACCTGCAAATCGCACACGCCTTCGGTTTCGGCGCTGCCAATGGTTGCCGTGCGTTCCTCACGACCTGATTGATGACATCATCGGCGTCGTGCGCTCTCGCCCGTGCGGCGATGCTCGCGCGGAGATCGTCCATCCTCTGCGTTGCCTCGGCGCGTTTCTGTTCGCTTGCGAGGTTGAGCACATGGAACGAGGTCCTAGACGCACCGTGCCGAGTCGTTGGCTGGATCGTCTTGTAGACCAAGCCCATCACGGTCAGCGCGTTTAGCCATTGGGTAATCGGCTGGTGAACCTCTTCTGTGGTGACCTCTGAGCAATTCAATGACCTCGCCATTTCCGGAGTGCTCAGCCCGGTGCGGTGAGCCTTCCCCGCGATGAACTGGCGGAACAGTTTCTCCTGCCACATCTCGTGTGGGAAGGGGATCCCCGGTGTGGCATCGACTTCAACAGAGAGGTGAGCTGGCCATGCTCCGCCGTTTTTAGCGAGAACCGTGGTTCGGCGCTCCGATGCGAGCCATTGGTCGGTTCGTTCTTTGCGCAGTCGAGTGATTTGCCCGGCCTTCCGCGCACGGATCTGCGCGAGTCGTTGGCTCTTGGCTCGCTGACGTTCTTCCTCCTCGGCCCGCATTCTTGCTTGCTTGGATTCGGCAGCCGCCTGCGCCCTGACTTCCACCTCTCTCAACCGTGCGTAGTCCTCGCGCGCGCGGTACAGCGCTTGCAAGCTATCGGTCGTGAACCCGGATCCTACGAGTCGGAATGCGTCCAACGGCTCCGAGGTGAATTGACCGCGATACGTGCGGGCGGGCACGACGAACTGCCTGCCATTGTTCAGGTGGCGCAGAGAGGTCGCGGTTCCGATCTGGCCGAGCTCCGGGTTGATCCAAAGGACCGGGGCGCCGTCGAGCGTTGATGCTTCCTGCACGGCGTTGAGAAGCACTCCTAGCTCGCTGCCGCTCTCTGGCCGCAGATGAGGTGAGGTGTGACCCCACAACCAAATGTCAACGATGTCGAGGGCCTTGTAGTGCTGGTGCCGTTCGTTCCAGGCGTCGACCGTGATCGGGCTGTACTGGACCTCGAACGCCGCTTTCCTCCCGGACTGCGACGTGAACATCACGTCTGCCCGTCGCCGTCCGTCTTCGGTGGTCTCCTCCAGCTCGACCACTGCTTCCGGGTACTTCAGCCTCAGCCAGCGTGCGATAAGCAACTGCGCCTGGAGGTGATGAATACCCATGCCCGCATGCCCACCAGCGCCGGCGTGGTGGGCGAATCCATGCCGGCGCTCGCGCCGGTTCACCGCCTTCAATTTGGGGTTGGCGCAGTCCGGAACGATGCAGACAAGCTCGCCGGTTCTCGTTGCCTCGCGGAATCGCTCCGCAGCACCCTCTGGCATGTACACGACAGAACCGTCAGAGCCACGCGCGAAGACTAAGCGGGGGTCATCCGAGCCAGTGAACTCCCGGAGGCTCGAACCGGCGTGGATGTGCACGGCCGCACCGTACAGCCACCCTCTGACATTTCTCGATGCGACTGCCTTCACGAGTGTTGACCGATATGAATCACTCTCTGGATGAACGTGCCTGTCGCTCGCTGACCATATGATCTGACCGAGAGAGGGCTAATGACTGAGTTCGTTTCCGCCACCGCGGACATCCGCGGCGACTACCGCTACTCGCTGACGCGCGTCTGGGACGAAGCGCTGCCGACGATCACATTCGTGCTACTGAACCCGAGCACCGCCGACGCGCAGCAGCTCGATCCGACACTGCGGCGGTGCGTGAGTTTCGCGACGCGCGAGGGGTACGGCGGCATGGTCATCCTCAACCTGTACGCGTTCCGCACCAAGTCCCCGAAGTTGATGAAGGCCGCGGCTGACCCGGTGGGACCGGAGAACGATCGCGTGCTCGCAGGTGCGACCGGCACCGTCGTCGCCGGGTGGGGCAACATCGCCGACCCCGAGCGCGTCGCCCAGGCGGTGGCGCTCCTGCCGCCGCTCCACGCGCTGGGGATCAACGAGGGTGGACAACCGACGCATCCGCTCTACGTGCTCGGCGATGCGCCGCTGATCGAGTGGATGCCGTAACCGTGCGACGCGGGCGCTGAGGTTTCCGTAGAGCTTGTAGTTGCTCGAGCGGTGCCAGAGACCCCAGCGGGGCGCCTGCGCGGCGAGCTGGAACCACGGAGTTCCCATCTCGATCCCGAGCTGCTTGGCCTCGTCGCTCGCTTCAAGTCCGAGCGAGCTTTGTGGAAGTTCGATTAAGGGACTTCACCATCAGCAAATCCACAACCTGCAGAATTTGCGCGATTCCAAGCCCCTCCCCCGCAATGGAACAGATGCAACCATCGTGTCGCCGCCGTCTCTCATCGCTCTACTTGGCGCAGGAGTGGCGGGAATGCAGCAACGATCTGCTCGCGCGTGGCGGTCGTGTCTGCGAACGGGTATGGGTCGTATTGCGCCA
The DNA here is from genome assembly GCF_004134825.1 of Agromyces albus. Lineage (GTDB taxonomy): Bacteria > Actinomycetota > Actinomycetes > Actinomycetales > Microbacteriaceae > Agromyces > Agromyces albus. Next base: position 144,456 of record NZ_SDPN01000003.1, read on the forward strand.
GCCCGGCCTCTACGTAGTCGTGCTGCGACAATCTCGTCGCCGTCTCGTCCCATCCCCCCTCAAAGTAGATGACGTCCTCGTGACCAACTCGCCTGAAAAGCCCTACGAGCGGCTCGAAGGGGATCGAATAAAGCCACTTGTGCCGATCGCGGTCGGACACCACCCAGATCATCGCCGGCCCGTGCTCTGACGAGGGATAGAACTCGAGCACAAATGAATGGATAAACAAGGTGATGAGTTCATGGACGGTGAGCTCGGTTTGGCGCTTCGACTCCATGTCGTAGTACTCCCAATACGACCACCTGTCGTAAATTCCGGGAACACGATCCTTGAGCGGGTGCATCCCCAGCGAAACTCGCTCCCGTGGCAGGAAAGAGGACGTCTTCGCGGACTCGATCAAGCGCCGGATAGTGAACATGCCTACCAAGAGGTCGCGCTCGACGAGGAAGCCGGTTCGTGTCGTCCACCGCGTCATCTCGGAACGCCGCTCGAGCGCGGCGGCAACCTTCAATAGCTCTTCACGCCAAGGCACGGAATCTGCGATCACCTGCAAAGTCTCGCAGTGTCAGGTTCGCAACTGGGGATCCCTCAGTGCGATGCTGTTGTCGCTCCAAGCGAATGACGCTTGGACCTCGAGCGCTGAATCCACCCGAGAACCAGGAGCAGCAGCCCGCAGATCAGAGTCAGCGCGCCGAGCATGAGAAGCGAGCGCTCGCCCGGCGTGGCAGCACTGAGCTGGACCATGAGGTCATGATGCTCGGTGCCGGCAAGATGGTCGACGGCAAACACCCGGCTTGAGTGCGAGAACAGTGCGGCGAAGACGAGACCGACCCCAACGAGCGCCAAGCCGCAGCCGCCCAAGAGCAGCTGACTCCAATCCGGCTTCATCGCGCCTCCCCTCGGAATGCAGAGCGCTCAAAGCCTCCCACGTTCCGCCGGAGCAGGGCACGGCGCTTCCGATCCCTCTCCTTCTTGACCTGTATGGGCTCCAAACGCGACTGATCCGGCTGCAATGAAGATTATGGTCACGCAGAGTTAAGAGGCGGGCTCGTGCGGACATGTCCTTTGTGAGCGCATTCCCTAGGAGAGGGCAGAACGATGGACTGGTTGGACGAGGCCGTACGCGAGGCGGCGCCGCCCGCACTGGGATCGAACCCCGCCACGAGCGAGCGCGCCGCCGCAGTCGCGGCAGAAGCGGTCGCTGGTCGCGGCCGGCCGGGTGCTTGGCATTCACGGTTGCGACGGCTCGCCGGCGGCGCAGGCCTCGGGCTTGGTGTTTTGGCTCTCGGTGTCTGCGCGGCGGCGGCCTCACCGGCGGTCATCGACTGGTTGGGTTGGTCGCCTGATGTCGTCGCCCAACGCACGTTTGACTTGGATGACGGCGTCGAGCTCGGACTCTGTGAAGTGTTCATCCGAGTCGCCCCCGAGTACGGCTCCGTGCCCGATGAGGAGGCCGACCGTCGGACCGAAGCAGCCCGACGGTTCCTTTCCGAGCACGATTGGGATCCGCTCATCGCCTCGGTCACCGCCGAGGAGATCCAAACGGCGTTCGAGCGCGACCAGGCGCAACGGGAGTCGATCACCACGGACACGATGACCCCGCCGCCCGCAACGCTCTCCGGCGCCGCAACCAGCCTGATCGCCGATCGCATCCGCGCCGAGTTCGAAGAGGCGGGCCACCTCCAAGATGGCGTCGCGCTCGAAGGCGCCGCGGGCCCCTGCGCCGCCGAGAACGACGGAACCGCAGAATGATCGGCAATCGTCGTCAGGCCGGCGACGAACGCCTGACGGCCGCGTACACCGCCAACGCGACCGACCTGCTCACGTACTTCGCTCGACGGGTGGAGATCCCGGCTGACGCGGCGGACCTGCTCGGGGAAACGTTCCTGATCGCCACCCGGCGCAGCAGCCGCCTCCCCGTGGACGACGAGGAGGCGCGGATGTGGCTATTCGGGATCGCCCGGAATGTTCTCGCCAACGCCGCACGCGGCACGGCGCGTCGGCACCGGTTCACCGCTGGGCTCAGAGAGCACCTCGCCACACTCCCGCCGGAGGCACCCGGCGACCGGGCCCTCGACGTCCGAGCGGCGCTCGACGCCATCCGGGCAGATCAGGCCGAACTGGTGCGGCTGGTCCTCTGGGACGGATTCACCGTCCCCCAGGCGGCCGTCATCCTCGGGATCACCGAATCCACCGCCCGCGGACGCTACCAGCGTGCACGCACTAACCTCCGCACCCAGTTGCACGACTACCAGCACGAATGGAGCAACACGTGAGCGCCCACCCCATCGATCCCGCCGCCCCCAGTCTGCCGCCGACGCAATCGATCGACATCACGGCCTACCTTCCCAGCCCCATCGACGAGCCATCCGGCTGAGGCGCACTCGATATTCGGTCCCCGCACCGGAACTTCCATCGGGGTGCTGACCTCAACGGTCGCTCGGCAGATCGCGATTCCGTTTGAGTCGCCCGAGGATGCCCGGTGGTGGAGCTTTGAACGCCTCGTCATCCGAAGCGAGCTTTGTGGAAATCCGATTAAGCCACTTCACCATCAGCCCTTATCAGACCCGGTTTTGCTTGGCTCGTAGCGCTCGTTGTCATGTGAAAAAGACAACGGTCTTTGCCCGTACCGAGCAACATCGCGAATCCGCGATCCGCGCGCCTACTCCTCGTTCAGGTGGGGCCGACCTGCACGCCGGTACGGTGGTGGTCGTGGAACTGACCGAATCCTGGCGCGATGTGATGCCCCAGCCGCTGCTGGAGCGGTACCGTTTCGCTGAAACACGCAACGCTGCGATGTTGATCAGATCGACGCACCCTCAAGAGTTCGAAGACCTGTGTCGTGTTCTTGAAGCGTTTTACTTCGATCTAGACCGCATCGTCCGGCCTGGCGGGTCGAAGCATCTGATCTCGCTCGAGCTCGACGAGGCGTTCCGAGAGCTTGGCTGGCGCGAAGGCAGGTACGACCAGGAGCTGACGACCACGCTCACGCTTGAGCCGTACCGCGCAGCCGGTGAGAGGGCGAAAAGGCGGCGCAGCACCGTCAACGAGTATGGCGGCCACAAGATCGACAACGTAAAGGGCCGTATCGGGCTTGACGTCGAGTGGAACCCGAAGGACGGCAACCTCGACCGAGACTTCGGTAACTTCCGCGCGCTCTACGACGGCGGCGCGCTCGACGCAGGGGTGATCGTCACCCGCACTGTCACCGGCATGCGGGACCTCTGGGTCGACACGATTGCGCGCAGCAAGGAGATCGCACCAAGCGAGGCCTGGGCGAATGAGTGGGCGCAGCGAATCGAGAAGACGCCGAACGATCCTCTCGGCACGAGCACGACGTCGAACTTCGAAAAGCTCGTTCCCCGAGTCAAGCGCGGTGACGGCGGTGGATGCCCGATTCTCGCGATTGCCATCACGACCGAGCTCTACGACTGGCCCCATGATCTGGACATGGCGATTCGCAACCTTGCGCGGAGCGTAGACCGTGGCGTCACGCCAGAACGCCTTGGCCATCGGATGGGGCTGGTTCACACTGACGCGATCGCACCGGAACTCCTTAGGTCAGACGACGACCTCGAGGACCAATAGCGGGCATTGCCGCTCACTTGTTCCTGGTGGGCACAGCGTCGGGTGTCAGGGGCAGGAGTCTCGGACTAGTGGCGGTCGATAATCTGACGCAATGAGGCTAGAGATCGAGTGGACGCGGGCTGGCTTCGAGCGATTGGGGTTCGTGGGATGGAAGACATTCGGTGCACTCGAATCGAGAGACCTTCCGCCTCGGCACGGCGTTTACGTGGTGGTCCGCGAACCCGGCCCGCGCCCCGTTTTCCTCGTTGAGAGCGTCGGTGGCCTGCACAAGCGGAAGGCCTTGACGGTCGGGGTCGACGTACTCGAGACGGCGTGGGGCGATAACGCAGAGGTCGTCTACGTAGGCAAAGCCGGGGGCAAGCACGGGCTGAGGGACCGCTTGTGGGACTATGCGCGGCAGGGCCGCGGTCGGTCAGCGGGGCACGCCGGCGGGCGCTTCGTCTGGCAACTCCCCTCGAGTGAGGCTCTGCTCGTCGGTTGGCGGGCGACGGAAGATCTCGATGTGGGCGACGTTGAAGAGGCTCTCCTCGCTCTGCACATCGAACAGTTCGGCCGCCGACCCTTCGCGAACATGAAAGACGGCTACAAGATGGCGCCCAACGACGCGAGGCGTTTCCTCGCCGATGCTTTCGCCCAATAGACGCCGACTCTCGCACGCCGCGCGAAGCGGCGCCCTGACCGCCCCGCTGTAGGTTTACCTAGGGGCGACGTCGCCTTCGCGACCCTATTTTGCGGCCGCCACGAATGTGAGGAGGGCACATGCCAGTTCGGACTCTCGGCGTGCTGTCGCTGACCAAATACATCCACTTCTCCGACGTACTCGCCCACCTGGCGGCACTTGTCCCGGGGTCAACCACGGCTCAGGACGTCCACGCGGACCCACTGTTGGAACCGCTCTGGGACGACGTCGTCCAGTACGCTCCACGGCCGGCGAACTCGCGGGCCGTCAGTGCTACCGCGGCTGAGGTCGTGCAGGATGACGAACTGCTCAGCGCCGCACGCGCCAGGCGCCCCGAGGGTCCTCTCCTTCTTTGGTGCGCGCTCGTCTTCGCAGACAAGCGACTTGAGGCTGCTGTCCGAGAAGTGCTGACCGACGCGGACGGTCGGTTCATCGAGGGGGTTCTGAACAAGGACTCGCTCACGATTGCGCTGGCCAGCCGTTCCGACTTCGCGGCGACGAAGGCGATCACCAATGTCCTTCAAAACATGCACCAGGCCGGCATCTTCATCCCCGAACGATCCGGTTCGACAATCGTCGGAGTGCAGCAGTTCCTCCCGACCGCATTCGTTGTCCCGTCACTGCTCCGTCTCATTCAGAACCGGGTCGAATACTGGGCGGACGACACGCGATTCGCGCCGGCGTCATCTGCTCACACACTCGACTTCGCGTTGGCTCTCGGTGCGAACCACTGGCTGGGCCTCACCCGTGACGAGTTCATCCGCGCCTCTCGTGGTGCGGGGATGCCGGTTCCCGCGACCGCGCGGAAACCTGTACCCGCCGAGCTCGCCGAGCTCGCCGAGATGCTCACCGCGAAACGACAGGTCGTCCTTCAGGGCCCCCCGGGTACGGGCAAGACACACCTCGCGACCGCATACATTGACTGGGCTACCGACGGGCGGCGTCAGGAGAGCCGCCTGCAGGCGATCCTCGACGCGCTGCCGCTACGCGAGCGGACACCCGTTCGTATCGCGGACGAGGTGGAGCGGCTGGGGCTGTCCGCGCTGTGGGACATCGTGCAGTTCCACCCGTCGTACGAGTACAACGACTTTGTGCGGACCCTCGCGGCTCAGCCAGTGCCGGGTGGCGTGACTTTCGTCGCGCAGCACCGCATTTTGAGCCTCATCGCCGCGGCCGGCGTCGAACTCGCAGCGCGCGGCTCTGACTGCGAACTCGTGCTTGTGCTTGACGAGGTGAACCGCGGAAACATCCCGAGCATCTTTGGTGAGTTGTTGTATGCCCTCGAGTACCGCGGCCAGCCCGTCGCAACGGCGTACTCGGTGGACGGTGACGCTTCCATCACCATTCCCGAAAGCCTGAGCGTCATCGGCACGATGAACACGGCTGACCGCTCAATCGCGGTCATCGACTATGCCCTACGCCGCAGGTTTGTTTTCATCACGGTGCCGGCGACCGAGCGCCCGCTCGTGAGTCACACCGGGTACGTCGATGAGCATCACCGCGCGGCGGCGCTGCAAATGTTCGCCGCAGTGCACAATGCGCTCGGCGGCTCCTTGGCAGGCATCCAGGTCGGCCCGAGTTACTACCTGCCTTCGGGTGTGGCAGTGGATCTCGATGCCGGACTCCGCGAGCTCGCCTCGCGATTTGTCTACGAGGTCCTCCCCCTGCTCGGCGAGTATGTGCTCGAGGGCGAGCTTGACGACGGCGACCTAGCTCGCTTGGTCGGAGACTTGGGAATCGACCCAGCCACCCCCGCACGCGACCAAGTGGATGCTCTGCGTGTCGCGCTTCTGGATCGAACAGCGCCCGCGCTGGTCGGGACGCTGCCGAACGAATCCGGCGATGCCAGGGCGGACGACGAAGCGACCGAGGAAGACACCGAGCCGCGGTGAGCCCACGCGTCGAAGTCCTCACTCTCACCGAATACGGCGAGAGCGTCATCGACGATGAGCTCGCCCAGTTGGTCGACGACGACTTCTGGATGGCGTTGGGCGTGACTGTTAGCAAACAGCCCGGTGACATCGGGTGGAAGGTGAAGGCGGACGCGCTGTCGGGCATCGCCCGCGCGCGGACGCGGGAGCTCGACTTGACTGTGCGAATCATGCCGAAGCTCGCGGGTGCCGACCTTGTCTTCCTGGCGGACTACGCCTACGGCCAGCGAAGTGGGGCGCTACGCCGACCGGACGCTGCACGCGTGGGCGTCGATAGCCAGCACAACGACCCCATCGCGACGCTACTTATCTGGTACGTGCAGTCCGTGAACGACTTCGCTACACGGTGGCTCCGCCGGTCCTATCGCAGCCGTCGCGTTACGCTCGATGGTCGGGTTCGCGGCCGCGTCCTCATCGGCCCGTACATGGCGCGCAGCCTCACCTCCGGACGGGCGAACGAGATTCCGTGCGTCGTGACGGAACGCACCATCGACACCGCGAACAACCGGGTCCTAAAGGCGGGCTTGCGTCGGGTTGCGAAGCTCGCGATGACATTGCCCGTCCCTGCAGCGCGGCGAGCGGTTCGCCGAGCCGTGGCGGGGGCACTGCCCCGCTTTGCCGAGGTGACTGATGTCGAGATTGGATCCGGGCAGCTGCGTGCAACAAGCACGAAGGGACCGGAGCGGCACTACGAGAGCATCCTCGCGACCACGCGGGACCTCCTCGAAGGCCGATTCCTCGGTCAGACCCTCGGTCAGGCGCAGGTGGACTCGTTTCTGTGGAGCATGCCCCACTTGTTTCAGGAGGCCGTTCGCGGCATCCTCGATGCAAGCGAAGACTTCACCATGGACGCGGCGCGGCGGCCGACTGCCAAGTACTACGACGCGAATGGGGCACGTCTGCGGTCATCGACCATCGACCCCGACTTCATACTTGCCAGTGACGACGGCGCGCTGGTGCTCGACGCGAAGTACAAGGACGCTCTCGGCATTGGAGGTACGGACACCGAACTCGTCGAGAGCACGACCGGCCCTCGGCTTCGCGTGTCGCGAAGCGACCTCTATCAGCTCGCCGCCTACCGTCAGCATGCGGCATGGAAGGGCGCCCCGGTGGCGCTCATCTACCCCGTCGCAGTGGCACCCAATGCCGACCTGCCCAAGCCTTACGTCGTCGAAGGCCTGGGAGACCCGATCTGGTTGACGTTCATCGACGTCGGATCTCGTGCGCGCGAGCACGTCGGCGCGTTCCTCGAACGCATCGCGGAGCTTCGACGCTCCCCCAAGGGGTCGGACTCGCCGGTAGCCTGATGTCGGAGGTCGGCTCCAAGATCTAATCTATTGACGACCAAGATCCAATGGAGAAGCCGTGACTCTGACCCTGACTGCGCCTGAGCCCACCCGCCCGCGAGCCGAGCCGCTTCGCGAGGAATCTGAAGCCCCGCCGCTGCCAACTGTCGACGGTGGTTTCAAGACCATCCTGGCCGACCCGCCGTGGCGCTTCGCAAATCGAACGGGCAAGGTCGCACCCGAGCACCGTCGTCTCGACCGGTACAGCACGATGGACCTCGACGCCATCAAGGCTCTGCCCGTGAGTGAGGTCGTCGCGCAGAATGCGCATCTCTATCTTTGGGTCCCGAACGCCCTACTTCCCGAGGGCATCGCGGTCATGGAGGCTTGGGGCTTTCGCTATGTCTCGAACATCATCTGGGCGAAGCGCCGCAAGGACGGCGGACCCGACGGTCGCGGAGTGGGGTTCTACTTCCGCAACGTAACCGAGATCCTGCTGTTCGGCGTACGTGGAAGCATGCGGACTCTGGCGCCGGCCCGCTCGCAGGTCAACATGATTGAGACCCGCAAGCGCGAGCACAGCCGCAAGCCCGACGAGCAGTATCCGTTCATCGAGGCGTGCTCACCTGGCCCATTTCTTGAGATGTTCTCCCGCCATGCCCGCAAGGGGTGGATTCTATGGGGCGACGAGGCGGACGAGGAGCTCGAGCCGCGCGGCAGGGTACACCGCGGCTACGGGGGCGGCGAGATTGAGGCGCCAGCCGTTGCTCGCTACGAGCGTCTCGACGGCGAGGTGGCCGAGGCGCTCGGGCAACAACTGCGCGCGTTCTACGAGTCGGGCCTCAGCATTCGCGACCTTCAGAAGACGACCGGGTATTCGATTCAACGCGTACGCGGCCTCCTCGAGCGTGCGGGCGCGGATCTTCGCCCACGCGGCGGGGCCCACTAGGCGCCGTTCCGGACAGCGGAGCATCAGCACACCTCCGGTGTGGAAAACTCCGGCTTCCGGGCGGCTGTCGCAGTAGCCTCCCTACATGTCAGTCGTCTTGCAGATGCCCCCGAGCTTCAACGAGGACTGGTGGTCGACCGAGCCACAGCTGCATAGCTGGAACGGAAACGAAGAGACGGGGTAGTTGCGGCGTACGCTGGCGGCGTGAGCTTGCCCGCATCGTTGCGACGTTCACCCGAGCTTGCTCTCGCGAGGGCGATCGCGGAGCTGCCTGGTGCGTCGGCGCTTCCGGGCGGCTGCTTCTTTGAGCCGAAGTGGGACGGGTTCAGGATCGCTCTGGTGCGAGATGCAGAGATACATCTCTGGTCGAGGCAGGGAAAAGACCTAACGCGGTACTTTCCCGAGCTGGCCGTGGCTGCTGGCGAGATCCCGGAGGGATGTGTCGTCGACGGTGAGGCCGTTGTGTGGAATGCGGGCCGACTCGATTTCGACGCGCTGCAGCGACGTCTCAGCACCGGGGCGGCCAAGGTGGGCCCTCTCGCGTATGCGCAGCCCGCATCCTATGTCGCGTTTGACGTCCTGGCCATCGCCGGACGCGACGTGCGAGGGATCGTCCTCCAGCACCGACGCGCATTGCTCGAGGAGCTTGCATCGACGTGGACCCCGCCGCTGAACCTCTCCCCCGTTACTCGGGATTATGACGAGGCTCGCGACTGGCTCGCGACGATGCCGGCAACCGGCATCGAGGGCATCGTCGTCAAGGGCGCCGCTCAACGCTATGAAGGTGGACAACGTCAGTGGTTGAAGGTGAAGCACCGCGACACCATTGACGTCATCGCGGGTGCAGTGATCGGGCCGATGAGCAGGCCCGAGGCGGTCGTCGTCGGCCTCCCTGTCGCCGGCGAGCTTCGGATCGCCGGCCGCTCGACGCCCCTCCCCCCGCACGTCGCGCGCACGCTCTCGACCTACCTGCAGCCACCCGAAGGTGAGCACCCGTGGCCGGGGGTCGTCTCGCCTGGCGCGGTCGACCGCTTCAACACCGGCCGGGATCCTGTGCGGCTCACGCTCGTTCAGCCGTTAGTCATCGAAGTATCGGCCGACGTGGCACTCTCAGGGCGGTCGTTCCGCCACGCGGTTCGGTTCATCCGTATACGTCCCGAGCTCGACGTCGCCGAGGTCGAATGGCCTGCCACGTAAGGCCCGGCTACCTCATAAACGACAACCGCCGCGAGCGTGTCTTCCTCGATCACGGTACCGGAGGGTCAGCCCGCTGTGAGGCGCTGGCCTGGTCGTTCCGTCAGCCGAACAGGTATGAGAGCTTCTCGTTGTGGATGAACCTGATCTCATCGGGCGCGTGAAAATCAACGTCACCCGAGACGACGATGCAGTCCTCGTCCCCGTCCCTGCTGAACACATCCGGCATCAGGGGCTTGTTCGCGCCCGCAGCGCCAAGGAACCGAAGAAAGTCCTGCACGCCTCCCGCTGTCGTCAGGCCTAGGTCGATCTTTCGACCCGTCGCCTTCTCGCGAAGGCGGGCGCTCAGCTGGCCCCGCTCGTTCTCGTACTCCTCGATGTAGCACTTCGTGCTCTTGACCTGACTCATGCTCGCCCCAACCCACGTTGATCGTCCAACCCTATGGGTGCTTTACGTGGGGCCGGGGGAACTTCCCGCGGTCGACTACACCCCAGAACGAGGTCAGGTCGGCACCGATGCAGTCACTTCTCCCAGTGGCGATACCATCGCCCAATGGAACCCTGGGTTGTCGCTCTGCTTGCCGCCGGCATCCCCGCGTTCGCCGCAGCCTTGACGTACGCGATCTCGGAGTGGCTTCGCGCGCGCCGCGCATCGAGTGATCGCCGAGCTGCGGTGTTCGCTCGCTTGGAGACCGGCCTCGAGCGGGTCGCGATCGTTGAAACGATGCCGCGGCTGCTGCGGCGCTGGAAGAGGCCAGACGTCGCGATCGTGCAGGCCACGACATCGCTGTTCGAGGTGCTGCCGCGGCGAGAATGGGTTTTGGTGTACTGGCTGGCCGAGGAAGCGTACCGACTCACGGTCGCACGGGGCTTCGAGGAACGGGCGCAAATCGCTACCAGGATGTCCAGCACGATCCTCGCGTGGCGTATGCGACGCCGTCGCATGCGCGAGCGTTTGGCGATCGACTTGGCGTCTCGCGAGCAGACGATCCTCGACTACTCCTGACCCCTAACAACGCCCTTGTAGGCGGGACGATCGTAGAATTGGTCCTGCGCGGGCCGGCGCGCTCCCCGATTTGAGAGGAGCCCAGTATGGCCCGTGACGCACCCCGTTGGCATCCGCTCCTGGCCGCGGTGGAAGGCCCGATCTTGACGTGGCGGATGCTCGACCCGGAGGGCCGCGAGTATGGAGTGATCCGGCTCGTCAGAGTCGGTGGCGAACCGAAGTATCGAACCGAGTTCCGCGGGAAACTCATCGGCTACGGCGGCACGCTTCGCCAGGCTTGCGAGCGGGTGCACTACGAGTACATTGCGGCCCATGCCCCGCAAGGCGGCCATGCTGCGACGTATCCGATCCATACCCCGAGCACAGCGAGTTCAAACGCCCAGAGATTGTCGATCTGACTGCATTGCCGGCCGGGGTCAAGAGTCGATAGCTTCGACGCTGGGCGCGCTGCGGTCGACGCGCCACGAGAGCAGCTGCCACCCTTCGGGCACCTGCGCCTCGACCCGCCGCCGGCCCTCGTTGTAGCTATCTGCGTCGACTTCGATCTGCCGCGTCTCGGTTGATCGGATCGTCCCGATTATTCGCATTACGCCCGCTCCTTCCGTCGATGCGATCGACAGCCGACGCCCATACCCAGGCGCGGTGAGTCGACCCGTCGTGCAGCGTGAACTCCACCCAGACCGCACGATCGCTCCAAGCAACAGCCTTGCCGCGAAGGGTTCGGATCGCTTCGCGTCGCCTGTGATGCGAGCGGCCTTCGCGGTGACGTAGGCGGCGACGTGCGCCACAGCGAGGATCCAGAAGAGGACAGCAACCATCGCGAGCCCGGGGAAGAACTCCGCACGGCCAGGCTCACCGTGAGCACGACGACGTAGACGACGTGCGCTGAAGCCCGAAAGTCCGGGGCTCTACCGTGGCAGTCATTCGCGGCAGGACCATATTCTGACGCTCCGCATGGAAGACGCCCGCATAGGTCGACGTCGGCCGGGTACCGCAGAGCGGGCTACGGCGGCACCCGCGGTTGGCGCTTCTGCGCGGATATGCGGCCACCACTAGTGCACACACGATGCTCGCCAATATGGTGTGCGCATGTCGACGTTCAATACCTTGGTAGAGATCCCTCGTCCTGTGGATGGCGTGGACCCTGTCGTCTATATCGAACTCAAGACCCAGGAAGCCCGCGAGATCGCCGCGGCGAACACAAAAGCGCGAGAATTCATCGCGGGCCTAGGGGAGTCCGATAAGTGGGCGCGCGCCTGGCGGTTGCTCTTGATCGGCGCGATCGGCGTCGGGCTCGTTGGCGGCGGCGTCTTCCTCGCGTGGCAGGCAATCGAAAGTGAGAATCTCGCTGCAGGTATCGCCGCCGCGGCAGTGGTCGCCGTGCTCGCCGTCGCGCTCTTTCTCAACCCTTTGCAAACTATCGAGCGCGACATCGTTTATCGGCGGTGGTCAGACACGATCGTGGCGAGCTACTACGCGCAGTTCGCCCACGACAAGGGGCGTCTCAGCGATCTTCGGCTTGCTGGTCGCAAGGCGTCGGAGCAGTTTGCCCTGCTCGCCGTGACCCATGAGAAGGTCGCCGCCGGGTCGGCCGCTGCGATCAGCGCCATCATGCAGGCTGTCGCCGCCGCAGGAGCCGACGCGGAAGACGAACCCGATGACAAGGCCGAGCCGACGACGGTCACTGTGACGCCTCCCGAGGACCAGATGAGCACCCTCGATGAACTCATCGACGCGTTCAAAATTGAAGCAGCGGGTCCCGACGACCTGATCTACGAATCAAGCGGGCATCCCGCCGGCATCGATATCAAGGCGACAACGGGCGAGTACAGCGGCAAGCCGACGACAGTCAGCGCAGCTCCGTCGAAAGTGACTGTGACAGTAAGGTCTGCAAAACTCGGCAAAGCTTCGACAGTGGAGTTCATGTGGACCGTGAACGCCTGAAACATGTCGCGTTGTCCTCGAGGCCGAGCTCCGATTAGGAGAGGATCTCCGACGAAGAGGTCGCCTTGCCGGGAGCCTTGGGCGAGTTTGGCACCAGAGGCCGCAAAATGCGTTATCCCGACCCGCGCTCTTCAGTGGGCTTACTCCCCGTCAACCAACCAACGCACCAAAGGCAACGCGATTATCAGCGCCTACGACAAGAATCGTGGGGACGTCCGACCGCGCTCCTTCATCCGGTGATGCCCGAGCCGCCAAGCCATACGGCGGACTGTTGCACATCCCGGTGATCATGAAGACCGAAGTCCCCCGTATTCACTGGGATCGCCCGTGCTCGGCTACTGAGATACCGCGGCGTTGGTGCCGACTGAAATCGAACGGTCCTCTGGGTGCTACCCATCACGCCGGTGGATTCGCCCACGCCTCTACCATTGGTGCATCTATGGCTTTGAGTGACGAGTTGGTGGTTTCTAGCGAATGGCAAGCATCGAGACGTATTCGACGAAGGCAGGGAAGCGCTATCGGGTGCGCTATCGCAAGCCAGACCATTCCCAGGGTGCAAAGCGAGGCTTCCGCACCAAGCGGGAGGCCGAGCTGTACCTTGCGTCAATCGAGATCTCGAAGGCACGTGGCGAGTTCGTCGAACATGGGGCGGCGCGCGCAACGATAGCCGAGCTGGGGCAGGCTTGGCTGTCGACTCAAACGCACCTAAAACCCTCGACCTATCGCACCGTAGCTGACGCATGGCGTCTTCGGGTTGAGCCAAGATGGGGGCGATATCCGGTCTCCGCCATCCAGCACAGTGACGTGCAGGCATGGGTGTCAGAGCTCTCCGCCTCCCGCTCCCCGACCGTGGTAATTCGCAGCTTCGGGGTGCTGGCCGCGATCTTAGATGTCGCCGTGCGCGATCGGCGCATTCTCTCCAATCCGGCACGAGGAATCACACTGCCGCGCAAAGAGCGCAAGACGCACTCGTATCTAACACACGAGCAGGTCCACCGGCTCGCCACCGAGGCCGGTCCCCGCGCGGCTCTGGTGTTGACTCTCGCCTATACCGGCCTGAGATGGGGTGAGGTAGCTGCGCTCCGTGTCAGAAGCGTTGATTTCGAACGCCGGCGCATCAACGTCACCGAGAACGCCGTCGAAGTCGGAGGGGTGATTCACGTCGGCTCGCCGAAAACCTATAAGACCCGCTCCGTCCCAACGCCGCGGTTCCTTCACCCCTACCTCAACGATCAGATAAGTGGCCGGGAAGGTGACGAGCTCCTGTTCCCCGGCCCCAATGGCGACTACATGCGCCGGACTAGAACAAGCACCGGGTCGAAGTCCTGGTTCAAGACTGCGCTTCGGAACGCCTCGCTCGAGCCGATGACCATCCACGACCTCCGGCACACTGCCGCCTCGCTCGCCGTCAGCTCAGGCGCGAACGTGAAAGCCGTCCAGCGGATGCTCGGTCACGCCTCCGCAGCAATGACCTTGGACGTCTACAGCGACCTCTTCGACGATGACCTCGATGCGGTTTCAGACCGCCTCGATCAGGCCGTTGCGGCTGCAAGTGTGTCCAAACCGCGTCCATAGCCCTTTGGTCGCCAAAAGAAAGTCGCCATCTGCCCCGGAATTTCGGGGCAAATGGCGTCTCTGTCTTGCGGAGACGGCGGGATTTGAACCCGCGGTCCCCTTACGGGGACTCCACCTTAGCAGGGTGGTGCACTCGGCCGGACTATGCGACGTCTCCTCGTGAACGCTTGCGCGAACACGCGAGAGCCATCATAACCCGGCCGTGCCGTCGATGACGATTCGGCCGAATTGCGGCGCTACTGGTCGTCGAGGGTGCGGCCTGCCGAACAGCGCGCCTCGGCGGCGGTCTGCCCCGTCACGTCGCTCGGCAGCGCCTCGACGGGCGCCGCAGCAACAGGCGCGTCGGCCGGCGCCTCTTCGGCGGGAACCTCTTCAGCCGGAACCTCTTCGGCCGGCGCTTCCGCCGGGGGCGCGGCAACCGCGTTCGGGTCGCCCACCGAGGCGAACTGCGCCTCGGCGGCGGCCGGGTCGAACGTCACGGGCAAGTCGTTCTGCAGGGCCGTGTTGACGAGCTCGGCGGAATCCGTGGGGGCGACCGCCCCGCTGTCGACGTATCCGGTGGGGTACTGGATGAACGCGATCTTGTTGAGGTCGGTGTCTTTCAGCGCCTTGGCGATCGAGATCATGCGCGTGGGATCCATGAGGCTGTCGGACAGCTGCATGTTGGCGAGCGCGGCCTTCGCGATCGAGTAGAGCTTCCCGGGGTCGCCGAGCGTGCCGCTCGACTGCAGCGTGCGCGCGAGTGACGAGAGGAACACCTGCTGATTCGAGATGCGGGCCAGATCGCTGCCGTCGCCGACGCCGTGGCGAGTGCGGAGGAACTGCAGGGCGGGAATTCCCTTGAGGTTGTGGGTGCCGGCCGAGAGGAACGTGCCGGTGTACTCGTCTTCGATCGGCTCGGCGACGCACACGTCGACGCCGCCCACCGCTTCGGAGAGCCCTGCGACACCGAGGAACTGCACGATGCCCGCGAAGGGGATGGTGACCCCGGTGAGCTCCTCGACCGTCTTCACGACGCACGGCATGCCGCCATGGGAGAGCACCGAGTTGATCTTCACGTCGGATTGCTCGTAGAGCGGGTCGCCTGAGGGGTCTTCAGGGTCGGTGCACGCCGGCACGTCGACGAGCATGTCACGCGGGAAGCTCACGACCGAGGCATTCGAGTGGTCTTCGGAGATGTGCAGGAGCATCGTCACGTCGTTGAGGACCGCGGTCTCCTCGTCGGGATCGCCGAACGCCTCGCCCTGGCCCGCTCGGCTGTCGCTGCCGACGATGAGGATGTTCACGCCGCCTTCGATGGCGCCGACATCGGGGACACCGTCGAGCACCGCTTCATTGCCGAGGGTGATCGTGGGCTGCGCGGTGCTTGCGAGATCCCAGGCGGCGTAGGCCGCGACTGCTGAACCGGAGACGAGAGTGACTGCGACGACGGAGCCGACGACCTTTGCGAGGGTCTTCCAGGCATTGTGCCGCTTCAGCCGACCGTGACGCGCGACGGCAGGACTCTTCGCTGCGCGACGGGAGCTGTGACGTAACTCTTCGTTCACCGGTGTCCCTTCTCTCTCAGGTTCGCGCGGAGGGCGTGGGATTCGAACCCACGAGGCATTGCTGCCCACTGGTTTTCAAGACCAGCTCCATCGGCCGCTCGGACAGCCCTCCTCGCCCGCACACCGCAACACCGTCTCTATGACGGCACATCTACGTGCAGGCAGGCCCCGATTCTAGCCGACGCGCATTCCGACGAGCCTTTCAGCCCTGTCTGGGAGTGTCCTGATGCGGGCCGGATGTCGCGATCAGCCCTCGTTGGCGCTCGCGCAGCGCACTTCCGCGGCCGTCTGGCCGGTGACGTCGCCGGGCAGCGGTTCGGGCGGTGCACCGGCCTCGGCGGGAGGGTCGGTGGGAGCCTCGGACGCCGGCGCCTCCTCGGCGGGCGGCGGCGCCGTGGGATCTTCGACCGTGCCGAACTCCGCGCCCGCGATGGCATTCGGATCGAACTGCACCGGCCGGTCGGCCTGCAGCGCCGCATTCACGATCGCCGCCGACTCCGAAGGCTCGACGGAGGCGAAGTCCTCGGTGTACACGGTCGGATATTGCACGAAGGCGACCTTCGACAGGTCGACGTCCTGCATCATCCGCGCGATCGCGACGAGCCGCGTCGGGTCCTGCAGGGCCGTCGACAGGGTCATGTTCGAGAGCACCGCCTTGGCGATCGAGTAGAGCTTCACCGGGTCGCCGAGCGTGCCCTCGCTCTGCAGGGTGCGCATGAGCGAGGCGAGGAACGTCTGCTGGTTCGAGATGCGGCCGAGGTCGCTGCCATCGCCCACGCCGTGCCGCGACCGGAGGAACGCGAGCGCTTCCATTCCCGAGATCGAATGCCTGCCCGCGTCGAGGTTGAGGCCCGAGTACTCATCGACGACCGGCTCGGCGAGGCACACCTCGACGCCACCGACGGCCTCGGAGAGCGCCGCGACACCATAGAACTCGACGATGCCGCCGAGCGGAATCTGCACTCCCGTGAGCTGCTCCACCGTCGTGCCGACGCAGCCGAGCCCGCCGTGCGAGAGCACGGTGTTGAGCTTCACGCCCGACATCGCCGGGAGCGGTTCGCCTTCGGGGTTCTCGGGATCGGTGCACTCGGGCACCTCCACCACGAGGTCGCGTGGGAAGCTCACGACCTCGACGTGCGAATGGTCCTGGGAGATGTGCAGCAACATGGTCACGTCGTTGAGCACGGCCGACTCCTCTTCGGGATCGCCGAACGCGCCGTCGTCGGGCCGCTTGTCGCTGCCGACGAGGATGAAGCTGAGTCCCCCTTCCATCGCGCCGATGTCGGGCACGCCCTCGAGCATCTCCTCGCTCTCGAGCTCGACAGGGGGCTTCACCGATCCGACGAGGTCGATCACCGCGAAGGCCGCCACCGATCCGGCGCTCACCGCGAGCACTGCGACGACGGATGCCGCGAGCTTCAGGTAGGCCCGCGCGGCATCGTGTCGCGGCAGTCGGCCGTGTCTCGGCACGTCGGCGGAATCGGCGATCGAGACCTGCTCATCGACGACCGAGGCCTGCTCAGAGCCACCGCTCACGGAACCCTCCCCGAACTGGATCTTATCCGCGTGACCGGGAATCCGCCCGTGGAAGGGTCAGGAGAGCGAGTCGAGCACCGAGGCGAGACCGGCGTGGTCGATGTCGCCCGTCACCTCGCCGGCCGCTTCCCGCACCTCGGCGGGTGCCTGGCCCATCGCGACCGACCGGCCCGCGGCTCCCGCCCACGTGAACATCTCGATGTCGTTGCGGCCGTCGCCGATCGCGATCACGCGGTCGACCGGCAGGTCGAGCCAGCCGCGCACGCGCTCGAGGGCCGTGGCCTTGCTGACGCCCTCGGGCGCGATGTCGAGCCAGGCGGTCCAGCCGATCGCGTAGCTCACCTGGTGCAGGCCCATCTCCTCGACGATGCTGAGGAACTCCTCGAGCTCGTGGTCGGGTGAGACGACGACGACACGGGTCGCCCGCTGGTCGAGCAGTTGTTCGAACGGGACCTCGCGGGCGTTGTCGAGGTTCCAGTCGCTCATGCCCTCGGTGTACAGGCGGAAGCCGTTGGGCTCCTCGACCATGAACCGGCCGTCGGGCAGGAACGAGCGGATGCGCTCGAGCACCTCGGTGGGGTCGAAGGTCTCGACGTGGGCGCGGACATAGCCGTCGGATGCCTCGTCGTCGCGCCGCATCGTGATGGCGCCGTTGGCGCACACGACGTACTCGGGCGTGAGCCCGAGCCGCTCGAGCACGGGATGGGTCGTCGCCCACGAACGGCCGGTCGCGAGGGTGACCTCATGCCCGCGATCGCGGACCGCCGCGACCGCGTCGGCGACGACCTGGTCGATCGACTCGTCTTCGTGCATGATCGTGCCGTCGATGTCGAGCACGACGAGCCAGCGCCCGTCGGGGGCGACGTCGACGGCGTGCGGGCGCTGCGATGCGGACGCCTCGTGACGTTCGGGCGCTCGGTTCTCGCCGGGAGCGGGTTGCTGCGACATCCGATCGCCTATCGAGCCGCGACGGGCTCGAGCACGTCGAGGCCGCCGAGGTAGCCGCGCAGCGCCTCGGGCACGAGCACCGAGCCGTCGGCCTGCTGGTGGGTCTCGAGGATCGCGACGATCCAGCGAGTGGTGGCGAGCGTGCCGTTGAGGGTCGCAACGGGAGCCGTCTTGCCGCTCTCGGTGCGGTGGCGGATGTCGAGGCGGCGCGCTTGGAAGGTCGTGCAGTTCGAGGTCGAGGTGAGCTCGCGGTAGGCCGCTTGCGTGGGCACCCATGCCTCGACGTCGTACTTGCGGGCGGCGCTCGAGCCGAGGTCGCCCGCGGCCGTGTCGATCACCCGGTAGGCGAGGCCCAGGTCTTGGAGCATGCCCTCCTGCCATCCGAGCAGTCGCTCGTGCTCCGCCTCGGCGTCGGCCGGGTCGACATAGCTGAACATCTCGAGCTTGTTGAACTGGTGCACCCGGATGATGCCGCGCGTGTCGCGCCCGTGGCTGCCGGCCTCGCGGCGGTAGCACGTCGACCAGCCCGCATAGCGCAGCGGACCGTTCGAGAGGTCGATGATCTCGTCGGCGTGATAGCCGGCGAGCGCGACCTCGCTCGTGCCGGTGAGGTAGAGGTCGTCGTCGGGCAGGTAGTAGATGTCTTCAGCGTGAGCCCCGAGGAATCCGGTGCCCTGCATGATCTCGGGCCGCACGAGCGTGGGCGTGATGAGCGGCGTGAAGCCCGCGGCGAGCGCACGATCGAGGCCCATCGACATGATCGCGAGCTCGAGGCGCGCGCCGACGCCCTTCAGGTAGTGGAACCGCGCCCCCGACACCTTCGCGCCGCGCTGCATGTCGATCGCGTCGAGGAGTTCGCCGATCTCGAGGTGGTCGCGCGGCTCGAAGCCGAACGCGGGAACCTCGCCCACCTCGCGGAGCACGATGTAGTCGTCTTCGCCGCCAGCGGGCACACCGTCGAGGACGACGTTGCCGATGCGCTGCACGGCCTCGGTGAACGCAGTCTCGGCGTCGCTGGCCTGCTGGCTCGCGGCCTTCACTCGCGCGGAGAGCTGTTGCACCTCGGCGACGAGCGCGGCCTTCTGCTCTTTGGGCGCCTGCGCGACCTGCTTGCCGAAGGTGTTCTGCTCGGCGCGGAGCGACTCGAACGTGGTGATCGCGCTGCGGCGCGCGGCATCCGCTTCGACGGCGTCATCGACGAAGGCCACGGACTCGCCACGGAGCTCTTGCGAACGCTTGATCAGTTCGGGGTTCTCGCGGAGCAGCAGGGGGTCGATCACCCGAGCAAGTCTAGCCGTGGGCATCCGCCGGTCCGGTCCGGCTCATGCGCGTGGTTCCGGGCCTGCGCACGGCTGGATGGAATACCGTTGGCAGCGTGGCGAGACTGGGGAGGCAGGGTTCGACGGATGCCGCGAGCACGCGCCCGCGCGCAGCCGTCATCTTCAATCCCACGAAGCAGGGTGTCGACGCGCTGCGCGACGCCGTGCGGCAAGCCGAGTCGCGGCAGGGGTTCGCCCCGTCGCTGTGGATCGAGACGCTCGAGCACGACCCGGGCAGCAGCATGGCGCTCGAGGCGCTCGCCGCCGGGGTCGACCTCGTGATCGCAGCCGGGGGCGACGGCACGGTGCGCGCGGTGGCGGCGGGACTCCGCGGCAGTGGCGTGCCCCTCGGCCTCGTGCCGCTCGGCACCGGCAACCTGTTCGCACGCAACCTCGAGATCCCCGTGAACGACCCCGACGACGCCGTCGTGCTCGCCTTCTCGGGCTTCGAGCATGCCGTCGACGTGCTCGTCGCCGACGTCACAAGGCCCGACGGCACCAACGAGACGCACGTCTCCCTCGTGATGGCCGGCATCGGCATCGACGCGGCGATGATCTCGAACACCAATCCCGACCTGAAGAAGAAGGTCGGCTGGCTCGCCTACGTCGACGCAGGGCTGCGCGCGATCCCCGCGTCGAAGCCGTTCCGCATCACGCACCGGCTCGACCTCGGCCGGCACCACCGCTCGCGGGTGTCGAGCATCCTCGTGGCGAACCTCGGCTACCTGCCGGGCAACATCGAGCTCATCCCCGACGCGGAGGTCGACGACGGCAAGCTCGACGTCGTGCTGCTGCAGCCACGCAACGTCTTCGGCTGGATCCTCATCTGGCGCAAGGTGACGTGGGAGAACCGGGTGCTGCGCAAGAGCGCGGTCGGCCGCCAGTTCATCGCGCTCACCGGCGACAAGCGGCGAAGCGAGATCCTCTACTCCCGGGGCCGCGCCGTCGACATCGACATCGAGGGTGCGCCAGAGGAGTTCGAGATCGACGGCGACGAGTTCGGCACGGTCGCGTCGGTGCGGTTCCGCGTCGACCCGGCGGCGCTCATCGTTCGAGTCGGTCGCGGACTTCGCGTCGGTCGCTGACGTCGCGTCGGTCGCTGACGTGGCGTCGGTCGCTGCGGCGGCGAAGCGCCGTCGAGAAGGACCAGGTGAACACGAGGCCGAGGGCGGATGCCACGGATGCCAGCGCGAGCGCGGGCATCAAAAGGGTGTAGGCCAGGTTCTGGAACGCCCACATGGCGATGATCTCGTCACTCGGCTCCTCGCCGCTCCACGAGACGCTCTGCATCTCGAGCATCGCCGTCGTGATCCACCACAGCCCGACCAGCGCGAGTACGCAGATGGCCCCCAGGGCGATCTGCGCCGGATGAGGCGCCCTCACCGGCCAGAATCCCTACGTCGTCCGAAGATCGCCATCGAGGCGAGCGCCACGACCACGCCGATCACCCCGGCCTGCACCAGCCCCGGTGCGAGCGACATGGCGAACTGTGCGAGGGTCGCGTCGTACCCGGTCCCCGGGCGACCCATGTAGCCTCCGGGGTCCGAGGCGTAGCTCCAGAACAGGCCGACCCCGAGGAGGACGCAGCCGACGCCGGCGCCCAGCGCGATCCAGAGCCAGCGCCAGCGAGTGCGGCGCTCCTCGGCCTCGTCGACGCCGTCGAGATCGGGCTCCGCGAATACGGCCGGATCGACCGATGCGTCGGGCGCCGCGGCATCCGCCGACCGGATCTCGGAGGTCGTGGGCGGCATTGCGACGTGCGCGTGCTCCGCCGGCTCGGCGGACCTCACCGCGACAGGTGGGACCGGTGGGATGCGCCCGGACGCCGGCGCGGTCGGGGCCTGCGGCGATCGCACGACGTTCTGCGGCGGTGTCGCCACCGAGGCCGCCTCCGATTCGGGCGACGGCACATACCCGCGCTGGAACCGTGGATCGAACCTCGGGTCGATGTCCTGTGCGCTCCGGCCCTCACTCATGGTCACCCCTCATGATCGATCAGGGTCACAGTACCGCGCACGAGCCATCGGGGAGCGACGCCGGAGTTGTCCGACTCCGTTCAGCTCACGAACGAGAGCGAACTCCACCCGGTTCCGACAACCGACCGGGGCTTCCATCCGGAGAATCCATCGCCCGGGTAGAGCCAGAGACGGCCGGAGGCGTCCCGCCCCATCACGTCGTCGTTGCCGTCTCCGGTGAAGTCGCCCGAGCCGAACACCGCATCGAACCCGCCCCAACCGGTGCCGACGAGGGAGGGTGGCGCCCATCCGCCGGATCCCGACGACGGGTGCACGTGGAGCTGCCCGGCGCTGTTGCGCCCCATGACGTTCGCACGGCCGTACCCGCCGAAGTCACCGACCGCGAAGACCTGGTCGTAGACGTTCCAGCCGACACCCACCTTCGACACGGATCCGAACCCGCCGGCGCCGTCGCCCGGATACAGCCAGAGGTTGCCCGCGCCATCCCGCGCCAGCAGGTCGACGTGGCCGTCTCCGGAGAAGTCGCCGGGACTGAAGATCGAGTTCATGACGCTCCAACCGGTGCCGACCACGCCCCAGTCGAGCCAGCCGCCCGAGCCGTCGCCTCGGTAGAGGAACAGGCGCCCTGCGCCGTCACGCGCCATCACGTCGGCATGCCCGTCGCCCGAGAAGTCGCCCGCCGCGAACACGTGGTTCATCGCCCCCCAACCCGAACCGATGGTGGAGACGCCCGACCAGCCGGATGCCCCGTCGCCCGCGTACATGAGCAGGCCTCCTCCTCTCGAGCGCACGATCACGTCGGGATCGTCGTCACCCGAGAAGTCACGATCCAGTCGCGAGAACTCGATGCTCAGATCGAGCAGCGCCTCGTCGCCGTCTCCGATGGTCACCACCTCGGACGCGTTGGGCCGGGGAGTCCAGCTCTCATCGCCGTCGACCCGGATGCGATACGACCCCGGTGCGAGCCCGGTGAGGGTGTAGTAGCCGGTATCGGCGGAAGCCGTCGGCGACACCGGCGTCGTTCCGGCGCCCTCCCACACAGGCTCGGCTCCGGTGCCGGCGTCGCGCTCGAGTTGCACCGAGAGGAACGGCGTCACCTCTGGATCGCCGCATCTCGGGCACAGGATGTTGCCGCTGAGTCGCGTGTACCGGTACATCGTCACGTCGACACCGGTGCGCACCTCACCGCTGGCGAGGTCGAGGCCACTTTCGAGGATCGCGGGCTGGTACTCCGTGGCGGTCGAGAACCGGAGCGAGTACTCGGCCGGAGGAAGGCCGTCGAACGTGTAGATCCCATCGGCAGCCGTCAGCATGGTGTCGACGGTGACCGGCACGTCGCCGCCCTCCGGATCGAACGCGGAGGCCGTCACCCGAACTGCCCCCAACGGCACGCCATCCGTGTTGCGCACCGTTCCCGCGAGCGACGCGCCAGGGGGCAGCGTGATGTCTCGCTGCAGCGCTTCCTCGCCGAGTTGGAAGCGTGTCACGTTCGGCGAGGGAACCGGATGCGACGGCCACCACATGGTCGCGAATCCTTCGTCGCCGACGTCGTCGAACTCGAGTTCGTACGAGCCGCGAGGCAACGACTCGAACAGGTAGCGACCTTCTGCGTCGGTCTGCGTCTTCATCTCGGTCCAGCTGCCGTTGAAGGCGCTGTAGAGCCGTGCGGTGACGACGACTTCGCCGTCACCCGCAGGCGTCGACGCGCTTCCGAGCGTGACCGTGCCCGAGATCGACGGGGTCTCCGCCGCCATGGCGGGAGTCAGCGCGAGCGACTGCGACGCGGCGGCGAGAGCGAGGGCTGCCAACACGGCCATACCCAGCCGCCGGCCCATGCGGCGGCGCGCCGGCCGCCCGTATGCAGGGCCCGCGCCCTGCCGATCGTCGATGTACTTCCCCCGGTCATCGACGTACCCCACTTTGCGCGACATAGCCGGAACGTACCAATGTTGAGGACTTCTCGCAACGTCGATCGCCGAAGGCGGTGCGACCGGGGCGAGGCGGCCCGGCGAGGGAGCCGTTGC
Organism: Agromyces albus; assembly: GCF_004134825.1. Classification (GTDB taxonomy): domain Bacteria; phylum Actinomycetota; class Actinomycetes; order Actinomycetales; family Microbacteriaceae; genus Agromyces; species Agromyces albus. The sequence goes on from NZ_SDPN01000003.1 coordinate 167,958, forward strand.
ACGGCCGCGCAGGCTCAGTCTGGCTCGCCGCTCAGCAGGCCGCGCAACCAGTCGCGCGCCTCGATGAAGATCTCGTCGTCGTACTTCGAGTGATAGGAGACTTCTTGGCGATCGGCTCGCGGATACGAACCGAGGAACAGCACATTGGGGCTCGTGCGGCGCAGGCCGAGCAACGCGTCGGCGACGCGCTCGTCGGCGATGTGGCCGTCGAGGTCGACGACGAAGCGGTAGCGGCCGAGGGCGTCGCCGATGGGCCGCGACTGGAGGAGCGAGAGGTTCACGCCTCGGGTGGAGAACTGCTCGAGCATCGCGAGCAGCGAGCCCGGCTCGTCGGTCGGGAGCTCGATGATGAGGCTCGTCTTGTCGGCTCCCGTGGGTTCGGTGAGCACGTGGGAGCGGCTCACGAGCACGAAGCGCGTGACGGCGTTGGGGTTGTCGCCGATGTCATGGGCGAGCACCACGAGGTCGAGGTGCTCGGTGATGCCGGGCGGTGCCACCGCGGCATCCGCTTGGCTGCCCTCGAACAGGGATGCCGCGGCCTGCACGTTGCTCGTCGCCGGGATGTGCCCGTGGTCGGGCAGCTCCCGTTCGAGCCAGCGGCGCGACTGCGCGTAGGCGACCGGGTGGGCGTTCACGACGTGCACGTCGGCGAGGGTCGTGCCCTCGCGGGCGACGAGCACGAAGTTCACGGGCACGAGGTACTCGCCGATGATGCGCAGCCCCGGCACGGTCGCGAGCGCGTCCTGCGTGGCCGAGACGCCGCCCTCGATCGAGTTCTCGATCGCGATCATCGCCGCGATCGAACGGCCGCTCGTGACATCCGCGAGTGCCTCGCCGACGTTGTTGACCGAGCGCCAATGCTTGCCCGCGGCCTCGGGCACTTGTTTCAGCGCCGCTTCGGTGAAGGTTCCGGCCGGACCCAGATAGGAGTAGGTCTCCTCGGGCGAAGCAGGCGCGGCATCCATCATGCAGGCAAGCCTAGCCAGCGCCCGGGCGGCGAAGCGGTTAGCGTCGAAACCGACCGCAATCCGATGCGCGATGGAGGTCTGGTCATGACCGTGATCGAAGATCTGCGAGTGGTGCCGACCGATGCCGAACGGCTGGTCGCGCTGCGGCGCATGAAGCGCGTCGCGACGAGCCTGCTCGCCGTCGCCGCTGTGGTGTTCGCGGTGTCGTTCGCGCTGCAGGACGCCGTGCAGTGGCTCGCCTACGTCCGCGCCGCCGCCGAGGGCGCGATGGTCGGCGCGATCGCCGACTGGTTCGCGGTGACGGCGCTCTTCCGGCATCCGCTCGGGCTGCCGATCCCCCACACCGCGATCATCCCGAACCGCAAGGACGAGATCGGGGCGAGCCTCGGTGCGTTCGTCGAGAACGAGTTCCTCTCCGACGAGGTCGTGCTCGGCAAGCTCGAGTCGATGGGCGTTGCGCGGCGCCTCGGCGAGTGGCTCGCGATGCCCGAGCACGCCGAACGGCTCACCGCCGAGGTCTCCGTCGCCGCGCGCGGGGTGCTCACCCTCCTCGGCGACGAGGATGTCGAGGACGTGATCGAGAACCTCGCCCGCCGGCACGTCTTCGCGCCCGAGTGGGGTCCGGCGATCGGGCGCCTCGGCGCTCGGCTCGTGGAGTCCGACCAGCAGCGCACGGCGATCGACGTCGTGCTCGAGAAGGCCGAAGGATGGCTCGAGTCCCATCCCGAGGCGTTCGGCAGCATGGTCTCCGACCGCCTGCCGCGCTGGCTTCCCGGATTCGTCGATCGCATGGTCGACGACCGCGCCTCACGAGAGGTGCGGTCGTTCGTGCGCGCCGTGCGCGTCGACCCGAGGCATCCGCTGCGGATCGCGATCGACCGCTACCTCGCCGACCTCACCGACGATCTCCAGCACGACCCGGACATGATCGCCCGCGTCGAGTCGCTGAAGGCCGAGCTCCTCGAGAGCGCCCGGCTGCGCGAGTTCGCCGGCGAGGTGTGGGAGTCGGTGAAGCACACGCTCGCCGAGTCGCTCGCCGACGAGCACAGTGAACTGCGCGCCGGGCTGCGCTCGGCGGTCATCGAGGTGGGATCGCGCCTCGCGAGCGACGAGGAGCTCGCGGCCAAGGTCGACGCCTGGGTCGCGGATGCCGCAGCCTACGTCGTGCGCACCTACCGGCACGAGATCGCCGGGGTCATCACCGAGACCGTCGAGCGGTGGGACCCGCGCGAGACCACCGAGAAGCTCGAGCTCCAGGTGGGCCGCGACCTGCAGTTCATCCGCATCAACGGCACCGTGGTCGGCGCGCTCGCCGGGCTCGCGATCTTCACGGTCGCGACCGGAGTGGGCGCGCTCCTCTGAGAAATGACCGCGTGACGGACCGGGGCGCCGGTGACAGACTGGGGGGATGCACGAGCGAGCGGGAACCCCGGCGACCGAATCCGATCTCATCAACGTGGAGGCCCTCGTCAAGGCCTATTACGATCGCGATCCCGATGTCTCCGAGCCCGACCAACGCGTGGCCTTCGGCACCTCGGGCCACCGCGGCTCATCGCTCACCACGAGCTTCAACGAACAGCACATCCTCGCGATCACACAGGCGATCGTGGAGTACCGCACGTCGCAGGGCATCACGGGCCCGCTCTTCATCGGCGCCGACACGCACGCCTTGAGCGCGCCAGCAATGACGACGGCCCTCGAGGTGCTCGTCGGCAACCAGGTGCGGGTGCTCGTCGACCGGTTCGACGACTTCGTGCCGACGCCCGCGCTCTCGCACGCGATCCTGAAGTGGAACAACGACCCGGTGCGCCGGGCCGAGGGCGAGGCCGACGGCATCGTCATCACGCCGAGTCACAACCCGCCCGGCGACGGCGGCTTCAAGTACAACCCGCCGCACGGCGGCCCGGCCGACTCCGAGGCCACGAGCTGGATCGCGCACCGCGCGAACGGGCTCATCGCCGACAACATGCGCGGCGTGCTCGAGGCCGAGCCGAGCGGCGTCGAGACCTACGACTTCCGCGGCAACTACGTCGACGACCTCGAGAGCATCATCGACTTCGACGCGATCCGCCGCTCTGGGGTGCGCATCGGCGCCGACCCGCTGGGCGGGGCATCCGTCAACTACTGGAGCGCCATCCGCGACAAGTACAACATCGACCTCACGGTCGTGAACGAGCGTGTCGACCCGACGTGGTCGTTCATGACGCTCGACTGGGACGGCAAGATCCGCATGGATCCGTCGAGCCCCTACGCGATGGCCTCGGTGCTCGCGCACGCCGGCGAATTCGACATCCTCACCGGCAACGACGCCGACGCCGACCGGCACGGCATCGTCACGCCCGACGGCGGCCTCATGAACCCGAACCACTACCTCGCGGTCGCGGTCGAGTACCTCTTCGGCCACCGATCCGGATGGCGGGCGGATGCCGCGATCGGCAAGACGCTCGTCTCGAGCTCGATGATCGACCGCGTCGCCGCGGCCCTGCGCCGTCGCCTCTGGGAGGTTCCGGTCGGCTTCAAGTGGTTCGTGCCCGGGCTGCTCGACGGCTCGGTCGGCTTTGGCGGCGAAGAGAGCGCCGGCGCCTCGTTCCTGCGCTTCGACGGCACAGCCTGGACCACCGACAAAGACGGCATCCTGCTCTGCCTGCTCGCCTCCGAGATCCGGGCGGTCACGGGCCGCTCGCCCTCGCAGCTCTACGCAGAGCTCGTCGCCCGCTTCGGCGATCCGGCCTATGAGCGCACGGATGCCGCGGCGACCCCCGCCCAGAAGTCCGTGCTCGGCAAGCTCGACGCGGCCTCGATCGAGGCGACCGACCTCGCCGGCGATCCGATCACGGCGAAACTCTCGGACGCTCCGGGCAACGCCGCCGCGATCGGCGGGGTCAAGGTCGCGACCGCCGACGCGTGGTTCGCGGCGCGACCGAGCGGCACCGAGAACGTCTACAAGATCTACGCGGAGTCGTTCCGCGGCCCCGAGCACCTGAAGTCGGTGCAGGCCGCGGCGAAGCAGCTCGTCGACGACGCGCTCGCCGACGCCTGACGCGCCTCCCCGGTGGTCGAGTAGCGCCGCGCGCCAGCGCGACGCGTATCGAGATTACCCAACGTGCACGTGCGGGCAGGGTGGTTTCGATACGGCGCTGCGCGCCTACTCAACCACCGGAGCTACGCGAGCGAGAAGTAGCTGACGTAGCCGCCGCCGGTGGCGAGGGCCTGGTCGACGTCCCAGTAATCGGCGTCCTTGGTGTGCCCGCCGACCCAGACCTTGGTTCCGGTCTCGGTGTGCTCGACGCGCGTGACGACGGCCGTGTGGTCGCGGTCGCCGGAGGAGTCCCAGTCGAACTGCGCGATGTCGCCGACCTTCACGAGCGAACGCTGCGAATCGTCGAGCGCCGTCGCCCGGTCGGGGCGCGCGGCGAGGTAGTCGCGGAGCGCGGTGGAGCTCACCCACGCGGCACCCATCGCACCGGTAGCCGCGTCGTGGTACCACTCGCCGTCCATCGTCCAGCCGCGGGCGATGAGCGACTGGCTCGCGAAGTTCGCGCAGTCGACACCGCTCAAGACGGTGTACTGCGCGGTGTTGTAACTGCTCCAGTAGGTGAGCACGTAGCCGACCTGCGCGTCGATGGCCGGGTTGGTCGTGTAGGCGAGGGTGAGGGCGTGCGGCACGGACTGCGTCGAGGCATGCACGATGCCGGGGAGCTCGGTGGTGAATGCCGCGGGAACGGATGCGCCGGCGGCGACGGTCGCGCCGGGCGCCTCGACGTCGACGGGCTCGCCCGCGACATCCGCGAATCGCACCTCCGCGCTGCCGAGCGCGTTCTCGGCGACGGCCGGCACGGCGAACGTCACGTGGCTCTCGTCGATCGCGACGATCGCCGCGGGAACGCCCGCGACGGTGACGGATGCGACCTGATCGAGCTCCTCGCCGGTGACGGTGACCTGCGTGCCGCCGGTGAAGGGCGCCTCGGCGACCGACAGGCCGCTCGTGATCGCGGGGCCGTCGTCCGTGTCGATGAGCGAGACGAGTTCGTCGACAGCGGCCGCTTCAACGGGATCGACCGTCTCGGCGACCGTGGCGACCGCCTCACGAGCCGAGACGACCCTCGTCGCGCCCTCACCGGCGGACGCAGCGACCGTGCCGAACGCGCTCACGCCCATGATCGCGGCGACGCAACCGAACGCGATGGAACGGCGCATCCCCGGCGCAGGTCGTCGATTTCGAACTGGATCGGCACGATGGCGAGGCTCGCGCGGCCCCTCCGAAGCCGTCTCGGGTTCGGCGGGCGCGGCTGCGGCCGAATCGGACGAGTCGACGGGAGCGGGATCCCCGAGGGAGCCGGTGGAATCGGCGGGAGCCGGGTCGCCGACCGCGTATGAATCGGTCGGAGCGGGGTCACCGATCGCGGGTGAATCGGCAGGAGTGAGGTCGCCGAGGGCGGCGTACGAGACGGAAGGGGGTTCACGGAACGTCGAACGGCGGCGCGATGGCAGCATGAAGTTCTGAAACACGTGGGGATCTTCCGGTCGGCATTTCGGGGGACCGCGTCACCCCATCACGACCGAATGTGAGGGAACCTCCTAAACGCTGGGAGAGCCGTGAGAGCGCGCTCACCCAGTGTTCAGGCGGGCACGCTCGTACGCCGCATCGCCAGGCGGAGCACGGCGATGATGAGCGGCACGAGCACGAGCACCGCCACGACGTTCACCACCGCGAAGCCGCCGATGCCGAGGATCACCCCGGAGAGGGCAGCGGATGCCGCCGCCGTCACGTTCATCGCGGCATCCGTGGCGCCCTGCAACGGCACCCGGACCGCCGGGTCGACCGAGGTCGTGAGCAGCGTCGATCCGCCGATGAGGCCGCACGACCAGCCGAGCCCGAGGAGACCGAGCGCGACGGGCACGAGCAGCATGTCGTCGCCCGCGGCGAGGATGCCGATGAGCGTCGCTGCGAAGAGGATGACCGCTCCGCCGACGATGACGCGCACCGGGCCGACCCGGTCGACGAGCCAGCCGACGATGGGGCTCGCGCCGTACATGCCGAACACGTGGATGCTGATGACCACCCCGACGAGCGTGAGCGACAGCCCGTGGTCGGTCATGTGCACCGGCGTCATGACCATGACGCCGACCATCACCGTGTGCGAGCACACGATGGCGAGGACCGCGACGAGGGAGCGCGGATTGCGCATCGCCGTGCGCAGCGCCTGCCAGGCGCCGACGCGCTCTGCGACCGGAGCCGTGTCGGCGACCGCGGCTGGCGCCGCCTCGTCGGCGACATCGAGGGCCGGCACGTCTGGGGCGATCGGAGCCGAGCCGGCGACGTCGGCGACCCCATCGGGAGCGATCGGTGGATCATCGTCGGGGTCGGCGGCGGACGCGCTCGTCGCGGCATCCGATGCGAGCGCTCCGGCCCGCGGCACCCGCAGGAGCGCGGCGACGAGCACGGTCGAGAGGCCGAACACGGCACCCGAGAGCAGGAACGGCCCGACGAACGGCGGGAGTCCGAGCGCGCGGCCCAGGACGTCTCCCGTGTCCGCGAGCAGGGGGCCGGCGACCGAGCCGAGTGTCGTCGCCCACAGCACGAGCGACATGGCGCGAGCCTCGAAACCGGGTGCTGCCACTTCGGTGGCCGCGAATCGTGCCTGCAGGCCCGCGGCAGCGCCCGCGCCGAACACTGCGAGCGCGAGGAAGACGAGCGGGATCCAGCCACCCGCCGACCCCACCACGATGAGCACGGCGCCGACGAAGGCGAGCCCGTAGCCGGCGGCGAGGGCGACATGGCGGCCGGAGCGCACCGCGAGCCGTGCGAGCGGAATCGCCGAGACCGCGGCCCCGAGGACGGTCGCGGACTGAGCCAGGCCGGCGAGCACGGCGGTGCCGGTGAGGTCTTGGGCGAGGAGCGCCGCGACCGCGACGCCGGACGCCACGCCGACACCCGCGAGCAGCTGATTGACGATCAGCACCGCGAGCGAGACGCCGCGCCGCGGCATCCGTTCAGCCATAGTCTGGCGCTGCCGGGAGGCCGAAGAACTCTTCGAGGGTCACGACGCCAGTCTCGTGCATCTCGGTCGCGAGGGGCACCCCCACATAGCGGAAGTGCCACGGCTCGAACGAGTACCCGGTCACCGGGGTCTTATCGGCCGGATATCGCAGGATGAACCCGAATCGCCACGCGTTGTCGCGCAGCCAGATGCCCTCGGGCAGCTCGGCGAGGCACGGGTCGAGCGAGCACTCCCCCGACAGCGGGCCGATGTCGATCGTGAGCCCGGTCTGGTGCTCGCTGAATCCCGGGCGCGCGGTGGTGAGGTCGTCGCCGTCGTAGACGTTCTCCTGGGCGCTGTACGACCGGTAGGCGCTGTTCGAGGCGAGCTCGAGCCCGGCCTCGTCGAACGCCGCCTGGAACATCGAGACCACGGCGTCGGATGCCTCCTGCCGAAGCAGCGGCTCGTTGGTGTGCTCGACCGGTACGTCGACGAGGTCTGGCGGTTCGAAGTCCTGCGGGGTGAGCGGCCGGAGCTTGTTGACGACGACCCAGATGCTCATGGGGTCGTCGAGGGAGTGCGCAGCCCGATCGAACGTGTCGACGGGCGCCGGCGGCGGAGGCTCGGCCGGCGCGGGTCGCACGGTCGGAGTCTCGGTGGGGTCGGATGCCGCGCTCGGGCCGGTATCGCCGTTCGAATCGTCGCCCGCAACGGCCCCGATCACGACCACGCTCGCGGCGATCAGTACGAGGCTCAGGGAGAGCGCCACGACCAGGCGCCGGTTCTGCCTGACGCGATCGGAGGGCTCTCGACGCTCGCTTGCAGACACGGTTTCGAGTGTACGCCCGCGGCCGCGGGGCGCTCGGGCGGGTCACGTCTCGGTAACGGAACCCTCGAATGAGAGCGCTCTCTTGACAATGCGATCCACGGCTGCTTATCATCAGGGCTGCATCGTGAGAGCGCTCTCACCCAGTGGGCCAGCGCGTCCTCACGTGACCATTCCGACACCACGCACACAAGGGAGTGACCGTGAAGCTTTCACGACGCACCAAGGCGATCGCAGCCATCGCAAGCGCCGCATCCATCGCCATCATCGCCACCGGTTGTTCGTCTCCGTCCGACTCGGGCGGCGGCGACGGCAAGGTCGAACTGACCGTCGCCACGTTCAACGACTTCGGCTACTCGGACGAGCTCCTCCAGGAGTACATGGACGAGAACCCGAACGTCACGATCGTGCACAACCGGGCCGCCACCTCGAACGACGCCCGCGCGAACTACTTCCAGAAGCTCGGCAAGGAAGGCCTCGCCGACATCGAGGCCGTCGAGGTCGACTGGTTCACCGAGGCCATGGAGTACTCCGACCTGCTCGCCGAGGTCCCCGAGGACGCCAAGGGCCGCTGGCTCGACTGGAAGGAGGCTGCCGCCACCGACGGTGAGGGCCGCCTCGTCGGCTTCGGCACCGACGTCGGCCCGCAGGGCATCTGCTACCGCTCCGACCTGTTCGCCGCAGCAGGCCTGCCGACCGACCGCACCGAGGTCGCTGCACTCCTCGAGGGCGACTGGGACAACTTCTTCAACGTCGCCGACCAGTACAAGGCCGCGACCGGCAAGCCCTTCATCGACTCGGCCAACTCCGTGCTCCAGGGCATCGTGAACCAGCTCGAGACCGCCTATGAGGAGCCCGACGGCACTGCCGTCGCCACTGAGAACGCCGACATCCAAGACGCCTACAACACCGTCGTCGAGCGCGCGGTGCCGATCTCGGCCTACGCAGGCCAGTGGAGCGACGACTGGTTCGCCTCGATGGCCAACGGCGAGTTCGCCGCGATGCTCTGCCCGGGCTGGATGCACGGCGTCATCTCGGGGAGCGCTCCTGAGGTCGCGGGCTGGGACGTCGCCGACGTCTTCCCCGGCGGCGGTGGCAACTGGGGCGGCTCGTACCTGACGGTCCCCGCCGACGGCAAGAACGTCGACGAGGCCCTGAAGCTCGCCGACTGGCTCACCGCGCCCGAGCAGCAGGTCAAGGCGTTCGTGAACGCCGGCACCTTCCCGAGCCAGGCCGCCGCCTACGAGGACGAGGGCCTCACCGCCTTCACCAACGAGTACTTCAACGACGCGCCCACCGGTGAGATCGGCATCAACCGTGCCGAGGCCGTGACCGTCGCGACCTTCAAGGGTCCGAAGTTCTTCCAGTTCCACGACGCGCTCCAGAACGCGGTCACGCGAGTCTTCGACGGCGTCGAGGACCAGCAGACCTCATGGAACACATGGGTCACCGAGGTCGGCGCCTTCTAGCCCAACCGTGCGGGTCGCGTCGCCCAGGCGGCGCGACCCGCGCAACCCCCGACCCGCCGTCCTCGTCCTCGTTTTCAGGAGCATCCCGTGACCGCCACCGCGACGCGCCCGCCGGCGCCCCCGACGAGCCGCCCGCCGCGGCCGCCGCGTGTCATCTCGTTCAGCCAGCGCCTCAGCCGATGGGACCTCAAGGTCTCGCCGTACCTCTACATCTCGCCGTTCTTCATCATGTTCGCGGTCGTCGGGCTCTTCCCGATCGCGTTCACGGCCGTGATCTCGTTCATGGACTGGGACCTCGTGCGCAACTCGGGCCAGTTCATCGGCTTCGACCAGTACGCCTGGATCCTCGGCCAGCCGCAGTTCTGGACGGCGCTGCGCAACACCTTCAGCATCTTCCTGTTCTCGGCCGTGCCGCAGCTCATCGCCGCGATCTTCATCGCCGCGATGCTCGACCGCAACATCCGGGCGAAGACCTTCTGGCGCATGGGCGTGCTCGTGCCCTTCGTCATGGCGCCCGTCGCCGTCGCGCTCATCTTCAGCAACATGTTCGGCGACAACCACGGGCTCGTGAACAACATCCTCACCGACGTCGGCCTGCCCGCGATCCAGTGGCACAAGGACGCGTTCTGGAGCCACGTCGCGATCGCCACGATGGTGAACTTCCGCTGGACGGGCTATAACACGCTCATCCTGCTCGCGGCCATGCAGGCGATCCCGCGCGACTACTACGAGGCCGCGACCGTCGACGGCGCCGGCGCATTCCGCCAGTTCCGCAGCATCACGCTCCCATCGCTCAAGCCGACGCTCATCTTCGTCATCATCACCGCGACGATCGGCGGCTTGCAGATCTTCGACGAGCCGCGCATGTTCGACCAGTTCGGCCGCGGCGGCGCCGCACAGCAGTGGCTCACGATCACCCTCTACCTCTACGACATCGGCTGGGGACAGTGGAACTTCGGCAGGGCGGCAGCGCTCGCGTGGATCCTGTTCCTGATCATCCTGATCATCGGCCTCATCAACCTGCTCGTGACGAGACGACTCGTCCGAGACGAAGGGCGGCGTTAGCCATGACCGCACTCGAGACTCCTCCGATCTCCACGACCGAGGCATCCGACAGCGAGCGGATGCCGCAGCCGCGCGCGACCCGGGGCCGCAACCGCACCACGAAGATCCGCGGCGTGCGCGCCGGGTTCTGGGTCTACGTCGGCCTCGGCGTCGTGCTCGTCGGCGCACTGTTCCCCTTCTATTGGTCGTTCCTCATCGGCTCGGGCGACTCGTCGACGATCAACGACCCCAACATGTCGTGGATCCCGGGCGGCAACTTCCTCGAGAACGCGGCGACGGTCGTGAACGACCCGGCCGTGAACTTCTGGCGCGCGCTCGGCAACTCGATCACGAGCTCCCTGCTCATCGCGGCATCCGTCGTCGTGACCTCGACGCTCGCCGGATGGGCCTTCGCGAAGCTGCGGTTCCCTGGCAGCAAGCCGCTGCTCGTCTTCGTCGTCGCGACGATGGCGGTGCCGATGCAGCTCGGCGTCGTGCCGCTGTACATCCTGTTCTCGGACCTCGGCTGGACCGGCAACATCGGCGCCATCGTCATCCCGGCCGTCACGAGCGCCTTCGGGGTGTTCTGGATGACGCAGTACCTGCAGCAGTCGGTCCCCGATGAGCTCATCGAAGCGGCACGCGTCGACGGCGCCTCGATGATCCGCACGTTCTGGACGATCGGGGTCGTCGCCGCGCGGCCGGCCGCCGCGATGCTCGGACTGTTCACGTTCGTCACGGCCTGGAACAACTTCTTCTGGCCGTTCATCGTGCTCGACCGCAGCGACCCGACCCTGCCCGTCGCCCTCTCGCTGCTGCAGTCGAACCACTTCGTGGACTACTCGATCGTGCTCGCCGGCGTGCTGCTGTCGACGCTGCCCCTGCTGCTGCTCTTCGTCTTCGCCGGCAAGCAGCTCGTTTCCGGAATCATGCAAGGAGCCGTCAAGGGATGACCACCGCCCAGTACCCCGCCGCCGCCCGCCCCGATGGCTCGCTCGTCGAGCGTGCAGCGGATGCGGCATCCGTCGCCCGGCCCTTTCCCGCCGACTTCCTCTTCGGCGCGGCGACCGCGGCCTACCAGATCGAGGGCGCCGCGTTCGAGGACGGCCGGACCGCGTCGATCTGGGACGCCTTCAGCCGGGTGCCGGGCGCGGTCGTGAACGCCGACAACGGCGATGTCGCGTGCGACCATTACCACCGGATGCCGCAGGACGTCGCCCTCATGCAGCAACTCGGCCTGCAGACCTACCGGTTCTCGACGTCATGGTCGCGCGTGCGCCCCGACGGCGGACCGGTGAACCCGAAGGGCGTCGACTTCTACTCGCGGCTCGTCGACGAGTTGCTCGGCGCGGGCATCAAGCCGTGGCTGACCCTCTACCACTGGGATCTGCCGCAAGCGCTCGAAGAGAAGGGCGGGTGGGCGAACCGCGACACCGCGTTCCTGTTCCGCGACTACGCGCTCGACGTGCACGAGGCACTCGGCGACCGGGTCGACGTGTGGACGACGCTCAACGAACCGTGGTGCTCGTCGTTCCTCAGCTACACGGGCGGGGCGCATGCCCCAGGGCGCCAGGATGTCGCAGCAGGGCTCGCCGCAGGCCACCACCTGCTGCTCGCGCACGGCCTCGCCGTGCAGGCGCTGCGCGAGCGCGACCCCGGGCTCGAGCTCGGCATCACGCTCAACCTGACCGTCGCGAAGCCCGTCGACCCGACGAACCCTGGCGATCTCGACGCTGCCCGCCGCATCGACGGGCAGTTCAACCGGTTCTTCCTCGATCCGATCTTCCTCGGCGCGTACGCCGACGACCTGCTGGCGGATGTCGGTCACCTCGGTCTCGATGCGGTCGTGCAGCCCGGCGACCTCGAGGTGATCTCGACGCCCATCGACACGCTCGGCGTGAACTACTACCACGGAGAGCTCGTGAGCGACCGGCCCGCCGAGCACCCGCTGCTCGCCGCGGCGCCGACCGACCGCCCGACACGGTCGCCGTACCCGGCGGCCGACGGGGTGTTCAACCATCCCCAGGGCCTGCCGCTCACGGCGATGGAGTGGGAGGTGCAGCCCGACGGCCTGCGCGAGCTCCTCGTGCGCGTGCAGCGGGACTACGCGGCATCCGCCGGTGTCCGTCTCTACGTGACCGAGAATGGTGCAGCCTACGAGGATGTCGTCGGGGGCGACGGCCGCGTGCACGACAGAGAGCGGGCGGACTTCCTCGAGGCGCACCTCGGTGCGATCCTCGACGCCATCGACGAGGGCGTGCCGGTGCACGGCTACTTCTACTGGTCGGTCATGGACAATTTCGAGTGGGCGTGGGGCTACGACAAGCGCTTCGGCCTCGTGCGCGTCGACTACGACACGCAGGAGCGCACGGTGAAGGACAGCGGCCTGGCCTACGCGTCGATCATCCGCGAGCGGTCGCTGCCGCGAACTCTCGCCGCACAAACCACCGATCGCACCGCTGCGGAAATAGACTGACCATATGCACGGGGGTGGTGGAGTCACGGCACGGCCCGCAGCGCCGACGCTCGAGGCGGTCGCGCGTGAGGCGAATGTCTCCCGCGCGACGGTGAGCCGGGTCGTGAACGGCTCCCCCAAGGTGCGGCCCGACGTGGTGACGGCCGTGAACGCGGCGATCGCGAAGCTGAACTACGTGCCGAACCGCGCGGCCCGTTCGCTCGCGAGCCGCACGACCCAGGCGATCGCGCTCGTCGTTCCCGAAGACACCACGAGGTTCTTCGGAGATCCCTACTTCGCCGCGATCGTGCAGGGCATCACCAGGCGCCTCGACGAGAGCGAATACCTCCTGAACCTGCTCATCTCGACGAATGACCCCGCCCGCAAGACCATGCGGTACCTGCGATCGGGCGTCGTCGACGGGGCACTCGTCGTCTCGCATCACGAGGGCGACGACTCGCTGTGGGAGGCCGTGGGCGCAGTGCCGATGGTGTTCGGCGGCCGCCCGTCGCGCGAGACCGACTCCGAGATCTACGTCGACGTCGACAACGTCGAGGGCGGCATGACCGGCACCGAGCACCTCATCGCGATCAACCGACAGCGCATCGGCACCATCACGGGCCCCCTCGACATGCCCGCGGGCATCGACCGGCTCGAGGGCTTCCGTCAGGCGATGGAGCGCGCGGGCCGACCCTCCGACGCCGTCGAGACCGCGGACTTCACCGTGGCCGGCGCCGTCGCCGCCACCCGCCGGCTGCTCACCCAGGTGCCCGACCTCGACGGTCTCTTCGTGGCGAGCGACCTCATGGCGACCGGCGCCCTCTCGGTGCTGCGCGAGCGCGGACGCCGTGTCCCAGAAGACGTCGCCGTGGTCGGCTTCGACGACAGCCCGGCCGCGACGTCGTCGGCGATCCCGCTCACGACGGTGCACCAGCCCTCGGCCGACATGGGCTTCGCGATGGCCGACCTGCTGCTGAGGGTGCTCGCCGGCGACACCACGGTGCCGCGTCGCAACATCATGCCGACGCGGCTGGTGCGGCGCGCTTCGGCGTAGCCGCCGGCATCCGTCACCCCGCGGGCGCGCCGACCTGGAACTCGACGTCGGCGACGCCCGAGAAGCGGGCGCGCATGACGGCGATCGCCTCGGGGTTCTCGTCGACGAGCACGAAGCGGCGGCCGAGCGTCGCCGCGACGGCGCCGGTCGTGCCGCTGCCCGCGAAGAAGTCGAGCACCCAGTCACCCTCACGCGTCGATGCCTGCACGATGCGTCGCAAGATGCCCTCGGGCTTCTGCGTCGGGTAGCCCGTCTTCTCGCGGCCCGTCGGCGAGACGATCGTGTGCCACCAGACATCCGTCGGCAGCTTGCCGAGCTCGGCCTTCTCGGGCGTGACGAGCCCGGGCGCCATGTACGGCTCGCGGTCGACGGCGCTCGAGTCGAACCAGTACCCACCGGGGTTCTTCACGTAGACGAGGATCGTGTCGTGCTTCGTCGGCCAGCGGCGCTTCGCCCGGGCCCCGTAGTCGTACGCCCACACGATCTCGTTGAGGAAGCACTCGCGCCCGAAGAGCGCGTCGAGCAGCACCTTCGCGTAGTGCGCCTCGCGATAGTCGAGATGCAGGTAGAGGGTGCCGTCGTCGGCGAGCACGCGCCAGGCCTCGGCGAGGCGTGGCTCGAGGAAGCCCCAGTAGTCCTCGAAGCGGTCGTCGTAGCGCAGCAGGTCGCCGCGGATGCGCTCGTAGCGCTTGCCCTGGAACCCCGTGATGGCTCCGGATGTCGCGGTGTGCGCCACATCCGTCGCGTCGGGGAGCCGCACGTGGTGTGTCGACCGCCGCTCCTGGGCACGCCCGGTGTTGAACGGCGGGTCGAGGTAGACGAGGGTGAACTGCCCGTCTGGCAGGGTCGGGAGCACGTCGAGGTTGTCCGCATGGATGATGCGGCTGGGTTCGTCGGCGCTCACTCGCCCAGTCTGCCAGCCCGGGGTTCCAGCGGCGTGCCGATCGGCGTAGCGTGAGCCGCGTACGAGGGGGCGCCATGCACGCAGTCGTGATCTTCGAGTCCATCTGGGGAAACACCGAGCAGCTCGCCCGCGAGGTCGCCGCCGGCATCGGCGGCGAGCGCACCGACGTGATCGACGCGGCATCCGCGCCGGCAGCGCTCGACGACGACGTCGACCTGCTCGTGGTCGGCGGACCGACGCACGCGTTCACGATGTCGACCGCATCGACGCGTGAGTCGGCGAGGCAGCAGGGCGCCGTGCACATCCCGGCCTGGGGCATCCGCGAGTGGATCGAGTCGCTCGCCTCGCCCGCCCGAGCCGTGCCCGTCGCGACGTTCGACACGCGAGTCGTCAGCCCGCGACTGCCGGGGTCGGCCGCGAAGAAGGCGATGAAACGGCTCGTCGCGGCCGGGTTCCGTGCGGCCGCGAAGCCCGAGACGTTCGACGTGCACGGCTACTCGGGGCCCGTCGCCGACGGCGAGCTCGATCGCGCGCGGAAGTGGGGCACGGAGATCGCCGGGCGGCTTCCGCTCGGGTGAGCGTTGCGCACAGGTGGTTTCGATACGCGTCCGGCTGCGCCGGGCGCTACTCAACCACCGGTCAGGCGCGGTCGACGTCGAGGCGGATGCGCCCGCGGAACCGGTCGGGGTCGCCCTCGTCGGCGTCGGCCGCCGCGAAGGAGATGCCCTTGTCGCCGTCGGGCGTGGGGGCCTGAACGGGGAGCCGGCTCTGCCGGTCGAGCTCGGCCTGCGCCTCGTGCTTACGGGGGGCGAACACCTCGTCGCCGATGAACATCACGCCGCCACCGCCGCCGCCACGACGCGTCTTGTCGGAGAGGTCGACCCAGCCGCGCCCCACGGCGAGCCAGATGAAGGCGACGACGAGTGCGGCGATCCCGAGCCAGATCCACCAATCCACCCGGCGATTCTAACGGGGATCTCTGGGCGTTCCATCCGCTGTCCACAGGCCCTCGCCGACCGGGCGTGTCGCACCGCCGACCGAGGGCTCGAGCGGCTCACGGCACGCGGTAGAGCCACTCCTCGGTCGCGAACTTCGACTCGGCGAGCGCCTCGGCCTCGGCCAACTCGTCGGCGCTGACGCTGCCGGCCGTCGCCCCGTAGAGGTCGGTGAACGTCTGCTTCAGGCTCTCGATGATGGCGGCGCGGCTGAGACCGGTCTGGCTGCGCAGCGGGTCGACGCGCTTGGCGGCCGACGCGATTCCCTTGTCGCTGATCTTCTCGCGACCGATGCGCAGCACCTCGAGCATCTTGGCGTTGTCGAGGTCGTAGGCCATCGTCACATGGTGCAGCACGCCGCCCGAGCCGAGGCGCTTCTGCGCGGCGCCGCCGATCTTGCCGAGCGGGCTCGCGATGTCGTTCAGCGGCTGGTAGGTCGCCTCGATGCCGAGGCCCCTGAGCCCCTGCAGCACCCAGTCGTCGAGGTAGGCGTAGGAGTCGGCGAAGCTCATGCCCTGCACGAGTTCGCCCGGCACGTAGAGCGAGTAGGTCACGACGTTGCCGCGCTCCATCATCATCGCCCCGCCGCCCGAGATGCGTCGCACGACCTCGAAGCCGTACTTCTCGGCGCCCTCGGGATCGACCTCGTTCTTCACCGACTGGAAGCTGCCGATGACGACGGCCGACTCGTCCCACTCCCAGAAGCGCAGGGTGGGTTTGCGGCGGCCCTCGCCGACACGGGTCGCGAGCACCTCGTCGAGCGCGAGGTGGGTGCGGGGAGGTACCGCGGCGTCGTGCACGACCTCCCATTCGAAATCGGCCCAGCTCCTGGCATCCGTCATCGCCCGGCGCACCGCCACCGCGACGGCCTCTGCCGAGAACCCGAGCAGCACGGTGCCGGGCCGAAGCGCAGCGGTGATCGCCTGCGCGATCTGCTTGGCGTCGGATGCCGCGGGCAGCCCGTCGAGCGCCCGGTCGAAGTCGCCGAGCGCCTCGTCGGGCTCGAGGAAGAAGTCGCCCGCGACGCGGGGATTGCGGATGACGTCGTCGACGACGTCGAAGTCGACGACCACGAGCTTGCCGCCGGGCACCTTGTATTCACCGTGCATGCGCTACAGCCTACGGATGCGAGACGACAAGCGAGCGCGGATGCCGCGGGTGCGCCTACGATCCCATCAGGAGGGGACCACGGATGACGACGCTCTACCTTGCTCGCCACGGCGAGACCGAATGGCATGCCGAGCACCGATATGCAGGCTCATCCGACGTGGCGCTCACCGCACGCGGACGGGAGCAGGCCGCTGCACTGCGCGACTGGGCCGCGACGGCGCAGCTCGCGGGCATCGTGGCCTCGCCGCTCAGCCGGGCGAGGCTGAGCGCGGAGCCCGCCGCGCAGGCGACCGGACTGCAGCTCCGCATCGATGCGAGGCTCGTCGAGATCGACTTCGGCGCCGGCGAGGGCATGTCGCCCGGCGAGCTGGCAGCGACCTATCCCGACGAGTGGTCGGACTTCGAGCGACGGCCGGCGTGGCATCCGCTGCCCGGCGGTGAGCCCGGCGTCGACGGGGTCGCACGAGCGATGCCCGCGCTCGAGGAGCTGGCGACCGAGTTCCCGCAGCCCGACGACCGCGTGCTCGTGGTGTTCCACGCGACGCTCATGCGGCTGCTCGTGTGCGAGCTCGTCGGCATCGATCCCGACCACTACCGCGACGTGTTCCCCGTGGTCGACGGCTGCTCGCTGCTCACGCTCGAGTTCCCGTGGCAGGGCGAGTCGAAGGGCGCGGGGCGGGCGCGACTGCTCGGGTTCAACGTGCCGCCCGTGCCGGCGGGCACGGCGTAGGCCGAGCGTCAGTCCGTCGCGAAGCGCTCGTCGAGCCACCTGATCAGGTCGGCCCGCACCTCGGCGCGATTCTTCTCGTTGAAGATCTCGTGCCGGTCGCCCTCGTAGACGATGAGCTGCGCGTCGACGAGACCGCACCTGCGCACGTAGTCGCGGAGGAGGCGCACGGTGTTCCGCTCGGAGGAGACCGGGTCGTCTGAGCCGACCATGATGAGCAACGGCAGCTCGGACGGGATGCGCCGCGACGGCCACGTCGTGAGCCGGAACACGTCGACCCAGCCGAGGAGCTGCTGGATCGTGCGATCCGTCGTGTACGGATCGGCCTGGAACGCCTTGGCGACGGCCGGGTCGCTGCTCAGCCACTCGACGGAGGTGCCGCCGGGTCGCTCGAAGCCCTTGTTGAGGTTGCCGAGGTTCCCGTAGCCCGGGATGAGCCGCGCGGTGCCCGACAGCACGACTCCGTCGAACGCGTCGGGCATGCGATTGAGCACATGCTGTGCCATGAACGATCCCCATGAGTGCCCGAGCAGCACGAGCGGCACGTCGGGCCCCTCGGTCTCGCGGATGATTCCGGTGAACTGCTGCATGGCGTCGATCGCGGCGCGCACGCCGCCCGGGCCGAGTCGCCCCATGCGCGTGAGGTCGCCGCCGTGCTGCTCGAAGCCGGTCTGCCCGTGACCGCGGTGGTCGTCGGCCCACACCGAGTACCCGGCCTCGTTCAGCGCCTCGATGAGCTCGGAGTATCGGCCGATGTGCTCGCCGATGCCGTGCGCGAGCTGCACGACCGCGGTCGCCTCGGGCACCCGCCACGACCGGTAGTGGATGTGCACGCCGTACGCGTCGGTGAAGATCGGCATGCGGCCATTGTGGCACCGCGAGGTCAGGCCACGCGGGTGATCTCGACCGTGACGAAGAGTTCGGAGGTGCTCGCTCCGGCGTAGACGCCGCGCAACGGCGGAACATCGCTGTAGTCGCGGCCACGGCCGACGAGCACGTGGAGGTCGCCGACCTCGACGAGGTTCGTCGGATCGTAACCGTGCCACTCCCCCGCGAACCACTCGACCCACGCGTGCGATTCACCGACGACCGTGTCGCCGATCGCGGCGCCCGCGTCGGGATGCAGGTAGCCCGAGACGTAGCGAGCGGGGATGCCGATCGAGCGCAAAGCGCCGATCGCGAGGTGCGCGATGTCTTGACACACGCCCTTGCGCTCGCCCCACGCCTCCCTCGCGGTCGAGTGCACGCCCGTGACCCCGAACATGTACTCCATGGCGCCGCCGACGGCGCGGCACACCTCGAGGGCGGTCTCGCCGACGGGCGCGCCCTCGGCCGCGATCTCCGCGGCGAGCGTGGCGACGTCTGGCGGCGGCGCCGTGACGAGCGAGGGAGTGGATGCCTCGACGAGCGTGAGCGTCGACTTCGCAGCCTCTGCCAGCTCCTCCCAGGAGAGCTCGCCGCGCCGGTGCGGGGCGGGCCGCACCTCGACGAGGCTCGTCGCCGTGACCGCGAGCTCGCGGTGCGGGGTCAGCACCTCGAACGTCGAGACCCTCGTGCCCCAGTAGTCGAGGTAGGAGTGCTGGGTCGCGCCCGGGCGGATGTCGAGTCCGGCCTGCAGCACGAACTGCTCGCCGCCCGAGTGCGGCAGCATGCGCGCCTCGTTGTACGACGCGGTCGCGGGCTGCTCGTAGCTGAAGCCCGTGCGGTGCACGATGCGGATGCGGCTCATGAGACCTCTCCGATCCAGACGGGCGCGACGCTCGTCGGGAAGTAGCGCTGCCGGATCGCCTCGCTCGCCGACGACGTGACCGATTGCACATGCTCCATGTGCGCCGTCAGGTCGGTGAGGATTTCGGCGATCGGGCGGTACTCGAGCTCGGAGCGGATCTGCCCGAGCAGCCGCTGCCCCTGGTCGGTGACGCCGACGCGGCCGGCACGCGGGTCGATCTCTCGCAGCGATTCTTCGGCACGGATGACGCTCGAGATGATCGACCGCGGGAAGAGCCGGTCGAGCAGCAGGAACTCGGCGGCCGACTGGGTCGACGGCACCCCGCGATAGCTACGGAGGTAGGCCTCGTACCCGCCGCAGCTGCGGAGGATCGTGGTCCAGCTCGGCCCGCTCGCCTCGGTGAGCGAGCGTGTCGCGAGGAGGCGTGCGGTCATGTCGGCGCGCTCGAGAGCGCGTCCGAGCGAGAAGAAGTGCCAAGCCTCGTCGCGACTCGTCGCGGAGTCGACGACGCCGATCGCGAGCGCTGAGCGGTCGCGGACCCAACGGAAGAACTCGTGCGTCTTGTCGCCGGCGACTCGTCGCGGCATCCGTGCGTTCGTCTGGTTCAGCGCCTCCCACAGCTCGGTCGAGACGATCTCGCGGGCGCGCCGTGCGTTCTCGCGGGCGGCGGCGATGGAGTGCGCGATCGAGGCCGGGTGCGTGCGGTCGACGGCGAGGAGGGCGATGACGTCGTCGCGGCCGAGCGGCACGTCTTCATTCGCCTCGCTGCCCATCACGGAGAGGAGCGACCGGCAGGCGGTGTCCTCGTCGATCCACGGGTCTTCGAGCAGGAGCTGCAGGTGCACGTCGAGGATGCGCGCGGTGCCGTCGCTGCGTTCGATGTACCGGCCGATCCAGAAGAGGGACTCGGCGATGCGGCTCAGCATGTCGTCGCCGCCCCACGGAGTTGTTGCTGCTGTTGTTGCTGCTGCTGGCGCACGGGCGCCTCCTCGTCTTGCGGTGAGGCCTCGGGCGGATGCAGTCCGTGGGTCGAGCCGCCGGTGGAGCCCGCGTCGGCGGCCGCCACGACGGCGCTCGTCTCGACCGCCTTCGTGGCCTGGTCGGCGACGAGCGCACCCATGCCCGACGCGGAGCGGCCGGTGCGCATCACGCCCATGGCCCCGGCCCCGGCTCCGTTCGCGGAGTCGCCGTCGAGCACCCATGTGTCTTTCGAGCCGCCGCCCTGGCTCGAGTTCACGACGAGCTGCCCCTCGGGCAGGGCCACTCGCGTGAGGCCGCCGGGCAGCACCCACACGTTCTCGCCGTCGTTCACGGCGAACGGCCGGAGGTCGGCGTGGCGGGGCCGCATGCCGTCTTCCACGAGCGTGGGGATCGTCGAGAGCTGCACGACGGGTTGCGCGATCCAGCCGCGAGGGTCGCTGAGGAGCTGCGTGCGCAGCTGGGCGAGCTCGGCCTTCGAGGCATCCGGCCCGATGACGAGGCCCTTGCCTCCCGAGCCGTCGACGGGCTTCACGACGACCTCGTCGAGCCGGTCGAGCACCTCGGCGAGTGCCTCGGGCTCCTCGAGCCGCCACGTGTCGACGTTGGGCAGGATCGGCTCTTCGCCGAGGTAGTAGCGAATGATGTCGGGCACGTAGGTGTAGACGAGCTTGTCGTCGGCCACGCCGTTGCCCACGGCGTTCGCAATCGTGACGTGGCCGAGTCGGGCCGCGAGCAACATGCCCGGCGCGCCGAGCACCGAGTCGGGGCGGAACTGCTGCGGGTCGAGGAACTCGTCGTCGACCCGGCGGTAGATGACGTCGACGCGGGTGGGACCGGCGGTCGTGCGCATCCACACGCGGCCGCCCGAGCAGAAGAGGTCGCGGCCTTCGACGAGCTCGACGCCCATGAGGCGGGCGAGCAGCGTGTGCTCGTAGTACGCGGAGTTGTGCACGCCCGGCGTCAGCACCACCACGGTCGGGTCTTCGACGCCCTCGGGCGCGCTCGCGCGGAGCGCCTGCAGGAGCTTGTTCGGGTAGTCGCCCACCGGCCGCACGCGCATCGAGACGAAGAGCTCGGGCAGGGTCTGCGCCATCACCCGGCGATTCGAGATGACGTAGCTCACGCCGCTCGGCACGCGCACGTTGTCTTCGAGCACCCGCCAGTCGCCGCGCTCGTCGCGGATGACGTCGATGCCGGAGACGTGGATGCGCACCCCGTTCGCGCTCGAGATCCCAGCGGCCTGCCGGTGGTAGTGCGTCGACGAGCTGATGAGCGCCGCCGGGATGACGCCGTCGCGCACGGCCGCTTGCGGCCCATAGACGTCGGCGAGGAACCGCTCGAGGGCGCGCACCCGCTGGGCGACGCCCGCCTCGACGGTGGTCCACTCGGATGCCGCGATGACGCGCGGCACGGCATCGAGCGGGAAGGGCCGCTCCTCCCCCGCGAAGTCGAAGGTGACGCCTTGCGCGAGATACGAGCTCGCGAGGGCGTCGGTGCGTCCGCGGAGCTCCTCTTGCGTCATGCGGGCGAGGGCCGGATACAGCTCGCGGTAGGGCTCGCGCACGCTTACCCCGTCGGTCGGGAACATCTCGTCCCACGGCTGCGCTCGCCGCTTGCGCCTGCTGCTTGCGCGAGCGGGGGTGTAGCCGTCGAAGAGCGTTCCCATGGCACGAGGCTCCCAGTCTGTGGTTACCGCGATGTTACCGGGGCGCGTCGCGCGTGCGGCATCGGGCGACGCAGGCATCCACCGAACTTTACTTAGCTTTGCTAATGAGCTAAGCTAACTACCCTATGGCGACGATCGCGGAGCAGAGCACCGAACTCCGTCTCGCGACCTTCCGGCTGGCCCGCCGCATCCGTGCGCAGAAGGCCGACCAGGCCCTCTCCGACGCGCAGTTCGCGGTGCTCGGCGAGCTCTACCGACACGGCAGCCAGACCCTCACCCAGCTCGCCGAGCGCGAACGGGTGTCGGCGCCGTCGATGAACCGCACGGTCAACCACCTCGAAGAGGCCGGCTATCTCGTGCGCACCCTCGACGACGTCGATCGCCGCAAGACCAACATCACCCTGAGCGACGCCGGCCGCGACGTCGTGAAGGCCACGCTCTCGAAGCGCGACGCCTGGCTCACCACGCGCCTTCGCGAGCTCTCGAAAGAAGACCGCGCGACCCTCGCCCGGGCCGCTGAACTGATGGGAGGACTCGCCACCCAGTGAGTGCAATGTTCCGCTCCCTCGTCCACCGCAACTACCGAATCTGGTTCATCGGCGCCCTCGTCTCGAACGTCGGCGCCTGGATGCAGGCCACCGCCCAGAACTGGGTCGTGCTCACCGAGCTCACCGACAACGACGCCTTCGCCGTCGGCATCACGATGGCCCTGCAGTTCGCCCCGCAACTCCTGCTCGTGCCCGTCACGGGCCTCATCGCCGATCGCTTCGAGCGTCGCAAGATCCTCATGGTCACGCAGACCGCGCTCATGACGCTCGGCGTCGCGCTCGGCCTCCTGCTCGTGTTCGGCCGGGCCGAGCTCTGGCACCTCTACGTGTTCGCGCTGCTCCTCGGCATCGTCAACGCCGTCGACACACCCGCTCGCCAGACCTTCGTCGCCGACCTCGTGTCGAGCTCGCACATGTCGAACGCCGTGGCGCTGAACTCCGCCTCGTTCAACGCCGCACGAATGATCGGCCCTGCCGCAGCCGGGTTCCTCATCGTGCTCGTCGGCTCGGGCTGGGTGTTCATCATCAACGGGGCCACCTTCCTCGCCGTGCTCGTCGCACTCGCGATGCTGCGCGGCAGGCAATTGACGCGGATGCCGCGAGCCCCTCGCGCGCGCGGCCAGTTCGTTGCGGGGTTCCGCTACGTCGCGTCCCGCCCCGACCTCGTGATCGTGTTCGTCATGGTGTTCCTCATCGGTGCGTTCGGCATGAACTTCCCGATCTTCTCCTCGACGATGGCGGTCGAGTTCGGCCGCGGCGCCGGCGAGTACGGCCTGCTCTCGTCGATCCTCGCGATCGGCTCGCTCACCGGCGCGCTCCTCGCCGCCCGCCGAGACCGCGCCCGCATGCGCGTGATCATCCTCGCCTCGGGCTTCTTCGGCGCCGCGGTGCTCATCGCTGCCCTCATGCCCACGTTCTGGACCTTCGCGGCGTCAGGAATGCTCATCGGCTTCGGCGCGGTGACCATCCTCACCACGGCGAACGGCTACGTGCAGACCACGACCGAGCCCGAGCTGCGCGGCCGGGTGATGGCCCTCTACATGGCGATCCTCTCGGGCGGCACGCCGCTCGGCGCACCCATCGTGGGCGCCGTCGCCGACGCGTGGGGTCCGCGCTGGGCGCTCGGCGTCGCCGCAGTCGCCGCCGTGGTCGCGGCCCTCATCGGGCTCGGCTGGCTCGTGTTCGCACGGGGAATGCGCGTGGTGCGGCATCCGCGATCCGCTTGGCGACCCGCAGTGCGATTCGCGGATGCCCCGACCGCCGCGATCGCCGTCGTCGCCACCCGGCCCGTGCGCCTCGTGCACGACCATGCCAGGCCGGGCGAGGGCGAGCTCGTGCCGCCCGTGCCGAACAACCGGCTCGTGCCGGCCGACTTCTCGGAGCAAGTGGCGCTCACCTCGCCGATCCCCCTGCCGAAGCCGCAGTCTCGCGAGCGCGCGGCCGACGTGCCGCGGCGCGACCATGACGAGGCGCAGCACCGCGACCACGACGGGGTGCGCCCGGCGGCCACCGGCCCCAAGCCCCGGCCGAAGCGCGCCGAC
>NZ_SDPN01000030.1 GCF_004134825.1 Agromyces albus
GCAGGTCGGCGCCGAACGCCCGGGCCACCTCGCCCGACCACGGGCCCGCCGCCACGAGCACCGCGCCGGCGGCGACGTCGCCCGCGGTCGTGCGCACTCCCGTGATGCGTCCTGAGGCGTCGCGGAGCCCACCGGTGACCGTGACGCCGACGCGGACCTCCGCTCCGTGCAGCCGCGCCGAGGCGAGCAGGGCCTCCGTCGCGATGACCGGCTGCACCTGGGCGTCCTCGGGGTAGTGCACGGCGGCAGTGATCGCGGGGTTCAGCTCGGGCTCGAGCGTGCGGGCCTCGCCGAGGTCGAGCGCGCGTGCGTCGACGCCAGCGATACGCTGCGACGCGGCGAACGCGAGCAGCGGCGACGCACCGGCATCCGTCGTCGCGACCACGAGCCCACCCTTGCGCTCGTACTCGATCGCCGGGAACGCGGTGCCGAGCTCTTGGGCCAGCTCGGCGGCGACGACGGGCCAGAGCGACGCAGCGTACTGCGCGAGCCGCAACTCGGGGCCTGGCCCCTTGTCGGAGACGAGCAGGTTGCCCTCGCCGCGGGCGCTCGTGCCGGATGCCGCGGCACCGCGTTCGAGCACCGTGACGCGCAGTCCGGCCATGGCGAGCGCACGCGCACACGCAGCGCCGATGATGCCGGCACCCACGATCACGACGTCGCTCGACATCGCTCCAAAGTATCGCCTGCGATGCACCCGCCGATGCACCGCCGCGGCGGGAGACAGGAATGGGCGGATGCCTCCGGGGAGACATCCGCCCATGTCGGTTGGAGCTGTGGTATCGGCTAGGCCGTCCGGTCGCGGCTTCCGCGAGTAACGAGCCCGTAGATCAGCAGCACGATGATCGAGCCGCCGATCGCAAGAAGCCAGGTGCCGAGGTCCCAGAACTCCGTCAAGGGGCGGTTGAGGATCAAGCTGCCCAGCCATCCGCCGAGAAGGGCCCCGACGACGCCGAGCAGCAGTGTGACGAACCAGCCGCCGCCTTGCCTGCCGGGCAGGATCAACTTGGCGATGGCTCCGGCGATGAGGCCGAGGATCAGGAACGCGAGGAAACTCATGCAATGCTCCTTCGTTTCGGGGTGTGTGCTCACGAAACCACAGTGAAAAATCGGCGGCAACCCCTTGTCCGAAGGCCTCGATTCGCGCTAATGCCCCGGAATCCCGCCGATCGGCTCGCTCGAGCGCCCGTCACGCGGTCCGCACCTCCGGAAGCGGATACGCGCGCCGCAGCACCACTCGCTGCGCGAGCGTCCACGCCACCGTGACGAAGAGGTAGAGCGCCGCCGCGAGCGGCACGAAGACCGCGATCACCGCCGTGATGAACTGCAACAGGCCGAGCACGCGCACCGCGCCGGCTCCCGCGAGCGGGGACACGGGTGCTCCGGCCGGACGGCCCGCGGCGGCGGCATCCGGTCGAAGTGCGAACACCCGCCGCGTGGCTTCGCCGACGAGGGCGATGCCCACGATCACGACGCCGAACACGATGACAGCGCCCGGTGCGAGCGTGCCGGCGACGACCGAGCCCGCGAGGCTCGAGCCGAGCGGAACCCCGAACAGGGTCTGCGCGAGGAGCTCGTTCGGATGACCCGCGATCGTCGGCAGGATGAAGAGCGCGTAGATGATGCCGACGATCGGCGCCTGGATGAGCATCGGCAGGCAGCCGGCCAGCGGAGAGGTGCCCTCGTCGGAGTAGAGCGCCATCATCTCGCGCTGGAGGCGCTCGGGATTCTTCTTGTGGCGTCGCTGCAACTCGGCGAGCTTCGGGGCGAGCCGCGCGCGATCGCGCTCCGCCTTCGCCTGCGAGATGCCGACGGGGATCAGCGCAGCCCGCACGAGCAGGGTGACGAGCACGACGGCAGCGGCCGCGCTCGAGACGCCGATGAGCGGCTCGAGCAGGCCGGCGAGGCCCATGAGCACGGTGTGGGCGCCGTCGAGGAGGGCGGCGATGGGCGGGAGGGCATAGAGGTCCATGAGGGTTCCTTGCGGTCGAGGGAGGTCGGAATCCGTCTGGCCGCGCGGTCACCTCATCGCCTCGTCGATGCGAGGTCGTGAGGGACGCCGGATGTCGCTACGCGGCCGGGATGCCGCGGCCCGGCGCCCTCGGGCGGGCACGCCCCGGCGCGTCGGGCGTGATCTGCGCGAGCAACCGCCAGGGTTCGACCGACTGCTTGAACCTCGTCGCGGCGGCGCTCGGATCGGCCGCGACGATCGCCGGCAGCGCGTGGCAGGCGGTGACGACGACCGCGACCGCGGCGGCGCCCACGACGCCGACACCGATGAGCAGCAGCGTCGCCTGCATGTTCGACGCGAGCGAGACCTCGAGCGACGCCTGCGCGTAGCGGAAGAGGGCCGTGAGCAGTTCCATCACACGCCTCCGTTCCGGTGCGCCGCGTCCGTCGAGAACTTCGGTGCGACAACGGTAACACCGCGAAGGTTCGGCGACCCTGGACGTCACACGCTCGTGCGGCCCGGATAACGTGTGCTAGCTTCTCTCCAGACACAATGATGTTTACGTGAACATGCTCACGTCGACATTCGCAACGGCGCGGAGGTTCTCAATGGGTTCGGCTCGACGTACGCGGTTCTTGGCATCGGCGGTGACCGCAGTGCTCCTGGGCCTGACGGCCGCGACACTGTCACCGGTATCCGTCGCTTCGGCGGCGGTGCCCACGACGGATGCCCCGCCCACCTACGACCGCTACCAGGCGGTCGCCGATCCCGGCCTCACGGCGCCGGGCTACTTCCAGCCGTATTGGTACGACACCGAAGGCCGTCACATCCAGGCGCACGGCGGCCAGCTCGTCGCGGGCACCGAGCTCGGCGTCGAGACCGACGAGATCTCCGCCGGCGAGGAGAACGGCCGGGCCGTCTACTACTGGTACGGCGAAGACCGCTCGAACGGCTACTACAACAGCCCCGGGGTCGCCGTGTACAAGTCGTACGACACCCTGAACTGGTCGAACGAGGGCGTCGCCCTCCGCTCGGTCACGAGCAAGGCCGAGCTGCAGGGCGAGTACTTCGATGCGCTCTACGACACCGTCGACGATGGCGGGAACCCGAACACCGCGACCATCGACGAGCTCTTCTACTACCTGAACGTCAGCCAGTTCGAAGCCGACGGCACGACGCCGCGCATCCAAGCGATCTTCGAGCGGCCGAAGGCGCTCTACAACGCGAGCACCCAGACGTGGGTGATGTGGTGGCACGCCGACGGCAGCACGTCGCCCGGCGGAAGCAACTACGCGCGGTCACTCGCCGCCGTCGCGACATCCGACAGCCCAACAGGTCCGTTCACGCTGCAGGGCGCCTTCCGCCTCTACAACGAGCCGACCTACCGCACGGCCTGCAACCAGAACGGCGCAGTGCCCGGCGGCGCGCGAGACATGACCGTCTTCCAGGACACCGACGGGAACGCGTACGTCTCGTACTCTTCGGAGGAGAACCGCTCGCTCTACATCGCCAAGCTCAACGCCGAGTACACGAATGTCGAGAAGACCACCACGACCGACCCCACGGGCGTGCAGTTCTCGGCCGACGGACGATACCCGTACATCTTCGCCGACGGCACCGCGGGCGCTCCGCAGAACCACGTCGACTACACGATCGTGAAGCGGTGCGGCCTGCTCGAGGCGCCTGCGATCTTCGTGCATGACGGGCGCTACTACCTCGTGGCATCCGGCGCCACCGGATGGCGGCCGAACCCGCAGACCTACTACACGGCCGACAGCATCCTCGGCGGTTGGATCCGCGGCGTGCAGTCCGACGATGCGCACGAGGCGGTCTCCTACGACACGATCCCCGAGGGCGGCGACGGCCTGCTCTCCGTCGGCGACTCACGCAAGACCTCGTTCGGCTCGCAATCGACGAACGTCTTCCCGCTCGATGCCGCGAAGGGCCACTACGTCTACATGGGCGACCGGTGGAACTCGGGCGCCGCGGACTCCACCTATGTCTGGCTGCCGATCACCATCGGGGAGAACGGCAGGCTCCAGATGCGCAACCCCGCCGTCGAGAACGCGAAGTGGGCGACCGGCTGGGATGCGACCTACTGGGACGACAAGGGCGCCGGCTCCTACATCTGGAACGTGACGGATACCGGGCTGCCGGCGACCGCTCGAACGAACCAGGACCTGACCTCCCTCCTGCCACCCACCGTCGAGGTGACCGCGAACGGCCAGGCCGCGCAGGTGCCGGTCACGTGGAACACGACCCTCTTCACCGCACCCGGGCGCCAGACCATCACCGGCACGCTCGCCGCCGACGGCGTGTTCACCGCCGGACGCACGTTCGCCCGCACCATCGACGTCGAGGGCCGAGGACTGTTCAACATCGCGCCCGCGGCATCCGCCGGCGCATCGAGCCGCACCAATCTCGCGGCGACGACGAACGACGGGAGCACCGCGAAGGGCTGGGACGACTGGGCGACGAACTCGGCATACCCCTTGAACAGCTGGCTCAGCTACACGTGGAACGAGCCGCGCACCCTCGCGAGCGTCAGGGTGCACGCCTTCAAGGACGGCTCCACGGCCACCTGGCCCTCGAAGGTCGCGGTGCAGTACCACAACGGCGCCGGCCAGTGGGTCGACACCTCGGTCTCGGCGACCGTCGAGCAGAACAACGCCTCCCCCGCCCCGGTCATCGAGCTCGACGTCGCCCCGCTGCCGGCGACCACCGCGATCCGCCTCAACCTGACGACGCAGACCCGCACGTGGCAGTCGATCAGCGAAGTGGAGATCTTCGGCTACGGCTCGAGCGCGGCGACCGCGCTCGGCGACCTGCAGGTCGACGGGGTGACCGTGCCCGGATTCTCTCCGGCCACGTGGAGCTACACCGTCGTCGGCAAGAGCCCCGCCGAGCGAGTCGTGACGGCGACGCCGGGCGACGCCTCGTCGCGGGTGTCGATCGTGCAGGCCACGGCCGCCGACCCGTTCGCGTATGCCACGGTCGCCGAGCTCGACGCCTCGGGCATCGCGGCGGTGCAGACCTACCGAGTCGGCTTCGTGACTCCCGCAACCGACGCGACGCTCTCGTCGATCACCGTCAACGGCCAGCCGTTGACCGGCTTCTCGCCGGGCACGACCTCGTATGACGGGATCCCGATCCCCGACGGGTCCACCCCGACGGTCGCCGCGACCACGACCGACGGCAAGGCCATTGCCACGGTCGGCGCATTCGACCCTGCCAGCGGCAAGCTCGTCATCTCGGTCACCGCTGAAGATCCCGCCGTGACGAAGACGTACACCCTCGGGTTCACCTACGACTCGCGATCCACGGATGCGAACCTCGGCACCCTCACGGTGAACGGCACCGCGGTCGCCGGGTTCTCCCCCGACACGCTCGCCTACACCGTGCCCATCGGCGCGTGGGGCGCGATGCCGGTCGTGGAGGCCACGACTCGCAGCGCGGCGGCATCCGTCACGAAGAGCGTCGACCTCTCGACCGCGGTGATCACCGTCGCGGCGGAGCATCCGGCCTACTCGAAGCGCTACGTGCTCACGTTCAGCACCCCCGACGGATGCGCCGACACCACGATCGACGCGCCCTGGCGCTCGGCGGCGTGGGGCACTGCGGCGAACGCCTCGTTCTGCGAGGCCGCCGGATCATCGTTCCGGATCTCGGACGCCAACGACGGGGCGTGGACGACGAAGGACAACCTGAGCGTCATCTCCCAGCCCGAAGCGGTCGCCGTCGGCGATGCCATCGAGACGTACGTGTCGACGGTCGACAAGGGCAGCAACACCGACCCCCGCGCGGGACTCGTGCTGCGCAACGACCTCACGATCGCCGGCAAGGCGACCGCGAAGGGCTACGTCATCCTGACGACGAGCCCCACGGGCGCCTACCTGCAGTTCGACGCCAACAACAACGGCTACATCGACACGCAGACGACGAACGTCGCCGCCGGCGCCTGGCCGGTGCACCTGAAGCTCGAGTACACGAGCAGCACGACGGCGACGGGCTACTACCGCACGGCGACATCCGACCCGTGGAAGGACGTCGGCACCGCGACCCTGTCGGCTCCCGACGCGAAGCTCGACGCGGGGGTGTTCGCCGCCGGCAACAACGGGAAGGGCGCCTCGGTCGCGTCGCTGCTCGACACGCGGCTCACGCCGAAGCCGGTCACGGTGACCTCGGTGGACCCGGTGACGGCCGAGACGACCGCCGGCGTCGCCCCCGTGCTGCCGACCTCCGTCACGGTCGGGCTGAGCGACGACAGCACCGAGCCCCGCGCCGTCGTCTGGCCCGACATCCCGTCTGAGAGCTATGCGACGGCGGGCTCGTTCACGATCGAGGGTTCGGTGGAGGGCACGGAGTTGACGGCGACCGCCACCGTCACGGTCTCGGCCGCACCGGTGACCGTCACGTCGATCCCACCGGTCGAGGTGCAGACGAAGGCCGGCACGGCACCCGAGCTTCCGGCCGCGGTGCCGGTGGTGCTCAGCGACGGCGGCACCGAGCAGCGCGCAGTCGCCTGGGAGCCGATCGAGCCGTCGGCATACGAGGCCGCCGGATCGTTCACCGTGTCGGGCAGCGTCGAGGGGACCGAGCTGCGCGCCGCCGCGGTCGTGTCGGTCACCGCAGTGCCGTTCATCGCCACGACGACGAAGCTCGACGCGCCGGCCCCCGCGCCCGGCAAGCCCGGCACCGCGGTCGTGACGGTGAGCGCCGCCGACAAGTCGACGGCGTCGGGCACGGTGATCGTGACCGTCTACCGCGGCTCCGAGGTCGTCGCCACGGCGACCGCCGAGCTCGCGAGGGGCAAGGCGAAGCTCTCGATCGCGGCGCTCCCCGCGGGCGCGTACGCAGTGGTGGCCGAGTACCAGGGCACGTCGACGTTCACGCCGTCGAGTTCTCCCTCGATCGCCTACGTCATCGGGAAGGCGAAATAGCTCGGCTGCCCATCCACTCCGATTGCGGTGTGAGGGGCACCGGCTCGGGCCGGTCGACCGACGTGGTGAGCTCCAGTCGCCGACCGACCCGAGCCGATTCGAGCAGCGCCGTCATGATCTCGAGGCTGTGCAGCGCGACATCCGCTCCGGCTCGAGGCCGACGGCCGTCGCCGGCGCTCACGAAGTCGAGCAGCCCGGCGCCGCGAGTCGCCGCGACGTAGCCCGCCGACGGCTCGAGCTCGCGCCAGCCCGGCGCGTCGATCGTCGCGAGCCGCACGTCGCCGTCGAAGTTGTTTGGATCGGGCACGGCGAGCGTGCCCAGTTCACCGTGCACCTCGATCGGCGCGGCCGTCGTCGCAATGCCGTCGAAGCTCGTCGTGATCGTCGAGAGGGCGCCGTTGACGTGTTCGAGGATGCCGGCGACGTGGGTGTCGACCTCGACGGGGATGCGCTCGCCCGCCCGCGGTCCGGTGGCGATCACGCGTTCGGCGCGCAATCGACTGGAGGCGCCGGTGACCGATCGCACCGGGCCGAGCAGCTGGATGAGCGCGGCGACGTAGTACGGCCCCATGTCGAGCAGGGGCCCGCCGCCCTCGCGGTAGTAGAAGTCGGGGTTCGGGTGCCACCGCTCGTGGCCGGGCGTGACCATGACGGCGGATGCCGCGAACGGCCGTCCGATCACGCCGCCGTCGATCGCCGCCCTGGCCGTCTGCGTGCCGGTGCCGAGCACGGTGTCGGGTGCGCAACCGAGGTGCACGCCCGCGGCATCCGCTGCATCGACGACCTCGCGCGCCTGCGCGAACGACGCCGCGAGCGGCTTCTCGCCGTAGACGTGCTTGCCCTTGCCGATCGCCGCGAGCGCGATCTCGGCGTGTGCGGCCGGGATCGTCAGGTTGAGCACCGTGTCGACCTCGGAACTGCTGAGCAGCTCGTCGACGGCCATCGCGCGCGCATCGGGGAGCTCGGCGGCAACGGCCTCGGCACGCGCGGCATCGAGGTCGGCGACCGCGCTGATGCGCACGGATGGAGCGCCGGCGAGCGTGTCGAGGTACGCCCGGGAGATGACCCCGAGTCCTATGATGCCGATGCGGTGCGGGTCGCCCACAGCATTCCCCTTTCGATGACGGTGCGCACGTTGGCGTCGCGGAGGATGTCGGGGCTGTGCCCGGGCGTCGTCACTACGATGCGCCCGTCGCCCCAGAGCCGGGTCCAGATGGCGGGCGAGGTGATCGGCCGGTGCCACGGATGCCACGGCTGCACGGGATGCGTCGTCGTGGCGAGCACGTCGATCAGGTCGTCGTGCAGCACCCAGTACTGCTCGGTGGTGAGCTCGAAGTCGTCGATTCCCTCGGTGATCGGATGCCGCCGGCCGAGGTCGGTGATGTCGACCGTGTAGCTGAGGTAGTTGTTCTCCTCGGATCCCTCGCGCAGCTGCGACGGCTCCTTGCTCGGGTGGGTCGCGAATTGCCCGCCGACGAGCTGCAGGTAGTCGGATGACGCGCGGAATGAGTCGGCGATGCCGCCGTGCCATCCGGTCAGTCCGGTTCCTGCCGCGACCGCGGCGCGCAAGCCCATGACCTGCTCGTGCGTGATCTCGGACATCGTCACGCTCTGCACGATGAGGTCGACCGTGGCCATGGCGGCTGCGTCGGCGTAGATCTCGGGGGACTCCTCGACCTGCACGTCGTAGTCGTTCGCTTCGAGGAAGGGGATGAACAGTTCGGTGCTCTCGACCGGGTGGTGGCCGTCCCAGCCGCCTCGGACGATGAGCGCTCGGTGTTGCGTCATGCGCGGGGCCTTTCGACGGGCGTCGCCCGTGATCTGTCGGATGCGCTCGCCTCGACTGAGGCGAGCACACGTTGCACGTCGAGCGCCTCGGCGAACGACGGCGAGGCTGGTGCCTCGCCCGCGATGGCGCGGATGAACTCGACGGCCTGGTGCGTGAACAAGTGCTCGTAGCCGATCCCGTGACCGGTCGGCCACCAGTTCGACATGTACGGATGCGCCGGATCGGTCACCTGGATGCGCCGGAATCCCTCGGCGTCGGGGTCGGCACCACTGCCGTCGAAGTACTCGAGCTCGTTCATGCGCTCGAAGTCGAAGGCCACTGAGCCGCGTTCGCCGTTCAGCTCGATGCGGTTCGCGTTGCGCCGCCCGGTCGCCATGCGGGTCGCCTCGAAGACGCCGAGCGCCCCCTCGGAGAACGAGGCGGTGAAGGCGGCGGCGTCGTCGACCGTGACCGGCCCCTTCGGCGCGTGCTCGTCGCCGCGGCCGCCCAAGCCGACGGTCTCGGCGCGCTCGGGCCGCTCGGTCACGAAGGTGCGCATGGTCGCCGACACCTCGGTGATCGACTGGCCCGTCAGCCACTGGGCGGTGTCGATGCTGTGCGCGCCGATGTCGCCGAGGGCGCCGGAGCCCGCCTTGGTCCTGTCGAGGCGCCACGTCAGCGGCGCGTTCGCATCGCGCAGCCAGTCTTGAAGGTAGGCCGCGCGCACGTGCCGGATGGCACCGAGGCGCCCCTCCTCGACGAATCGCCGGGCGAGGATCAGCGCCGGGGTGCGGCGATAGCTGAACCCGCACATCGCGATGGCGCCCGTCGAAGCATGTGCCCGCTCGGCCGCCTCGGTCATGCGCTCGGCCTCGGCGACGGAGTTCGCGAGGGGCTTCTCGCACAACACGTGCTTGCCGGCCTCGAGGGCGGCGATGGCGATCTCGGCGTGCGTGTCGCCCGGCGTGCAGATGTCGATGACGTCGATGTCGGGGTTCGCCACCGCTGCTCGCCAGTCGGTCGACCACTGCTCCCAGCCGAGCCGGCCGGCGCGATCGGCGGTGCCCTCAGGGCTGCGTCCCACGAGCAGTTCGAGCCTCGGCTCGAGCGGAAGGTCGAAGAAGTGCGGCGCGGTCCTCCACGCTTGCGAGTGCGCCTTGCCCATGAAGGCGGTTCCGATCATGGCGACCCTCAGCGAGTCCTTCGTCATCTTCGACCTCTTTCCATTTGCCCTGTCGAGGATCCCAGCAGGCGGCGCGGACTTCCAATCCTTGCGCAAAAGACGAGGCGATTCGATCCTCTCGAGCTAGCGCACGTAGCGCTCGCGCTGCCCGTCGAGCGAGGCGAGGGTCTCTTCGGCCCAGTCGATCGCGGCCCGTGCGGTGTGCTCCCCGGCGGAAATGGTGATGAGCCAGTAGGCCTGGTGCTCGGGGAAGGTGGTCTCCGCTTCGACGCTCGCGCGCACGCCCTCGTACACCGCGAGCTGCTGGCGCGCCGAGTCCCTTGCTCGCTCGACGAGTTCCCTGCAGGCGTCGGGTCCGAGCACGCGGCCGAAGAAGAGGCGCAGCATGAGGCCGTCGCGGCGCGGAGCCGGGGCATCCGGCTCCTTGAGCAATTGCACGAGGCGCGCCCGGCCGTCGGACGTGAGCGAGTAGGTGGATGACCCTGCCCTCGTGCCCTCGTGGCGCTCGACGAGCCCGGTTCGTTCGAGCTCGGCCAGGGCGGGGTAGATCTGGCCGAAGCTCTCGCTCCAGAAGAACCCGAGCTGTTCGCGGATCGCCGCGCGCACGGCGTACCCCGTCATGGGCTGCACGCCGAGCACGCAGAGCACCGCGAGTTCGGTCTGCTTCACTCTTGCCATCCGCCGTACCTATCTGTTAGATATATCTTCAAGATACTTCAATTCAGCCTACACAAGAGGATGCCCGTGATGAACACCCAGCTCGATCCCCTGCCCGCGCGCCGGTTCGCCCGGCCCGCCGCGGTCGCCGTCGCCGTCCTGTTCGGCGGGCTGTCCGCGTTCGAGATCGCCCTCGCCGCCGGGGTGCCTTGGGGTGAAGCAGCGTTCGGCGGAGCATCGGCCGTGCTCGAGCCGGGGCTGCGCGTCGCTGCCGGTGTCACCGCGGTCGTGTGGGCGGCGGCAGCCCTCATCGTCCTGCGCCGCGCCGGGCATGCGGTCTGGGCGCCGCTGCCGCGCCGGGCGCTCCCGGTGGCCGTGTGGGTGCTCGCCGGCTACACCGCGCTCGGTGTGCTGACGAACGCCATCTCGCCGAGCCCGATCGAAC
The DNA here is from genome assembly GCF_004134825.1 of Agromyces albus. Taxonomy (GTDB): domain Bacteria; phylum Actinomycetota; class Actinomycetes; order Actinomycetales; family Microbacteriaceae; genus Agromyces; species Agromyces albus. The sequence continues at coordinate 10,945 of NZ_SDPN01000030.1, forward strand.
GCGCCATCTGGGTGCCGGTGACGATCGCGATGTCGGCGCTCTGCTTCGGGATCGCCATCGCCCTGCGCGGGCGGCGGGCGACGCGCGCGAGCTGAAAAGCGGCACCGATCCGCGGCGGTGTCGACAGAATGGTCCTGTGAGCCAACGACGGAGCTCCTGGGTGCTGCACGTCGACCTCGACCAGTTCATCGCGGCCGTCGAGGTGCTCCGGCGCCCCGAGCTCGCGGGCAAGCCGGTGATCATCGGCGGGCGGGGCGACCCGACCGAGCGGGCCGTGGTCTCGACCGCGTCGTATGAGGCCCGCGAGTTCGGAGTCGGTTCAGGGATGCCCCTGCGGATCGCCGCTCGCAAGGCACCTGATGCGGTGATCCTCCCGGTCGACGCCGAGGCCTACCTCGCGGCATCCGAAGAGGTCATGGCGACCCTTCGCGCGCAACCGGGAGCAACCGTGCAGGTGCTCGGCTGGGATGAGGCGTTCATCGGCGTGGAGACCGACGACCCCGAGGCGTACGCACGGCAGCTGCAGCAGGCGGTGCTCGAACGCACCCGACTGCACTGCAGCGTGGGCATCGGCGACACCCTCGTGCGGGCCAAGGTCGCGACCGGGTTCGGCAAGCCCCGCGGGGTGTTCCGGCTCACCGCCGACAACTGGCTCGAGGTGATGGGCGACCGGCCCACCATCGATCTGTGGGGCGTGGGGACGAAGATCTCCCGCCGCCTGGCGGGGCACGGCATCAAGACCGTCGCCGAATTGGCCGCCACCGACCCCGACAGTCTCGTGGCCGAGTTCGGCCCGAGGATGGGACCGTGGTACGCCCAGCTCGGCCGAGGCGAAGGCGCGCAGGTGGTCGACGACACGCCCTGGGTGGCCCGCGGCCACAGTCGTGAGACCACGTACCAGCAGGACCTCACCGAGCCCGCACAGATTGAGGCTGCCGTGCGGGAGCTCGCCGCCAAGGTGCTCGAAGACATAGCAGCAGAGGGCCGGCCGGTGATCGGGCTCACGCTCAAGGTGCGCTACGCGCCGTTCATCACCAAGGTCTTCACCAGGCGAATCGCCGAGACGTTCGACCGCGACGTCGTGCTGGCCGGGGCGCTCGGCCTCGTCGGCAGGATCGAGCCCGGCCGGCCGATCAGGCTGCTGGGACTGCGGGCCGAGATGCCCATGCCCGACGACGCCCGCGAGGGACACACGCCGACGCGCAGCGGCTGGTGAGCGCCGGATTCCTCCGCGATGAGCCATGCGTCCACTTCTTACGCAGCTTCGGCATCCGCGTTTGGTTCAGAAGTTAGCTAAGGCTAGGCTCACCTGGTTGCATCACCCGCCCCCAGAGTGATCGGAGACACTCCAGCATGCCCATGCTCGTGCGCTTCGACCACCTCGCCGGCGGGAGTGAGTGATGGCTGAGACGACCGCCACCCTCCGACTTCCGACGCGCATCTTGCCCGACGTCGGGCTCGACCTCCTCGCGGTCGGTGCCGACGACGACCTCGCGATCACCACGGCAGAGCGCACGATGACGCGAGGTGAGCTGCGAGACCGGGTCGACGACGCCCGACGCTCGCTCGGAGACATCCGCAGGCTCGTCTTCGTCTCGTGCACGAACTCCGTCGACTCGCTCGTGGCCTACCTCGCAGCCGTCGCCGGCGGGCACCCGGTGCTGCTCCTCGACGGCTCGGGCAGCGACCAGGCCGAAGCACATCGCCGAAACCTCGTCGACCGCTTCGACCCCGACGTGATCGTCGACGGCAGCGGCGATGGCGACGGCAACGACGGCTTGCGGTTCGAGGAGCGCCGGCCCGGCACGCGGCACGCACTGCACCCCGAGTTCGCGATGCTCACGAGCACCTCGGGATCCACCGGGTCGCCGAAGCTCGTGCGGCTCTCCCGCTGCAATCTCGAGAGCAATGCCGCGAGCATCGCCGAGTACCTCGGACTCCGTTCCGACGACCGCGCGGCCACCACCCTCCCGATGCACTACTGCTACGGGCTGTCGGTGATCAACAGCCACCTGCTCACAGGAGCGAGCGTGCACCTCACCGCGCGATCGGTGGTCGACCCGCTGTTCTGGAGCGAGTTCGACCGCGTCGGCGCGACCTCGTTCGCGGGCGTGCCGTACACCTTCGAGCTCCTCGAGGGCGCCGGGTTCGCCGATCGTGTGCCGGCAACGCTTCGGCACGTCACGCAAGCGGGCGGGCGGCTTCCCGCCGACGCCGTGAGGCACTACGCCGGGCTCGGGCGCGACCACGACTTCCGCTTCTTCGTGATGTACGGCCAGACCGAGGCAACCGCCCGGATGGCCTACCTGCCGCCCGAACTGGCCGAGGCGCGCGCGGGCACCATCGGTGTTCCGATCCCCGGCGGCAGCTTCCGCATCGACGGCGACGACGAGGGCGAACTCGTCTATTCGGGCCCGAACGTCATGATGGGCTACGCCGAGGACGCCGGCGACTTCGCGCTCGGCCAGGTGCTGACGGAACTGCGCACGGGAGACATCGCCCGCCAGCACGACGACGGCCTCTACGAGATCGTCGGCCGGTCGAGCCGCTTCGTGAAGACGTTCGGGCTGCGCATGTCCCTCGACCGGGTCGAGGAGCTGCTGCTCGAAGCGGGCATCGATGCCCGTGCCGTCGCGTGCGACGAGCGGCTGGCGGTGTTCGTCCGCGCCGAGCGATTCGTCCCCGCCGCACGGGATGTCATCGCCCAGCGGCTCGGGCTGCCGGCGCACGCGTTCGCGGTGCACGCCGTGGATCGTTTCCCGCGCACCGCGTCGGGAAAGCCCGATGACGCGACCCTCATCGCGCACGCTCGCCGCCTCGAGCACGCGGAGCCGGATGACGCGACAGCGCCGGCATCGGAGCGGATCCGCGAGCTCTACGCCGAACTCCTCGGGCGGCCGGATGCCACTGCGGATGACTCGTTCGTCTCGCTCGACGGCGACTCGCTGAGCTACGTCGAGGTCTCGGTGCGGCTCGGGCGGATGCTCGGCACGCTGCCGCGGGACTGGCCCGAACGCCGCATCCGCGAACTGGCTGCGGTCGTTGCTCCTGAGCCGAGCACCACGACTGCCGAGACGGCGGAGCCGGCCGGCACGAACACGAAGACCCCGCGCCGCCGACGCCGACCGCGCACCACCTCAATGGAGACCTCCGTGCTCCTGCGGGCTGCGGCGATCGTGCTCATCGTCGCGACGCACACCGACCTCATCGACGTGAAGGGCGGCGCGCACCTGCTGCTCGCGGTCGCGGGCTACAACCTCGTGAGGTTCCGAGTCACCGGGGCATCCGGCGCCGCCCGCGTGACCGGGTTGCTGCGGGCGGCCGCCTGGATCGCGGTGCCAGCCGTGATCTGGATCGGCGGGGTCGCCCTGACGACCGGCTTCTACGATCCGTCGACGGCGGCGCTCCTGAACGGCGTGCTCGGCCAGCAGTCGGTGTGGTCCGAACAATGGCAGTTCTGGTTCCTCGAGGCGATCATCTGGACGCTCGTCGGCGTCGCGGCGCTGCTCGCGATCCCGTGGGTCGACCGGTTCGAGCGGCGGCATCCGTTCGGCCTCGCGTTCATCCTGCTCGCGGCGGCGTTCGCCGCGAGGATGCTGGTTATCGGCGGCATCGAGGCGGAGCGCGTGGAGCGGTACGCGGTGCTCAGCGTCGTGGCCTTCGTCGTGCTCGGCTGGCTCATCGCACGCGCCGACACCCTCACCCGCCGCCTCATCGCGAGCGCGGCCGTGCTCGTCGTCGCGCCCGGGTTCTTCGGCGAGCCGCTGCGCGAGGCCATCGTCGTCGCGGGCTGCCTGCTGCTGTGCTGGATGCCGGTACTGCGCGTCCCGCGCGTGCTCGTGCCGGCCGTCGTCGTGCTCGCCGCGTCGTCGATGTACGTCTACCTCACGCACTGGCAGGTGTACCCACCGATCGAGGAGGTCTCCCCCGCGCTCGCGACGCTCGCCTCGTTCGCGGTCGGCATCGTGGTGTGGTGGCTCGCGCGCGCGGCAGGGCAGGGTATTGCGCGTATCACGCGGGCGATGCCGACACCGTCGAGGTCGAAGGCGAAAGGCCTCCTGGCTTCCGCTCGTTGAACGGGTCACGCCGCGCCGCGCAGGGGCCAGTGAGCTACGAGCCTCAAACTTTACCGTACGTATGGTATAGTTTGAACATGAGACATAGCTCCCGCTCCGACATCCTCGATGCTGCTCTTCGGGTCGTCGACGCCGTCGGCGGCGCTGACATCACGTACGACTCAGTGGCCCGCGAAGCCGGTCTTACCAAGGCCGGCCTGATGTACCACTTCGCCACGAAGGACGCCATGATGATCGCCCTCATCGAGCACGTCATCGCGCGCTGGCAGGCCGAATTGCGCGACGTCCTCGGGGTGCCGCTCGAGGAATCGAGCCTCCCTGATCGGGTACGGGCATTCGTGCGCTTCGCTGGCGAGGGCGGCGCGACCCAGGGAGAGTTCGTCGTCTTCAGTGAAGCCGTCCGTCGTCCTGAACTCTCCGCCCCCTGGCTCGAGTACGTCCGCACCTGGTTCGGTTTCGGCACGGGCGCTGAGAACACTCCGTTGCTGCTGGTCTGGCTTGCAGCGAATGGCCTCTGGATCTCGGAGGCGACCGGCGTCCTGAGTGTGACGGCGGAGCAGCGGACAGCGTTGCTCGGCCAGTTGACGGACCTCGTTGCGGGAGCACGCTCGTGAAGAAGTGGCTCATCCTCAGCGCCGCGATCGCCCTCGAGGTCACCGCAACGCTCTCGTTGCGCGCGGCGATCGACTCCCCATGGTGGGCGATTCTCGCGGTCGCGGGCTACGCCGGGGCGTTCGTGGCGCTGTCCGTGCTGCTCCGCCTCGGAGCGCCCATCGGTACCGTCTACGGCATCTGGGCCGCTACCGGTGTCGCCCTCACCGCAGTGATCGCCTCCGTCGTCTTCGGCGAACCGTTCACGTTCACGATCGGCCTCGGCATTGCGATCGTGATCGTCGGCGTCGTCCTCGTCGAGACCGGCCAAGCCCGACCACCCTCGCCCGCACCGGCGCCCGCGGTGGCGCCCGAAACGGACGACGCCATGGAGGTGTCGCGATGACCTGGTTCCTCCTCGCCGGGGCCATCCTCACCGAGGTGGCCGCAACGCTGTCACTCCGCGCATCCGAGGGATTCCGGAATAAGCGGTGGATCGCACCGGTCGCCGTGTTCTATGCGGCTGCGTTCACACTACTCACGGTCGCGCTCGCGAACGGAATGCCCGTTGGCATCGCCTACGGCATCTGGGCCGCGAGCGGGGTCGCCCTCACCGCGATCGGAGCGCGCGTCTTCTTCGGCGAGCGGCTCACCTGGCGCATGGCCGTCGGCATCGTCTTCATCGCCCTGGGCGTGTTCGTGATCGAACTCGGCTCCCAGTCTCACTGATGCATCCCCGGCGCGGCGCCGCCGGCGATGTGGAAACCTGCGGTCAGCCGCGGATGAGCTGCTGGAGGATCTGGAACGCGACAGCGACGACGAGTGCGTTGTAGAGGAAGCTGATGATGCTGTGCATCATCACGATCCAGCGGGACCGAGAGGTGTCGACGCGGGCATCGGATGTCGCGAAGGCCGTGCCGATGGTGAACGAGAAGTAGAGGAAGTCGGCGAAGAACGGCACGGGGCGCTTGGGGAACATGATGTTCGGACCATCGGGGTCTGAGGCGAAGCTCGATTCGTAGATCTGTGCGAATCCGACGTGCAGGAGCAGCCAGGAGAGGATGATGCCCACCGAACCCGCGACCGCGATCAGGATCGTGCTCGGGTCGTCACCGCTGCCGTAACCCGAGAGGATGAGCACGGCCGAGTTGATGCCCGCGACACTCGAGCCGAGCGGGAGGACCCACGAGAGGGTGTCGAGTGCACCGATGCGCTCAGTGACGAACGTGGATGATTCTCGGAGCGACGTCCATCGCGCGACCGCGAAGATGCCGATCAGGTACACGGCGGCGAACGCCTCCCAGGCGAAGAGGAGTGGCGTACCGGCGGTCAGCACGTAGGCCGCGGAACTCACGAGGAGGAGCACCTCGACCCCGGTCACCACGTAGCCGAGTGCCCCATTTCGTTCCCGACCCTCGGCGACCCGCTTCTGACGACTGTTCCGCACTGCCACGGCACTCACCCTTGCATATCTCGCACGCGCGTTCGTGAAGTCGTGGGCGCCTTTGCCCAAATGAAGATCGCCCTGTTTTGGGGGTCTCCCTTTCCTCATCGGGCGCACCGCACGATCGTGCTTCGGCCTACGATCATGGCACCCGCATTCTTCGGGCACCGGCATTCTTCGAACGGACCCGCATGCGCGCTGCAATTGCTGCTGCCACTATCCCTGCCGTGATCTTGGCGGGGATGCTCATTCCGGCGCCAGCGGCTGCCATTGAGCCCAATCAGCAGGTCGCGGCATCAGAGCTGCTCGCAGACCTCGCAACGGCCATTCCTATCGTGAGCGGTTATAACAGGGATCTGTTCGAACATTGGATCGACGCGGACGGCGACGGGTGCGACTCCAGGCAAGAGGTACTGATTCAGGAGTCGCGGGTCGAAGTGGTGTTCGGCGCTGGATGCACGATCGTCAGCGGCGACTGGCTTTCCTGGTACGACGGCGCGAGCTGGACGGACCCCAGCGATGTGGACATCGACCACCTGGTCGCACTGAGCGAGGCCTGGGCGTCCGGTGCGAACGCTTGGACGCCAGAGCAGCGTCGCAGCTTCGCCAACGACCTTGACTACGACATCTCACTTGAGGCTGTCACCGATAACGTCAACTCATCCAAGAGCGACCGGGACCCCGCTGCCTGGCTGCCACCGCTGCCGGAAGTGCGTTGCCGATACGCGACGAACTGGGTGATGGCCAAGCACCGCTGGAACCTTGCGGTCGACGCTGAGGAACGAGCGGCGCTGAGCAGCATCCTGACTGGCCCGTGCGGAAGCGCTGTGGTCACGACTCCGGCCAAGGGCGGCACGGCAAGCGTCGGCCGATCCACAACCCGGATTTCTGGAACTGACCGATATGACATGGCCGTGAACGTCGCGAAGCAATACGCGCCCAATGTTCCGGTCGTCTACATTGCGAAGGGCACGGATTTCCCCGACGCCTTGAGCGCTGCTCCTGCTGCCGCTGCGCAAGGTGGCCCGGTGCTACTCACGCCCCCCGATGCGCTGCCCGCCGTCGTGGGCGGAGAACTGGCACGGCTTCAGCCTCAGAGGATCGTCGTCGTCGGTGGGCGCGCGTCGATCACGGACGCGGTGTTCGCAGAGCTCCAGACATACAGTGGAGATGTGGTGCGGCTCGATGGCATCGACCGCTATGCGGCATCTCGCGCGGTCGTCAACTACGCGTTCGGCGCGAGCGGCGCATCACGTGTGTACCTCACCACTGGGGCGAAGTTCCCGGATGCGCTTTCGGCGAGTCCCGCGGCGGCAACGCGCGACGGTGCCGTGCTCCTCGTCAACGGCGCCGCGCCGACACTCGACGTACCAACGACGGCGCTGATTCAGGGCCTGCACCCTCACGACGCCGTGATTGCCGGTGGGCCCGCATCCGTCTCTGTGGGGATCGAGTCGTCGTTGACGAATCTCGGACTGCCCGGGGGTTCCTTCCGACTCGCCGGCACGGACCGCTACGACGCAGCCCGGAACATCAACAATGAGACGTTCGCCGACGCTGACATCGTGTTCCTGGCCACGGGTCTGAACTTCCCCGACGCCCTCGCTGGTGCTGCTCTCGCAGGCAGGCTCTCGTCGCCCCTGTACATCGTCCCAGGCAACTGTGTGCCTCAGCCGATCCTGGGCGACATCAACGCGATGGCACCATCCCAGATCGTCCTGCTCGGTGGACCGAACTCGATCGCGCCGGCCGTGGAGTCGCTCACGCCGTGCGATATCACGCCGACAGCCAGCGTCCAGCACAGTTGTGGTTCCGGACTGAGCGTGTCGATGAGCAATCCGAATTCGTATGCGATCACGGTGGAGCTGCGCTTCAACGGATCGGCACAAACGAGCTTCACGGTTCAGCCGAACTCGAGCTACACCAACAGCGGGTGGAGCCTCGCCGAAGATGCAACGACGACCGTATCGCTGGCCCTCCATGGGAATGTCTTCTATTCAACCGGGATCGCGGTGAACTGCCATTCGACTCCACCGCCCGGCCCGCCGGCGAACCCTGGCAACACGATGAACTGCAGCGACTTCGCGACCTGGTCCGCAGCCCAAAACTGGTTCAACTACTATTACCCGCACTACGGCGACGTGGCCCTGCTCGACGCTGACAACGACCTGATCGCGTGCGAATCTCTTCCCGGAGCGCCATAAACGCCATAAAGCAGAGGCCAACGAAAACGCCCCGAATCCCTTGCAATTGCTGGGATTCGGGGCGATTCACGTGGCGGTACCGGTGGGATTTGAACCCACGGTGGGCTTTCACCCACACAACTTTTCGAGAGTTGCACCTTCGGCCGCTCGGACACGGTACCGAGGACGATCTTAGACGACCGGGGCGCATGGGCCAAAACGAGCGGATGCCGCGAGGCGGGCGCCGCGGCATCCGTCGACGCCCTTCGACCTTCCACAGCAAATGCAGCGCACGTTCAGGCCGCATGCAGCCGGTTCGGAGCGGGCCGACCTACATTAGGCGCATGACCGCCGTTCGCCGACCCGATCGATCGCGCCCCCGCGCGATGCGGTCGAGGCTGCGCAACGGCCTCTGGCTCGCAGCCATCAACGTGCTCGGCGCCCTCGGTTGGGGCCCGTTCCGCTCGCGAGTTCGCGAGAACGCCGCGGTCCTCAGCGACCTGCTGCCCGTGCACTCGAAGTGGTGGCGCGACCAAGCCAAGGCAGAGGGCGAGCTGCTCTACGTCGCGCTCGGCGACAGCGCCGCGCAGGGCATCGGTGCCACGAGCCCCGACCGCAGTTACGTGGGTGTGCTCGCCGGTGACATCCGCAAGGCCACCGGCCGCAGCCTTCGCGTCATCAACCTCAGCGTCTCGGGTGCCACGACGGCCCTCGCCGTGGAAGACCAACTTCCGCGCTTCCGGGCGCTCGAAGTCGCGCCCGACATCGTCACCGTCGCGATCGGCGCCAACGACATCGCCGGATGGGACCCCGAGGCATTCCGCCGCAACCTCCGCACGATCTTCGCCGCCCTGCCGTCGCACGCGATCGTCGCCGACGTGCCCTGCTTCCACCTGCGGCACAACGAGCGCAAGGTGGCGGTGGCGAATCGGATGCTGCGCGACGTCGCTCGCGAGTACGGGCTCACGCTCGCGCCGCTGCACGAGACCACGAGGCGGCAGGGGATCGTCGGCATCCTCACGCAGTTCGCGCAGGACATGTTCCACCCGAACGACCACGGCTACGAGGTCTGGGCCGAGGCGTTCCGCCCTGCGCTCCTCGCATCGGTCGCTCGGCGGATCGGGGCGGCTGACGCGTGGCCGGCGCGCGAGCCGGCCGGTGTCGGAGGCGCGCGCTAGGCTCGCGCCATGGCCCGCCCCACCTCCACGTTCCGTTGCACTGAGTGCGGGTGGAGCACCATCAAATGGGCGGGTCGATGTGCCGAGTGCCAGCAGTGGGGCAGCGTCGTCGACGTGGCCGAACAGACCGGCATCGTTCGCGCAGTGCAAGCGGTGCAGTTGAGCGAAGCTCGCACCGCGCGGCCCATCGGCGAGGTCAACACCGAAGAAGACGCGGCACACCGCCCCACGGGCATCGGCGAGTTCGACCGGGTGCTCGGCGGCGGCATCGTCGCAGGCGCCGCGATCCTGCTCTCCGGCGAGCCGGGCGTGGGCAAGTCGACGCTCCTGCTCGAGGTCGCGGCCCGGGTCGCGGCCACCGGTCGCCGGGTGCTCTACGTGAGCGCTGAGGAGTCCGTGGCCCAGGTGCGCCTTCGCGCCGGCCGCACGGGCGCCCTTCACGACGAGCTCTACCTCGCCGCCGAGACCGATCTCGCCACCATCCTCGGCCAGGTCGACGCGGTCTCCCCCGCGCTCCTCATCGTCGACTCGGTGCAGACCGTGTCGAGCTCGCTCTCCGACGGCCTGCCAGGGCAGCCGAGCCAGGTGCGCGAGGTCGCGTCAACGCTCATCCGCGTCGCGAAAGACCGGCAGCTCCCGGTACTGCTCGTCGGCCACGTCACGAAAGACGGCTCGATCGCCGGCCCCCGCCTGCTCGAACACCTCGTCGACGTCGTCTGCCAGTTCGAGGGCGACCGCCAGACCGCGCTGCGCTTCGTTCGCGCGCTCAAGAACCGCTTCGGCCCCACCGATGAGGTCGGATGCTTCGAGATGACCGGCGAGGGCATCGCCGAGGTGCCCGACCCGTCGGGCCTGTTCCTCTCGAGCGGCCGCAGCGCCGTGAGCGGCACGTGCGTCACCGTCGCCCTCGAGGGTCGACGCGCCCTGCCCGTCGAGGTGCAGGCGCTCGTCGTCGCCACCAAGGCGCCGCAACCGCGCCGGGTCGTCAACGGCGTCGACACCTCACGCGTGGCCATGATCATCGCGGTGCTCGAGCGACGCGCGGGGTTCAAGCAGCTCGGCGAGCACGACATCTACGTCTCCACGGTGGGCGGTGTGCGCCTCATCGAGCCCGGGGCCGACCTCGCCATCGCCGTCGCGATCGCCTCGGCCATGCGCGATCGCGCGGTGCCGCACGAGCTCGCCGCGTTCGGCGAGATCAGCCTCGCGGGCGAGGTGCGCCCGGTCACGTCGGCCCGACAGCGTGGCGCCGAGGCGCGCCGGCTCGGCTACACGACGATCCTCGACGTCGAGGCCGGCAGCGTTCGCAGTGCGGTCGAGCACGCGATGATGGCATCCACGAGCGCACGCGAGCGCGAACTCGACGTCGCGTTCTGAGCCGACCGTCCACTGCGCTCGCCGCGACTGAGTTGGGCTGCTGTTGCGGCCGGTAGCCGCGCCCTACGCCTCGAGCGCCCGCAAGAGCTCCGACGGCGGAGCCTGCATCGGATGCGGCCCGGCGATGTCGAGGAACACCGTCGTGATCGTCGACTCGTAGCGCTTCAGGAACGACTTCAGCCACGCGGGACTCTGCAGCCCCACGGCGGGCGGCAGGTTCTCAGGCTTGTTCACCGCATCGCTGAAGAGCAGCAGCGCCACGTCGCCCGTGCTCGGGTCGCGGTACATCCACACCTCGCCGCCGTCGAGCGGCTTGTCGCGCGGCCCGGGCTTCACGAGCGGCACGACGGTGTTGCCGTGGCGCAACGCGAGCGCCACCGCCGCGATGTCCTGCCGCTCGAGCGCCTCCGCGAGCGCCTGCGAGCGGAACTCCAACGGCTCCGCCGCGGGCTTCTTTCGTGCCTTGCCTGCCATACCTCAAGGCTATCGAGCGGATGGCGCGGGCATGCTCGCGTTCGAGGGCCGCGAGAGTGCGGCGCGATTCAGCCGCACTCTCGCAGCGAGAGCGGCAGACCTGCGCTGAATAGCGGTCAGCGCCGAACTGCACCCTGAGAGACCCAATTTCCCCCAGTTCCCCCCGCTATTTCGTTGATACTCCAACCTGCCACCGTTTGGGAATCCCCTTTCCGGGTGACACGGCAGCGAAGCGCGCCGGCGTCGGGAGTCAGTAGAGCAGGAACTGCTTCGTCTCGTCAGCAGCGAAGCCGGCGACCGAGACCCCGAGGTGATACGACGCGCCGCCAGCCGGAACCGATTCACGTGGGCCATCGCACGTTTCGGTGCTCGACCGAGTGCGGTCCCAGATGATCGGCACGCTCGAGCTGATGGGGGTGCCGGGCTGGAGCGAGACCTCAGCGTCGATCGCGTCGACCTGACAGTCGGTGGAGGTCCAGTAGACCTCTTCGCCGCTCTTGATCGTGAACACCTGCACCTTGGTGCCGACGTTCAGCATGCACACGTTCGAGCCGGTGTTCGTGATCGTGACCGAGAGCTGCGGTTGCTCACCGGCCTGGTACTCGAGCTTGTCGGTCGTGGCCTCGACGAGCACGTTCTTCTCGGCGCACGGGTCGCCGTCGGCCGCGGTGGGCTCGGTCGGGATGGTCGACGCGTCGGCCGGCGCCGTCGTCGGTGGCGTCGAGGCATCCGTTCCGGGCCCAGTGCCCTCGCCGCCCTGGCTCTCGCCGGGTCTCACGATGATGAGCACGACCGCGACGATCACGGCGATGAGGCCGAGCAGCACCACGAGCCGGCGTCGACGGTACACCTGCGGCGATTGACGCCCGGCTGGTGTTGGGTTCGTCGACATGCACACAGGGTACGACCGGGATGCTGCCGGGGGCGGCATCCGCTCGGCGTGCCGGGCGAGCGCTCAGAGAAGCTTCAGCATCCGCGTGTTGCCGAGGGTGTTCTGCTTGACGCGCGCCAGGTCGAGGAACTCGGCCACGCCCTCGTCGTGCGAGCGCACGAGCTCGCCGTAGACCTCGGGGTCGACGGTCTCGGAGCCCATGTCCTCGAAGCCGTGGCGATTGAAGAAGCCCACCTCGAACGTCAGGCAGAACAGGCGGGTGAGGCCGAGCTCGCGGGCATCGGCTTCGAGCGCGTCGAGGAGCGCGTGGCCGACCCCGTGGCCGAGCCACTCGTCGTCGACGGCAAGCGTGCGCACCTCGCCGAGGTCCTCCCACATGACGTGCAACGCGCCCGCGCCGATGAGGCGGCCGTCGGATGCCTCCGCGACGCGGAACTCCTGCACCGAGCCGTAGAGGTCGACCCGCTCCTTGCCGAGCAGGATGCGTCGCTGCACGAGCGGCTCCACGAGGGCCACGATCTTGGGCACGTCGCTCGTGCGCGCGCGGCGCACCGTGAAGTCGGTCATCCGATCATGCTATCCGCGCGCCCGGGCTTGCTCGACAGGGCGCGCGTGTGCGCAACTCCGGGTTGCACGGCGCTGTCATGGCGCGTCGTGCGCTCCGCTTCGGCGTGTCGCTCGCGGCATCCGGAGTTGTGCGCGCTGTAGACGGCGAAGAGCGGATGCCGCGAGGCATCCGCTCTTCGAATCTTGCGCCCTAGTCGCCCGACGCGGCCGCCAGGTCGGGGCTGACCGGACCGGTGCCGATCGCGGCGCTCGTGTTCACACCGAGGCCGACGGGCAGCGCACGCTGGGTCGTGGTGAAGATGAACTCGCCGTCTTTGAAGTCGACGTACACGTGGTCGCCCGAGTTGAGCTCGCCGTGCAGGATCCTCTCGGACAGGCGGTCTTCGACCTCGTGCTGCACCGCGCGGCGCAACGGTCGAGCGCCGAGCGCCGGGTCGAACCCGACCTCGATGAGCCGCTCCTTGGCCGACTGCGAGAGCTCGACGGTCATGTCGCGGTCGAGCATGCGCTCGCTCAGCCGCTTGATGAAGAGGTCGACGATCTGCAGCAGTTCGGGCTTCGAGAGCTGCGGGAACACGATGATCTCGTCGACACGGTTCAGGAACTCGGGCTTGAAGTGCTTCTTCAGCTCCTCGTTCACCTTGCCGCGCATGAGGTCGTAGCCCGTGCGGGGGTCGCCCTCGATCTGGAAGCCGACGGGGCCGCCCGAGATGTCCTTCGTGCCGAGGTTGGTGGTCATGATGATGACCGTGTTCTTGAAGTCGACGACGCGACCCTGACCGTCGGTCAACCGGCCCTCTTCGAGGATCTGGAGGAGCGAGTTGAAGATGTCGGGGTGCGCCTTCTCGATCTCGTCGAACAGCACGACGCTGAACGGCTTGCGGCGAACCTTCTCGGTGAGCTGGCCGCCCTCTTCGAAGCCGACGAACCCGGGAGGGGCGCCGAAGAGGCGAGAGACGGTGTGCTTCTCGCCGTACTCCGACATGTCGAGCGAGATCATCGCCGCCTCGTCGTCGAAGAGGAACTCCGCGAGCGCCTTGGCGAGCTCCGTCTTGCCGACGCCCGTGGGGCCGGCGAAGATGAACGAGCCCGAGGGGCGCTTCGGGTCTTTCAGGCCGGCGCGTGTGCGGCGGATCGTCTTGGCGAGGGCCGAGATGGCCTCCTCCTGGCCGATGACGCGCTCGTGCAGGGCCTTCTCCATGAAGACGAGTCGCGAGGACTCCTCTTCGGTGAGCTTGAAGACGGGGATGCCGGTGGCCTGTGCGAGCACCTCGGCGATCAGGCCCTCGTCGACGACGGCGGTCGTCTTGACGTCGCCCGACTTCCACTGCTTCTCGAGGCGCAGGCGCTCACCGAGCAGCTGCTTCTCCTCGTCGCGGAGGGAAGCGGCCTTCTCGAAGTCCTGCTCCTCGATCGCGGTCTCCTTCGCGGCGCGCACGACGGCGATCTTCTCGTCGAACTCGCGCAGCTCGGGCGGGCTCGAGAGGATCGAGAGGCGCAGGCGTGCGCCGGCCTCGTCGATCAGGTCGATCGCCTTGTCGGGGAGGAACCGATCGGAGACGTAGCGGTCGGCGAGGTTCGCCGCGGCGACGAGGGCACCGTCGGTGATCGAGACCTTGTGGTGCGCCTCGTAGCGGTCGCGCAGCCCCTTGAGGATGTTGATCGTGTGAGGCAGGCTCGGCTCGGCGACCTGGATCGGCTGGAAGCGGCGCTCGAGCGCGGCATCCTTCTCGAAGTGCTTGCGGTACTCGTCGAGCGTGGTCGCACCGATCGTCTGCAGCTCACCACGGGCGAGGAGCGGCTTCAGGATGGATGCCGCGTCGATGGCGCCCTCGGCGGCCCCAGCGCCCACGAGGGTGTGGATCTCGTCGATGAAGACGATGATGTCGCCGCGCGTGCGGATCTCTTTCGTGACCTTCTTCAGGCGCTCCTCGAAGTCACCGCGGTAGCGGCTGCCGGCGATGAGCGAACCGAGGTCGAGCGAGTAGAGCTGCTTGTCCTTCAGCGTCTCGGGGACCTCGTTCTTCACGATCGCCTGCGCGAGGCCCTCGACGACGGCGGTCTTGCCGACGCCGGGCTCGCCGATCAGCACGGGGTTGTTCTTGGAGCGGCGCGAGAGGATCTGCATGACCCGCTCGATCTCCTTCTCGCGGCCGATCACGGGGTCGAGCTTCGACTCGCGTGCAGCTTGCGTGAGATTGCGGCCGAACTGGTCGAGGATCTGAGAGCCACCCTGCGGGGTGACCTGCTCGTTGGCGCCCACCTGGACCTGCTCCTTGCCTTGGTAGCCGGAGAGCAACTGGATGACCTGCTGGCGCACGCGGTTGAGGTCGGCGCCGAGCTTCACGAGCACCTGGGCTGCGACGCCCTCGCCCTCGCGGATGAGACCGAGCAGGATGTGCTCGGTGCCGATGTAGTTGTGGCCGAGCTGGAGCGCTTCGCGGAGCGAGAGCTCGAGCACCTTCTTGGCGCGCGGAGTGAACGGGATGTGCCCCGTCGGCTGCTGCTGACCCTGCCCGATGATGTCTTGCACCTGCTCGCGCACGGCATCGAGCGAGATGCCGAGCGACTCGAGCGCTTTGGCGGCCACGCCCTCACCCTCGTGGATGAGGCCGAGCAGGATGTGCTCGGTGCCGATGTAGTTGTGGTTCAGCATCTTGGCCTCTTCTTGGGCCAACACGACGACACGACGGGCACGGTCGGTGAATCTCTCGAACATCCTCAACTCCTTACGGCGCCGGCTGGGACGGGGCGTCGATACAACGAGCGTAACCAGCGCTGGTCAGGGATATGCGAGTGTTCGCCCTCGGCGCAGCGCTGGCACCGGGGATTGACGCGGGGCGAGATGACGGAAGTGGCGATGGAAACGACGTCGCCCGTACCGGGATCTCGATCCCGGTGCGGGCGACGTTGTTCACCTGCGATCAGCCTCGGTAGAGAGGACGGCGGCGCAACGCGTACACGAGCGCACCGAATCCGAGGAGCCCGACGCCGAGCCACAGTGCTGTGAGCTCGATACCCGTCACCGCGAGCGGCGGCGCCTTCCTGACCTTGACCGGGGCACATGCCTCTGCCGCGTCGCTGCCGCTCCAGAAATCGACCTCGGCGCGGTTCAGCAGGCCGCTGCCCGACTCCCCGAAGCCGACCGTGCAATCGGCCTGGCCTGCCGTCACCGTCGTGGCGACCCTCGCTCGCACCGACACCTCGTACTGATGCGTGCCCTGGGCGGGGATGACCGCGTCCTCGGCGACGAGGATGTCGGTACTCCCGTTCCACCCGGGGTTCAGCGTGACCCCGTCGAGCGACTCGACCGTTGCGGAGATCGGGGTGATCCCGCCGCCGAAGAGGAGCTTGTCACTGAGGTCGTACTCCTCGTCGATGTAGGAGTCGCTCCTCACCGTGATGGTGTAGTCGATCGACCAGGTGCCGTCGCCGTGATCGACGACGCTGCCGGCGTCTACGACCTTGTCGACATCGACCGGTCCGCGCTTCGCGTTGGTGAAGGTGCAGAGCACCGTCGACTGCAGCGGCACGTCGACCTCCGCGACGCTTCCGGCGGGCGTCGATCCGTCGTCGAGCACGTAGGACGGGTCCTCGCCGCCGACGCACTCGATGCCGACGAGACGCCAGCCCTCCGGTGCGACCTCCTTCACGGCGTACCGATCCGGCTCGATCGGACCCGTGCTGAACGGGTCATCGGCGGCCGCACCGCTTTGCGTGAAGGGGTTCAACTCGATCGAGCTCGCAGGCCCCCAGCCGAAGTCGAACTCGGTCGGGTCGCCGGCCGGGATGGTCGCCTTGTCGACGAGCAGGACACCCCATTCGACGTTGGTGAACGTGCAGATCACCGTCTCACCCGGGTCGAGGTCGATCGTGCCGACGAGGCCCTCGACGGTGGTTCCGCCTTCGGGTTCCTCGACGGTCTCGGTGCAGATGAGTTCGGTGCCGTCGTAACCGACGGGCTCGACCTCTTCCACTGTGTACTCGCCCGGGTCGACGTTCTCGAACGTCTGCGACCCCGACCCGTTGTTCGTCGTGATCTCGAAGTCCACCGGGTTGAGCCACGTGCCCTCGAACTCGAAGGTGGCGTCATCGCCCTCCACGTTCTTCACGATGATGATCTTGCCGCGCGCGACGTTCTCGATCTCACACGAGATGGAGTCGCCCGGTTCGATCGTGAAGTCGCTCACGTCGAGCGGCTCGGTGGAGTCGTCCGCGTGCGTGACCGTGCAGTCGAGGTCACCCGCGATCCAGCCGCTGCCGGGATCGGCCTCGGCGAGTGAGAACCGCGACCCAGGGGCCAGATTCTCGAAGATCGCGACGCCGGATCCGCCGACCGTCGTCACCGACTCGACGATCGGGTCGCCGACGGGCTCCCCGGCGCCGTCGAGCGGCTGCAGCTCGAACTCGAACGTGCCGTCGCCGCCGACGGCCGACTTCGTGACGTCGAGGTCGACGGGCACGGCGCGGTTCGTCACGGAGCAGTCGATCGACACACCGACCTCGGCCTCGAACTGGAAGCCGGGTTCGGCACCGTTCAGGTCGGTCAGTTCGCCGCCCTCGGTCTCACACGTGAGGGCGCCCTGCTCCCATCCGGCGACCTCTTCCTCGGTGATCGTGTAGGTCGCACCGGGGACCAGGTCGCTCCAGCTCACGACGTCGGAGTCGGGACCGACGCCCGAGGTCGTCTGCGTGGCATCCTGGCCGGCGGGAACCGGGTCGATGGTGAAGTCGAAGTCCCAAGCGAAGCCTTCAGCGACCCCGCTCACGGTCTTCTCGACGTCCACGTCGGCCGGGGCGGCGACGTTGGTCAGCTCGCACTCGAGCACGAGACCCGGCGTGACGGTGAACTGGAAGCCCGGGTCATCCGATGCGTCCTCGATCTCACCGGCGTTGCAGACGATGTCACCGATGGTCCAGCCGTCGGGGACATCCGTCTCGATGAGGGTGTAGGTCGAACCGACCTCGAGGTCGCTCCACGTCGCCGTGGCGCTCCCCGGCAGGGCCGAGTTGTCGACCGTCTCGAGATCCGGCGTGCCGTCGGGCTCCTCGATCAACGCGAAGTCGAAGCTCCACTCGTATGAGGGGTCGACTCCCTCGACGGACTTCGTGAGCGAGACCTCACCCACTTCGGCGGTGTTCGTGAACGTGCAGGTGACGACGTCACCGGGTTCGAGGTCGATCGTCGTGCCGTCGCCGTCGCGCACGCCGCAGTCGATGTCGGTCAGCTCCCAGAACTCGGGAACGAGCTCGTCGATCGTGTAGGTGCCGGGCGGCATAAGGCCCGACGACCAGAGGTCGCCCTCGTCGTCCGTCGCGTCGTTGAGGGTGAACTCGACGGGAGCCTCCCCACCGACGAACACGAAGTCGAAGTCCTGGTCGAACTCGTCAGGGACGGTCTCCTTGTCGACGAGGATCTCGCCGCGCTGCACGTTGGAGTACGTGCATGTGACGGTCTCACCCGGGTCGAGATTGATCGTGCCGACGAGCCCATCCCAGGTCGAAACGGTGCCCGCGGCATCCGTCTCGACACAGTCGACGAGCCTGCCGTCATACCCTGCCTCGGGAGTCTCGGTCACGGTGTAGGCACCGGGGTCGACCTCGGAGAAGGTCTCCGAACCTGTGCCGCCGACGGCCGTGATCTCGAACGCTTCGGGGTCGAGCCAAGTGCCGGTGAACTCGAAGGTCGCATCGTCACCCTGCACCTCCTTCACGATGACGATCGTGCTCTTCGCGGTGTTCGTGATCTCGCAGGCGATGGAGTCGCCCGGCTCGATCGTGAAGTCGCTGACGTCGAGCGGGTCGGTCGACTGGTCGGCATGCGTGACCGTGCAGGTGAGCACACCCACGGTCCAGCCGCCGCCCGGGTTCTGCTCGGCGAGCGAGAACCGCGACCCTGGCGTGAGGTTGTCGAAGGTCACCACTCCGGTGCCACCGACCGTGGTCACGGACTCCTCGATCGGATCGCCGTTGGGGTCGCCATTCGCGTCGAGCGGCTGCAGCAGGAATGTGAACTCCCCGTCGCCGCCCACCGCGGACTTCGTGATGTCGATATCGACGGGCACGGCCCGGTTCGTCACGAAGCAGTCGATCGAGACGCCGACCTGAGCCATGAACGCGACACCGGGTTCGGCGCCGTTCAGGTCGTCGAGCGTCCCTTCCTCGGTCTCGCAGACGATCTCACCTTGCGCGAACCCGAGCACCTGCTCCTCGGTGATCGTGTAGACGACCCCGGGAGTCAGACCGGTCCAGCTCACCACATCGGAGTCGGGGCCGACACCGGATGTCGCTTGCGTCGCGTCCTGCCCGGCGGGCGTCGGGTTGATCGTGAAGTCGAACTCCCACGCGTAGCCGGCGGTCACCCCGCTCACGGTCTTCTCCACGTCGACGTCGGCGGGCGATGCCGCATTCGTCACCGTGCACGCGAGCACGAGGCCCGGTGTGACAACGAACTGGAAGCCGTCTGCAACACCATCGGCGTCGGTCAGGCCGGTGCAGGCGATGTCACCGACCGACCACCCGTCTGGCACATCGGACTCGACGAGCGTGTAGGTCGACCCGACGTTCAAATCGCTCCACGTCGCCGTCGCGCTCCCCGGCAGGGCCGAGTTGTCGACGGTACGCGGGTCGGGCGTGCCGCCCGGCTCTTCGGTCAGCTCGAAGTCGAAGCTCCACGCGAACGAGGAGTCGACGCCGGTCACCGACTTCGTGAGCGACACCTGACCGGTGTCGGCCGTGTTGGTGAACACGCAGGTCACGACTTGGCCGGCCGCGAGCTCGATCGTCGTTCCGTCACCGTCGCGGTCGCCGCAGCTGATGTCAGTGAGCGTCCACGACTCGGGCACCGTCTCGGTGACCGAGTAGCTGCCGGGAACGATGAAGCCCGAAGTCCACGGGCTTGCCTCGTCATCCGTCGAGTCGTTCAGTGTGAACGGGGTTTGGAACTGGCCGTTCGAGAAGACGAATCCGAAGTCCTGGTCGTACTCGTCGGGCACCGTCTCCTTGTCCACCAGGAGGCGCGCGCGCTGCGTGTTCGTGTAGGTGCACTCGACGGTCTCGCCCGGGTCGAGGTTGATCGTGCCGACGATGCCGTCGACCGTCGATGCCGTGCCGTTCCCGTCGCTGTCGACGCAGATCAGATCAGTGCCGTCGTACCCCTCGATCGGGAGCTCGGTCACCGTGTAGGTGTCGGGGTCGATGCCCGTGAAGGTCTCGCTGCCGATGCCGTTCACGGTCGTGATGCCGAAGCCCTCGGGATCGAGCCAGCTGCCGGTGTACTCGAAGGTCGTGTCATCCTCGCCGACGAGCGACTTGTTGATGATGATCGTGCCGTCCTGGCGGTTCGTGAACACGCAGTCGATCGTGGTGCCGGCGACGGTCGTCACGGTGACGGACTCGTCGACCTCGACGCCGTCGACCGTGCAGGTGATGTCGGTGAGATCCCAACCCTCGGGTACGGTCTCCGCGATCGTCACCTCGGTGCCGGGCACGTACTGGAACGCCTGGCTCGTCTGGCCGTCGGTCAGCGAGACGGGCGCGCCGTCGACCGTGAAGTCGAACGCCTGCGCTGAGCCATCCGGCAGCGTCTGCTTGGTCACGGTGACGAACGACGTGTCGTTCGTGAAGGCGCAGTTGACCGATTCGCCGGCGACCGTCGAGACGGTCACGAATCCGGCGTCCAGGTCTTCGGCGGTCGGAATGACCTCCTGCCCGTCGATCGTGCAGACGATGTCAGAGAGCGTCCAGCCTGCGAGGTCGTCCTCGGTGATGGTCACGGATGTCCCGGGCACCAACTGGAACGGTGCAGTCGTCTCCCCACCGCTCAGTGGGAACGGCGTGCCGCCGTTCACGGAGAAGGAGAAGTCGGTCGTGGTGTCGACCGGATTGGTGAGCTTCGAGACGTCGAGATACGAGGTCGCGTTGGTGATGACGCAATCGGTGGTCTCGCCGGTCGACACCGGGAACGTCGTGCCGGTCGGTGCGCCGTTCTCGTAGAGGACGTAGACGTCATCACCCTGGGTGCAGACGATCGAGTACAGCGACCACGGCGCATCCGCGGGGATCGACTCTGCAAGCGTGTAGTCGGTGCCGGGGTCGACGTCGAAGAACTCATCGGTCTCGCCGACCAGCAGCGCGTCGACGATCGGATCGATCGCTGTGCCGTCGACGGTGTAGTCGAACACGGTGCCGCTGTCGTCGGCCAGGTCGTTCAGCGATTCCTTCGTCACCGTGAGGAAGCCACAGGTCGAGGGCGGGGTCACCTCGAGCGGGGAGACGTATCCCTTGAGGTTGCCATCCGTGCTCGCCTGACCGGTCTGCGAGCGCACGTACACGGTGGTCTCGGTCGACACCGGCGGGCAGCCCGGCGCGACGCCGCTGAACTCGGTGAGGTTGAGCCCGATCTCGAAGAAGAGACCGTCGGCACTGATCTCGGAGAAGTAGCCGGTCTCGTCCGACGAGCAAGTTCCTGGGAAGTCGGCGACGCTCGTGTACACGCAGCCTTCGACGAAGTCGGGGAGGGCGGCGCCCTGCATGGTCACGTAGAACACCGTGCCCCCGAGGCTGCGGTCAGGCTGCGGCGTGCCGTCGGGAGCGACGCGTTCGCCGGCGTTCGTGATCTCGATCGCGTAACCACCGGTGCCGGTGTTGTTGTCGCGCGACCATGCGACGTACGTGTAGTAGTCGCCGTCGACGATGCGGGCGTAGCTGAAGACCTCAGCGAACGTGCCCTTGTCGGGCGTGTTGCCGGCGCTCGTCCACGTTGCCGGGTCTTCGTCTTCCTTGCTCGACGCGCTATAGGTGCCGCCCTGCGTGGTCGAGTCGAAGGGCACGTTGCCCCAGTCATCGAAACCGGGCGGACAGTCCTCTGGCGTGAGATTGCCGTCGATCTCGAAATCACCGACGTCACAGACGACGGCCGCGCTCGCGGGACTCGCGACGAGGAGGGGGGTGAACAATGCTGCGAGAAGTGCGGTTATGGCGACGAGAGCGCCGCCCTTGCGTCGAGACAAGGCGATTTCCTTACGTGTCGGGTCCGCCGTTCTCGGGATGAAATGGCGGCACGTAAGCGGCACGGTAGTCCTGAGAGAATCTCGCCGACAGAGGAGAGGACCTCGCGGCGCACACCCACTTTGGGGGACTCTGGAACGCACCCAAGAGTGGCCTTGTCCCCCATTTACAGGCTTGACGAAATCACTCGAATGCACGTCGCTATAGGCACTCAGGAAACTGCAGCGGGGTGTCCCCCAAAAGGCGGACTCAGGCCGACTCCTGGCAGTAGCTCCGTTACCAAATCGTTACATCCCGTCCCCCGCGTTCGGGGGACGGTCGGGGGACACGTCGTGCCCGGGTGCAGCAGGGAATCGACTACTTGACGGACGCCGCGACGGTCGAGCCCGCGACCTCTACCGTGAGCGATGACGGCGACGGATGCCGCGGCGAGGCCTCACTCGTTGACGCGCGTTGCTCGAGGCGTTACCGTATCGTTTATCGTTGTTATCGATATTCGTTAGGACCAGACAATGACCGGCATTCGACCCACGACCCACCCTCGGCGCGACCGCCTCGATGGCTGGGGGCTTCGAGCGATCACGGGAGGGGCCCTGCTCATCGGGATCGCCGGACTGGTCGGGCTCGTGCTGCGAGCAGTTCACCTGCTGACCGCCGAGTCACTCAGTGTCGATGGGCTGCAGCTCGCGAACGCCGCCTCCCCGCTATTCGCCGACGAGACGCCTGCGATCGTCGACGCACACTACGATTCCGTGACGCTCGTCATCGACGGACTGCCCGCAGGCCTTCGCTGGCTGATGGTCTCGCAGACGACGGTCGCCGCGCTGCTAGGCATCGGCCTGTGCCTTATCGTCTTCATCCTCGGCATGCACCTGCTCGAACGGCGTCCATTCGCGCGTTCGGCGACGTGGTCGATCTTCGCCGCGGCCGTGCTGGTGATGGCGACTGGAACACTCGCGCCCTTCCTGCACGCGATTTCGGATGCCGAAGTGGTGCAATTCCTCGGCGACACGGTCACCGCCGGCCCCAACACCGGCGGCGCCGAGGTGCTCGTGTTCTTCGGCCTCACCATCGACCCGGCACCCTTCGGATGGGGACTCGCGCTCAGCGTCGTAGCAGCCGCCTTTCAACTCGGCGAGCGCCTGCAGCGCGACACCGACGGTCTCGTCTGATGGCGTCGGCAGAGCCCGACGAGGCAACCGACATCCATTGCCGCCTTGACGAGCTGCTCGAGGCGCGCGGCATGACGCTCACGCGGCTCGCCGAACTCGTCGGCGTGAGTGTCGTGAACCTCAGCGTGCTGAAGAACGACCGGGCGCGCGCCATCCGCTTCTCGACCCTGCAGGCCGTCTGCGAAGCGCTCGACTGTGAGGTCGGCGAACTCCTCGTAGTACGCCACGAACGGTGACGGCGCTGTCGACTACTTGACGGGTACGGTGACCGTCGAGTCGGCAACCTGGACCTTGAGCGGCTCGGTCGTCGTGACATCGACAGGCGTCCAGAACACGGTCGTGTGCGGCGCGAAGTCCATGGTGCAGACCTCGTCTTCTGGTCGCTCGACGAGGTCGATGGCGACGGTGTTGCCCTCACCGGCCGGCTCGACGACGCGGATGTTGCGGCCCACCTGCGGGCACGACGAGCTGCCCCAGATGGTCACCGCGAGCTGCGCGCCCTGGCCGACCCATGCGGCGACGGGCTCGCCCTCCTCGTTCTCGGGCTCCTCGTGGCCGCCCTCTTCCTCGTGCTCCGAGACCGGCAGGCCGGGGTAGTGCTCCGCAGGACTGCCGCTCGCCGCGCACGCCGTGAACAGGAAGACGGATGCCACGGCCACGGCGGCGAAGCCGGCACGGCGGAAGCCAATGGAGGGAGCCATTCCGTCATGCTATCGGTTGGGCCTATCGGTTCGGCCTCACCTCGCTCAGCCGAGACTATGCTGCCGACATGAGCAACTTGGAACGCGATCCGGTGGAGCTCCTCGCCCCGCCTGAGGCGCCCGCCGGCCCCGCCGTGAAGGTGCTCGCGCCGCGCGATGTGCCGCTCGGCGGCCCTCGTGCGATGAGCGTGCGCCGAACGCTCCCCCAACGCGGCCGCACGACGATCGGCGCCTGGTGCTTCGCCGATCACTACGGCCCCGACGTGGTCGACGCCACTGGTGGCATGGTCGTGCCGCCGCATCCGCACACCGGGCTGCAGACCGTGAGCTGGCTCTTCGAGGGCGAGATCGAGCATCGCGACAGCGCGGGCAGCCATGCGATCGTGCGCCCGGGTGCCGTGAACCTGATGACGGCGGGCCGCGGCATCTCGCACTCCGAGGTGTCGCTCCCCGAGACGACCACGCTGCACGGCGTGCAGCTCTGGGTCGCGCTGCCCGATTCCTCACGGCACGTCGGTCCCTTCTTCGAGCACGCCGACATCATTCCCGTGACCGTCGGCGACGCGACCCTGCGGGTTTTCGTCGGCTCGCTCGCCGGCAGCGAGTCGCACGTCACCGTCTTCTCGCCGCTCCTCGGCGCCCAGCTCGACCTGCCCGCCGGCGGAACCGTCGAGCTCGAGCTCGACCCCGCGTTCGAACACGGCGTGCTGGTCGATGCCGGGCCGGTGACCGTCGAGGTCGAAGGAGCGGATGCCGCGACCGAGGTCGCATGGTCCGAGCTCGCCTTCATCGAACCGGGCCGGCACCGACTCACCCTCCGCGCGGGCGATGCACCGGTGCGCGTCGTGCTCCTCGGCGGTGTGCCGTTCGGCGAGGAGCTCGTGATGTGGTGGAACTTCATCGGCCGCAGCCACGACGAGGTCGTCGAGTTCCGGCGGCAGTGGCAGGCCGACGTCATCGGGCGCGACAACCCCGACGGCCGGTTCGGCACCGTCGCCGGCTACGACGGCGCACCGCTTCCGGCTCCCGAATTGCCGACGGTGCGGCTCAAGCCCCGCCGGTAGACGGCCCGAACGTTCCGGAGCGTCCGACGTCGGTACGCCGGGCGCCTCGCTACAGCGCCGGCACCGCTCGGAAGGTCACGGCATACGAGTACCGCGCGGGCTCCAGCCGGTGCTGCGGCAGCACACCTGGCCCGCACGCCGCGGTACCGATGCCGTGCCGAGCGAAGTCGACGTGCACATGGGTGCTCTCGTCGGGGCGCAGGTCTTCCAGGTGATCGGCGGCCTCGAGCGCGGCATCCGACCACGGACGCGCGCTGAAGGCCAGCCCGTGCCCGTCGATCTGGAGGGCCGTCTGCGACGCAAGAAGCGCGAGTCGCCGAAGCCCGCCGCGCGAGCCGTTCTCCTGGGGACGGATGTTCGGCACCTGCAGGTCGTCGATCGGCATCGAGTGCCAGCCGAGCCTGGCTCCCTGGCCGGTGTCAGGGTAGGCGGCACCGGGTCCGAGTCCGAACCACCGCACGTCGCCGAATTCACCCGGCAACCGGAAGCCCAGCCCGATCCGCGGCCACGGCACGTGCCATTCACCGAACGGGGCAACCTCGACATCAAGTGCGAGCACCCCCGCCTCGGTTCGGCTCCAGCGCAGCATCGAATCGATGCCGCGGTCGGATGAGATCACGCCGTAACGGGTGCCGACGACGAGTTCGTCGCCGGCCACCGAATACTCGGTCGTCCGCGCCTGGAGGCGATCGAGACCGGCATCCGTCCAGCGCTGCGCGTCGCTGCGTTGGTCGTCGCCATCCCACGGCGTCCCGAAGTCGTTGTCGGTCGGCGCTCGCCAGAATCGCAGGCCGAAGTCGTGAATCGGGATGTCACCGACCTGGGTCAGCCTGCCGCTCGCGTCGAACCGTCCGACGCCGAACGTCGTCGGACCCGAAAGTGCCTCTGCGGATGCGGCCGACGACGCCGCAATCGATGCAGCCGAGGAAGCCGAGGAGGCCGAGCCGGGCTGCGACGTCGCCCCTGAGCCGGGCAGCTCGGCTTGCACCCACGCGATCTCGTGCCCGGCGGGAGCCCAGGCGGTCGCGTGCGCCTGCGCGACCGAGACCGTGAGCAACCTCGGGACGCCGCTGTCGAGCGAGAGCTCCGCGGGAAGCTGTACCGTCGCCGACTCGCCGGGCGCGAGCAGGGGAATCAGGATCTGCTGAGATACGGGCGGCTCATCACCGGCGACGCCGTCGGTGTCGAGGTCCACGACGGCGAGCGTGGCCTCGAGCCCTTCGGTCGTTCGTCCGTGATAGCGATTCGTCACGGTCAGCTCAGTGCCGTCGAGCGCCAGCCCGATCGGCGAGAACACCGCGGCGACGTCGGCGAGACCGGGTCGAGGCTCGCGGTCGGGCGAGACGAGTCCGTCGATCACGAAGTTGCCGTCGTGCACGAGCTCCCCGAAGTCGCCTCCGTACGCGAGGCGGACCGATCCGTCGGCGAGGCGCTGCCGCAGGCCGTGCTCGATCCACTCCCAGACGAACGCTCCCGCGATGCGCGGATGTCCGTCGATGGCGGCCTGGTACTCGCTCAGCCCACCCGGACCGGTGCCCATCGCGTGCGCGAACTCGCACAGCAGGAACGGTCGCTCGGGAGCACCGGCGGGCGATCCCGGCTTGGCACCCGGCGGCAGGGATCCGGCGCCGACCGCGTCGAGATCCGCCGACGAGAGGTACATCGCCGAGCCGATGTCGGTGTAGGCGCCGTCGCGGTCGCCCTCATAGTGCACCGGTCGTGACGGATCGCGGCCATGGATCCACTCGCTCATCGCGGCCAGGTTCCGGCCGGTTCCCGCTTCGTTGCCGAGCGACCAGATGATGACACTCGGATGGTTCTTGTCGCGTTCGACCAGTCGCTCGACTCGGTCGAGGAACGCGGGCAACCACATCGGGTCGTCGGACGGGTTGCGTCGCCAGCCGTTCAGCTCGAAACCGTGGGTCTCGAGATCGCCCTCGTCGATCACGAAGAGCCCGAGCTCGTCGGTGAGCTCGAGGAAACGCGGGTCGGGCGGATAGTGCGAGGTGCGCACGGCATTGATGTTGTGCCGCTTCATGAGCTCGAGTTCGGCCCGCGCCGTGGCGATGGGCACAGCACGGCCCAGGTCGGGATCGTGCTCGTGCCGGTTCACTCCGCTGAGCCGCACCGGCGTTCCGTTGACGCGGAGCGAGCCGCCGTCGATGCTCACCCGCCGGAAGCCGACCTTGAGCACGACCTCGTCGCGATCGGTGCGCACGCGGAGCTCGTGCAGCACCGGGTCATCCGGCGACCAGGGACGGATGCCGGCGAGCGAGAGCTCGACACCGGCGGGATGCTCCGCGATGCCGAGCGAGGGCACGTCGATCACCGCGTCGGCGTCGCTTCGCACCTCGACGCGCAGCACTCCGCCACCGGACTCGTGGTCGTAGTCGGCGTGCACGAACACGTCGTCGATGGCCTGCGCCGGGAGGGACTGCAGCGTGACGGCCCGGAAGATTCCGGGCATCCACCACATGTCCTGGTCTTCGAGATAGCTCGCGGCAGACCACTGGGAGACCCGTACGGTGAGCACGTTCTCACCGACTCGAAGGCTGTCGTCGAGGGAGAACACGGCCGGGAGCCTGCTCCCCCTCGTGCTGCCGAGCAGGGTGTCGTTCCACCAGATGGTCGCGGCGCCGTCGATCCCGTCGAACCGCAGCCGTGCCTGCTCGGGCAGTTCATCGATCCAGACGGTGCGCTGGTAGATCGCGGTGGGATTGCCGTCGGGCGGATGCGGCGGGTCGACCGGGAAGGGATACTGCACGTTCGTGTAGGCGGGCGCTCCATGCCCCTGCAGCACCCAGTGACCGGGAACCCGGATGTCGCTCGCCTCCGTCTCCCGGAAGGCGGCCGGGTCGGCGGGCGCTTCGGCGGCGCTCGGCCAGAGCGCGAACCGCCAGCTTCCGCCCAGGTCGAGGTCGGAGGGCCGCGGCAGCCAGGCAGCCGGCGCGAGCTGGCCGGTTCCGGGCAGCGGACTGGAGAGCGGCAGGTCTGACCGAACCGAGAGTTGTGATCCAAGCATGACCAATAGGGTAGCCATTTCCCCAAGCCCGGGTTGAGCCGGTTCAGGCCGACGGAGCGCGATGCTACTGCTTACTGCAGCGCCGAGGTGAGCCGCGCGAGATTGTCGAGCACGGTCGAGCGGAGCGGCTGTCGCAGCCAGTCGTCGAGCGTGAGCTCACGGCTGTCTCGCCGGTATCCGTCTTCGACGGCGCGCATCTCTCGCACGAATGACGCGCCGCGCACGAGAAGCGTGATCTCCATGTTGAGCTCGAACGAGCGGATGTCCATGTTGCTCGAGCCGATCACCGCGACGTCATCATCGATCGAGAAGTGCTTCGCGTGCAGGATGTAGGGCGCCTTGTACATGTAGATCTTCACGCCGGCTCGCAGCAGCGCCTCGTAGTACGACCGCTGGGCATGATAGACGAGCGCCTGGTCGCCGATCTCCGAGACGAAGAGCTCGACGTGGATGCCGCGCTGCGTCGCCCCGCTGATGGCGAGGAGCATCGCCTCGTCGGGCACGAAGTAGGGGCTCGTGATGATGATCCTCTCCTGGGCCGCATAGAGCAGGGAGAGGAAGAGCTTCAGGTTGTTCTCGTTGCGGTAGCCGGGACCGCTCGGCACGACCTGGCAGTCGAGGTCCTGCGCCTCGCCGCGCTGGTGGAGGGACTCGGCGAGGTCGCGCCTCGGCGCCTCCTCGGTCTCGAGATACCAGTCGGTTGCGAAGATCGTGTCGAGACCCGACACGATCGGGCCCTCGACCCGGATCACGAGCTCCTTCCACTTCAGCCCGCGACGGATGTTGACGCGCTTGTTGTAGGTGCGGTCGATGATGTTCTGCGACCCCATGAAACCGATGTCGCCGTCGACGACGAGGAGCTTGCGATGGTTGCGGAGGTCGGGTCGCTGGTACTTGCCCTTCAGCGGCTGCACCGGCAGCATGAGCCGCCACTCCACGCCCATGCGCGTGAGCCGCTTCACCGTCGCGCGGTACCCCTTCACCCGGTACGAGGCGATGTGGTCGAGGAGTACCCGCACCTCGACGCCACGCGCCGCCGCCTCACCGAGCGCGTCGAAGAACGGCGCGGTCGTGCGGTCGTAGGCGAGGATGTAGAACTCCGCGTGCACGTAGTGCCTCGCGTTGTGGATGGCCTTCGTCATCGCATCGAGCGAGCCCTGGTACTCGCCGATGAGGCTCGCGCTGTTGGAGCCGATGAGCGGCATCGATCCGAGGTTGCGGTTCAGCCGCACGACGCCCTCGAACCAGGCCGGCCACGAGGTGCTGTCGCTCACCCGCTCGACGCCGTGAGTGCTCTCGCGGATGTATCGGTCGACCTCGGCCTGTCGCTGGCGACGACGCCTGGGCAGCTTCGGGTTGCCGATGATGAGGAAGAAGATGACCCCGAGATAGGGGATGAAGAAGATGGCGAGGAGCCAGGCCATGCCGGCGGTCGGGCGGCGGTTGCGCGGCACGACGATGATCGCGACGATGCGCACGATGAGGTCGATCGCGAGGAGCACGCCGCCGACGATCAGTGCCGCCTGCCCCGCGGTGAGCTCCATGCCCGGCTAGGCTGCCGGCCGCTCGCGCCCGAGCTTTGCGCGCTCCTCGGCCTCGATGCGGGCGTAGGCCTTGCGCTCGTTGCGATCGGCACGGAAGATCGCGCGCATCACGAACCAGAAGATGAGGCCGATGAGCACCGTCGGTGCCAGCGACCAGATCGCATTCGCCCAGAACTCGTCCATATGCTCTCCAGAATACGGGGGTTCCTCGGATTCCGCGCATCGACGCGGGCGCCGGCGCGCGAAAGCGGGGCCCGGGCTATCCGCCCGAGCCCCGCAGTTCATCTCAGGCGCGGGTCGCGCGCGCCCGTCGGACCGTGAATACGAGTCCGCCTGCGCCGAAGAGCAGGAGGCCGAGCCACAGGCCGCTCATGGGGTCCACGCCGGTCGCGGCGAGCGTGGGCTTGATGGGCTTGGCCGGCTCGGTGGGCACGACGTCCAGGCTGTTCGTGAACACACAGGACACGACCTCGTGCTCTGCGATCTCGATCGTCGTGGTGTGGCCCTCGACCGTGCCGCAGGAGATGTCGTCGAGCGTCCAGCCCGCGGGCACGAGTTCCTCGAGGGTGTACGTGCCGGCCGGGATGGGTCCGGAGCTCCAGAGGGCGCCCTCGTCGTCGGTCGCGTCGTTGAGGGTGAAGTCGATCGTGCCCTCTTCACCGGCGAACGCGAACTCGAAGTCCTTGTCATACTCGTCGGGCAGCGTCTCCTTGTCGACGAGGATCTCGCCACACGTCGACGGCGGGTCGACCTGGAGCGGCGCGACGTAGCCCTTGAGGTTGGCCTCGGTGCCGGCCTGTCCGGTCTGCGAGCGCACGTACACCGTGGTCGTCTCCGACACGGGCGGGCAGCCCGGCGCGACGCCGCTCAGCTCGGTGAGGTTGAGCCCGACCTCGAAGAACAGGCCGTCTTCGCTGATCTCCGCGAAGTAGCCCGTCTCGTCCGACGAGCAGACGCCCGGGAAGTCGTCGACACTCGTGTACACGCAGCCTTCCAGGAAGTCGGGCAGGTCGGAACCCTGCATCTCGACGTAGAACACGCTGCCGCCGAGGCTGCGGTCGGGCTGGGGGGTGCCGTCCTCAGCCACACGCTCGCCCGCGTTCGTGATCTCGATCGCGTAGCCACCGGTGCCGGTGTTGTTGTCACGCGTCCATGCGACGTAGGTGAAGTAGTCGCCGTCGGCGATGCGCGCAAAGCTGAAGACCTCGGCGAAGGTGCCCTTGTCGGGCGTGTTGCCGGCGCTCGTCCAGCCGGCCGGGTCCTCGTCTTCCTTGCTCGACGCACTGTAGGTGCCGCCCTGCGTGGTCGAGTCGTAGGCGACGTTGTCCCAGTCGTCGAAGCCGGGTGCACAGTCCTCGGCAGTGAAGTTGCCGTCGATCTCGAAGCCGCCGACGTCACAGGTGACGGCTGCGTAGACCGGCGCTGCGAGAGCGACGGGAGCGATCAGGCCGGCGACGAGTGCACCGGCAGCGAGCAGCGCGGTGCGCTGGCGTCGTGAAACCACGTTTGTTCCCCTTGTGTGTTCGGATTCACAGGCACCGCGGGTGGTCCTGTGGCCACATCGTTGGCGAGGCTATCCGAAATGAGGGGTCCTCGATAGTCGCAGATCGGCGTGAACACTGCACGAGAGAGCTTTCACGGATGCCGCCGCCCAGCCCGGAGCGTCGAACGGGGGACACTGTCGAAATCACCCTGCTGACACCGGTCGCGGAAGGCCGACCTCGCGCCGATCGGCGGCTCTGCCGCCCATTCGGGGGGAAGCGGATCACGCAGCGATTCGGGGGACGTCGCCGCCGTGTCCCAATCGTTACATTCAATCTCACTGGGAGCACGAAAGCGGGGCCCGGGCATTCGCC
This sequence comes from Agromyces albus, assembly GCF_004134825.1. GTDB lineage: Bacteria > Actinomycetota > Actinomycetes > Actinomycetales > Microbacteriaceae > Agromyces > Agromyces albus. Next base: position 42,095 of record NZ_SDPN01000030.1, read on the forward strand.
CGAGCCCCGCAGTCTTCATGCTCAGGCGCCGGTCGTGCGCGCCCGTCGCCGGATCATGAACACCAGGCCGCCTGCGCCGAGGAGCAGGAGGGCGAGCCACATGCCGCTCGCGAGGTCCACGCCCGTGATGGCGAGCGGGGGTCGCAGCGTGTTGGTGATCGCACACACGATCTCGTCACCGGGCGCGACCTCGAAGTCGGCCGGATCGATCTTGACCGGGGCTCCTCCGCTCGCGGGGGTGACCTCGCAGGTCATCGGCCCGGCTGTCCAGCTGCCGGTGACCTTCGTCTCCTCGATCGAGTAGCGGTTGCCGGCGTCGACGAGGTCGAAGACGGCCGTTGCGCTGCCACTCACCGTCGTCACCTCACGAGTGCGCGGGTCGCCGTCGGAGCCGAGCTCCGTGAGCACGAACCCGAAGGTGCCGTTGCCGCCCACTGCCGACTTCTTGACCGTGACGGATCCAGGGTTCGCCTCGTTCGTGAACACGCAGCTCACGACCTCGCCGGCACCGAGCTCGATCGTGGTGCCGTCTCCGTCGACCACGCCGCAGGAGATGCCGTCGAGCGTCCAGCCGGCGGGCACGAGCTCGTCGACGGTGTAGGTGCCGGGCACGATGAAACCGGAGTTCCAGAAGTCCTCTTCGTCGTCCGTCGCGTCGTTGAGGGTGAAGTCGATCGGGCCCTCACCGCCGTCGAACGTGAACTCGAAGTCCTGGTCGAACTCGTTGGGCAGCGTCTCCTTGTCGACGAAGATGAGGCCGCGTTCGGTGTTCGTGAACGTGCACTCAACGGTTTCGCCGGCGTCGAGGTCGATCGCGGCCGAGAAGTCCTCGAGGTCCACGACCGTGCCGTCATCGGGATCGACGCACACGAGGTTCGTCGTGTCGTACCCCGTGAGCAGGTCCTCGCTCACGTCGTACGCTCCGGGAACGAGGTTGTCGAAGGTCGCCGTTCCGAACCCGTTGACCGTCTCGATCGAGAAGTCGCCCAGGGCGTCGCTCGAGAAGTCGAACTCGGCGTCGTTGACGCCTTCGACGAGCTTGTTGATGACGATTGCGCCCTGCTGTTCGTTGGTGAACACGCACGAGGCCGTCTCGCCCTCGATCGTCGTGACGGTCGCGCCGTCCTCGATCGCCGTCTCATCGGTGTCGCACGTCACGTCGACGAGGTCCCAGCCTTCAGGCACCGTCTCCGTGATGTCGACCTCCGCACCGGGAGCGAACTGGAACGTCTCGGACTCGCCGTCGCTGAGGTCGAACGCCGCGCCTTCGATGTCGAAGTCGAACACCTGGGTGGAGGCATCCGGCAGGGTCTGCTTCTCGACCGTCACGTATGACGTCGCGTTGGTGATCACGCAATCGGTGGTCTCGAGGCTGACGACCGGGAACGTCGTGCCGGTGGCCGCGCCGTTCTCGTAGAGCACGTAATCGACGCCGTCGGCCGTGCACACGATGGAGTAGAGCGACCACGGTACCTGGGCGGGGATGACCTCATCGAGCGTGAAGTCGTCGCCGGGCTCGACGTCGAAGTACGAGTCGGTCTCGTCGATGAGCAGGTCGCCGTCGATCGGGTCGTTCTCGCCGCCGGTGACGGTGTACTCGAAGAGCACACTGCTGTCGAGGTCGAGATCGTTGAGCGATTCCTTCGTCACAGTGAGGAAGCCACACGTCGAGGGCGGAGTCACCGTGAGCGGGGCGACGTAGGCCTTCAGGTTGCCGTCGCCGCTGCCGCCGGTGATCGATCGCATGTACACGGTCGCCGCGTCCTCGGTGGGAGGGCAGCCGGGCTCGATGCCGGCAAGCTCGGTCAGGTCGAACCCGACCTCGAAGAACGTGCCACTCGGGCCGATGGCGCTCGCGAAGCCCGTCGTGTCGGTCGTGCAGTCACCCGGGTCGGAGTTCACGTCGTCGGGGTAATCAGCCTGATCGACGTACGGACAGAGCTGTCCGAGCGTCGGCGCGCTGCCGCCGGCCATGTTGATGTAGGCGACCACACCGCCCTCGTTGTGGAGCGGCTGCGGGGTGCCGTCGGGTGCGACGTTCTCACCCGCGAACGACAGGTCGATCGCGTACTTGCCGGTGCCGCTGTCGCCGGTGCGATCCCATGCCACATACAGGTAGTAGTGCCCGTCGACCACTCGCGCCAAGGTATACACCTTGGAGAAGTCGGCCTTGTCGGGTGTGGAACCGGCCGACGTCCAGGTCGCCGGGTCGTCGACGTCCTTCGAGCTGGCGCTGTACGTGCCGCCCTGTTCGGTGCTGGTGAAACCGATATCCGGCGTCAGCCAGTCATCGAATCCGTCACCGCAGTCCTGCTCCGTCAGGTTGCCGTCGATCTCGAAATCACCGAGATCACAAAGCGGGTCCGCGTACGCGGGCGCTGCGAAGGCGACTGGAGCGAACAGGCCGGCGACGAGAGCGCCGGCGGCGAGCAGCGCAGTGCGCTGGCGTCGTGAAAACACGTTGAACCCCTTATGTGTTCGGATTCGCAGGCACCTCGGATGTGGTCCTGCGGCCACATAGTCGGGAGGCTATCCGAATCGAGGAGTCCTCGATATGGCCCAGATCGCCGCGAATACTCGGCGAAAGCGCTCGCGTGATCCGGCCGATGCAACACTGATCGCCGAATGGGGGACGCCCTCGCGATCGCGCCTCGACGGCCGCCCACGAAGGGCAGGTTTGACGCTCATCGCCGGGGCCGACGCTCCCTCGCAGGGAATGCCCGAGCTGCGATTCGGGGGACACCGCGGCGTTACCGAATCGTGATAAACGCCGTGTCCCCAAAAAGGGGATCAGCCTCCGGTGACGATGCCCCAGATGCCGGAGCCCAGCAGGTACAAGCCGATCGCGCCGACGATGATCCAGATCGCGAGGCGCGTGTTCGACGGTCGCTTCGGGTCGCCCTCGGGCTGGAGCTCGTTCTTCGGCAGGTAGTCGTTCATCACTTCACCAGGGGGAACAGGATCGTCTCGCGGATGCCGAGGCCGGTCAGTGCCATGAGCAGACGATCGATGCCCATGCCCATGCCGCCCGTCGGGGGCATGCCGAACTCGAGTGCACGCAGGAACTCCTCATCGAGGCGCATCGCCTCGAGGTCGCCGCCGGCGGCGAGTTTCGCCTGCTCGACGAAGCGCTCGCGCTGCACGACGGGGTCGACGAGCTCGGAGTAGCCGGTCGCGAGCTCGAAGCCGCGGATGTAGAGGTCCCACTTCTCGACGACGCCGGGCAGCCGCCGGTGCTGGCGCACGAGCGGGCTCGTGTCGAGCGGGAAGTCCATGACGAACGTCGGGCGCTCGAGTCCGGTCTTCACATGGTGCTCCCAGAGCTCCTCGACGTACTTGCCGGGCAGCGGGTGGTCGATCTCGATGCCCACCGCAGCGGCGAGCTCGGCGAGCCGGGACATCGGGGTCTCGGGCGTGATCTCTTCACCCACCGCCTCGGAGAGCGAACCGTACATGGAGATGCGCGCCCAGTCGCCGCCGAGGTCGAACTCGGTGCCGTCGGCCCACGTCACGACGTGCGAGCCGTTCGTGGCGATCGCGGCATCCTGGATCAGCTGCTGGGTGAGGTCGGCGATCGTGTTGTAGTCGCCGTAGGCCTCGTAGGCCTCGAGCATCGCGAACTCGGGGCTGTGCGTCGAGTCGGCACCCTCATTGCGGAAGTTGCGGTTGATCTCGTAGACCCGCTCGATGCCGCCCACGACGGCGCGCTTGAGGTAGAGCTCGGGCGCGATGCGCAGGTAGAGCTCGGTGTCGAACGCATTCGAGGTGGTCACGAACGGACGAGCGGATGCCCCGCCGTGCATCACCTGCAGCATCGGCGTCTCGACCTCGATGAAGCCGAGCGAGTCGAACGTGCGGCGGAGGCTCGCGTTCACCTTGGCGCGGTCGAGGACGTTGCGCCGTGCCTGGTCGCGCGCGATGAGGTCGAGGTAACGGCTGCGCACCCGGGTCTCTTCGGAGAGCTCGTTGTGCAGGTTCGGCAGCGGCAGGATCGCCTTCGCGGCGATGCGCCATTCCTTCACCATGACCGAGAGCTCGCCGCGGCGGCTCGTGATGACCTCGCCCGCGATGAACACGTGGTCGCCGAGGTCGACGAGTTCCTTCCACTCGGCGAGGGACTCCTCCCCCACCTCGGCGAGCGACACCATCGCCTGGATTCGGCTGCCGTCACCGGACTGCAGCGTGGCGAAGCAGAGCTTGCCGGTATTGCGGGAGTACACGACGCGCCCCGCGAGGCCGACCTGTTCGCCGCTCGCCTCGTCGACCCCGAGGCCCACGAAGCGATCGCGCACATCGGGGATCGTCGTCGTGATCGGGAGGCGAACGGGGTAGGCACCGAGTCCGAGGTCGTCGGATGCGGCGATCAGCCGCTCGCGCTTGGCGAGTCGCACGGCCTTCTGCTCCGAGATCTCCTCGGCTGTGGGCTCGGTTGCGGCATCCGTCTGGGTGTCGGTCATCGTTCACTCTCGATTCGCGGAAACATGCGTGCACCAGCCTAGGCGCTCTGCGCAGAGAGGAACCGGTGAAGCCCGCCGCCTGCGGAGCCCTCAGCCCTCAGCGGGCGGGACCGACGTCGACGAACGTGTTGTCGATGAGGCGCGTCGTGCCCACGACGGCGGCGACGAGCACGAGTGCGCGGCCGCGGAAGTCGTCGCCGATGGGCAGCAGCGTGTCGGGATCGACGACGACGAAGTAGTCGAGGCTCGCGCCGTCGTGGTCGCCGAAAGCAGCGACCCCCTCGGCGAGCAACTCTCCTGCACCCTGCGCGGCCGCGGCATCCGCTGCCCGCAAGGACTCGGCGAGGGTGAGCGCCGCCGCGCGCTGGGCGTCGTCGAGGAAGCGGTTGCGGCTCGAGAGCGCGAGTCCATCGGGCTCGCGCACGGTCGGCACCGCCACGATCTCGACCGGCGCATCGAGGTCGGCGACCATGCGGGTGACGAGGAACACCTGCTGCGCGTCCTTCTGCCCGAACACCGCGATGTCGGGTTGCGCGATGTTGAAGAGCTTCGCGACGACCGTGAGCATGCCGTTGAAGTGGCCGGGTCGCGATGCGCCCTCGTAGCGGTCGCCGATCGGGCCGGCATTCACGGTCGTGCCGTCGACGGCGCCGCGCGGGTACATCTCGTCGACGGCGGGAGCGAAGACGAAGTCGACGCCGAGTTCGGTGAGTGCGGCGACATCCGATTCGAGGCTTCGGGGATACCGGTCGAGGTCTTCACCGGGCCCGAACTGCCGAGGGTTGACGAAGATCGACACGACGACGACGTCGGCGAGCTCGCGCGCGCGGCGCACGAGTGCGAGGTGACCGGCGTGCAGGGCGCCCATGGTGGGCACGAGGGCGACGGATGCACCGTCGGCGCGTCGCTCGGCGAGCAACCGGCGCAACTCGGCGATCGTCGGCACGGTGCGCGTGCCCGCCGTGACCTCGGTCACCCGCCACCTCCCAGCGGCCGGTCGGTTCCGGCCTCGTCGATCGTACCGGCACCGTCGGCGAAGGGGCCGCTGTCGTGGCGGGCGAGGGCGTTCTCGACGGCGCTGCGCACGAGCGGAGCGAGCACCGCGCCCGAGCGACCCACACCGATGCCGTCGAGGAGCTCGCTCGCCTGGTCGACGATCGCGCTCGAGAACGAGACGGCCGTGTCGATCGCCTCGGCGTACGCCGCCCGATCGGCCTCGGCGACGATGAACGGCTCGCCGCCCATCTCGACCACGAGGGCCTGGCCGATCGGCAGCACCGGCGCCGGGGCCGTGACGGCGAACCAGGTGCCCGGCAGTCGGGCGAGGTCGATCGTCGTGCCGGTGAAGGTCATCGCGGGGTGCACCGCGAGCGGGATGGCTCCCGCTCGTCGCGCCGGGTCGAGCACGCCTGCGCCGTAGCGCGCGGCGGTGTGCAGCACGAGCTGCCCTGGTTGCCAGGCGCCGGCCTCGGCGAGCCCTGCGACGAGCTGCTCGAGCTCGTCGGCCGGCACGGCGAGCAGCACGAGCTCGCTGCGCTCGACGATCTCGGGGATGGGGAGCACCGGAACGGCGGGCAGCATCGCGGCGGCTCGATCGCGGCTCGACTGCGAGACCGCGGCGATACCCGTGAGCGCGTGCCCGGCGCCCGCGAGGGCTGCCGCGAGCACCGCTCCGACCCGGCCTGCGCCGATCGTGCCGACGCCGAGTCGCCCCGCGCGGGACTCAACGGGCATCTGCGACCTCGCTCGTCTCGGTGGGCGTGCCCGGCCCGGTGACCGCACCCCAGTGATGGGATGTGTCGCTCGCGGCCCGCTCGACCGCTTCATCGGCGAGTCGCTCGAAGAGCGCTTCCGCTTCGGCGCGCTCGGCGATCGGCAGGCCCGCGGCGATCGGGCCCGCGACGGTATGGATGCGCACGGTCGCCAGCCCGAGCATCCGCTGGATCGGCCCGCTCGTCACCGCCACCGACTGCATGCGGGCGAGCGGCACGAGCGTGAGGCTGCGAGCGATCGCGCCGTGACGGATGAGGGCGACGCCCGCCGTGGCGGCCCAGCCGATGCGTCGCCACGAGAACGGCCGAAGCCAGGCGCCGCGCCGGGGCGTGCGTGAGAATCCGCCCTCGCCGTCGCGGCCCGTGAGGCCGGCGTCGAGCAGGGGGTCGACAGCGGATGCGGCATCCGGGAGCAGCAGCGCAAGCACTCGATGCACGTCGGCGACGGTGCCGACGGGCAGCACGAGCGTGCGCTGGGCGGCGTCGTTCGACGAGCTCACCGACTGGCCGGCGACGTTGATGCGGATCGACCACCAGCCGAACGGGCGCCAGAGCAGCCACTGCGTCGCCTCGATCGCGTGGACGCGGCCGGGCGGGATGGTCTGGTTGCCCGTCGAGAGCAATCCGTGACCGATGCGCACACCGTCGGGCGTGCCCGCGATCGAGTACCGCAGCGACTTCGTGATGCGGGTCCACATGTAGCTGAAGAGACCGATCGCCGCCGGGACGAAAGTGAACAGCACCCAGAACTGGCCGGTCGCGAACCCGACGATGATGATCGCGATGAAGATCGCGATCCAGACGGTGGCGCCGCCGAGCAGCGTCGAGGCGATGACCCGCCCGAGCGGAAGATGCACGACGGACTCGGGCGGAGCGAGGTCGGGGTCGAGCTCGGGGGCGAGGAACTCGTCGACGCGCTGGCCGACGAGCGCGCCCGCGCGGGCGGCGGCCGTGCGGCGAGCTGCCGCGGCCTCGGGCGTCTCCCCCTCGAGGTCGAGCTGCC
>NZ_SDPN01000031.1 GCF_004134825.1 Agromyces albus
GCGACGATCGCGCCGGCGGGGTCGGCCGGGTCTCGCGGGGTCGGGGTGCGGCGCAGGCCCAGCACGGTGCCGCTCGCGTCGACGAGCGCCGACTTGGTGTCGGTGCCGCCGACGTCGAACGCGAGGACGGCGTCGCCCGCGCCGAGCGACCGCGCTGCGCTGCGAATGATCGTCTCGGTCATCACGCGAGAATGACGGAGCGGGTGAGGTTGCGCGGTTCGTCGGGGTCGAGCCCCTGTGCGCGGGCCCGCGCGAGTGCCACGCGCTGGGCGCGCACGAGCTCGGCCATGGGGTCGAGCGACCCGGCCTCGAAACGAGCACCGGTGGCGGCGACCTCGGCGTCGAGCCCATCGGGCGCCTCGCCGAAGTGCCACGTCACGCGGCCCGGGGCGGCGATCGAGATCGGGCCGTGGCGGTACTCCATCGAGGGGTAGGACTCGGTCCACGACTGCGAGGCCTCGCGCATCTTCAGGGCCGCCTCATGGGCGAGGCCCACCGACCAGCCGCGGCCGAGGAACGTGTACTGCTCGGCCCCGGCGAGCTCGGGGTCGAGCTCCTCGGCGACGGCGCGCTCGGCGTCGGCGATGGGCCCGTCGAGGCGCTCGCCGAGCGACGCCCGGAAGAGCGCGAGCGCGGTCGTCGCGAAGCGGGTCTGCACGACCGACTGCTCGTCGGCGAAGGGGAGCGTCACGGCGTCGTCGACGATGCCCACGAGGGGTGAGGCGGCGTCACCGATCACCCCGATCGTTCGCACGCGGCCACGCAGCCCTTCGACGAGCTGCAGCACCTCGGTGGTCGTGCCCGAGCGGGTGAGCGCCACGACGGCGTCATAGCCGCGGTCGACGAAGGCCTCGGATGCCGCGAAGGCATCGGTCTCGCCGTGCCCGCCCGCTTCGCGGAGCCACGCGTACGACTGCGCGATGAACCACGAGGTGCCGCACCCGACGACGGCGACCCGCGCGCCGGAGCCCGGGAGCAGCGCCTGCTCGTCGCGCAGCTCGGCGGCGCGCGCCCAGGTCTCGGGCTGCGATGCGAGTTCTGCCGCCATGTGCAGGCCGGGGACGGTGGGGGACTGCGATGTGGTCACGATCGATGCTCCAGGGTGCTGGGAAGCCCACGCTCGGTCTGTCGCGGGCGGTATGACGATTCAATGATTGCAGATGACCGTTCGGGATGTCTATCGATCAGGAGAGCGATCATTGCTGCGAAAATCGGGAAAATTCTCCGTTTGTGAGGAATCTGAACAAAATCCGGTAACAAATGCGTTTCCCGTCTTGACGGGGGTGTGGCATCCGTCGTACGTTTCCTGCGTCCACTGAACGGAATTGATCATTGTGTGATCGAAACCGTCAGGAAGCATCACTTCGGCCTGCTCGAAGTGGGCTTCCGGACGCACGCACCGTGGCGCGAGGCCCAGTACGCCACGTGCCCCACATCCACCAAGAGTGAGGAAGCACGAATGAAGAAGTCGCTACGGTTCGGCTCGGCGATCGCCATCGCGGCCACCGCGTCGCTCACACTGGCATCCTGCGGATTCGGCGGAGGCTCCGGCGATGAGGCAGATGGCAAGACCACCATCGACATGCTCGTCCCGAGTTACTCCGACAACACCCAGGGACTCTGGGAAGACGTCATCGCGGGCTTCGAGGAGGAGAATCCCGACATCGCCGTCAACCTCGAGGTGCAGTCGTGGGACAACCTCGAGAGCGTGATCACGACGAAGATCCAGGGCGGTGAGGCGCCCGACATCTACAACGGCGGCCCCTTCGCCGGCTTCGCCGCCGATGAGCTGCTCTACACAGCCGAAGAGGTCGTCTCACCCGAGGTGTTGAGCGACTTCCAGGACTCGTTCATCGCGAACACTGAGGTCGACGGCACCGCCTACGCGCTGCCGCTCATCGCGTCGGCACGTGCCTTGTTCGTGAACAATGCGCTGCTCGAGCAGGCCGGCGTCGCGGCACCGCCCACGACGTGGGACGAGCTGCTCGACGCCGCGACGAAGGTCTCCGCGCTCGGCGGCGGCATCGCCGGCTACGGGATGCCGCTCGGTTCCGAGGAAGCTCAGGCCGAGGCGGCCGTGTGGCTCTGGGGCGGCGGCGGCAGCTTCGGCGACGCCGAGGAGATCACCGTCGACGACCCGGCGAACCTGCCGGGAGCCGAGCAGATCAAGAAGATGATCGATGCCGGTGCAACGCAGGCCGACCCGGGTTCGACCGACCGTTCGCCGCTCATGGACATCTTCGTGCAGGGCCAGATCGGCATGCAGGTCGGCCTGCCGCCGACCGTCGGCCAGATCGAGGAGGGCAACCCCGAACTCGACTACTCGATCGTGCCGATCCCCACGCAGGACGGCAGCCCGTTCACGCTCGGCGTGATGGACCAGCTCATGGCCTTCCAGAACGACGGCGACAAGCAGGACGCGATCACGAAGTTCTTCGACTACTACTACGCGGCCGACGTGTACGTGCCGTGGGTGCAGGCCGAGGGCTTCCTCCCCGTCACGAAGTCGGGCGCTGAGCAGCTCGCCGGTGAGGAGGCGCTGGCACCGTTCCTCGAGCTCCTGCCCGACGCCAAGTTCTACCCGAGCACGAACCCCAAGTGGTCGGCGACGGATGGCGCGTTCAAGGCCCTCTTCGGCCAGCTCCAGTCGAAGGGCGCGCAGGAGGTCCTGACCGAGATCCAGGCACAGGTCGACGCGGGCTAGTCCGTACCACACCACGCAAACCCCGGAGGGATCGGTGACCACCGAATCATGAGCACCACGTCCGAGACGTCACCGATCCCCGCGGGGGCTGCCGACGGCAGCCCCCGCGGGCGGGACGGCGAGCCGAACACCGCCGAACCCGCCGCTCGCCGGTCGGGCCCCCGTCGGCCAGGCGGCCGCGAACTGCTCGCATCGCTGCCCTGGATCGGGCCCGCCCTCCTCCTGATCTTCGGCGTCGTGCTCTTCCCCGCCGGCGTCATGTTCTTCAACTCGACCCGCGACATCTCGCTCTCGGGTCTCGACCAGGGCTCGGTCGGCTTCGACAACTACGTCGAGGTCTTCTCGTTCCCGTACTTCTGGCCGATCTTCGTCCGCACGATCGTGTGGGTCGTCGCCGTCGTGGGAGCCACCGTGCTCATCTCGCTCGGGCTCGCGCAGATCCTGAACAAGGCGTTCCCCGGTCGACGCATCGTGCGACTCGCGGTGATCATCCCGTGGGCGGCATCCGTCGTCATGACGACGCTCGTCGTGTACTACGGGCTCGAGCCGTACTTCGGCATCGTCAACACGTTCCTCGTCGACCTCGGGCTGATCGACACGCCGGAGGGCTACGGCTGGACCCGCAACCCCGACACCGCGTTCGCGTGGTCGATCGTGGTCGCCGTGTTCGTCTCGCTGCCGTTCACGACGTACACGATCCTCGCCGGGCTCCAGACGGTGCCAGGGGAGGTGCTCGAAGCAGCCAAGATGGACGGCGCAGGGCCGGCGCGCACCTATTTCGGCGTCATCCTGCCGCAGTTGCGCGGCGCGCTCTCGGTCGCGGTGCTCATCAACATCATCAACGTCTTCAACTCGCTGCCGATCCTGAAGGTGATGACCGGCTCGATCCCCGGCTACGACGCCGACACGATCATGACGCTGATCTTCAAGTACATCCAGAACCAGCACAAGGTCGACGTGGCGAGCGCGCTCTCCGTCGTGGCCTTCCTGATCGTCATCGTGATCGTCGCCATCTACGTGCGGGTCGTCAAGCCCATGAAGGAGGTCTGAGCCGTGGCCGTCACCGCCCCCGCCTTCGAGGCGATCGCCCCGCCGGCGTCATCCGCTCGCCGCCGCCGCTACACCGAAGACCAGGTGCCCATCGGCAAGCTGCTGCTCCGCATGCTCGCCGGCCTGGTCGTGCTCGTCGTGTTCGTCCTCCCGTACACGATCATGTTCTTCGGCTCGGTCAAGACGAAGGCGCAGATCCGGTCGGTCGAACCCACGTACTTCCCCACCGAGTGGCACTGGGAGAACTACGTCAACATGTGGTCGACGCCCGAGACGCCGCTCGTGCAGAACCTCATCTCGACGATCGTCATCTCGGTCTTCGCCACGCTGCTCGTGCTCGTCGTGGCGATGCCGGCGGCCTACTACACGGCGAGGTTCCGGTTCCCGGGGCGCATGGTCTTCCTCTTCCTCGTGATCGTCACGCAGATGCTGCAGCCCGCGGTGCTCACGTCGGGCCTGTTCCGGCAGTTCGTCGCGCTCGGCATGATCGACACGTGGGCGGCGATGATCTTCATCAACGCGGCGTTCAACCTCTCGTTCGCGGTGTGGATCATGCACTCGTTCTTCGCCGGCGTGCCGAAGGAGATCGACGAGGCGGCGCAGATCGACGGCGCCGGGCGGCTCAGGGTGCTGTTCAAGATCAGCCTGCCGCTGGTCTGGCCCGGCATCGTCACCGCGATCGTGTTCACCTTCGTGGCGTGCTGGAACGAGTTCGCGGCATCCCTCGTGGTGCTCTCGACCGCGGGCAACCAGCCGCTCTCGGTCGCGCTCACGAAGTTCGTCGGACAGTACGAGACCAGCTGGCACTACGTGTTCGGCGTCTCGATCGTCGCGATCATCCCAGTCGTGGTGCTCTTCATGCTCATCGAGAAGCGCCTCGTGGGTGGCCTCACGGCGGGCAGCGTCAAGTAGCTGTCAGCGCAGGCCGATGTTGACGTAGTAGGTCTGTCCGTCATCCAGGGTGACGCCGATGCGGTGGTAGTGGCCGCCGGACGGGGTCTTCCAGTTGTAGCCGTACTGGGATCCCTCGACTCGATAGGTGCTGCCGCTGTCGGCGGTCGCCGCATAGAGCGACTCGTCGACCGGCAGGCTCATCGAGGCACCCTTGGCCGGGGTCAGCCAAACCGGCGCAGCATTCGCCTGCACGAGCGTGCCGCTCGCGTTCTTGAGCTGGAACTTGACCGGGATCGTGCTCGCGCCCTTGAAGACGCTCGTCGACGTGCCGACCTGATGAGCGGTGTCGTTGATCGGCTGCAGGAATCCGTCGAACCGGTAGATCACCCTGTAGCTGCCGGTCGTCGTTCCCGTGTTCCCGGCCGCGTCCGTGGCCCTCGCGGTGTAGGTGAAGGCACCGACGCCGTTGGCCGTTCCTCCGGAGATCGTGACCACGCACGATCCCGCAAGGCCCGAGAAACCGTCGCTGGCCGCGCAGGTTGCTCCAGGCACCGCACCGAGCACGTAGAGTCCACCGGCAACGTTGACCGCGGTGATCGTGGGCGCCTCCGTGTCGATGTTGATCCCGGATACCGCCGTGACCGCCGTGTTGCCCGCCTTGTCGGTCACCGTGCCGCTGGCCGAGTTCGCACCGTTGGAGGTGAGGATCACGTCATCGGGGCAGGTGGCCACACCGGAGCGGTCATCGGCGCACGTGAAGTGAACCGTGACCGGCCCCACATACCAACCGTTGGCGCCCTGGGTGCCACTGACGACCGCGCCGCTGATGGTCGGCGCGGTCTTGTCGAGCTTGACGGTGACCGAGTCGGTTCCCACGTTGCCTGCGGTATCCGTGGCCGATCCGACCAGGACCTGTCCGTCGGTCTCGGTGGTGACCGTCACGGGCGCAGTCACGTCGGCAACGCCGGATCCCGCATCATCGTCCTTGGCGCCGAAGGTCACCGTGACGTCGCTGTTGTTCCAGTCATTCGCGTTCGGCACGGGTGACAGGGTGTGGGTGACCATCGGGGCGATGTTGTCCCACTTGAGGGCGACGGCGTTCGAGGCCTCCGTGTTGCCCGCGATGTCAACCGCCCAGTAGTGCACGGTGCCGGCACCGCTGCCGTCGAGCGGGACGCTGACCGTCTTGGCTGCACCTGCCGCCACCTGCTCGGCTCCGCCGTCGATCCGGTAGTGGATCTCCTTGACCCCCGACAGGCCGGCCTGGTCGGTGGCCGTCAGCACGACATTCGCGCTCGGGCCCGTGCACCATCCGTTGGTCTTCGTGCACTGGTTGTTGGCCGTCGTGCTCGGGGCGGATCCGTCGATGTTGATGCCGCCCACGGTCTTGCCGTCGCTGAGGTTGCCCGCCTTGTCGCTGGCCGGGTCGCTCGTGACGGCCTGGTCGGCGCCGTCGCCGGCGATCACCTCGCTGGTCGGGCAGGACGCCACCCCCGACAGTGCATCCGTGCAGGTGAAGTCCAGCACGACCTGGTCGCGGTACCAGCCGGCAGCGTTCGGAGCCGTCGTCGGAGCGCCCTCGATGTGAGGCGCGGTGCGGTCGATGTTGATTCCGCTCGCCGATGCCGTCTTCTTGTTCCCCGCCTTGTCGAAGATGCTGGCTGAGGCGCCCAGGTCGATGCCCTCGCCGCCGATCGTGCTGTCCGCCGGTTGCGTCGACGGGTCGATGCCCGAGAGCGCATCGTTCCCCGTCCACTCGATCGTGACATCGCCGTTGTACCAGCCGGCGCCATTGGCATCGCTGGTCGCGACGCCGACGAGGGTGGGCGCGGTCTTGTCGATATTGATGTGGTCGACGGTCGTCGAATTGACGTTGCCGGCGACGTCCTGCGTGTCGCCCTGGACCTGTTGGTTCTCTCCCTCGGTGCTGACCGTTCCATCAGGACCGCAACCGGCGACTCCTGACTCGGCGTCGGTGCACGTGAAGGCCACGTCGACGTCCGTGTTGTTCCAGCCGAAGCCGTTCGCCGCCGGCGACGCGACGCCGACGATGGATGGCGCGACATCGTCGACGTTCACGATCGTGGTCTGCTTCGCCTCGGTATTGCCGGCGAGATCGACGCTCCAGTACGTGATGGTGTGGCTCCCGGTCGCGAGCTCCGCGGTGAACGGATCGCCGTACGTCTGCGCCTCGCCACCGTCGATCTCGTAGTACGTCGCCGCGATGCCCGACTCCGCATCATCGGCGTCGAACGCGACCGGGATGCCGCTCGTGACGAACCAGCCGCTGGCCGGCGAGATCGGGTTGATCACCGTCGTCACCGGCGGCGCGTCGTCGATCTTGAGCGTGATGCTGTTGACGGTCGTGTCCTCGCTGTTGCCGGCGGCATCCGTGCTCCAGAACGCGATGGTGTGCGTGCCCTTCTGGCTGAACGAGAAGGCGCCCGCGTAGAGCTGGGCCGCACCGCCGTCGATGCTGTAATGGGTGGCGGCAATGCCCGAGAGCGTGTCGTGCCCGGTCAGCGTGACCAGGACTTCGTCGGCATACCAACCGCTCGCGAGGGGGTCGGGAACCGTCGCGGTGGTCGTCGGTGCGGTGCGGTCGATCTGGATGCCGTCCACCGACGTGTTCGCGGTGTTCCCGGCGACATCCGTGCACGAGGCCGACGACGACAGGTTGCCGCCCTCACCCGTGACCGTGTCATCCACCGGCCCCGCTGCGACCCCCGACAACGCATCCGTGCATGTCCAGACCACCGTCACGTCATCGGTGTGCCAACCAGGTGAGAACTCCGCGGTGAGGACCGGCGCCGTCTTGTCGACATTGATCCCCGACACGTCGGCACTCGCGCTGTTCCCAGCCGCATCCGTCGCGGTGCCGGTCGACGACTGGTTCGCACCCTCACCCACGACCTGGGCGGGCGACGTGGACGCAAGACCCGACAGGGCATCGTTCGCCGAGAAGCTCACCGTCACGTCGTCCCGATACCAACCGGCAGTGTTGGCCGCCCGATCAGCCGAAGCCGAGATCGTCGGCGCGGTCTTGTCGATGCTCACGACTGCCGTGTCCGACGCGGAGTTCCCCGCGTTGTCGGTCGCCGTGCCCGTCACCTGCTGAGAAAGACCCTCAGACGACGTCGTCACCGGAGCCGTGCACGACGCGACACCAGAACCAGTGTCAGCACACTCGAACGTGACGGTCACATCCTGGTTCGACCACGCACCATCCGAATACGTCAACGGCGTGAACGAGTGACCGATCGACGGCGCCGTCTTGTCGATCTTCACGTGGGCGGTTTGCGCGGCCTCGACGTTGCCCGCCGCATCCGTGCTGAAGAACGAGATCGCGTGATCGCCCTCGCTCGCCAGTGTCACGCTCGTCCCACTCTCGACCGCGCCGCCATCGACCGAATACGAGGTCGACACCACTCCGGACAAATTGTCGGACGGCGACAAGACCACCGTCACACGCTCGTTCGTCCAACTGTTCGACGATCCGCTCACACCCGTCACCGGAGCCGTCCGATCCACATTCACCGGCACACTCGACGCCGTCGTCGTGTTCCCGGCCTTGTCCGCGATCGAGGCGCTCGTGGTAAGCGCGCTGCCCTCACCGGTGATCAGGCCATCGGCGGGCTGCGTCGACGGGTCGATCCCCGACAGCGCATCGACCCCGGACCATCCGATCGCGACGTCGCCCTGGTACCAGCCGTTGCCGTTGGCCGACGTGGTCGGCGTGCCCGTCAGGGTCGGCGCCGTCTTGTCGATGCTGATGCCGGAGACACCGGCGCTCGCAGAGTTGTCTGCGTTGTCCACCGCGGTTCCGGCGACCGACTGGTTCGCTCCCTCGGTCGAGAGCACAACCGTGCCGCCACCGGTGCAGGACTTGACGCCGGAGAGCGCATCCGCGCAGATGAGCGAGACCGTGACGTCGGAGTTGTTCCAGCCCGCGGCGTTCGCGGCTGGAGCAACGTTTCCGGTGACGGTCGGGTTGGTCTCATCGAGCTTCACGACCACCGCGCCGGTGCCGATGTTGCCCAGTCTGTCGCTTGCCGTGGCGTTCTTCGTGACGCCGGCCGTGTTCGAGTTCACGCTGTCCGTGGCGGGAGTGGGGCCGGTGCCGATCCCCGAACCGGCATCAGTTGCCGACCAGGTGATCCCGACATCGGCCCTGTTCCACCCGGCGGCATTGGCCGCGGGCGCCAGGGCGGCGGTTACGATCGGCCCGGCGTTGTCGAGGGTGAACGATGCCTGCAAGGAATTGGTCTGCCCGGTGCATTTCCCCTGCGGGTTGAAGTTCGGTGAAGCGGACACGGTCACTGCCTGGGCACCATTGCCCGCACCGGCCGTCGTCGTGAAGCTCCAGTTCGTCCTGGCCGTGCCGGATTGGTCGTGCGCCGTGATCGCGCCGGCAACATCCACACACTTCGTGTCGGTGCTCGTGATGACCGTGAGCGTTAACGCACCACCCTGCTTTGCATACAGCGTGCCGCCCGACGAGACGGTGCCGGTACCCCCGGTGAAGGTCGCACTCGTCACGCTCGACGCGAAGGCCGGCACTGCACCGAGCATCGCCGCCACCACCGCCCCCGACGCGATCACGGCGAGCCAGCCGCGCGTGCGGCCCTCGCGAACACGAACTCGTCTCGTCGAGATGCCGCTGGAAGCGCGCATGAGAACCTCCGGGAATAGCGGCGTTCGGGTACACCGCTATGGCCTGAAGTCTGTTGTGCCGAAATGACCGGGTCAATCCCCCGTTCATGGGGTGGTCGACGAGCCTTCGGGCCTGACGCCTCGGTCCACCGGGTCGCTCGCGCTCAGGCGGCGTCGGCCGCCGTCGTCCAGAGCCCGAGGACATTGCCCTCGGTGTCGCGGAAGTACCCGTAGTACCCCATGCCCGGGATCGCCGTCTTCGCCAGCACGACGCTCCCGCCGAGCGAGGCGATCCGATCGAGCGTGGCGTCGATGTCGTCGACGTCGATCGTGATGATGGGGTGGGTGAGATCGCCCTCGCGCTGGAACATCCCGCCGTTGATCGCTCCCGGCTCGAGCGGTTGCTGGGTCTGTTCGTCGACGGGCGTCGTGACCACGTTCGTGTACTGCAGCTCGGGCAGGACATCGAGCCGCCAGTCGAAGGCCGCGCCGTAGAAGCCCCTTGCTCGGCCTTGATCGTCAGCCGGGATCTCGAAATGCACCACTCCGGACATCGTGCGTCTCCCCTGGTCTCTCCGCGGAGGCACGGCACACCCGCGCCTGCGCGGGATCCTAGCCCGAGGCGCCGGTCACCGGTAGGGCGGAGCGGACGGTTTCGCCAGGGCTGCTGTCGTCACCAGGGCAGGTCGCTCGAGCGGTGGAAGTTCACGTCGAGCTCCTCGAAACGCTCGAGGAAGGTGACGAGGCGCGGTGAGAACTCGTCGAAGTCGCGATGTTCTCCGCTCGCCGGTGCGGGCGACCATCCGACCTCGGCGAGCGAGCCGAGACGGGGGAACGCCATGAACTCGATGTCGTCGATGGAGGTGATCGTCTCGGTCCAGAGCGGCGCCTCGATGCCGAGCACCTGGTCATCGCCGACGCCCTCGAAGATGCGGGCTGGATCCCAGCTGTACGCCTCCGCGACGTCGGTGGGACCGGCCCAGCTGAGGCCGAGCCGGGAGTCGGCGGGGCGATCGGGATACACCTGATCGAGGTAGGCCACATCGGACGGCGACATCACGATCGCGCCGCCCTGGTCGAGGAAGGACTCCATGAGCGCGACGTCGAGCTCTTCGGGCACGGTGGAGCCCCAGTACTGTCCGATCGTGCCGATGGGCAGCGCGTCGGAGGCACCGACCTCCTGCCAGCCGACGACCGTCTTGCCCTCGTCTTCGGCGACACCCGACGTGAGCTCCATGAAGTAGGTGTACTCCTCCTCGGTGTAGCCGAAGACCTCGTCTCCGCCGAGGTGCAGGTATGGCCCGGGGGTCAGCGCAGCGAGCTGCCGGATGACGTCTTCGGCGAGTCGCTCCGCGTCGACACTGGTCGGGCACAGCGTGCTCCCGCCACCGGCCGCGGGCGTGTGAGGTTGCGGCGCAACGCCGTTGCACGTGAGCTCCGGATAGGCGGTGAGCGCGGCATGGACGTGGCCGGGCATGTTGGCCTCCGGCACGATCGTGACGTTGCGTTCCGCGGCGTAGTCGATGATTCCGGCGAATTCCTCCTGGGTGTAGAACCCACCGGGGCCGCCGTCCACCTCATACAGGCCGCCGACGTCGGTGAGCAGCGGCCAACCCTCGATCTCGATGCGCCAGCCGTGATCGTTCGCGAGGTGGAGGTGCAGGGTGTTGATCTTGAGCATCGCGATCTCGTCGATGAATCGCTCGACCTCCGCGACGGAGAAGAAATGCCGGGCCACGTCGAGCATCGCGCTGCGGTACGCGAAACGCGGATAGTCGGTGATCTCGACGGCGACGACCTCGAGCGGAGACGAGAGCAGCAGTCCGCGCTCGACGGCTGCGGGCAGGAGCTGTCGCAGCGACTGCATGCCGTTGGAGAGTCCCGCCGCCGTGGCCGCGCTGATGCGGACTCCAGATTCATCGGCTCTCAGCCGGTACCCCTCGGCGACGTGGCCATCGGGTGCCTCGCCGGCAGCGAGCACGAGCGCGATATCGCCGGGCTCAGCCTCGCCGCGCACGATGGGCAGCTCGAAGCCGCTCGCCGGACGCAACAGGTCGGCGAGCAGCCGGGCGACCGCTCCCGCTTCCCGTGGATCGCCGTCGATCACGATCCGCGCTTCGCGGTCGAGCTGGAACGCATCGCCCCGAACCCCGATCACCTCGACGGGTTGCGGCACGATCGCGATGGCGGGCGCAGGCGGAGGCGCGATCAGGGCCGCTCCGGCCCACGCGGTCGCGGATGCCATGAGCAGCGCCGCGAGCACCCATGCCGTGCGCCTCTTCACCGGTTTCCCCTCGATGTGTCAGGCGAGTATATGGTGCGTCGCTGTCAGTGGGCGGGGAGGCCGGCAGACGCTTCGGCTCGGGGCGCCGGTGCGTCGCCGGGCATCGCCCACGGCACGCCGCCGACGCGGTGGTACGCCACTCCGAGCTCGTCGAGGTGCGTGCCGAGCGCGGCGAGGCGCGCAGCGAAGTCCGCCTCCGAGCGTGAGCCGCCGGCCGCCACAGACGGCGACCACGCGATCTCCGCGATCGCGGCGATGCGGGGGAACACCATGAACTCGAGCTCGGGCACGGTGGCGATCGTCTCGGTCCACACCGGCGCCTCGATGCCGAGGATGTCGGACTCGCCGATGCCGGGCACGATGCCGACGGGCTCCCATCCGTACGCCTCCTCGAGGCTCGTCGGGCCCTTCGCCCAGTCGAGCCCGAGCGTGCCGCCGAGCGGTCCCTCGGGATCGCCGGGGTACTTCATGTCGAGGTAGGCGACGTCGGCGGGGGAGAGGATGACGCGCCCGCCCTGTTCCACGAACGATCGCGTGAATCGTGCGGCGTCGGCCTCGGGCTCGACGTGGCTCCAGTACTGGCCGACGGTACCCCGAGGCAGTTCGGTCGACGCGCCGAGTTCGTGCCATCCGATCACGGTCTTGCCGGCGGCGACCGCCGCGCGCGTCATGCGGTGCACGAGGTCGAGGTAGTCGGCATGGGGCGTCGCAAGCGACTCGTCGCCCCCGAGGTGCAGCCACGGTCCCGGCGTCAGCTCGGCGACCTCGCGCGTGACGTCGATGAGGAAGCGGTCGGTGGCCTCCGCTCGCTCGGGCGACGCGCACAGCGACGAGAAGCCGACCTCGACGCCCTCGTACGGCTCTGGGGCGACGCCGTCGCAGTTCAGTTCGGGGTAGGCGCTGAGCGCGGCGTTCGTATGGCCGGGCAGGTCGATCTCGGGCACGATCGTGATGAACCGCGCGGCCGCGTACTCGACGATGCAGCGGTAGTCGTCCATCGTGTAGAAGCCGCCGCCGACGCCGCCGACCGAGGTCGACGCGCCGATGCCCGTGAGCTCGGGCCAGGACTCGATCTCGATCCGCCAGCCCTGGTCGTCGGTGAGATGCAGGTGCAGCGCGTTGAGCTTCAGCAGCGACAGCCGGTCGACGAAGTCGAGCACGTCCTCGACGGCGAAGAAGTGCCGCGCCACGTCGAGCATCGCGCCGCGGTAGGCGAAGCGAGGGGAATCGGCGACGGATGCCGCGGGCACGGTCCATCCGCCCGACGGTGCGCGCGAGGCATCCGCTCGCTCGATCTCGGGCGGAAGCAGCTGGCGCAGCGATTGCGTGCCCCAGAACAGCCCGGCAGCGGCATCGGCCGCGATGCGCACGCCGTCGCCGCCGGACTCGAGGGTGTATCCCTCGGGCGACCCGCCGCTCGCGCCGTCGGCGATGACGAGCCCGATGTCGGATGCCCCGGCCTCGCCTTCGACGACGGGCAGCTCGAGTCCCGTGGCCGCGCGCACTCGCCCGGCGAACGTCTCGGCGACCGCTGCAGCTTCGGCGCCGTTCACGACGAACCGGGAGCCGTCGTCGAGCCGGAAGGGCGCCGCTCCCTCGTGGAGTTCGAAGGAGGTGGGGGCGGGGATGATGCCGGGCACGGCGTCTCCGATCGGTACTGGGAGTCAGGAATCCTAACTAACAGGCTATCGGACCATCGTGTCATGGAAGGTCACCGTCGCGCCCGTGCGGCGCACGGGAAACGCCGGATCCGGCATCCGTTGCTATGCTTGCGAGCGTCGCGACTGGCGTTGAGATGGATACCATCGGGGAGCGACTGGCACGGACCGACCGCACGCCTGGGCCGGTACGCATACCTCGGCGCTGGCGCGCGCGAGGCAGCACCCCTACGTAGGTCCGTATGTCATGAAGGAGCCAGTCTTGGCCGAGTCCGTTTTCAATGCGCCGCTGTCCGAGGTCGACCCCGAGATCGCCGAAGTTCTCGAGCTCGAGCTCGGTCGCCAGCGCAACTACCTCGAGATGATCGCGAGCGAGAACTTCGTTCCCGTCTCGGTGCTGCAGTCCCAGGGTTCCGTGCTCACGAACAAGTACGCCGAGGGCTACCCCGGCCGCCGCTACTACGGCGGTTGCGAGTACGTCGACGTCGCAGAGTCCCTCGCGATCGAGCGCGCGAAGTCGCTCTTCGGCGCCGAGTACGCCAACGTGCAGCCGCACTCGGGCGCCACCGCCAACGCGGCGGTGCTGAGCGCGATCGCGACGCCCGGCGACACGATCCTCGGCCTCGAGCTCGCGCACGGCGGCCACCTCACGCACGGCATGCGCCTGAACTTCTCGGGCAAGCTCTACAACGCCGTCTCATACGGTGTCGACCCCGAGACCTTCCTCGTCGACATGAACGTCGTGCGCGACAAGGCGCTCGAGCACAAGCCGCAGGTCATCATCGCCGGCTGGTCGGCGTACCCCCGCCACCTCGACTTCGCCGCGTTCCGCGCGATCGCCGACGAGGTCGGCGCGAAGCTCTGGGTCGACATGGCGCACTTCGCCGGCCTCGTCGCCGCGGGCCTGCACCCGAGCCCGGTGCCGCACGCCGACGTCGTCTCGTCGACCGTGCACAAGACGATCGGCGGCCCCCGCTCGGGCTTCATCGTCGCGCGCGACATGGAGCTCGCGAAGAAGCTCAACTCCAACGTCTTCCCGGGCCAGCAGGGCGGACCGCTCATGCACGTCATCGCGGCGAAGGCCACGGCGTTCAAGATCGCCGCCTCGGAAGACTTCAAGCTGCGCCAGGAGCGCACCATCCGCGGCGCCCAGATCCTCGCCGAGCGGCTCACCGCCGACGACTCGCGCGCCGCGGGCATCGACGTGCTCACGGGCGGCACCGACGTGCACCTCGTGCTCGCCGACCTCCGCAACAGCCCGGTCGACGGCCAGCAGGCCGAAGACCTCCTGCACGAGGCGCTCATCACCGTGAACCGCAACGCGGTGCCGTTCGACCCCCGCCCGCCGATGGTCACGTCGGGACTTCGCATCGGCACCCCGGCGCTCGCGACCCGCGGCTTCGGCGACGCCGAGTTCGTCGAGGTCGCCGACATCATCGCGCTCGCGCTCAAGGGCGAAGCGGATGTCGCGACGCTCCGCTCGCGCGTCGAGGCCCTCACGGCGGCGTTCCCGCTGTACCCGGGCCTCGAGCAGTAGGCGCCATCATGACCGCGATCACGCTCGACGGGGTGGCGACGGCCTCGGCCGTGAAGGGCGAGCTCGCCTCGCGCATCAAGTTGCTGAAGGCGCACGGGGTCGTGCCGGGGCTCGGCACGCTCCTCGTGGGCGACGATCCCGGGTCGCGGTCGTACGTCGCGGGCAAGCACCGCGATTGCGCGGAGGTGGGCATCGAGTCCATCCGCGTCGACCTGCCGGCCTCGGCGACCACGGCTGACGTGCGCGCCGCGATCCGCGACCTGAACGCGGCATCCGAGGTCACCGGATACATCGTGCAGCTGCCGCTGCCCGCCGGGCACGACGAGAACGCGATGCTCGAGCTCCTCGACCCCGACAAAGACGCCGACGGGCTGCACCCCACGAACCTCGGCCGGCTCGTGCTCGGCATCGAGGGGGAGCTGCACTCGCCGCTGCCGTGCACGCCCGCGGGCATCGTCGAGATGCTGCGGCGCTACGACGTGCCGATTCGAGGGCGGCACGTGACCGTGATCGGCCGCGGGCTCACCGTCGGCCGTCCGCTCGGGCTGCTCTTCACCCGCAAGGGCCTCGACGCCACCGTCACGCTCACGCACTCCCGCACTCAAGACCTCCCCACCGAAGTGGCTCGCGCCGACATCGTCGTCGCGGCCGTCGGCGTGCCGCACCTCGTGAAGGCCGATTGGGTGAAGCCCGGCGCGGCCGTGCTCGACGTGGGCATCACTCGCGTGCAAGACGACGACACGGGCAAGGGCCGCCTCACGGGCGACGTCGATCCCGGCGTGGCCGAGGTGGCCGGCCACCTCTCGCCGAATCCCGGCGGGGTGGGCCCGATGACCCGCGCGATGCTGCTCGCCAACGTCGTGAAGGCGGCGGAGCAGCGCCTGCATCGGTAGGCAGTCGGGCGCATTCGCCTGCGACCGGCGTGCGTCACTCCTCGTCGGGGAAGGCGAGCCGTCGGAGCACGCGGATCGCCTCGGTGCGCGCCTCGGGGGTCAGCCCCTGAAAGACGTCCCGCTCGCCCTTGCGCGTTGCGGCCACCGCCCGTCGGAACAACGCATGACCGGCGGGCGTGGCGACGACTGCCTTCATCCTGCGGTCGCCGCGCCCCACCAGGCGCGAGACGAGGCCTCGGTTCTCCAGGTCGTCGACGATGGCCACCACGCGGCTGGGATCGAGCCGCAGGAAGTCCGAGATGCCGCGTTGCGTGATGCCGTCGTGCTCGACGGCCAAGGTGAGCGTCGCGAACGCCCGTACCGTCAATCCGAGCGGCTGAAGGGAGTCGTTGCCGGCGGCGACTCCCACGGCGCTCGCGCGGGCGAGCAGGAAGCCGAGGTCATCGAGAAGAACACTCTCGCCCCCTTTTCCCACGCTCCCAATCCTTCCGGCAGGCAACGGCACAACCGTAGCACCGCCGTATTGGATGCAATCGTCAATCGTTGCACTATGCAATCAACAGGTCTACTCTGTTGCACCAACGGCGGCGCAGCGTTGCGTCCGCTGTCACCGCGTCGGTGAGAACGACCTCGCCGGCGCTGCATGGAGAGGATCGACATGTCATCCATCGTGAAGTGCAGAGCCCGGCGGTCACCGTCGTCGGCACCGAGGAGACGGCGATGATGCGCGGCGGGATACGCGCGGTCACCATCGGTGCCGCGGCCGTCGTCGCGCTGATGATCTCCGGCGCGGTCACGGCCGCCGCCGCGGTCCCCGCCGTTCCGCCCACGGCGATCCCGCAGCTCGCACCCGCAGAGCCCGGAACCCTCGGGGAGTGCGAATCGCTCATCGCGTTCGAGTACGGCAACACCGTGATCACCGGCGCCGAGATCATCGCGGCCGGCACGCTGTCGGGCGTCGAGGTCGGCGAGCACTGCCTCGTTCGCGGCCACATGAACGAACGCGTCAGCGAGGTCGACGGCCAGACCTACCGCATCGGATTCGAGATGCGCCTGCCGACCGACTGGAGCGGGCGCTACCTCTACCAGGCCAACGGCGGTCTCGACGGGAATGTCGCGACCGCACTCGGGAATGCCGGAAGCGAGAGCGGCCTGAAACTCGGCTTCGCGGTGATCAGCTCGGACGCCGGACATCCCGGTTCGATGGGGCCGACGTTCGGGATCGACCCGCAGGCACGCCTCGACTACGGGTATCAAGCCGTCGGAACCCTGACGCCGATGGCCAAGGCGCTGATCGAGGCGGCGTACGGCAAGGCCCCTGATCGCTCGTACATGACCGGCGGATCCAACGGCGGGCGCCACACGATGGTCGGCGCGGCGCGCTACGCCGGCCAGTACGACGGGTTCCTCGCGGTGGCGCCGGGCTTCAACCTGCCGCAGGCCGCCGTCGCGCAGATATGGGGGGCGCAGCAGTGGGTCACCGTAGCCACCGACGCCGCGGACCTCAACACCGCACTGACCCCCGCCGAACGGCGGGTGATCGCCGACGCCATCCTCTCCCGGTGCGATGGGCTCGACCGGCTCGTGGATGGCCTGGTGCAGGACAGCGTGCGCTGCCAGAAGGCCTTCTCCATCGATCGCGACGTCCTGACCTGCGAGTCCGACCGGGACGGCACCTGCCTGACCGCGGAGCAGAAGGCGGTCGTCTCGGCCGTCTTCGCCGGAGCTCGCACCAGCGACGGCGAGGAGATCTACAGCTCGTTCCCGTTCGATCCCGGACTGGCCCAGCCCAACTGGGCATTCTGGAAGTTCTTCGCATCGAGGAGCCTCGATCCGGGTGCCGTCGGATTCATCTTCGGCACGCCGCCCGATCCGAGCATCCCCGCCTCCCCGCTCACTGCCGACATCGACGCGCTCGCGCAGAGCATCTACGCGACGAGCGGCATCTACACCGAGAGCGGCATGGAGTTCATGACGCCGCCGGATCCCACGAGGCTCGACACGCTCCGCGAGCGCGGCGGGAAGATGATCGTCGTCCACGGCGCATCCGACGGGGTGTTCTCCGTCGACGACACCGCGTCCTGGTACGAGGAACTGGACGCGAACTACCGGCAGCAGGCCGATCAGTTCGCCCGGTACTTCGAAGTGCCCGGTATGGGGCATGTGAGGGGCGGCCCTGCGACCGACCAGTACGAAGGGCTCACCGCCCTGATCGACTGGGTCGAGTTCGGATCGGCTCCCGACCGGATCGACGCGCGGGTGAACCCGGCCAACGCCGACGTCCCTGCGAGCTGGTCCGCCGATCTCAGCCGCCCGCTCTGCCCCTACCCCTCGGTGGCGCAGTATGCGTCGGGCGACCCCGACAGTGCCGACAGCTTCGTGTGCAAGCACAGTGGAGGCGGCATCGGGCGCCGCTGAGCCCACCGCGGCGACTCGTCCCGGTCCTCTTCACGTGTGAGGAGGACCGAGACGGCCGCGGAGCTGCGCCTGCAGCACCGGGAGTCGACCTCGCGGTCGCCCGGCGTTCACCAGTCGTGCACCGCGCGGCCGTCTGGCGCGCGTAGCTTCGCGCCATGTCCCAGATCGACGTCGCCGCCCCACCAGCGCCGATCGCTGCCGTCGGAGCGGTCGGCGGCATGAGACCGTCGGATGCCGCAACCGCCCTCGCGACCGCGATCATTCCCGCCCGTGGCGGGTCGCAGGGCCTGCCGGGCAAGAACGTGGCTCGCGTCGGCGGTGTGCCGCTCATCGAGCGAGCCGTGCATGCCGCGCTCGCCGCGACGCGCATCGCCCGGGTCGTCGTGACGACCGACGACGACGAGATCGCCACCGCCGCCCGCAGCGCGGGCGCGGAGGTCATCGCGCGGCCCGCTGAGCTCGCCGGCAGCGCGGCGTCGAGCGAGTCGGCCCTGATGCATGCCCTCGAACAACTGTCGGAGAGCGCACGGCCCCGCTCCGACCGGCACAACGAGCCGAGCGCGATCACGGTCTTCATCCAGGCGACGTCGCCCTTCATCGACCCCGCCGATCTCGACGCCGCGATCGAACGCGTGGCGTCGGGCGAGCACGACGTCGTGCTCGCGGCGGCGCCGTCGCACATCTTCCTCTGGCGCAACGACGAGGAAGGGGAGGGCGCCGTGGGCGTGAACCACGATGCCTCCCACCGCCCCCGTCGCCAGGACCGGCAGCCCGAGTACGTCGAGACGGGCGCGTTCTACGTCTTCCGCACCGACGGCTTCCGCGCCGCCGGGCACCGCTTCTTCGGGCGCGTCGGCATCCAGCCCGTGCATCCCGACCACGCCATCGAGATCGACGGCATCGCCGACCTCGACCGTGCGCGGGCGCTCGCGTCGTACGTCGACCGGGGTATCGCGGCATCCCGACGGGGCTCAGCGGTCGAGTCGCGACGACCGCGTATCGAGGTCGACGCGCTCATCACCGACTTCGACGGCGTGCACACCGACGACACGGTCATGGTCGACCAGCTCGGGCGCGAGACGGTGCGGGTCAGCCGCAGCGATGGGCACGGCATCGCCCGACTTCGTGCGGCCGGCATCCCCGTGCTCATCATCTCCGCCGAGGAGAACCCGGTCGTCGGGCGCCGAGCCGAGAAGCTCGGCGTCGAGTGCGCTCAGGGCGTTTCGGACAAGGGTGCGGTGCTTCGCGCATGGGCTGAAGACCGGAGCATCCGTCTCGATCGCATCGCCTATCTCGGCAACGACCGCGGCGACCTGCCCGCCCTCGATCTCGTCGGATGGCCGATCGCGGTTCCGGATGCTGCGCCTGAGGCGCTCGCGGCGGCCCGCCATGTACTCGCGCAGCCCGGCGGGCACGGCGCCGTGCGCGAGCTCGCCGACCTGATCCTCGAGGCGCGTGACTCCCACGTCGCCCGGACGGCGCTCGATCCCGCGCGCCCGCACGATTCGAAATGAGGGAGAACGACATGACCGTACGCATCGGCCGATCCGCGATCGGCCCCGGCCTGCCCGTCTACGTGATCGGCGAGATCGGCCTGAATCACAACGGCGATGTCGACATCGCGCGCCGGCTCATCGACGTGGCCGTCGAGTCGGGGGCGCAAGCCGTGAAGTTCCAGAAGCGCACCCCCGAGATCGCGACGCCCGAGCACATGCGCGACGTGCAGCGCGAGACGCCGTGGGGCACGATGAGCTACCTCGACTACCGGCGCCGCGTCGAGTTCGGCCAGTCCGAGTACCTCGAGATCGCCTCGTACGCGATGCGGAGCGGCATCGACTGGTTCGCCTCGCCGTGGGATGTCCCGTCGGTCGAGTTCCTCGAGGACCTCGACGTCGTGGCGCACAAGGTGGCCTCGGCTTCGGTCACCGATCTCGCACTGCTCGACGCGATCGCCGAGACGGGCAAGCCCGTCATCCTCTCGACCGGGATGTCGACGCTCGACGAGATCGACCGCGCCGTCGAGACGCTCGGCACCGACCAGCTCGTCATCATGCACGCGACCTCGAGCTATCCGATGCCGCCCGAGGAGGCGAACCTCCGCACGATCGAGACGCTGCGCTCGCGCTACCCCGGCGTTCCGATCGGCTACTCGGGGCACGAGCGCGGCCTGCAGATCTCGCTCGCAGCGGTCACGCTCGGCGCCGTCGCGGTGGAGCGGCACATCACCCTCGATCGGGCGATGTGGGGCTCCGACCAGGCGGCGTCGCTCGAGCCGGTGGGATTCGAGCACCTCGTGCGCGACATCCGCGTGATCGGCGAGGCCATGGGCGACGGCGTGAAGCGCGTCTTCCCGGGCGAGGAGGCTCCGCGCGCGAAGCTCCGCCGGGTGCCGGCGCTGTGAGGCGCTCGCTCCTCGTCGTCGCGGACTCCGACTCCTACGTCAAGTGGGGCGCCTCCCTCGCCTCGCAGCTGCCAGCCGACTCGTGGTCGGTCGAGTTCGTCGTGCTCGCCACGCCGGTTCTTCCGAGCGCCAGACAGCTCCGTGTCGCGCTCGCCGGCACGATGTTCTCGCCGGATTCCGTGCGCACGGTCGAGCTCGACGAACTGCCCGGACTCATCGCAGCGCAGCGACCCGACGCCGTGCTGCTCTCGCTCCGGGGGCCGCTCGTGCGCGTCGTCGTGCCCCTCGTGGCAGCCGGCCCCGATCGGCCGGTGCTCCTGAGCGGATTCCCCGGCCTCACCATCCCGGCCGAGCCGAAGGCGATCGTGTACCGCGAGCAGGTCGACCTCATCGTGCTGCACAGCCGGCGCGAGGTTCGCGAATTCACGGGCAATGCCACGATGCTCGAGGTGCCGGTCGCCTTGGGGCTCGCGACCCTGCCGTTCCTCCGGACACGCACGTCGGTGATGGCGGCAGCCGGCGGCGGGAGCGACTTGAGCGTTACTGCGGACTCGAGCGGCACCGTCTACTCGAGCGGCACGAGCGCACAGGAACGCACCGACCTCGTCTTCGCGGCCCAGGCGAAGGTGCCCGCGACCCGCGAGGAGCGCGTGCAGCTCCTCGGCTGGCTTGCGGCCGCGGCGCGACGTCGCCCGGCGCGCCGCGTCGTCGTGAAGGTGCGGGCCCGGGCGGGCGAGGCGCAGACGCATGCCGAGACCTTCGACTTCGCCGAGCTCCTCACCGACCCGGCCGTGCGCGATGAGCTCGGCGGCACCCTCCCGCCGAACCTCCTGGTGCTCGACGGTCCGATGCACGAGCACCTCGAGCGGGCCGCCGTGCTCGTCACCGTGAGCTCGACGGCGGTCCTCGAGGCGGTGGCGTCGGGCGTGCCGGCACTCCTCGTCGACGAGTTCGGCGTTGAGCCGAAGCTCATCAACACGGTCTTCGAGGGAAGCGGCCTGTTCGCCGGCGCCGACGCCGTCATCGCGGGTGCCGGACGGCATCCCGACCCCGACTGGCTCGCCGACAACTACTTCCACGGCCGTGAGCACGACGACTGGACCGACCGGCTCGACGAGCTCGTCGCCGCGCGAGACGACGGGCAGCTTCCGCTCCGTGCGCGCCGGCACAACCTGCAGGGCGGGGCACTCCGCAGGGCCTTCGAGCGCAAGCGGATGCTGGGCGGTCACGACCGCTCGCTCTCCGGCTTCGTCGCGATGGCCGTTGCCATTCCCTCGCGCTGGGTCCTGCGACGGGTTCGCAAAATCCGCCGGCTGCTCACCGAATCGGCCTGAGCTGAGCCCGGTCGACGGCACCTGCGACCGGGCAACCCGGCTGCCGGCGGCTCGAGCGCCGTCAGTCGACGGGAGCGGTGTGCTCGTCGACGTGGTGCAGGTACGAGGCGGCGTTCCGGCGAATACCCGCCCGCTCGTCGTCGCTCAGCTCGCGCCGCACCTTCGCGGGAACGCCGGCCACGAGCGAGCCGGGCGGCACGACCGTTCCCTCGAGCACCACGGCGCCGGCCGCGACGAGCGAGCCGGCGCCGATCACGGCCCCGTTCAGCACCGTCGCGCTCATGCCGATGAGGCAGTCGTCTTCGACCGTGCAGCCGTGCAGCACCGCGCCGTGCCCCACCGAGACGCGACGGCCGATGGTGAGCGGGTATCCCGCGTCGACGTGGCAGACGACGGCGTCTTGAAGGTTCGACTCCTCGCCGAGGGTGATCCGCTCGGCTTCGGCGCGGAGCACGGCGTTGTACCAGACGCTCGACCCGGCGGCGAGGCGCACATCGCCCACGATGACCGCGCCCGCCGCGACGAACGCGGTCTCGTCGACGACAGGGGCCTGGATGCCCGCGAGGGTGAGGATGCGGGCAGACGGGTCGGTGCTCATCCCGTCAGCCTACGGTGCCGCTCGGTCCGGCCCCGCGTCGCGAGCGGACGGCCCGCGAGACGAGCCGATACGCCACGCCGACGGCGAGCACGGCCACGCCCGCGACGATCGACACGAGCGGCAGGGTGACGACGAGCACGAGGCATCCGATCGCCCCCGCCGCCGAGAGTGCGCGCGGCACCCGGCGGTCGGCGCGCGGCTGGGTGATCGCCGCGGCGTTGGCGATGAAGTAGTAGAGCAGCACGCCGAACGACGAGAAGCCGATCGCACCGCGCAGGTCGACCGCGAGCACGAGGACGACGACGACGGCGGCCACGACGATCTCGGCGATGTAGGGGACCCGGAACTGCGGATGCACCGCCGCGAGCGGTCGTGGCAGCTCGCCGTCGCGCGCCATCGCGAGACTCGTGCGACCGACGCCCGCGATGAGCGCGAGCAGCGCGCCGAGGGCCGCCGCCGCAGCGCCGAGGCGCACGAGCGGCTCGGCCCAGTTCCAGCCGTTGGCCTCGACGACGTCGACGAGCGGGGCGCCGGATGCCGCGAGCCCGTCGGCGCCGAGCGAGGCGAGTGCGACCGTGCCGATCGCGGCGTACACGACGACCGTGATCCCGAGCGAGATCGCGATCGCGCGGGGGATCGTGCGAGCCGGTTCGCGCACCTCCTCGCCGAGCGTCGCGATGCGCGCGTAGCCCGCGAACGCGAAGAACAGCAGCCCCGCGGACTGCAGGATGCCGAGCCACCCCTCGGCGAGCAGATCACCCGCGCCGAACGGCGCGCCGCCCTGGAACACGGACGCCGATCCGGCGGCGACGACGACCACGAGCACCGTGAGCACGCCGATCACGATGAAGGTGGCGACTCGCGCCGTACGGGTGATGCCGCGAAGGTTGACGGCCGCGAGCACGATCACGGCGGCTGCCGCGAGCGGCCGCTCCCAGCCGGGAGGGGCGAGGTACGCGGCGAACGTGATCGCCATGGCTGCGCAGCTCGCCGTCTTGCCGATGACGAAGCTCCACCCCGCGAGGAAGCCGGGCCACTCGCCGAGCCGTTCGCGACCGTAGCGATAGGCGCCGCCCGACTCGGGGTAGCGTGCCGCGAGCTGCGCCGACGAACTCGCGTTCGCGAACGCCACGAAGGCGGCGATCGCGAGGCCGATGAGCAGCCCTTCGCCGGCGGCGTGCGCGGCGGGGGCGAAGGCGGCGAAGACACCGGCGCCGATCATCGCAGCAAGGCCGATCACGACGGCGTCGTGGAGTCCGAGGCGGCGGGCGAGGGAAGGCTGCTGGGTCACGCTCGCACGATAGTGCATTGGGGCGGATCGACGCGGTCGAGTTCTGCGGCACCCGAGCTTCGCGGTATTCTGGTCGCGGTGGGGGATCGCAGTTGTCTGATCGGCGACCCGTTTTGGGGTGGGCGCTCAGGGAACGACGCGACTACGCTCGCTCTTGGAGGCACCCCTACATGCCGCTCTCGTTTCGTCGTTTCAGCGCTCGCCGGCGCATCGTCCTGGCCGTCACCGCCATCATCGTGCTCCTCGCGGGTGGTGGCGTGATCGCGCTCGTCGCGAGCGAACCCGCGTCCGCGCGCCCGTCATCGACCTTCGACTCATGGGGCTCGTGGACGGAAGGTGGCGCCGACGTCGGCTTCGTCGCCGACACCGCGGTCCGTCGCAGCGGAGCCGTGTCGCTGCGCGTGACGAATGCCTCGCCGCTCAAGGCCGGGGTCTACGGCGCGATCTCGCAGGGTGTCACGGTGAAGCCCAATACGCGCTATGACTTCGCCGTCTGGGTGCGCGCGGCAGGGGCGCGCCTCAATGCCGGCTCGATCTTCTACGCGGGCCGCCCCCAGGATCGGAAGTATCTGCCCGCCGGCAGCTACGGGTGGCGGAAGCTCACGTGGAGCTACACGACGGGGGCCTCGGAGACGGTGCTGCCGATCGCGCTGCAGGCACAGGATCTGGCCACGTTCTGGTTCGACGACTTCACGATCACGGCACGCGGTCAAACCACCTCGGTGCTCGCCAACGGCGGATTCGAGGCGTTCGAGAACCCCATCGGGATCGGCGTCCCAGACCTCTTCTTCGCGCCCGGCGATGCGCGGATCCCGATCTCGTCTCCAACGCCGAAGATCGCGTGGGAGCTGCGCGACGCCGGCAATGTGCTGCTCAAGACCGGCACGGCCGATACCTCGACGGGCGCCGCGACACTCGACTTCAGCTCGCTCGGGCCAGGGTACTACCGCCTCGACCTGTCGGGAGCGGATGCCGCTCGCTCGACGAGTCTCACGATCATCGACCGACTCGACGAGGCGCTCGGCGCGAGCGCGCGCAGATTCGGAACGACGCTGCATCCGGCGCTGCAGGCGGGTATCCGAGAGGACGCTGCTACCACAGGGCTCGGATTCGGCGCCGCCCGGGTCGACCTGCGCTGGGAGGACATCGAACTGTCGCCGGGCCAGTACACCTGGGATGCCGCGACCGATGACGAGGTCGCGCGACTCCTGGCACGGGGCGTGCGGCCGACGCTCGTGATCGCGTACTACGGCCCCTACGACGACGGGCGAACGCCCTCGAGCACGAAGGGGATCGCCGGCTACGCGGACTTCGTGCGAGCGGCCGCCGAGCGCTACGGCGGCCGAGTGGACTACCAGATCTACAACGAGTTCAATATCGCCTACAGCAACAGCCTCTGCGGCCGGACCCCCGCGTGTTACGTGGAACTCCTCGAGCCGGCGTCGAAGGCAGTGCACGAGGCGGCGCCCGCTGCGCGAGTCGTCGGACCGGCACTCGGCGGCAATTCCGCAATGTGGTTGACGAGCAACGAGGCGTACGACTGGCTCGCCGAGTTCTTCGCCCTCGGGGGTCTCGACCTCGTCGACGTCGTCAGCGTGCACAACTACGGAGCACCGGCAGTACCCGAGGGGCACAACGAAGCGGTCATCCGCAAGATCACCGATCTCATGGCCGAGTATCCCGCTGCGGCGGATACGCCGCTGTGGCTCGGGGAGACCGGGTACTTCACGACCGGGGAGGCCGCGGGCGGGGTGAGCGAGCTGCAGCAGGCGCGGTACCTCGTTCGCGACGCAACCCTCGCGCTCGCCGCGGGCATCGACGTCTACATGGTGTACGACTTGGCCGACGACTGGAACGACCCGCAGAATCCCGAGGCGAACTTCGGGCTCGTGCGCAATCCCTCCTCGCAAGACGGCGTGCTCGCTCCGAAGCCTGCGTTCACGACGATGGCGGTGCTCACGCGCCAGCTCCAGAATCGCGTCTTCGATCGTCGCGACTCCGTGCCGCAGGGTGCCTATTCACTCGTGTTCACGGATGCCACGGGCGGCGCCCTTCGCGTGATGTGGGCGACGGCGTCGACCACCGTGTCCGCCGCTGCCACAGGGACGGTGACGGTCGTCGACCAGTTCGGTCGCAGTTCGCGGCTCGACCCCGTCAACGGGCGCGTCTCGATCAGGCTCGGTGAGGATCCCATCTACGTGTCGGGTGGCGGGATCGCCTTCTAGCTGGGTGATTCCGTCGCGCCGACGATCTCCGCCCGATCGTAGGATCGGTGCATGGCCCAGTCCTCCCACCCCGCCGTCGACCGCGTCGCCGAGGCTCTCGCCGGCCACGGCCTCAGCTCCGAGATCTTCTGGTTCGACGACGCCGTGACGACGGCGCAGCTCGCGGCCGAGGCACTCGGTGTCGAGGTCGGCCAGATCGCGAACTCGCTCGTGTTCACGATCGACGAAGAGCCGATTCTCGTGCTCACCTCGGGATCGCACCGCGTCGACACCGAGTGGCTCGGCGCGGAGCTCGGCGGCGTCATCCGGCGCGCGTCGAAGGAAACCGTGAAGGAGGCCACCGGGCAGGTGATCGGCGGCGTCGCACCGCTCGGCCACCCTGCACCGGTGCGCACGATCGTCGATGTGCAGCTCGCGGAGTATCCCGTCGTGTGGGCAGCCGCCGGCCACGCGAAGACGGTGTTCCCCACGACCTTCGACGAGCTCGTGCGGATCACGGGCGGCGCGCCGAGTCCCGTGGAGCCGGCGCGGGAGGCCTCCGCGTGACGTCGCTCCGCGTTGACGGCTACACGGACGGAATCCTCGCCGAGGAGTGGGTGTCGGCGTCCTGATGCGTCAGGCCCGCTCGCCGGTGCACGCGGTCACGCGTCGCGCCGCGCACCCTGGCTCGGGCGCACGGTGAACACCGCGGGCTCGCGATAGCCGCGCTCGGCGAACGCGGCGAGCACCTCATGCGTCACGACCGGCACGAGCCCGTCGATCACGAGCGCGATCGCTGAGCCGCCGAAGCCGCCGCCCGTCATCCGCGCGCCGATCGCGCCGTGAGCCTGCGCGGTCTCGACCGCGAGATCGAGCTCGGGCACCGAGATCTCGAAGTCGTCGCGCATTGAGACGTGCGAGGCGTCGAGCAACGGCCCGATCGCGCCAGGGCCGTCTTCACGAAGCGTGCGCACGGTGTCGAGCACCCGCTGGTTCTCGGTGACGACGTGGCGAACACGGCGGAACGTCTCGTCGTCGAGCAGCTCCTCGGCGCGAGCGAGATCGTCGGGATGGACGTCGCGCAGCGACTCGGCCCCGAGCGCGCGCGCTCCGGCTTCGCACGAGGCGCGCCGCGCCGCGTACCCGCCGGAGGCGTGCGCGTGCTCGACGCGCACGTCGATGACCACGAGGGAGAGCCCGTCGGTCTCGAACCCGAGGGGGATCACGTCGGCGTCGAGGCTCCGGCAGTCGAGGAAGACGGCGGCGTCGGCCTCGCCGAGGAGCGACGCCGACTGGTCCATGATGCCCGTCGGCGCGCCCACCACACGGTTCTCGGCGAGCTGGCCGACCTTCGCGAGCGTGGGCCGGTCGAAGCCGAGGCCCCAGTGCTCGTCGAGCGCGAGCGCGACGGCGCACTCGATCGCGGCCGACGAGGAGAGCCCTGCACCCACCGGCACGTTGGAGCTCAGGTAGAGATCGACGCCGCGCACGTGCTCGAGATCGGCGCCGAGCTCGCCGAGGGCCCAGGCGACGCCGAGCGGATACGCCGACCAGCCGCTCACGGCATCGGGCGCGAGCTCGTCGAGGTGGACCTCGACGGGCTCGGCGGCGAGGCTCGAGGCGACGCGGATGACGCGGTCGTCACGATCGCCGAGGGCCACGGCCGTTCGCCGGTCGATCGCGAACGGGAAGACGAACCCGTCGTTGTAGTCGGTGTGCTCGCCGATCAGGTTGACGCGGCCGGGCGCCGACCAGGTGCCGATGGGAGGCCGTCCGAACCACTCGGCGAACCCGTGCATCGCCTCGGCGACCTCGCTCATACCTGGACCCTTCCGATTGCGGCGCGCAGCGCCTCAGCTTGCGACTCGGGGGTGACATCCCCGATCCATGCGCCCATCGCGGCCTCAGAGCCGGCGAGGTACTTCAACTTGTCGGCGGCGCGGCGAGGGCTGGTGAGCTGCAGCATGAGCCGCACCTCGTCGCGTCGCTCGTGCACGGGCGCCTGGTGCCACGCCGCGATGTACGGCGTCGGCGTGTCGTAGAGCGCGTCGACGCCGCGCAACAGCCGCAGGTAGAGCTCGGCGAGCTCGTCGCGCTCGGCGAGGCTCGTCGCCGCGAAGTCGGGCACGTGGCGGTGGGGGAGCAGGTGCACTTCGACCGGCCAGCGCGCAGCGAACGGCACGAACGCCGTCCAGTGCTCGCCCGTGATGAGCACTCGCGGCCCGTTGCGTTCCCGCTCGAGAAGGTCGGCGAACAGCGTCGGCCCGTAGGCCTCGACCGAGTCGAGGAGCCGCTGGGTGCGCGGCGTCACGTAGGGGTAGGCGTAGATCTGGCCGTGGGGGTGCCCGAGCGTCACGCCGATCTCCTTCCCGCGGTTCTCGAACGGGAAGACCTGCTCCACGCCGGGCAGCGCCGACAGCGCGGCTGTGCGGTGCGCCCACGCCTCGATCACCGTGCGTGCGCGCGACACCGTGAGGGTGCCGAAGGAGCCTTCGTGCTCTGGGCTGAAGCACACGACCTCGCACCGGCCGATCGACGTGCGAGTGCGTTCGAGCCCGACGCTGCGGAGCTCGGCGAGGGCGGCGGCGCTCGCGGCATCCGTGCCGTCGGCTGCGAGCTCGGGCCCGAACGACGGCGAACGGTTCTCGAACACGGCCACGTCGTACGTGCTCGGGATCTCCGACGGGTTGCCCTCGCGCTGCGGCGCGAGCGGGTCGAGGTCGGCAGGAGGCAGGAACACCCGGTTCTGCCGGGCGGCGGCGATCGAGACCCACTCGCCGGTGAGCGGATCCTGCCGCATGTGCGCGGTGGCCGGTCGAGGGTCGAGCGCTCGCTCGTCGATGCCGCGTTCTGGCGGCAGCGTCGTGTCGGCGTCGTCGAAGTAGATGAGCTCACGACCGTCGGCGAGGGTGCTGCGACGCACCTCGATGCGAGGGTCGGTGATGGGGACGGATGCCGCGTCGGCGGTCTCGTTCGGGTCGGCCACGCGGCGATGATACGCGCCTTTCGTTTCGCAAACAACTGGGTTTCGTATTGCAAAGCGACCAGTGAGGCCGCAGAATGCCGGTATGGCTGGAGACGAATACGTCGACGTCGCTCGAATCAGGGTCGGCGAGGCCCGCGTTCGTGCCGATGTGCGGGTCGCG
This sequence comes from Agromyces albus, assembly GCF_004134825.1. Lineage (GTDB taxonomy): Bacteria > Actinomycetota > Actinomycetes > Actinomycetales > Microbacteriaceae > Agromyces > Agromyces albus. The sequence goes on from NZ_SDPN01000031.1 coordinate 29,066, forward strand.
CTCGACGCGCCGCGCCGGCGCGAGCTCGCCCTCGCCCTCGTCGCGGAGCGCGGATTCGTGCGTGTCGCCGAGCTCAGCGACGCCTTCGGCGTGACCCCCGTCACCGCGAGGGCCGACCTCGATGCACTGGAACGGCAAGGCGGCATCCGGCGCGTGCACGGCGGCGCGGTGCCCGTGTCGTCGCAGCTCGAGGCGGAGCGCCCCGAACGCGAGCCGAGCTTCGAAGAGGCGCTCGCGGCATCCGTCGAGCCGAAGCGGCAGATCGGCGAGTACGCCGCCTCGCTCGTGCGCAGCGGGCAGAGCATCATCCTCGACGTCGGCACGACGACGCTGCAGATCGCCAGGGCGCTGCGCGCTCGCACCGACCTCGAAGATCTCACCGTGTTCACGAACGGCCTCTCGATCGCCCTCGAGCTCGAAGACGAGATCCCGCGGTTCACCGTCGTGGTCACGGGCGGCACGCTGCGCCCGAAGCAGCACTCGCTCGTGCATCCGCTCGCGAGCTCCATGCTCGACGAGGTGCACGTCGACCTCGCGTTCATCGGATGCAACGGCGTCGACCCCGTGCACGGCGTGACGAATGCGAACCTGCCCGAAGCTGCGGTCAAGGCACTCATGCTGCGCTCCGCCGCCCGCTCGATCGTCGTGGCCGACGGCTCGAAGCTCGGCGAGGTGCATCTCGGCCGAGTCGCGCCGATCGATGCCTTCGACGCGCTCGTGACGGATGCCTGGGCCCCCGTGGCACTCGTCGCCGAGCTCGAGGATGCCGGGCTCTCGGTGCTCGCCCGAGACCCTAGAGTGGATCCATGACCCTTCCCACGGGCGAGCAGTTCGCCCTCGAGACCTCGACCTCGAGCGGGGAGGTGCGCGCGACCATCACCGCCGTCGCCGCCGGCATCCGCTCGCTCAGCATCAACGGCATCGACCTCGTGCCCGAGTTCGCCGAAGACCAGTCCCCGCCGATGGGCGCCGGCATCGTGCTCGTGCCGTGGCCGAACCGCATCCGCGACGGCCGCTGGAGTCACGAGGGCGAGGAGCACCAGCTCGCGATCACCGAGCCGGCGCGCAACAACGCCATCCACGGCCTGCTGCGGTACACCGAGTACAAGCCGATCGCCCGCGAACGCGACTCGGTGACCCTCTCCGCGACGATCTATCCGCAGCTCGGGTACCCGTTCCTCCTCGGAACGGCCGTGCACTACGAGCTCGTGGCCGACGGCCTGCGGGTCACGCACTTCGTCGAGAACCTCGGCGCCGAGCCCGCGCCCGTCGCAATCGGCACCCACCCCTACGTGAAGATCGGCGACGTGCCGACGCGCGACCTCACGCTGCGGCTCGACGCCGCGAGCCACATCGAGGTCGACGAGCGACTGCTGCCCACCGGCGAGGTGCCGGTCGATGGCACCGATTGGGACTTCCGCGAGGGCCGCCCGGTCGGCGAGCTCTCGCTCGACGACGCGTTCGGCGAGCTCGCGAGCGAAGACGGCCAGGTGCTGCACACGCTCACCGCGCCCGACGGCCGCAGCGTCTCGATCTGGGCCGACGACGAGTTCGACTACGTGCAGGTGTTCACGACCCGGCAGTTCCCGGGCGAAGAGGGCGACATCGCGATCGCCGTCGAGCCGATGACGGCGCCCGCCGAGGCGTTCAACTCGGGCCGTGGGCTGCGTTGGCTCGACCCGGGCGAAGAGTGGCAGTTGAGCTGGGGCATCCGCTTCGAGGGCTTCAGCGCCGAATAGCGGGGCCGGATGCCGCGCGGCGCGTCGTCGTGCTGCGCGCGTCGTGCGCTACCCGGGCACGCACGACCCCGATGCGACCGGCGAGCTGAGCGAGGGCGCCTCGGCCGCGAGCGGCGCGAGCGTCGCGACCGGAATCGCGAAGCCGACGTTGTCGACCGAGTCCGCCTTCGCGAACACGACGCCGCCGACCGCGCCGTCGACCGTGAGCACCGGACCGCCCGAGTTGCCGTGGTCGACGTCGGCGGCGAGGGTCATGATGTCGCGGGTCGAGGTGCTGCCGCTCTCATTGATGGTGACCGGCCCGCTCGACATCACGCGCGCGGGTCGCAGCTCGAACGGCCCGCCGAAGGGATAGCCCGCGACGGCGACGTCAGCGCCGGCCGCGGGTTGGGCGATCGCGAGCGGCGGGGTGGCGAGGCCTTCCACCGCGATGAGCGCGAGGTCGTTCTCGGGGTCGAATGCCACGACGCGCCCCTCGACCGCCGGTTGCCCGGGCGCTTCGACGATCGGCTCGGTGACGCCGGCCACGACATGCGCGTTCGTGACGATCCGGTTCTCGGCGACGACGAATCCGCTGCCCGAGAGGCTGCTGCCGCACTCGAATGCCGGGCCCGTGATGCGAACGACGGATGCCGCCGCGCGGGCGAGTTCCGCGTCGTCGATGACGCCGGTCGGCAACTCGGGGCTCTCCTGGGGCGCCTCGAGCACGTCGACGAGCCACGGGATGGCGCCGCCGAGCGCGGCCGTGCGGAGCTCGGCGAGGAGCGTGCGCGCAGGGGCAGGCGTCACGTCGTCGAGCACCTGGAGGACTCGCGAGCTCGCGACCGCGGGCGAGAGCACGGGAACGCCCATCGCCGAGACGCCCGAGCCGACGAGCGCCACGACGAAGGCCGTGACGAGCAGGTTGCCGATCGCGCCGAGCACGCGGTCGAGGACTCCGAGCTTCACCGCTCGGGCGCCGTGCCGCAGGGCGCTGCCCACCACGGCGCCGAGCCACGACCCGAGCGAGAGCAGCACGAGCGCCGCGATGATCGCCGCGGGCGCCCGCCACTCGGGCACCGGGACGATGCCGGTGATCCACGGCATGACGAAGTACGCGGCGATGCCGCCCGCGATGAGGCCGACGAGGCCGGCGGCGGTGCCGAGGATGCCGGAGCGGTATCCGTTCACGAGCGCGCCGATGAACACCAGCACGAGCACCACGTCGAGCACCACGCTCCAGCCCATCACGTCTCCGTTCGTCGCGCCGCGCGCTGAGCGCGGAACACCAGCCTGCGGCATCCGTCTTCGAGACTGCTGAAGGCGCGCTCGCGGCGAGGTGCCGTCGTCCGCATCCCACGACGGAACCCGTCGTCGTCATCCGCGTGTAGTGGAGAGGGCACAAACGCGGGGGCGCAGGGCGCTGCCTGGATTAGGGTCTGACGTGTCCGTCGGCACCCGCCCGGGCCAACCAACGTGAGGAGCCGTGGATGCGCGTCGGCATGTTCCTGAACTACGCGGGTGGTTTCCGCGAGGTCGCCGACGAGGTGGCCGAGCTCGAGCGGGCCGGCCTCGACCTGATCGCCGTGCCCGAGGCGTATTCGTTCGACGCGGTGAGCCAGCTCGGATTCCTCGCGGCGCGCACCTCGACGATCACGCTCGCGTCGGGCATCTTCCAGATCTACACGCGCACGCCGACCTTGACGGCGATGACGGCAGCCGGTCTCGACTACGTGTCGAACGGGCGGTTCGAGCTCGGCATCGGCGCGTCGGGGCCGCAGGTGATCGAGGGCTTCCACGGCGTCCGGTACGACGCGCCGCTCGGCCGCACGCGCGAGATCATCGAGATCTGCCGCATGGTGTGGCGTCGAGAGCCCGTGGTGTACGAGGGGTCGCGGTATCACATCCCGCTCCCCGCAGGCGAGGGAACCGGACTCGGCAAGCCGCTGAAGCTCATCAACCATCCCGTGCGGGAGCGCATCCCGATCACGGTCGCCTCGCTCGGCCCGAAATCGGTCGAGCAGACCGCCGAGATCGCCGACGGCTGGTTGCCGATGTTCTTCCACCCCGAGCGCGCGGCCGGGGTGTGGGGCGACGCGCTCGCCGCGGGCCGCGCCCGCCGTTCGGCCGAGCTCGGCCCGCTCGACATCGTCGCGAGCCCTGCACTGGCCATCACCGACCATCCCGAGGCGGTGCTGCCGCTCGTGAAGCCGCAGCTCGCGCTCTACGTCGGCGGCATGGGCGCACGGGGCAAGAACTTCTACAACGACCTCATCGCGAGCTTCGGCTTCGAGGCCGAGGCGGCTCGCATCCAAGACCTCTACCTCGACGGTCGCAAAGACGAGGCGATCGCAGCAGTGCCCGACGAGCTCGTGCGCGCGGTCTCGCTCATCGGCCCGGCATCCCACGTCGCCGAGCGCGTCGCGGCATTCGCCGAAGCCGGCGTCACGAGCCTCACGGTCACGCCGCTCGCGCGCACCTCGGCGGAGCGGGTCGCGCTCATGTCGGGGTTCCGCGCGCTCGTCGGCTGAGGCGGCCACCTTGCCAAAATCACTGCGCCCCTAGTGCGCAGCCGATGCGAGGTCTAGCGTGATCCCGAACGCACGAGGTGGTGCGCTCGAGGGACAACTGGGGAGGGGCCGCTGTGACGGGCGGGTTCGAGCTCGCCGGCCAGACCGAGTAGCTCGAACGCCCGTCGGGCGGTGCCGGGGTCGCCCGTTCGAGAGCGGCATCGTAGGGGCACGACCCCGCGCCGCTGACGTCGTGTCAACCCCGCGCGCGGGGGCGCCACGACTTCGTATCGTCGAGTCCATCGACGCGTCCTGTCGACGTGTCATCGATGCGGCCGAGGTGAAGGAGACCGGATGTCGCGAAACGTGCGTGAGTTCGCGTGCCGGCCCGAAGCGGTGTTCGATGTGCTCGCCGACGGCTGGCTCTACCCGTCGTGGGTGGTCGGCGCATCCCGCATGCGTGATGTCGAGCTGACGTGGCCCCGGCCCGAGAGCCGGCTGCACCACTCCGTCGGCGTGTGGCCCGCGGTGATCGACGACCTGACGGTCAGCCTCGACTGGTCGCCGCCGCGCCGTGCCGTCCTCCAGGCCAGGGGCTGGCCGATCGGCGAGGCGACGGTGACGATCGACGTGAAGCGGCGGGGCGGCGGATGCGTCGTGCGGCTGCAGGAGGAGCCTGCCGCCGGGCCCGCGCGCTGGGTGCCGTGGTTCCTCACGGAGCCGTTGCTGCTGTGGCGGAACGCCGAGACCCTTCGCCGGCTCGCGTTCCTCGCCGAGGGTCGGGAGTACCGCGGGGAGAGCCGGGCGCTCGGATGACGCGCGCCGTCGTCGTCGCGGCGGCACCGCCGGAGCAGAATGAACCCATGATGCCCACGAACCTCCGGCGTCGCCCGGCGGCGATGACGGCGACATGACCTCGTTCGACGCGATCGTCGTCGGGGCCGGGCCGAACGGGCTCGCAGCCGCCGTCACGCTCGCCCGGGCGGGCCTCGCGGTGCAGGTGCTCGAGCGCAACGCGACCCCCGGCGGCGGGGCGCGCACCGCCGAGCTCACCCTGCCCGCCTTTCAGCACGACGTGTGCTCGGCCGTGCATGCGATGGCGCTCGCATCCCGGTTCTTCCGGGAGTTCCAGCTCGAACGCCGCATCGAGCTTCGCCTGCCGCCCGCGTCGTTCGGGCATCCGCTCGACGGCGGGCGCGCGGGCATCGCCTACCGCGACCTCGACCGCACCATCGCGGGGCTCGGGCGCGACGGAGCGGCGTACGGCTCGCTCTTGCGCCCCCTCGTCGAGCACGCCGACGAGGTTGCGTCGTTCACCGGCTCGCACCTGCTGCGCGTGCCCGACCACCCGCTCACCGCCGCGCGCTTCGGGCTCGCCGCGCTCGAGCAGGGGTCGCCGTTGTGGAACGCCCGCTTCACCGACGAGGTGGCACCCGCGATGCTCACGGGCGTCGCCGCGCACGCCATCAGGCCCATGCCGAGCCTCTCCACGGCGGGAGCGGCGCTCTCGCTCACGGCGTTCGCGCACGCTCGCGGCTGGCCCATTCCGGTGGGCGGCAGCCAGGCGATCATCGACGCGATGGTCGCCGACCTCCTGGCCCACGGCGGCGAGCTCGTGACGGATGCCGAGGTGACCGACCTCGAGGAGCTGCCGCCGGCTCGCGCCGTGCTCCTCGACGTGACCCCGAGTGCGCTCTCGCGCATCGCCCGACGGCGCCTGCCTGCGCACTACCTCCGCGCGCTCGGCCGGTTCGCATACGGCGACGCCGCAGCCAAGGTCGACTTCGCGCTCTCGGCACCGGTGCCGTGGCGGCATCCGGCGCTCCATGATGCCGGAACCGTGCACCTCGGCGGCACTCGCGCCGAGATCGCGAGTGCCGAGCGCGAGGTGCACCGGGGCCGGCACGCCGACTCGCCGTACGTGCTCGCCTCGCAGCCGTCGATCGTCGACGAGTCGCGCGCGCCCGACGGACGGCAGGTGCTGTGGGCATACACGCACGTGCCCGCCGGATCCACGATCGACCAGACCGAGGCCGTCACGCGCCAGGTCGAGCGCTTCGCGCCGGGGTTCCGCGACGTCGTGCTCGCCTCCTCGAGCATCACCGCGATCGAGATGCAGCACCACAATCCCAACTACGTCCTCGGCGACATCGCCGCCGGCGCAGCGTCGTTCGGCCAGCTCGTGCGCCGCCCGGTCGTCTCGACCGAGCCGTGGCGCACTCCCGCGCGGGGCGTCTACCTCGCGTCGGCATCGACGCCGCCGGGTCCCGGCGTGCACGGCCTCGCGGGCTGGTATGCAGCGCTCAGCGCCTTACGGCACGAATTCGGCGTGCGCACTCGGCCGAACCTGTCGATCGAGTGACCGGCGGGCGTTCCGGGGCTGGTCGTCAACGGTGGTCGGATGCCACGAGCGCGTGCCGTAGCGCGACGGCGCGCACGGCCTCCTCGATGCTGCGGTACCGGTAGCAGACGCCGGGACGCGGGCGCATCCACATCATCTCGACCTCATCGTCGATGAGCTGCAGATAGCCGATGAGCTTGCGCGTGTCGCCGTCATCGCAACGGTCGTCGCAGACCCGCCAGACCGTCTCGCTCAGAGGAGTCAGCTCCACGTGGGAGCCGCCGACCTGAGCTTCGTGTTGCGTGAGCATCGTGCACCATTTCCCCATCGAACGTGCCGGCCATGTCCAAGCGGTGGACCGGCCCTGCAGACTCCTTGGATGCGCTTGTCGATCATGTCGCGCTGCCGGGGCCGGTCCACCAATCGGAGCTGCCCAACTCCGTGCATCCGATCTAACGCGTCCCTTCCTGCATGCGACAGCCCTTGACAGGTGCGAGGAGCACATGCATGCAACCCGGCGTGTCACCGGTCGAGCGATCATGCCTCTTGAATCCCGGCGCTCGGAGGCGGACACTTTGTGCATGGACAGGTCTGACGAGAACAGTGCGGTCGCCGTCGTGGTCGATCGTCTCTCCGCCCATTTCCCCGGAGTCCCGCGTGCGAACGTGGAGGCGATCGTGACCGAGGAGCACCAGCGGCTCGACGGCAACCCCATCCGGGATTTCATTCCGGTGCTCGTCGAGCACGAGGCGCGCGATCGCCTGCGAGCCAGTGGCGCAATCGAGGCCACCGGGTTGCTGTACGAGCCGCCGGCACCCTGACGCAGGTTCACCCGCCCGCGTCCGCCGGCTGTCAGTGCGCGCTGACTGCCTGCTCGCTCCGGGCAGGGCCGGTCAGATGTCGGCAGCGAAGAGGTGGCCCATCCGGTCGCGCTTGGCGCGGAGATACGTGAGGTTGGATGCGGCCTCGCCGGTGACGAGTGGGACTCGCTCGATCACGTCGATGCCGGCTGCGCTGAGTTGCGCGATCTTCTCGGGATTGTTCGTGAGGAGGCGCACGGACTGCAAGCCCAGATCGTCGAGGATCGCAGCGGCTGCCGCGTAGTCGCGGTCGTCAGCGGGCAGGCCGAGCGCGATGTTCGCGTCGAGGGTGTCGAAGCCCTTCTCCTGCAAGCGGTGACGGGAGTGGGCCCCGTGGGGCTCGAACCCACGACCCGCGGATTAAAAGTCCGCTGCTCTGCCAACTGAGCTAGAGGCCCGCGAATCCACAATACCCCCGGTCGGCTCTCGGCTCGGGCGGGTATTGTGTGCGGCAATGGCTTCAGACTTCCATCGCCCCACACGATTCCCGCCCGGGATGTTCGAGGGATTCCTCGGCGGCGAAGACCCCGCGCGCTTGAGCCGTGTCGCGCACGACACCGCCTCGGCGATCCTCTCGCGGGTGCGGGCCGACCCCGATCCCGACGTGGTCGAGCGCCTCGTGCACTACACCGACGAGCACGGCATCGACTCCATCGCCGAGTTGTGGTCGCAGGCCTCGGCCAAGAGCCTGCCGGGCGCGCTGTGGCGGGTCTACCTTCTGCGAGCGCTCATCCGGCAGGATCCGCTCGGCTCGAGCCTCGCCTTCCAGCGCGGCACCGAGGTCTCGCACACGATCGACCAGGTCGTCGCAGGCGCACCGGTGCCCGCCGGCCCCGACGAGGTGCGCGAGCTCGCCGACCGCATCCTGCACGGACTCTTCACGGGCGACTTCGCCGTGGCGCTCGACCGGGCTGCGGCGTTCGCGCGGGTGTCGTCGTCAGGGCTCACGAGCCTCGCCGACGACGCGGATGCCGCCTCGGCTGTGAACGCGGCCCGTCCGGGCGAGCTCACACGACGAGCCCTGCGGCTCACGCAACTCGCCGACGAGCTCGCCTCGTGCGCTCGACTCTGGCGACGCGATTCCCTCGACTGAATCGCCCGGGCGTGAATGCAATCGCGCTGGGCGAACAGGAATGAACGCCGCGGTCTCCTCGTTTAGACTGGACGAGGCCGGGCCGCAGTAACCCCGGGCTCCAATATTCGCCGCTACGAGCGGCCTCGCGCCGAGAGGCGTTCTGCGGCCCGGCCTCAATCTTCTCGATCGGTCACGGATGCCCCCGCGCCCGTCCGGCTCGCGGCATCCGCGTAGCATCGGAGCATGGCCTCGACCGTGACCCTCCTCATCGAACCCGTGCCCGCAGGCGAGACCCGCCACGACCTCGACGCGACCTTCCGCGAGGTGGATGCCTCGGCACCCGCGCTGCGCGTCGGCGAGTTGTCGACGCAGCGCGGCGACGGCATCTTCGAGACCATCGCCGTGATCGACGGCCACGCGCAGGAGGCCCGCGCCCACCTCGAGCGCCTCCGCAACTCCGCGCGCATCTGCGAGCTGCCCGAACCGAACCTCGAGCAGTGGCAGGCGGCGATCGCCCGAGCCGTCGCGTCACTGCCCGCCGAGGGCGAGTTCGCGCTGAAGCTCGTGCTGAGCCGTGGGGTCGAGCACGGCCCCGCGCCGACGGCGTGGTTGCACGTCGCACCCGCAGCCGACTTCAGCGCGGTGCGAGCGCGAGGCATCCGTGTCGTCACACTCGACCGCGGCTACGACCGTGACACCGCCGAGCGCGCGCCGTGGCTCCTGCTCGGGGCGAAGACGCTGAGCTACGCCGTGAATATGGCGGCACTGCGTGAGGCGAAGCGGCGCGGCGCCGACGACGCGATCTTCGTCACGCCCGACGGGTACGTCATGGAAGGCCCCACGTCGAGCGTGATCCTGCGCCACGGCGACGTGTACTCGACGCCGGCGCCGTCGGGCGCGATCCTGCACGGCACGACGCAGCAGAGCCTCTTCGAGCACCTCGAGGCAACCGGCGCGCGCACGGACTATCGCGACATCCGGGTGCCCGAGCTCGGCACGGCGGATGCCGCGTGGCTCGTCTCGAGCGTGCGGCTCGCCGCCGGCATCACCCACATCGACGGCTCGCCGGTGGCGTACGACGCCGACGAGACCCGAGCGCTCAACGACTACCTGCTGAGCCCGCGCGACTGACGGCGCGGGCGCGGCAGCTCAACCGAAGCGGCCCGAGACGTAGTCTTCGGTTGCCTTCACCGACGGGTTCGAGAAGATCGTCGTGGTGTCGTCGTACTCGATGAGCTTGCCGGGCTGGCCCGTGCCCGCGATGTTGAAGAAGGCGGTGCGGTCGGAGACTCGCGACGCCTGCTGCATGTTGTGCGTCACGATCACGATCGTGTACTGCAGCTTCAGCTCTTCGATGAGGTCTTCGATCGCGAGCGTCGAGATCGGGTCGAGCGCCGAGCACGGCTCGTCCATGAGGATGACCTCGGGGGAGACGGCGATCGCGCGGGCGATGCAGAGGCGCTGCTGCTGGCCGCCGGAAAGGCCCGAGCCTGGCCGGTCGAGGCGGTCCTTCACCTCGTTCCAGAGGTTCGCACCGCCCAGCGAGCGCTCGACGAGGTCGTCGGCTTCGGCCTTCGAGATGCGCTTGTTGTTGAGCTTCACGCCCGCGAGCACGTTGTCCCTGATCGACATCGTCGGGAACGGGTTCGGCCGCTGGAACACCATGCCCACCTGGCGGCGCACGAGCACGGGGTCGACGTCGGGGTCGTAGAGGTTGTTGCCGTCGATGAGCACCTCGCCCTCGACGCGCGCGCCCGGGATGACCTCGTGCATGCGGTTGAGCGTGCGAAGGAACGTCGACTTGCCGCAGCCCGACGGGCCGATGAACGCGGTGACGCTGCGGGGTTCGATCTCGAGGGTCACGCCCTCGACAGCACGGAACTTGCTGTAGTAGACGTTGAGATCACGGACTTCGATGCGCTTGGACACGGATTTCCTAACTGGCGGGTCAGCGGCCGAACTTCGGGGCGAAGAAGCGGGCGACGAGTCGGGCGATGAGGTTCAGCGCCATCACGATGAGGATGAGGGTGAGGGCGGCGGCCCACGCGCGGTCGATGTACGCCTCGGGCGGATTGCCCTGGTTCGCGTATTGCGTGTACACGAAGACGGGCAGCGACTGCATACGGCCCTCGAAGAGGCTGTAGTTCATGCTCGCGGTGAATCCGGCGGCGATGAGCAGCGGCGCGGTCTCGCCGATGACCCGGGCGATCGAGAGCATGATGCCCGTGGTGATGCCCGCGATCGAGGTGGGAAGCACGACCTTCACGATCGTGAGCCACTTCGGCACGCCGAGGGCGAACGCCGCCTCGCGCAGCTCGTTCGGCACGAGCCGAAGCATCTCCTCGCTCGAGCGCACCACGACCGGGATCATGAGCACAGCGAGGGCCACAGCACCCGCGATGCCGAGGCGCACGCCGGGGCCGAGGAAGATCGCGAAGAGCGCGTAGGCGAAGAGACCGGCGACGATCGACGGGATGCCGGTCATGACGTCGACGAGGAACGTGATGCCCTGCGCGAGCCGGCCGCGGCCGTATTCGACGAGGTAGATCGAGGTCATGAGGCCGATGGGGATCGAGATGATCGCCGCGGCCCCGGTCATGAGGAGGGTGCCGATGATCGCGTGCAGCGCACCACCGCCCTCGCCGGTGACATTGCGCATGGAGAAGGAGAAGAACTCGGGGTCGAAGCGCGAGAGGCCGAAGGTCACGACCGTGATCGTGAGCGAGATCAGGGGGATCATCGCGAGCAGGAAGGCCCCCGACACGAGGGCGGTGACGAGCCGGTCCATCGCGCGACGCTCGCCCTCGACGAGCGTGGAGAAGAGCCAGATCGAGGGGATGTAGAGCAGCGCACCGACAAGGAGCGCGCCGCCCCAGTTGAAGCCCTCTCCCGAGCCGATGGCGACGACGCCGAAGACCGCGGCGGCTATCGCGATCGCGGCACCGAGGATGGTCCACGGAGCGGAGGTCGGGAGGCGGCCCGCCGTCAGCGAGTTGGCGATCGGCGAGCCGGTGTTCGGGTCGGCCCTGGTCGTCGTGGTCATCAGTTGGCTCCCGAGAATTCCTTGCGACGGCTGACGATCCAGCGAGCGAACGCGTTGACCGCGAAGGTGACGATGAAGAGGATGAGGCCCGTGGCGATGAGCACGTTGACGTTCATGCCGTAGGCCTCGGGGAAGCTCAGTGCGATGTTCGCGGCGATGGTCGACGGGTTCACCGAGGTGAGGAGCTCGAGCGTCACGGCGCCGGTGGCCGAGAGCACCATCGCCACGGCCATCGTCTCGCCGAGCGCCCGGCCGAGCCCGAGCACGGCAGCGGAGATGATGCCCGAACGACCGAAGGGCAGCACCGCGGTGCGGATCATCTCCCACCTCGTGGCGCCGAGCGCGAGGGCCGCCTCCTCATGGAGCACCGGCGTCTGCAGGAACACCTCACGTGAGATGGCCGTCATGATCGGCAGCACCATGACGGCGAGCACGATCGCGGCGGTGAGGATCGTGCGGCCGGTGCCCGAGACCGGACCGGCGAAGAGCGGAAACCAGCCGAGGTTGTCGACGAGCCACGTGTAGGCCGGTTGCACCGCCGGTGCGAGCACGCCGATGCCCCAGAGGCCGAAGACCACGGACGGCACTGCCGCGAGGAGGTCGACGATGTAGCCGAGCATCGAGGCCAGGCGGCGCGGCGCGTAATGCGAGATGAAGAGGGCGATGCCGATCGACACCGGCACCGCCATGAGGAGCGCGAGAGCTGCGGCCCAGATCGTGCCGAAGATGAGGGGGCCGACGTAGGCCCAGAAGTTCGTCGGGAGGATCGAGGCCTCCTCGGTCGTTGCGACGAGGGCGGGGAGGCTCTGCACGATGAGGAAGAGCGCGACGGCGGCGAGGGTCACGAGGATCATCGAACCCGCGAAGACGGCGGAACCCGAGAAGACCCGGTCGCCCGGTCGCTGCTTCGCCTTGATCGCGGCGGTTGCGGTGCTCATCTGACGCAATCCTCGGGTTCTCTGGTCGGTATCTGGTTGGAAATCTGGGAGATGGATGTGCCCGACCCCGTCACGTTCCTCGGAACTTCGGGGGTCGGGCACGAACCTACTACTGGATCGAGTCGATCGCAGCTACTGCCTTCTCGCGCAGCGCTTCCGAGATCGGAGCCGAGCCGGCGCTCTCCGCGGCGACTGCCTGGCCGTCCTCACTCGCGATGTAGCCGAGGTAGGCCTTCACGAGCTCGACGTTGGCCGGGTCCTCGTACTGCTGGCAGGCGATGAGGTAGCTCACGAGCACGATCGGGTAGACGCCGGCCTCTTCAGAGGTGCGGTCGATCTCGATGGCGAGGTCGCCCTCGCTCCGACCCTCGACGAACGGAGAGGCGTCGACGATGGCGGAAGCGGCCTCGGGCGAGTACGGCACGAACTCGTCGCCGACCTGCACGGCGACGGTACCGAGGTCGCCGGCGCGCGAGGCGTCGGCGTAGCCGACCGTGCCGGTGCCGTTGGTCACGGCGTCGACGACGCCCGAGGTGCCCTGGGCAGCCTCGCCGCCCTCGAACGGCCACACACCGTCGGCCTCATAGGTCCACACGTCGGGAGCGGCCGCACCGAGGTACTCGGTGAAGTTCTCCGTGGTGCCCGAGTCGTCGGAGCGGTGCACGGGCGTGATCGCCGTGTCGGGGAGTTCGACGCCGTCGTTCAGGGCGGCGATCGCCGGGTCGTTCCACGTCGTGATCGTGCCCGCGAAGATGCCCGCGATGGTCGCCGCGTCGAGGTTCAGCTCGTCGACGCCCTCGAGGTTGAAGATGACGGCGATCGGCGAGACGTAGAGCGGGAGCTCCACGATGCTCGAGTCCGCCGCGCACTTGGCGAAGCCGCCCGCGGCGATCTCCTCGTCGTTGAACGCACGGTCGGAACCGGCGAAGTCGCTCGCGCCCTCGAGGAAGGTCTCGCGACCGGCGCCGGAGCCCGACGGGTCGTAGTCGATCGTGACGTCGGGGTTCGCGGTCTGGAAGCCGGCGATCCATGCCTGCTGTGCGGCGTCCTGGGAGGACGCGCCGGCGCCGACGAGGTTGCCCGAGAGCGACGAGGCCGACTCCTCGGGGACTGCACCGCCTTCGTTCGAGGCGCAGGAGCTGAGCGCGATCGCCGCGGTGACGGCGATGACGGTGGGCACGCCGAAACGCTTGAGGTTCACGTGGTTCCCTTCCGGGGTTTCAATTGCAGGGGGTTTGGGGCCGGTGCCGACCCGCCTGCGACGCTAATGAGCGCGCCTTACGAGCATCCGCCACGTCGGTGAACAGGAGGTGAACGAGCGCTGTCGGGGCGGATGCCGCCGCTGGGAGGTTGATGGGAGGGGAGGGGCGTGACGCTGCAGTAGATGTTCCTGGCAGGTCACGTGCTCGTCACGTCGAGGAGGCTGCCGCAGCCCGCGAGGCTGCGCCTCGCACCGCTGGGAGGCGGCGGGGCTGCCGCCTTTCGCCTCGGAGCGTGACGCTTCGCGTCACGCCCGAGGCGCATGCGTCTCGATGGCGATGATGCCCGAGCTCGGGTTGCTGGCCGAGAGGTGCACGACGCTGAACGCGCCGGCCTCGAGCCCCGCGGCATCCGTGACATACGAGCCGATCGGCGTGCCGGTGGCGAGGGCGATCTCGCGCATGATCTCGGGCAGTACGGGACCGTGGCTGCACAGCACCGCGGCCTTCCCGGCGCGCACCCGCTTGCCCACGACGCGACGCACCTCGCCGTTGCCCGACTCCCAGGCTTCCTCACTGATGCCGTCGTCGCGCTTGATGTTCATCCCGGTCGCGGCGGCGAGCGGTGTCACCGTGGTGACGCAGCGCACTGCCGGACTCGTGACGATGCGCTTCGGACCCCACGCCGTGAGGGTCTCGACGAGGGCGGCCGCTTGCCGCACGCCGCGCGCGACGAGCGGCCGAGCGGCATCCGGTCCCTTCCACCCGTTGCGCGTCGAGGCCTTGCCGTGCCGCAGCAGCATGAGGGCGAACGTGCTCGTCACCTCCTGGTCGACGAGCTTCGCGAAGGCATCGAGGATCTCGACGTCGGGCGAATAGCTCAGGTAACCACGGGCGCGCCTGATCGTCACCCATTCGAGTGCTGCGACCTCGGCGTTCGGCCGGAACGTGGATCGCTGCACCGCGCGCTCGCTCACCTCGGCGGCCCAGTAGTGCACGATCTTCTCGCGGCCGCTCGGCAACGGATAGCGCGAGATGCCGAGCGGCACGCCGAGTGCGACCTCGAGCCCGGTCTCCTCGGCGATCTCGCGCACTGCGGTGCGTGGCAGCGATTCGCCGGGCTCGACCTTGCCTTTCGGAATCGTCACGTCGCCGTAGACCGTGCGGTGGATGACGAGCACATGCACCTTGCCGTCGATGAGGCGCCAGCAGACCGCGCCGGCGGCATAGACCGCCGTCGTCAACGCCGTTTCCCGATTCGCGGGCGCGCGCCGATCTGGTGCATGAGCACATTCTGCATGTCGCCGAGGGGGTGCCCCTCTTCGGAGACCGAGTGCCGGATCCATTCACCAGAACCGTCGAGCCGCCACGAGCTCGTCGTGTCGTCCATCGCCCGGTCGAAGAGCGCGTCGATCTCGGCGAGGTGGTCGATCTCGGTGAGTCGCACGAGCGCCTCGACGCGGCGGTCGAGGTTGCGGTGCATCATGTCGGCCGAGCCGATGAACGTCTGCGGGTCGCCGTCGTTCAGGAACGAGAAGACGCGCGAGTGCTCGAGGTAGCGGCCGAGGATGGACCGCACGCGGATGTTCTCGCTGAGCCCCGGGATGCCGGGACGAAGGCTGCAGATGCCGCGCACCCAGACATCGACGGGCACTCCTGCATTCGACGCGCGGTAGAGCGCGTCGATGATCGACTCGTCGACGATCGAGTTCACCTTGATCCGGATGCCGGAGGGCAAGCCGGCCTCGGCGTTGCGGATCTCGGTCGCGATCAGCTTGAGCAGTCCCTTGCGCAAGTGGAGGGGGGCCACGAGCAGGCGCTTGAACTTCTTCTCGATCGCATAGCCCGACAGCTCGTTGAAGAGCCGGGTGAGGTCTTTGCCGACCTGGTCGTCGGCGGTGAGCAGCCCGAGGTCTTCGTAGATGCGGCTGGTCTTGGGGTTGTAGTTGCCGGTGCCGATGTGGCTGTAGTGGCGCAAGACCCCCTTCTCCTGCCGGATCACGAGTGCGAGCTTGCAGTGGGTCTTCAGGCCCACGAGGCCGTAGACGACGTGCACGCCGGCCTTCTCGAGCTTTCGGGCCCAGGAGATGTTCGCCTGCTCATCGAAGCGGGCCTTGATCTCGACGAGCGCGAGCACCTGCTTTCCCGACTCGGCGGCGTCGATGAGCGCCTCGACGATCGGGCTCTGACCCGACGTGCGGTACAGGGTCTGCTTGATGGCGAGCACGTCGGGGTCGGCGGCGGCCTGCTCGAGGAAGGACTGCACGCTCGTCGCGAAGGACTCGTAGGGGTGGTGGAGCAGCACGTCTTTGCGGGAGACGGCGGCGAAGACATCCGCTCGCAGGTTCGATTCGGACGGCTGCAGCTGCACGGGCGTCGTCGGCACGTGCGTCGGGTAGTGCAGTTCGGGCCGGTCGAGACGAGACAGGTCGAAGAGGCCGCCGAGGTCGAGGGGAGCTGGAAGCCGGAAGACCTCCTGTTCGGTCACGTCGAGCTCGCGCACGAGCAGGCCGAGCGTGACGTCGTCCATGTCGTCGGTGATCTCGAGCCGGATCGGCGGTCCGAAACGGCGCCGCAGCAGCTCCTTCTCGAGGGCCTTGATGAGGTTCTCGGTCTCGTCTTCCTCGATCTCGACGTCTTCGTTGCGCGTGACGCGGAACACGTGGTGCTCGACGATCTCCATGCCGGGGAACAGGTCGCCGAGGTGGTTCGCGATGAGGTCTTCGAGCGTGATGTATCGCGCGTCTTCCACGGACTCGTCGGGCTCGACCCGCACGAACCGCGGCAGCATCTGCGGAACCTTGACGCGGGCGAACTCCTGTCGGCCCGTGCGGCTGTTGCGCACGCGCACCGAGAGGTTGAGCGAGAGCCCCGAGATGTAGGGGAACGGATGCGCCGGGTCGACCGCGAGCGGCATGAGCACCGGGAAGATCTGCCGCGAGAAGTACTCGCGAAGGTGCTCGCGCTCCTCGTCGCCGAGCTCGTTCCAGGTGACGACCCGGATGCCGGCCTCGGCGAGGGCGGGTTTCACGAGCTCCTGGTATGCGGCGGCGTGCCGCTCCTGCAGCTCGTGCGCCTTCCTCGAGATGTCGCTCAGCACGTCGGCGGGCGAGCGGCCCACGTTCGTCGGCACCGCGAGACCGGTCACAATGCGCCGCTTCAGGCCGGCGACGCGCACCATGAAGAACTCGTCGAGGTTCGACGCGAAGATCGCGAGGAAGTTCGCGCGCTCGAGCGCCGGCACCCGTGGGTCTTCACCGAGTTCGAGCACGCGCTGGTTGAACGCGAGCCAGCTCAGCTCGCGATCGAGGTACCGTTCGGCGGGGAGCTCGGGCGCCCCCTCGATGTCGAGCGGCTCGAAGTCATCGTCGAAGTCACTCGACGTCCGGTCGTCGTCGAGGACACTGTCGGCGGTCATCCCCTCATCATGCCATTTACCCGGGAGACCGCGATGAGGAGCGTGTTAACGGGCGGTGACGGGCTGGTCGCGATCGTCTTCCTCGTGCACGTTGAAGCGATAGCCGACGTTGCGCACCGTGCCGATGAGGCTGTCGAGGTCGCCGAGCTTCGCGCGGAGACGTCGCACGTGCACGTCGACGGTGCGAGTGCCGCCGAAGTAGTCGTATCCCCACACCTCGCTGAGCAGCTGCTCGCGCGTGAACACCCGGGAGGGATGCGCCGCGAGGAAGCGCAGCAGCTCGAACTCCTTGTAGGTGAGGTCGAGCGTGCGACCGTGCACCTTCGCCGAATAGCTCGCTTCGTCGATGACGACGCCCGACGTCTGGATGCGCTCGCTCGGCAGGGCGGACTGCGCGCGCCCGATCGCGAGCCGGATGCGTGCGTCGACCTCGGCGGGACCGGCGTGCTCGAGCACGACGTCGTCGATGCCCCAGTCGGGAGTGACCGCGGTGAGTCCGCCCTCGGTGACGATGAGCAGGAGCGGCACCGAGAGCCCCGTCGTGCGCAGGATCTGCGAGAGCGCCTTCGCGCCCGCGAGGTTCGTGCGGGCATCGAGGAAGACGAGATCGGATTCGGGCGCTCTGACCAGCTGCTCAGGCGAAGCGGGAATGACCCGCGTTCGGTGAGTCAGGAGTGACAGAGCCGGAAGAACGTCATCGTTGGCTGCCGGCGACAAGATCAGCAGCTGCGCCACGCACTCACCCTCCAGTAGTAAGGTGCGTCAATACTACGCGACGCCGGGCCCCCCGACGTGCGAGCCGAACGAGGAGACCATGCAAACGCATTCCGAGTCACGCGGATGGCCGGGCGTCTTCCTCGTGTGGGCGATCGCCCTGGCCGGTGCGCTCGTCGTCGTCGCGCTGGCCTACGGCGGCACTGGCTCCTGGTTCGGCGACGCCTCGTGGCTCGGCGTCTACGGGGCGCTCGGAGTGGTGCTCGCGGCATCCGTGCTCGCGGCGCTCGTCACGCAATTGGCGTCGAGGCGGCCCGCGGGCTTCGTCGCCCGAGCGAGCGCGAGCGTCGGCGGCGCGGTCATCGTGGTCGCGCTCGCGGCGGCGGCGGTGGCCCCCATAGCGGCCGCGGTGAACGGGTAGACTTTCCGCATGGAGTCGTTGCTCGCCCTCGAATTGCTGTTCATCGGCCTGCTCGGCCTTGCGACCGTCGCGATCGCGTACATCAGCGGGGTCGTCGTCTACAAGTTGTTCCGGGGGCAGCGCTAACTCGTGATCGAGTTGCCCGTCGACCTTCCGGCCGAGCTCGTTCCGCTCTCCTGGCTCATCGGAGTCTGGGAGGGGTCTGGAGTGATCGACTACAAGATCGGCGACGGGTCGGTCACCCATGAGTTCGGCCAGCGCGTGAGCTTCAGCCACGACGGCCTCCCGCACCTGAACTACACGTCGTACACGTGGCTCTTCCCCGAGACCGCGGGCGGCGAGCCGGCTCCTCTCGCGACCGAGACCGGCTATTGGCGCATCGCCCGCGACCTCGGCGAGGGCGACGTCGGCCCGGGGCTGCTCCCGGCGGTCGGCAAGCCCCCTTATCCCGACGCCGATTCCGTGGAGACCCTGCGCAACACCGATGGGGGATTCGACCTCGAGGTGTCGATCGTGCACCCCGGCGGCGTCAGCGAGCTCTACCTCGGCCAGGTGAAGGGGCCGCGGATCGACCTCGCGACCGACGCCGTCATGCGCACCGCCGGCGCGAAGGACTACGCGGCGGCGACCCGGCTCTACGGCCTCGTCGAGGCGCACCTGCTGTGGGCGTGGGACATCGCAGCGCTCGGTCAAGACCTCCGCACCCACGCCTCTGCCCGACTCGCGAAAGTGGACTGATGACCTCCTCCCCGTTCCTCGCCGTACCCGGCGCCGTCGTTGCCGAAGGCGTCGACGCCGGCATCGTCGGCCACTACGGCGGCCCGATCGTCGAGCAGCGCAACCTCGAACGCGGCGAGGCGATCGTCGATCTCTCCAACCGCGGCGTCGTCAGCGTCACCGGCCCCGACCGCCGTTCGTGGCTGCACTCGATGGCGAGCCAGGCGCTCGACCGCCTGCAGCCGGGCGAGAGCGCCGAGGCGCTCTTCCTGGGTGCATCGGGTCGCATCGAGCACGCCGTGCACGTCATCGACGACGGCGAGACCATGTGGCTCATCGTCGAGGGCGCCGAGGCCGCGCCCCTCGCGGCGTGGCTCGACCGCATGCGATTCATGCTCCGCGTCGAGGTCGCCGACCGCAGTGCCGAGTTCGCGGTGCTCGGGGCGATGTCGGTCGAGGCGCTGGATGCCGCGACCCCGGCGTTCACGCCGGCCGGCATCGCCCTCGACTGGGTCGACCCCTGGACGGCGCTCACTCCGGGCGGCTACCAGTACGCGCACGAGGCGGGCCACCCGGCATCCGCGTGGCACTGGATCGAACGCATCGTGCCGCGCGAGGCGCTCGCCGACGCCGCGGCCGCCGTGGAGGCGGGCCGGGTCGCCCCCGCCGGTTCGCTCGCC
>NZ_SDPN01000032.1 GCF_004134825.1 Agromyces albus
GGCCCCGGCGTCCCCGGCGCCCACGGTGCCGGCCTCTCCGGCAGCCTGCCCGCGCTCGACGACGGCGAACTCGCCGCGGCGGGCGTCCGCGGCATCTCCGCCGCGCGCATCGTCGCCGAACTCGATCGAAGCGTCCGCTCCGGCCGATCGGGTCTCGTGCACTTCGAGTGCGACGGCGACGAGCTCGTGTTCTTCTGCGAGAGCCGCCTCACGCCGCCGCGCCTGGTGATCTTCGGGGCCGTCGCCTTCGCCGAGGCGCTCTCCTCAGCGGCGGCCCTCCTCGGCTACCGGGTGAGCGTGTGCGACCACCGGCCGGCGTTCGCGACGGCCGAGCGGTTCCCGGCCGCGCACGAGGTTGTCGCGCAGCGCCCCGTCGACTACCTCGCCCGCCTCGAGGTCGATGAGCGCACGGTCGTCTGCGTGCTGAGCCACGACGCGCGCACCGAGGTTCCGCTCCTTCGTCTCGCGCTCTCGCTGCCGGTCGCCTACGTCGGCGCCCTCGGCTCCCGGCGCACGCACGCGGAGCGCGTCGAGCTGCTTCGCGAGGCGGGCGCCACCGCGGGCGAGCTCGAGCGTCTGAGATCCCCGATCGGCCTCGACCTCGGCGCGGCGACGCCCGAGGAGACGGCCGTGTCGATCCTCGCCGAGGTGATCGCCGTGCGATCCGGGCGCGATGCGCGACCGCTCAGCGCGACGACGGGGCCGATCCACGCCACCGCCGATCGCGAGGCGGTGGTCGGAGTGTCGTAGTCCCGCTTCGCGAGGTCGCCCGCCCGGCGACCGACGTGTCGCGCGTGAGTCGAAAATGTTCATCTGGGAAACATCCCCGTCATGTCGCTTCGATTCACTGGTGCCGAAGGGAATCGCCATGGACCTCAACACGATCACGGGCTATCGGTACGCGCGCTCGCGCAGCGACCTCCTGCTCGGCGACGCCGAACGGTTCGTGGCCGGCGGCACCTGGATGTTCTCCGAGCCGCAGCTCGAGGCCACGGGACTCGTCGACCTCTCCACGATGGGTTGGCCGGCCCTCGAGGCGAGCGACGACGGGCTCCGCATCGCCGCCACGTGCACGATCGCCGAGCTCGCCGAGATGCCCGAGCACGAGGGCTGGGCGGCGCATCCGCTGTTCTTCCAGTGCGCCACTGCGCTCCTCGCCTCGTTCAAGATCTGGAACGTCGCGACCGTGGGCGGCAACGTCTGCCGGTCGTTCGCCGCCGGGTCGATGGTGTCGCTCGCCGTCGCTCTCGACGGTGCCGCTCTCGTGTGGACCCCCGACGGCGGCGAATACCGGATGCCGGTCGAGCGCCTCGTGACCGGCAACGGCACCAACTCGCTCGCGCCCGGCGAGGTGCTGCGCGCCGTCGACATCCCAGCCCACGCGCTGCGCGCCCGCACCGGATACCGCAAGATCGCACTCGCCGAGCTCGGCCGCTCGGGCGCCGTCCTCACGGGCCGGATCGATGAAGACGGTCGCGCGGTCTTCGGCATCACGGCGGCGACCTGGCGCCCCACGGTGCTGCGATACCCCGAGCTGCCGGATGCCGCGACGCTGCGTTCCGACGCGGCATCCGCCGACGACTACTACACCGACCCGCTCGGCACCGAAGACTGGCGGCGCGAGGTGAGCTGCGTGCTCCTCGAGGAGATCCGGCAGGAGCTCGCCGCATGAGGTTCACCGTCAACGGGAGCGAGCGCGACGCCGAGCCGCGCGCCGGCCAGTGCCTGCGCACCTTCCTGCGCGACCACGAGCATCTCGAGGTGAAGAAGGGCTGCGACGCCGGCGACTGCGGCGCGTGCTCGGTGCTCGTCGACGGTGTGCCCGTGCACTCGTGCATCTACCCGGCGCAGCGCATCGAGGGGCACTCCGTCACGACCGTCGCGGGCCTCGGCACGCCCGACGAGCTCCACCCCATGCAAGCGGCGTTCGTCGACCACTTCGGCTTCCAGTGCGGGTTCTGCACGGCCGGCATGATCGTCACGGCATCGACCCTCGACGAGGAGCAGCTCGGCGACCTGCCACGGCTCATGAAGGGCAACCTCTGCCGTTGCACCGGGTATCGCAGCATCCGTGAATCGATCACGGCGGGCGTCGCGGCATCAGGCAAGGCCGCGTCGAGCGCAGCGACCACGGCACCGGCAATCGAGCTCCCCGAGACGGATGCCGCGCACCCACGCGGCGCCCGCAACCTCGGCTCGACCGGCGCCGACGACCGCCCGCCGTCGCTCATCGGACGCTCCGTCGAACCGCCGGCGGCACGGCGAGTCGTGACCGGCACCGAGCCGTTCACCTTCGACACGGCGACGCCCGGCGCCTTGCACCTCAGGGTGCTCGGCTCGCCGCATCCCCACGCGCGCATCCGCTCGATCGACACGAGCGCGGCCCTCGCGGTCGACGGCGTCGAGCTCGTGCTCACCCATCACGACGTGCCGGCACTGCGCTTCTCGACGGGCCGGCACGAGCACCGCAGCGACGATCCCGACGACACCCGCGTGCTCGACGACGTCGTGCGCTTCGTCGGACAGCGCGTGGCGGCAGTCGCAGCGACCAGCGCAGCGGCCGCCGAAGCGGCGTGCCGGCGCATCGTCGTCGACTACGAGGTGCTGCCGGCGGTCTTCGACCCCGAGGAGGCCCGCAGTCCCGGCGCCCCCCTCATCCATCCCGACCGAACGCCCGCCGATCGCGTCGACGAGGCCGGCCGGAACGTCATCGCGACGCTCCGCGCCGGCTACGGCGGCGACGTCGACGAGGCACTCGCGGCATCCGACGTCACCGTCTCGGGCACCTGGCAGACGCAGCGGCTCAGCCATGCCCAGCTCGAGACGCACGGATCGATCGGGTGGCTCGACGACGACGGCCGGCTCGTGGTGCGCACGAGCTCGCAAGTGCCGTTCCTCACGCGCGACGAGCTGTGCCGGCTGCTCGACCTGCCGCAGGATCGCGTACGCGTGTTCACTGCACGGGTCGGCGGTGGCTTCGGCGGCAAGCAGGAACTCCTCACCGAAGACCTCGTCGCGATCACCGTGCTGCGCACCGGCAAGCCCGCCGTCTACGAGCTCAGTCGCACCGACGAGTTCGTGCGCACGTCGGTGCGGCACCCGATGCGGGTCGCCGTCGCGCTCGGGGCCTCCCGCGACGGCCGGCTCACCGCGATGCGCGTCGACGTGCTGAGCGACACCGGCGCGTACGGCAACCACTCTCGTGGCGTGATGTTCCACGGATGCGCCGAATCGATCAGCCTCTACACGAGCCCCGTGAAGCGCATCGACGCCGAGGCCGTCTACACGAACAACACCCCGTCGGGCGCATTCCGCGGCTACGGGCTCGGCCAGGTCATCCTCGGGGTCGAATCCGCGATGGACGAGCTCGCGATCGAGCTCGGCATCGATCCGTTCGAGTTGCGGCGCATCAACGCGATCCGTGAGGGCGAAGTACCGCTCGGATTCTTCGGCGAACCCGAGCCCGACATGCGCCCCGGAGGCTACGGCCTCGACCAGTGTCTCGACCTCGCGGAGCAGGCGCTCCGGCGCGGCAACGGCGTCGAGGCGCCCGATGGCGAGCACTGGCGTGTCGGCGAGGGCATGGCGGCATCGATGATCGCCACGATGGCGCCCGGCGGGCATATCTCGAAGACCACGGTGACCCTGCGCCCCGACGGCAGCTACGTGCTCGGCGTCGGCACGAGCGAGTTCGGCAACGGCACCACGACCGTGCACGCCCAGATCGTCGCGACCGATCTCGGCACCTCCATCGACCGCGTCCGGCTGCGCAACTCCGACACCGACGCGGCCGACTACGACACCGGGGCATTCGCCTCGGCCGGCACCACGGTCGCCGGCAAGGCACTGCACGCTGCGGCGCTCGCGTTGCGTCACGTCCTCGTCCGCACCGCGGCGACCATTTCGGGAACGGATGCCTCGGCGTGCACGCTCGGCCCCGACGGCATCACGGTAGGCGGTCGGCTCGTCGGCTTCGCCGAGCTCATCGCCGCGGCCCCGGCCGAACATCGCACGGGCGACGGAATCGCCGCCTCCGCCGCGGAGTACGGCGAGCACCGCTCGCTCGCGTTCAACGTGCAGGCGTTCCGCGTGGCGGTCGACGTGCGCACCGGCATCGTTCGGATCCTGCAGTCGGTGCAGAGCGCGGATGCCGGAACCGTCATGAACCCAGAGCAGTGCCGCGGCCAGGTGGAGGGCGGCACCGCGCAGGCGATCGGCGGTGCGCTCTACGAAGAGGTCATGGTCGAGGAGGGCCGCATCCAGACGCCCGTCTTCCGCATGTACCGGGTGCCGCAGATGGCCGACATCCCCGACACCGAGGTGCTCTTCGCCGAGACGAGCGACGACCTCGGGCCGTTCGGCGCGAAGTCCATGAGCGAGAGTCCCTACAACCCCGTCGCCGCTGCGCTCGGCAACGCGATCCGGCGCGCGATCGGCTCCCGTCCGTACGAGACGCCGTTCTCACGCGACCGCGTGTGGCGGCTCGCACGAGATGCCGAGGCATCCGTCGCCCCGATCTGGACAGCATGAACGACACGCACAGCCCGGCCCCGGCACGCCCGATGCCCCCGACGACCAACGACTAGGAGCAGCAGATGGCCATCGTTCTCGGAGACCACCAGTACGGCAAGGCGGAGAACCGCATCGTGCGGATCTACCGTGACTCGCCTCGCCACGAGATCCACGACGTCAACGTCTCGACCGCGCTCCGCGGCGACTTCGCCGCGGCCCACCTCACCGGCGACCAGTCGAGCGTGCTGCCGACTGACACGCAGAAGCAGACGGCCTACGCCTTCGCGAAGGAGAAGGGACTCGTCTCGATCGAGGAGTACGGGCTCGAGCTCGCCCGTCATTTCGTCGACGACGTGCCGCCCGTCGAGGCCGCGCGCATCGAGATCGAGGAGTACGCGTGGGAGCGGGCGCTCGTCGACGGCGCCGAGCACGACCACACGTGGGTGCGCAAGGGGCAGGAGGTGCGCACGGCGTCCGTCACGGTCGAGGGCACCGGCGACGAGCAGCGCACGTGGATCACCGGCGGACTCAAGGACCTCGTGATCCTGAAGTCCACGGGTTCCGAGTTCCACGGCTTCTATGAGGACGAGTACACGGTGCTCCAGCCCACCACCGATCGCGTCATGGCCACGTCCCTCGTCGCCAAGTGGCGGTTCACGACGACGGAGGCAGACTGGAACGAGGTCTATGCGGGCGTCAAGGCGATCCTCGTGAAGCAGTTCGCCGTCGTGCACTCGCTCGCCCTGCAGCAGACCCTCTTCGAGATGGGCAAGGCCGTGCTCGAGGCCTACGACTCGATCGCCGAGGTGCGCCTGTCGGCTCCGAACAAGCACCACTTCCTCTACGACCTCTCGCGCTTCGGCGTCGAGAACGACAACGAGGTGTTCCACGCCGACGACCGCCCCTACGGGCTCATCCAGGCGAGCGTCATCCGCGACGACGCGCCCGACGCCGGCCCCGCGTGGCACCAGTACAGCGGGCTCGTGTGACCAACGTTCGAGCGGACCACGCGTGACCCGGAGAGCCGGTCGCACCGTCATCGAGGGGGCGTACGTCGCGACGGTCGACGCGCGCGACACCGAACACGCCGTCGGTCATGTCGTCATCGACGGCGGTCGCATCACGTCGGTCGGGCAGGGCCCCGCGCCGGCGCAGGCGCTCGAGCAGGCCGACGTGCGGATCGACGGCCGGGGACACCTGCTCACGCCGGGTCTCGTGAACACCCATCACCACCTGTACCAGTGGCTGACGAGGGGTGTCGCGCAGGACTCGATCCTCTTCGACTGGCTCGTCGCCCTCTACCCGTCGTGGTCGCGGATCGACGCCGGGCTCGTCGGTGCCGGCGCGGCAGGTGCGCTCGCCGTGCTCGCCCGGTCGGGCTGCACGACGGTCGGCGACCACCACTACGTCTTTCCGCGCGGCGCGGGCGACCTCGTCGGCGCGATCGTCGAGGCAGCGGCGAACATCGGCGTGCGCGTGCACGCGACGCGCGGCTCGATGGATCTCGGTGCGAGCCAGGGCGGGCTGCCGCCCGACTTCGCGGTCGAGACGACGGATGCCGCGCTCGCCGCGAGCCAGGCGGCCGTCGAGACCTATCACGACCCCTCCTTCGACTCGATGGTGCGCGTGGCGGTAGCGCCCTGCTCGCCGTTCTCGGTGACGGCCGACCTGCTGCGCGAATCGGCGCTGCTCGCGCGCGACCTCGGTGTGCGACTGCACACGCACGGCGCCGAGACGGTGGAGGAGGAGGCGTTCTGCCTCGAGCGGTTCGGCGCCACGCCCACGCGCTACCTGGAGGGGCTCGGATGGCTCGGCGACGACGTGTGGATGGCGCACTGCGTGCACCTCGACGACGACGCGATCGACCGCTTCGCCCGCACGGGCACGGGCGTGGCGCATTGCCCGTCGTCGAACGCCCGGCTCGCGGCGGGAATCGCCCCGGTCGCCGATCTCCTGCGCGCGGGCGTGCCGGTCGGCCTCGGCGTCGACGGCGCGGCCTCGAACGAGTCGGGCCAGCTCGGCACGGAGATCCGGCAGGCGGTGCTGCTCGGCCGGCTGCGCGCGGGCGCCGACTCGCTCAGCGTGCGGCAGGCGCTCCGGATGGCGACGATGGGCGGCGCCCGGGTGCTCGGCCGGGAACGGGAGCTCGGATCGATCGAGCCCGGCAAGCTCGCCGACCTCGCGCTCTGGCGGATCGACGGCGTCGAGCACGCCGGGATCGCCGACCCCGTCGCGTCCCTCGGCCTCGCGGCACTGCCGCCGCTCAGCCGGCTCATCGTGGGTGGCCGCACGGTCGTCGAAGACGGCCGGCTCACCCTCGCCGACGAGCGGCTCATCGCCGGGAGCGCAGCGCGTGCCAGTCTCGAACTCGCCGCACGGAGCTGAGCGACCCGACGGCCTGCGTCGGAACGGAGCGGTCAGGCGCCGCGCTTCGCCGCCGCCGCTCGTGGCGCAGCGACGACGCGCGACCGCTCCTTGACCACGATGAGCCGGAAGATGCCGGCCTCCGACCACCAGCGGTGGCGTACGCCGCCGGCGTAGTAGACCGCGTCGCCCGTGTCGAGCATGACGATCTCGCCGTCGAGGTCGACCATGACGGGGCCCGCAGTGGCGTACAGGAACTCGTCTTCGGCGTGCACGTAGTAGTCGCCCGGCGAAGTGTTGCGTCCCTCGTACTCGAGGGGATGGAACGGTCGGGCGCTGTGCGCGAGCATCCGTGCCGTGCCCTCGGCGAATCCCGGCCCATCGGGCGCGGCGTCGCCCGCCCGGCGCACTTCGACCACCGGCGGTTTTGCGGCGCTGTCGGCTGTGTCTTCGGCTGCGGCGACGAGCTCGATCGGGCTCGTGCCGAGCGCCACCGCGATGCGGCGGAGTGACGAGAGGCTCGGCTGCGCGAGTCCCCGTTCGAGCTGGCTGAGGAACGGGTGCGAGAGGTCGGTGAGTTCTGCAAGCTGCACGAGCGTGTCGCCGCGGCTGCGGCGGAGGCGGCGGATGTGTGCGCCGAGGCGCAGCGCGGCGGCATCCGTCTCGGCTGACCAACGACCGGTCGTCGCCATGCGTCAGACGCGCTTGTCGGGATGCATGCCCATGCGGGTGAGCACCACGTTCTCGGCGATCTGCACGACGTTGTAGAGCACGAGCGAGACGGCGGTGACGACGACCACAGACGCCCAGAGGGCGGAGAACTGGGCCTGTGCGATGTAGCCGCCGACGGAACCGCCGATGCCCTCACCGGTCGCGAGCCATTCGGCGAGCAGGGCGCCGGTGATCGCACCGGGCACCGAGATGCGCACCGCCGCGAAGAACGACGGGAGCGATGAGGGGAGGGCGACCTTGCGGAGCGCCGTCACGGGGGTGCCGCCGTACACGGTGATGACGTCGTTCATCTGGGGCGAGGCCGATTTGAGGCCGAAGGCGATGCTGACGAGTGCGGGGAACAGCACGACGATGCCGCCCATCACGGCGACGGTCCAGTGGTCGCGTCCGAAGATCATGATGATGACGGGCGCCATCGCGATGAGCGGAACCGACCGCAGCAGCATCGCGACGGGCATGAGCGCATGCTCGACGCCCTTCGAGAGCTGGAACACGATCGCGCCGAGGAGCGCCACCGCGAGACCTGCTGCGAAGCCGATGAGCGCGTCGCCGAGCGTGACGGCGAGGTTGTCGCCGACCGTGGCACGGTTCGCCGCGGCTTCGGGCACGGTGAACAGGAAGTTCCAGACGTCGGCGGGGCCCTTGGCGATGTACGGCGAGATGTCGAGGGCCCACAGCACGCCGACCCACAGCACGAGCACGGTCACGATCGTGACGAGGAAGGTGACGACGCTCGTGCCGAGCGCGCGGAGCACCGCGCCCATCGACTCGGCGCGGACCTCCTTGCGCAGTGCGACGACGGCGTTCAGCTGCGTCGTGGTGGAGACCTCCATGTCAGGTGCTCCTTCCGCGTGACCACGGGGCGACCGCGCGGGCAACGAGGCCGACGAGCGCGAAGCCGAGCAGCGCCACGGCGCCGCAGACGAGCGCGATGCCCCACACTCGCGGAGCGTCGAGTCCCTGTTGGGCGGCGATCATCGCGGGGCCGACGCCGAGCTCGACCTTGCCGAGGAACTCCCCGAGCACGGCGCCGAGGAAGGCAGCGGGCACCGCGATCTGCAGTGCGGTCAGGATGTGGGGGAGCGCCGCGATGATGCGCACCTTCACGAGTTGCGTGAGCCGAGTGCCACCGTAGACGGTGACGACGTCGAGGCTCGCGGGGTCGGCTGCCTTCAAGCCGAGCAGCGAGCCGACGACCGTCGTGAAGAACACGCTCAGCGCGGCGAGGAAGACCGCGGTGCCCGAGGGCTCTCCCGGCGAGGGAGCGCCGATGATGATGAGTGCCAGCGGGCCGATCGCGACGATCGGCACGCAATACGTGATGATCGCGAGCTGCATCACGGCGCCCTCGAGCCGAGGCACGACGAGCACGAGCGCGGCGAGCAGGAGTGCCAGGCCGTTGCCCCAGAGGTAGCCTTGGGCGGCCTCGACGAGCGTGACCGAGAAGTTGCGCCAGTAGAACTCGAACCCGCTGTCGGCGAAGCCCATGATGACCTCGGGCGGAGTGGGGATTGCACGATTGGCTCCGGCGCCCGTGTTCGAGAACACCGTGAGGGCGCTGACCCACCAGAACGCGATGAGGGCCGTGCCGCCGATGAGGCCGGTCGCCCACGGCGGAAGTCGGAACGTCTTCACCGCGGCTCCTCAGTGGTCGTCGACCGCCGCCCCGCCCTGCCCGAAGAGCAGTTCGGAGGCGTGGTCGACGTAGGCGTGGAACTCGGGCGTGCGCTGCATCTCGGGCGTGCGCGGGCGGGGCAGGTCGATGTCGATGACCTCCTTCACCCGGCCGGGTCGCGGGCTCATGACCGCGACCTGGTCGGAGAGGAAGATCGCCTCGGAGATGCCGTGCGTGACGAGCAGGGTCGTGGCCGGCTTCTCGGTCCAGATGCGCAGCAGCTCGAGGTTGAGCTTCTGGCGCGTCATGTCGTCGAGCGCGCCGAACGGCTCGTCGAACAGCAGGACCGAGGGTTTGAGGATGAGGGAACGGGCGATCGAGGTGCGCTGACGCATGCCGCCCGACAACTGCGCCGGCTTCGCCTTCTCGAACCCCTTGAGGCCGACGAGGTCGATCATCTCCCGCACGTAATCGTGGTCGACCGGCACGCCGGCGACCTCGAACGGCAAGCGGATGTTCGCGAGCACGCTCCGCCACGGCAGGAGCGCGGAGTCCTGGAACGCGATGCCGAGCTCGTTCGCCGCCCGCAACTCCTTGGGATTCTTGCCGTCGACGCGGGTCGTGCCGCTCGACGGCTCTTCGAGCCCGGCGAGGATCCGCAGGATCGTCGACTTGCCGCAGCCCGACGGCCCGAGCAGGGAGAGGAAGCTCCCCTGGTCGGTGTGGAGGTTCGCGTCCTGGAGTGCGACGACATTGCGCCGCCCCATGGTGAACACCTTGTTCAGGCCGGTGATCTGCAGGCCGGTGCCCAGGGACTGTTCCTGGACACCGGCCACTTGCTCGTACGTCACGTTCCCGTGTTCCTCACGTGTGGTGGTGCGCTACTTCAGGTACTTCACGAGCTCGGGGTGCTCCTCGTAGACCTCGGCGAGAAGGCTGAGGTCGAACAGATCGTCGGCCGTCACGTCGATTCCCGCTCCGGCGAGGCTCGCGATGGTCTCCTCCTGCAGGCTCTCGGAGATCGTGAACAGGCCGTTCGTGGCGGTCTCGTCAGAGACGACGAGCTCTTCGGAGGCCTTGATGGATCCGGCCTTCGAGTTCTCGGGGTTGAGGTCGAGATCCTTGCCGTACTCTTCAACGGCCAGGCGCGAGCCCTCCTCCGGGTCGTTCACCGCGTCGGTCCAGCCGAGGATCTCCGCGTAGAGGAACGCCTTGAGCTTCTCGCGGTCGTTCGCGATCGCGTCGTCGGTGACCGTGAAGGTCTCGGCGACGAAGGGGAGCCCGTTGTCGGCGAACGGGAGGTCGACCGTCTCGTTGCCCCCGGCGGCGACCGTGATCGACTCGTTCGTGAGGTAGGCGACGAAGCCGTCGACCTCGCCATTCGTGAGGGGAGCGGGGTCGTACTGCACGGGGACGATGGTGAGCTCGGACTCGTCGATGCCGTTCGCGGCGAGGAGCGCCTTGAAGAGGCTCGTGTTGGAGTCCTGCACGCCGATCTTCTTGCCCTTCAGGTCGTCGGGCGTCGCGATGTTGCCGCCGTCGGCCAAGGAGAGGATCGTGAACGGGTTCTTCTGGTACGTGGTGCCGATGATCTTCACGGGGGCCTGCTCGTTGGCGACGGCGGCACCCGTGGAGACGGCGTCGCTCAGCGCGACGTCGACGCTGCCCGAGACGAGCTCGGCGATACCCGTCGACGGGCCGGGGATCAGGTTCACCGACGAGAATCCGGCGTCGGTGTAGTAGCCCTCGGAGTCTGCGAAGAACTCGCCCGCGAACTCCTCGTTCTTGATCCACGACAACTGCACCGTGAGCTCGCCGTGGTCGGCGCTCGCGTCACCGTCGCCGGTGCTGGACGATGCGCCTGAGGCGCAAGCGGCGAGGGTCATGGCCGAGGCCGCGGCGAGGGCGGCGACGGCGATGCTGCGGAGGCGTCGAGCGCCGACGGGGGAACGGAATGTCATGTGTGGATCTCCACTCTTCGATACAGGGGACAGGGCATCGTCGACCGGCTGGTGCGGAGCCGGCTCGCGCGATGCAGCGCAGGAAGTGGTGCTTCCCCGTGAGGATAGGAGATGTAGATTTCACGAACATACGCGGCCGTGTTTCGCTCGCGTGAACACGCCCGCCGAGGGCAGGCGGACGGCTCAGCGGAGGAAGAGCCGGGCGTTCGACTGCTCGGCCTCGGCGTATTGCACGCCGGCGGTGCCGAGGGCATGGTTGAGGCCCGCGAGGCTCTGCTCGACCTGCACCTGGGTGGCGCGCCAGTCGGCGACGGCGGCCTGGAATGCGGCCGACGCCTGGCCGGTCCA
Source organism: Agromyces albus (assembly GCF_004134825.1). Classification (GTDB taxonomy): domain Bacteria; phylum Actinomycetota; class Actinomycetes; order Actinomycetales; family Microbacteriaceae; genus Agromyces; species Agromyces albus. The sequence continues at coordinate 11,533 of NZ_SDPN01000032.1, forward strand.
TGACGACTGGAGGCCCGTGAGCTGGCCGAGGAGCGAAGACACCTCGGACTGGATGCGGCCGATCGTGCCCTGCACGGTCTGGTTCGCGGCGGACACCTGGTCGCTGTCGACGTGGTAGCTGGTCATGGAGATTCTCCCGTTCGTTCGGTGTTCCGCCGACGCTACGCGGGGTGCGGGCGACGAAGACCGAGCGAGCGCACTGTGGTGAGCGGCATCCGTCGACGAACGCCTGTCGAGGAGGAGTGTCAGCCCTCGACGACGCGCTGCGGCGCGGATGCCGAGCTCGCGAGAGGAAGCGAGACCCGGAACGTCGCACCGCCGCCGGGTGTCTCGACCACGTCGACGACGCCGTTGTGCGCGGCCACGATCGACGACACGATCGCGAGGCCGAGCCCCGACCCGCCCGTCTCTCGCGTGCGCGACGTGTCGGCGCGCCAGAACCGCTGGAAGATCTTCTCGCGGATCTGCAGCGGGATGCCCTCGCCGTGATCGACGACCTCGACCATGGCTCGTTCGGCGGCATCGTCGATCGAGATGCGGATCTCGAGGGGGCTGTCGTCGGAGGTGAAGCGGATCGCATTGGCCATCAGGTTCGTGATGACCTGCCGGATCTTGTTCTCTTCAGCCAGGACGATCGCATGGCGCACCGGCACGGCGGCGGACTGCGTGAGGGGTGCCGGTGCCGGCACCGTCGCCGTCGCCGACTTCTTCGAGGCAGCGGATGCCGCAGCTGCGGCCTTCCCCGAAGCGCCGCCACGGCGCTGCGGCGCCGCCGTGGCGTGCACGTCGGCGCGAGTGCGGCGTCCGCGGAGCCGCGCGAGCGTGGCGCCCGCGAACGAGATCGGTCCGGTGGGCAAGCGGCCGCTCTCGGGTTCGAGCTCGACCTCGACCTCGAGGTCGGGTGACGGTTCGCCCGCGGCATCCGTACCGCTCGTCTCCTCGGGGGCGATCACGGTGATCGTGCGAGCGGGATTTGCCGCCATCGCGTCGAGCGCGGCGTCGCGCGCGAGCGGCACGAGGTCGACTTCGCCGAGCTCGAGCGGCTTCGCCTCGTCGAGTCGTGCGAGGGCGAGCAGGTCTTCGACGAGGCCGCCCATGCGGATGGCCTCCTTCTCGATGCGGTCCATCGCCTGCGCGACCTCATCGGGGCTCTGCAGGGCGCCCATGCGGTAGAGCTCGGCGTAGCCGCGCACCGATACGAGCGGGGTGCGCAGTTCGTGGCTCGCATCGCCGACGAATCGCCGCATCTGGTCGATCGTTCGGGCGCGGTCGCGGAACGCCCGGTCGATGCGGTTGAGCATCGTGTTGAGCGAACGCGTGAGGCGGCCGACCTCGGTGTTGGGCATCGCCCCGCCGAGCCGCTGGCTGAAGTCGCCGTCGGCGATCGCCGCAGCGGTGCGCTCGACCTCGCGGAGCGGGCCGAACGTGCTCGTCACGAGCATGCGGGTGAGCAGGGCCCCGATGAGCACGACGCCGAAGCCGAAGCCGAGGAAGATCGTGAGGTAAACGGCGAGCAGCTGCTCGGTCTCCTTCGAGGAGATCGCGATGATGACCGGTGCCAGGGAGCCGTGCTCATCGGAGACCATCAGGGCCGTGACGGCGCGGAAGGTCGGCGCGTTCTGCGCGTCGCGGAGCTGGAGCACGCTGTAGCCCGACGGGTTCAGCTGGGTGACCTTGGCTTGCGTCAGGGTGCGCGGGAACTGGGGCCACGTGCTCTCGTCGCGCTCTTCCCAGTTGTTCTGCAGGTACGCGCCCGAGGGGCTGTATACCGCGACGAACACGTCGTCGGCCGGCTTCAGGCGAAGGCTGCCGAGATCGGGCTTGCCGCCGGCGTCGTCGAAGTACTCCCTGAGGTCGCCCGAGGCGAGCGCGGTGAGCTTGGACGACATCTGCTCTTCGACGTAGGAGCGCAACATCGCCGCCGTGCCGATGCCCGAGACGAGGAGCCCGAGGGTCAGCATGAGCACCGTCACACCAGTGATCTTGGTGCGCAGTGAGATGCGGTTCCACCGCTCGAGGATCTTCGACTGTTGCATGGCGGGCCGAGTCTAGGCGGCGAAGCCTGAGTCAGGGCTTCGAGGATTTCAGCATGTAGCCGAATCCGCGCTTGGTCTGGATCAGCGGCTCGGTGGAGTGCTGGTCGAGCTTTCGGCGGAGGTAGGAGATGTAGCTCTCGACGATTCCGGCGTCGCCGTTGAAGTCGTACTCCCACACGTGGTCGAGGATCTGCGCCTTCGAGAGCACCCGGTTCGGGTTCAGCATGAGGTAGCGCAGCAGCTTGAACTCGGTGGGGGAGAGCTCGACGGGAATGTCGCCGACGAGCACCTCGTGGGTGTCTTGATCCATCGTGAGCTCACCGGTGCGGATGACGGCGTCTTCCTCGGCGTGCATCGTGCGGCGCAGGATCGCCTTGATGCGCGCCACGATCTCGTCGAGGCTGAACGGCTTCGTGACGTAGTCGTCGCCGCCGACGGTGAGGCCGGTGATCTTGTCTTCCGTGTCGTCTTTCGCGGTGAGGAAGAGGATCGGCGCGGTGTAGCCCGCCGAGCGGAGCCGCTTCGTCACGCCGAACCCGTTCATGTCGGGCAGCATGACGTCGAGGATGATCAGGTCGGGCTCTTCCTCGAGCACGGCGGAGATCGTCTGTGCACCGTTGCCGACGGCGCGCACGGCGAAACCGGCGAAGCGAAGGCTCGTGGTCAGAAGGTCGCGGATGTTGGGTTCGTCGTCGACGATGAGAATGCGGGGTCCGTCGCTCATATGTCGATTCTCTGCGCATCGGCTGAAACTTTGCTGAACGTTGTTCGAGGGTCGGGTGACGGATGACGCTCCTCCCGCAAGCCTGGGGATCGCATTGGCTCGCTCACGCCACGCGTGACAGACTCGGCAGCATGACGAGTCGTGAACGAGTGGTCGTCGTGGGCGGCGGACTGACCGCGGCGCGGGCCGTCGAGGCCCTCCGCGAGTCGGGTTTCGACGGCGAGGTCGTCGTGTTCGGCGAGGAGCCGCGGCTGCCCTACGAGCGTCCGCCGCTCTCGAAGGCGTACCTGCAGGGAACGGATGCCGCGAGCGTCGTCTACCCGCACGACACCGCGTGGTACCGCGAGCATCGGATCGACGTGCGCAGCGGCATCCGCGTGCGCTCGATCGATCCCGCCGCGCACACCGTCTCGATCTCCGACGCCGACGTCGTCGGCTACGACCGGCTGCTCCTCGCGACGGGCGCCTCGCCGCGCGCGTTCGCAGAGCAAGGCGCCTCGCTTCGCGAAGTCCACACGCTGCGCCGCCTCCCCGACTCCGCGCGGTTGCGCACCGCGTTCCGGGAAGGACGCAAGCGAGTGGTCGTCGTCGGCGCCGGCTGGATCGGCCTCGAGGCGGCTGCGGCGGCACGCGGCTTCGGCAACGACGTCACCGTGCTCGGCCGCGGCGACGTGCCGCTCGAGTCCGCGATCGGCCCCGAGCTCGGCGGCATGTTCGCCGACCTCCACGAGGCGAACGGCGTGCACCTCCGCATGGGTACTGGCGTCAGCGGGCTGCAGGGCGGGCGCGGATCCGGCACGCGCGAGCAGGTCACGGGCGTCGTGCTCGACTCGGGCGAGGTGGTCGAGGCCGACCTCGTGCTGTTCGGCATCGGCGCGACGCCGAACGTGGACCTCGCGGCATCCGCGGGCCTGCACGTCGACGATGGCGTGGTGACCGATGAGGGCTTCCGCACGAGCGCGGCCGACGTGTTCGCCGCGGGCGACGTGGCGAGCACCTGGAACGCGAGGCTCGGCCACCACTTGCGCGTGGAGCACTGGGCGAACGCCGAGCACAGCGGGCGGGTCGTCGGTCGCGCACTCGCGGGCGAATCGGTGCGCTACGACGAGAGCCCGTACTTCTACACCGACCAGTTCGACCTCGGCATGGAGTACTCGGGCTACGGCGAGCTCGCCGCGAGCGCACGCCTCGTCGTGCGCGGCGACCTCGCAGCCCGCGAGTGCATCGCCTTCTGGGTACTCGACGGGCGCGTCGTCGCCGGCATGAACGTGAACATCTGGGACGTGAACGAGGAGGTGCAGCGGATCATCCGCTCCGAGTCCGTCGTCGACGAGGCGGCGCTCGCCGACCCGGCCGTGCCGCTCGGCACGCTTGCGGGCGGCGCGACGTGACGCCAGGCGCGACGACGAGACGTATCGGGCCGCGGGAGTTCGACTTCGCCCGAGAGGTGGCCGTGATGGCCATCGTGAACCGCACGCCCGACTCGTTCTACGATCGCGGCCGCACCGATGCCCTCGACGCGGCCGTCGCCGCCGCGCACCGCGCGATCGCCGAGGGCGCCGACTGGATCGACGTCGGCGGCGCGAAGTTCGCGCCCGGCCCCGAGATCCCCGTGAGCGAGGAGATCGATCGCGTCGTCCCAGTGGTCGCCGAGCTCGCCGACTCCGGCGCCGTGATCTCGGTCGACACGTTCCACCCCGAGGTCGCACGCGCGGCGATCGCCGCCGGAGCCCACGTCGTGAACGACACGACGGGCCTGCACGACCCGGCGATGGCCGATGTGGTGGCCTCGAGCGGTGCGGCGATCATCATCACCCACAGCCTCGCGAGGCCCCGCACCCCGTACCCCTCGCCGCAGTACGACGACGTGGTCGCCGAGGTGGTGGCGTTCCTCACCGAGCGGGTCGCGCTCGCCGAGGCGCGGGGCGTGGCATCCGACCGCATCATCGTCGACCCCGGCCACGACCTCAACAAGCACACGCTGCACTCGCTCGAGCTCACCCGCCGGCTCGGCGAGGTCACCGCGCTCGGCTATCCGACGCTCGTCGCGCTCTCGAACAAGGACTTCGTGGGCGAGACGCTCGGCCGCGCCCGCGACCAGCGCATCGAGGGGTCGATCGCCGCCGCCGTCTATTGCGTCATGCAGGGCGCTCGCATCGTGCGTGTGCACAACGTGCGCGAGACCGTCGACGCGATGCACATGATCGAGGCGATCGAGGGCTGGCGTCCGCCCGTCTTCCTGGAACACAACCGGTGAGGGATGACGAGGTGGCCGTCGACCGCGCATCACTGCTCGAGGCGTACGCCCTGCCCGAGGGCGCAGCGCGGCATGTGCGCATGAACTTCGTGTCGAGTCTCGACGGAGCCGTCAGCATCGGCGGCCGCAGCGGCGGGCTCGGCGACGAGACCGACCGGCTCGCGATGCGCGTCATGCGCACGCTCGCCGACGTCGTGCTCGTGGGCGCCGGCACCGTGCGTGTCGAGGGGTACGGCGGCGTGCGGGTCGGCGAGGCGGATGCCGCGTGGCGGCTCGAGCACGTGCGCGCACCGCAACCCCGCCTGGCAGTGGTCTCGGCGGCACTCGACCTCGACCCGCAGCATCCGTTCTTCGCCAAGGCGGTCGAACGCCCGATCGTCGTGACGCACGCGGCGGCGCCGGCCGATCGCCGGGCCGCGCTGTCGGCCGTTGCCGACGTGCTCATCTGCGGCGACGGCGAGGCCGGCGCCGACGCCGAAGGTTCCGTCGACCTCGAGGCGATGCTCGCCTCGCTCGTCGACCTGGGCATCGGGCGCGTGCTCTGCGAGGGCGGACCGCGACTGTTCGGCGCGCTCATGAACGCCGACCTCGTCGACGAGCTGTGCCTCAGCCTGAGTCCCATGCTCGTGGGCGGAAGCGCGGGCCGCATCTCGCGCGGCGCGGTCGAGATGGAGCGGAGCATGCACCTCGTGCACGCCATCCCGGCGGGCGACCTGCTGTTGCTGCGGTACTCGCGCGGCTGATCGGCGTCAGCGGCCGCCCGCCGCGTAGGCGAGCACCCGGCTCGTCGTCGACACCGCGACTCGAGTGCCGACCGGCAGGAGTCCGGCCGCCGTCACGCGGGCGTCGATGCGGGTCTCGTCATCGAGCACGAGCGACAGCATGGCATCGTGCCCGGTGTAGCTCACCGCGGTGACCGTTGCCGCAAGGCCCGCCCATCCTGCCGCGCCGCCCGCTGCCGGCGCTCCTTCGAGCACGGCCTCGAGCGGACGGAGCAGCAACTCTTCGGGGCGCACGAGCACGTCGACGGATGCCCCGTCGACGGGCGCCTCGAGCGGCGACGCCGTTGCGGCGTCATCCGACACCCAATCGGCAGGCAGTCGCCCGAGGGCGCACGCCACCTCGTCGCCGTGCCACGTGCCCGGCAGGAACACGGCGTCGCCCACGAATCCGGCCACCCACGGCGTCGCCGGTCGCCGGTACACCTGCTCGGGGGTGTCGAGTTGCAGCAACTCTCCACCACGCATGACGCCGACGAGGTCGGCGATCGAGAGCGCCTCGGCCTGGTCGTGGGTCACGAGGATGCCGGTGACCCCCTCTTCGCGGAGGAGCTCACGCACCGAGCGGCGCAGCTCGGCGCGGAGGATCGGGTCGAGCGCGCCGAAGGGCTCGTCGAGCAGCACGACGTCGGGGCCCGAAGCGAGGGCGCGAGCGAGGGCGACCCGTTGCGCCTGCCCGCCCGACAGCTGCGTCGGCAGGCGGTCGCCGAGGGAGCCGAGCCCCACGAGGTCGAGCAGGCGCCGCACATCGTCGCGATTCGCCGCGCGCCGGGCGCTCCTGGCCGAACCGCGAGCGGTCGGCAGTCCGAAGGCGATGTTCTCGGCGACGGTGAGGTGCGGGAAGAGCGCGGCGTCTTGCGGTACCCAGCCGATGCGGCGCTTCTCCGGCGCGAGGTGGATGCCGTGCGTCGTGGCCATCCGGTGGCCGATGCGGATCTCGCCGGCGCGGGCGCGCACGAGCCCGGCGATCGTGCGCAGCAACGTGGTCTTGCCGCATCCGCTCGGCCCCACGATCGCGAGGAGCGAGCCGTCGGGCACCTCGAGGCTGACGGAGCGCAGCACGTCGGTTGCGTCGTAGCCGACGACCAGGTCGCGTACTTCGAGCCGGCTCATGCCACGGCCTCGTCGAGCTCGCCGGCGCCGGCGCGGGCACGGGACAGGAGGAACGCCGGCACCGCGGCCACGAGCAGGAGCGTGACCGCGTAGGGCGCGGCGGCGCCGTAGGCCGACACGTCGGTGCGCGACCACAGCTCGGTGGCGAGCGTGTCGGTTCCCGTCGGTCGGAGGAGCAGTGTGGCCGGCAGCTCCTTCATCGCGGTGACGGCGACGAGCAGCGCTGCGGCGGCGATGCCCGGTCGAGCGAGCCGCGCGGTCACGAGCCACCAGGTGCGAAGGCGCCCGTTTCCGAGCGTGAGCGAGACGTCTTCGAGCGACGTCGGAACTTGCGCCGTGGCGCCGCGGATGCCGCCGATGGCCTTGGGCATGAACAGCACCCCGTAGGCGAAGGCGAGCACGAACGCGGTCTGGTAGAGCGCCGGCACCGCGGCGAGTGAGAAGAACACGAGCGAGAGGCCCACGACGATGCCGGGCAGTCCGAGCGCGAGGTACCCCGTCGTCTCGATGGCGCGAATGATGCGGCCGCGGTACCGGGCCGCGAGGATGCCGATCGGCAGCGCGAGTGCGATGGCGACGACCGCGCCGCCCGCCGACAGGAGCACGGTGTTCCCGGCGGCGGCGGCGAGCTCGGCCGCATCGAACTCCCGCAGGGTCTCCGCCTCGAACAGGCGGACCACGAGCACCGCGACCGGCACGATGACCGCGAGTCCGGGCGGCACGGCGAGCAGCACGACCGCAGGCGCCGACCAGGTGCCGAGGCGCACGCGCCGCTGACGCGCCGGGCCGGTGACGGCACCGAACTGCCGGGCGGCCCTGCCGCGCGCGAACTGCTCGGCGATGACGACCGCGACGGCGAGGAGCACGAGGAGGCTCGCGAGGATCGCCGCGTAGTCGCGGTTGAAGCTCGCGCCGTAGGCCTGCTGGATCGCCGTCGTCAGCACCTGGTAGCGGAAGAGCGCGACCCCGCCGAAGTCGCTCAGCGTGTAGAGGCACACGAGGAGCGCGCCCGCGAGCACCGCCGGCCGGATCTGCGGCCACGTGCCGAGCCGGAACGCGGCCAGCGGGCCGCGCCCGAGCGTTCGTGCGACATCGTCGAGCCCGGTCGTTCCGGCCCGCAGCGCGGCCGCGACCGGGAGCGTGACGTACGGGACCGCGACGAGGGTGAGCACGAACCAGGCCGCCCAGAACCCCTGCATCCACGGCAGCGCGGCGAGCCAGCCGTAGGCCGCGAGGTACGAGGGCACCGCGAGCGGCAGCGCGGCGAGCACGGTCCACACCGCGCGGCCGCGCAGGCGGGCGCGAGCGAGCAGGAACGCGCTCGGCACGCCGATCGCCACGGTCGCGAGGGTGACGGATGCCGCGAGCAGCACCGTGTTGCCGATGAGCACGGGCACCCGGGGCCGCTCGAACACGGCGGCGATGTCTTCGAACCCCGCAGTGCCGACGCGGACGAGCAGGTACACGAGGGGGATCGCTGCGAGCGCACACGCGACGACGGCCGCCGCGAGCAACGCTCGAGGCGGCCGTACGGCGGGTGTGCGAGACATCCGTCCCAGCCTACGGGGGAAGCCCGTTACAGCAGGCCGGCGTCGGCGAGGAGCTGCTGCGTCTGCTCGAGCGACTCGAGGTCGGCGAGGTCGAGCTCGGGGTTGACGAGGCTGTCGAGCGTCGGCAGGCCCTCGGGTGCGGCGATGCCGGGGAGCAGCGGGTACTCGAACGTCTCGTCGACGAAGAACTGCTGCGCCTTCTCGGAGACGAGGTACTCGACGAACTCGAGTGCGTCGGCGTCGTCGGCCGCGCCCTTCAGGATCGCCGCACCGCTCACGTTCACGATGCCGCCCGGATCGCCGGGGAGGAACTCGAGCTTGGCGCGCATGTTCTCCTCGCCCTCTTCGGCGGCACGCTCGAACCAGTAGTAGTGGTTGATCAGGCCGATGTCGGCTTGCCCCTCGTTCACGAGATCGAGCGTCGCGAGGTTGTTGTCGGTGAGGATCGGGTCGTTCGCGGCGATCGCCTCGACCCATGCAGCGGCGGCCTCCTCGCCCTCGAGCACGCGAAGTGCCGTGATGAACGACTGGAAGCTCGCGTTGCCGGGTGCGAAGGCCACGCGGCCCTTCCACTCGGGCGCCGTCAGCGCGTCGACGTTGTCGGGCACCGTCTCGCTCGTGAGGTGCTCGCCGTCGTAGGCGATGACCCGCGCGCGGCCCGTGACGCCGATCCAGTTGTCGTCGTCGGACGTGAAGCCGGCCGGGATGAGGTCGGCGAGCTCGGCGGGGATGGGCGAGGTGAGCCCGGCGTTCGCGATGGAGCCGAGCGCGCCGGCATCCTGCGAGAGGAACACCTCGGCGGGGGTGCGTTCGCCCTCCTCGAGGAGCAGTGCGTTGAGCTCGGGGCTCGTCGCGTAGCGCACGTCGACCTCGATGCCCGTGTCCTCGGTGAACTGCTCGATGAGCGGGCCGACGAGCGCCTCGTTGCGGCCGGCGTAGATCGTGAGGGTGTCTGCGTCGGCGGTCGACGTCGATCCGCCGGTCTCGCCCGCGGCGCACGCCGTGAGGGTGAGGGCGACGGTGATGACAGCGCCGAGGGCGAAGGCGGTGCGGGGTGAACGCATGAAGGTGCTGCTCCGTGAGTCGGGGGAGGGCGCCCTCGAACGAAGGCTTAGGTAAGCCTAAGCTAGCTGCGCCTTGCGAACAAAGCCCGGCGTCACAGACCGTGCAGTGTCAGGCGGCGGCGAGCGAGTGCGAGTCGAGGATCGTGTACGAGTACCCCTGCTCGGCGAGGAACCGCTGCCGGTTCTGCGCGAAGTCCTGGTCGACGGTGTCGCGTGCGACGAGCGTGTAGAAGTTCGCGGAGAGGCCCGACTCCTTGGGCCGCAGCAGCCGCCCGAGACGCTGGGCCTCCTCCTGGCGTGAGCCGAACGACCCCGAGACCTGGATCGCGACGGTCGCCTCGGGAAGGTCGACCGAGAAGTTCGCGACCTTCGAGACGACGAGCACCGTCGTGGTGCCCTCGCGGAACGCCTGGAAGAGCCGCTCCCGCTCGTCGACGGGGGTCGCACCCGTGAGCTTGGGCGCCCGCAGCGCGTCGGCGAGCTCGTCGATCTGGTCGAGGTACTGCCCGATGACGAGGATGCGCTCGCCGGCGTGCTTGGCCACGAGCTCCTTCACGACCCCGAGCTTCGCGGGCGCGGTCGCGGCGAGCCGGTACCGCTCGTCGTCGGCGGATGCCGCGTAGACGAGCCGCTCCGACTGCGGCAGGTCGATGCGCACCTCGTAGCACGCGGCGGGGGAGATGAAGCCCTGGGCCTCGATCTCCTTCCACGGTGCGTCGAACCGCTTCGGGCCGATGAGCGAGAAGACATCGCCCTCGCGGCCGTCTTCGCGCACGAGCGTCGCGGTGAGGCCGAGGCGCCGGCGGGCCTGCAGCTCGGCCGTGAGCTTGAACACGGGGGCGGGAAGCAGGTGCACCTCGTCGTACACGACGAGGCCCCAGTCGAGCGCGTCGAGCAGGGCGAGGTGGGCGTACTCACCCTTCCGCTTCGCCGTGAGGATCTGGTACGTCGCGATCGTGACGGGCTTGACCTCCTTCACCTGCCCCGAGTACTCGCCGATCTCCTCGGCGGTGAGCGAGGTGCGGCGCAACAGCTCGTCGCGCCACTGGCGTGCCGAGACGGTGTTCGTCACGAGGATGAGCGTCGTGGTCTTCGCGGTCGCCATCGCGCCCGCGCCGACGAGGGTCTTGCCCGCGCCGCACGGCAGCACGACGACGCCGGAGCCGCCACCGAAGAAGTTGTCGATCGCCTGCTGCTGGTAGCCGCGCAGGTGCCATTCCGTCTGGTCGAGCTCGATCGGATGCGGCGTGCCGGGCGTGTATCCGGCGAGGTCTTCAGCCGGCCAGCCGAGCTTCACGAGCTCTTGCTTCAGCTGCCCGCGCGCCCACGCCGCGACGAGGAAGCTCTCGCCGTCGATCCGATCGGTGAGCAGCGGCGCGATGCGCTTCGCGCCCGCGACCTCGGTGAGCACGGCCATGTCATCGCTGCGCAGGCGCAGTGCTCCGTCATCCGTGCGGTCGACGATGAGCCGGCCGTAACGGCCGACGGTCTCGCGCATGTCGACGGCGACGGTCTGCGGCACCGGGAACTTCGCATAGCGCTCGAGGGTGCCGAGCATGTCGTCGGCGTCGTGGCCGGCGGCACGGGCGTTCCAGAGGCCGAGCCTCGTGATGCGGTAGGTGTGCACGTGCTCGGGTGCGCGCTCGAGCTCTGCGAAGACCGCGAGATCGTGCCGGGCATCTTCGGCGAGCGGGTGTGCAACCTCGAGGAGCACGGTGCGGTCGCTCTGCACGATGAGGGGGCCGTCTGACATAACGATCGAGTCTACGCCCGTCTGAGGAACGGTCGGCCGAGTGGCCCGAAGACGGGGGTAGCGCTCAACCGTCGACTGGGCCGGGGGTGACGGCGGCGATCGCCGAGAGCGGGAGTGTGCGCTCGATGTCGGCCTTGCGGTCGCGCGCGCGCAATCTTCCGTTGGCCACGCTCGCGGGAGCGAGCAGGTAGTCGGCCGTCTGCCCGCCCGGCATGCGCACGGTGACGGTGAGCGTCTCCTTCGCCCGCGCGGCGGCCTCGAGCTGCCGGGCGAGCCACGCGAGCTCGGTGGCGCCCTCGTCGCCCTGCTCGAGCACGCGGTCGAGGAGTGCCGCGATCGGGTCGGTCTTGGGTGCTGGAGCCGGGATGTGCGCGAGCCGGTGCCGGCGAAGTCGCACGATGCGACCGCTGGGGTCTTCGGCGGCGACGGGATAGCGCGCGTCGGAGAGGGCCCAGAACACGACCTCGGCCGGGAATCTCGAGAGCAGGCGGTTCGGGCCGGCCTGTCGCAGGCCGATCGACGCGAGCGACTGGTCGACCGAGAGCGTGCGGATGAGTTGCTCGTCGTCGGAGCGGATCGAGGCGCGCGCCGGGGCATCCGCCTCATCGGCCGCGGCGACCCGCACGGAGCCGAATCTCGCCGCCGCCTCGGCGACGAGGTACTCGAGGGGTTGCGGGATGCCGGTGAGCGAGAGCGCACCGAGGAACGACAGGATCGATTCCGCCGACTCGCCGGCGGCGAGGCCGCGATTCACGGATGCCGCGCTCACGCGATAGGTCGAGGCGAGGTCGCGGCCCTCGACGTCGGCGAAGGTGCGCAGCCTCGCGTCGAGTGACGGGTCGAGCGGACCGGGCGACACGATGGAGAGGTCGTGCTGCACGTAGACCCGGTCGACCTGCTTCGGGAAGTGCGCGGCCAGTTGCGCGGCGGCTCGATCGAGCTCGCCGGCGAGCACGAGCCGGCCGGCTTCGACGGGTTCTCCGGCGACCGCGAGGCCGAGGGCCTCGGCGTCGTCGACGAGCCGCTCAACGCCATCGGAGAGCCATCGCCCGCCCGCCGGGTAGAACCAGCTCACGTCGTCGCGGAACGTCGAGGCGGAGAGGGTCTCGCTGCGCCGGGCGACGAGCTCGCGTAACGCCGGCGGGATGCGGTCGCGCCAGCACTCGGCGAGCCTGCGCCAACGGCCCGCGGCGCTCTCGAGCGCCCAGGCGGCTCCGAGATCGGACTCGAGCCAGAAGGCGCCGTCGCGCACCACGAGACCGGCCTCGTCGGCACGGTGGAACAGCCTCGGCAGCGCATCGAGCTCGGTGCCGCTCGCCTCGGCGAGGCGCTTCGAGTCGGGCAGCGCGAGGCCGCCCTTCGCGAGCTCACGCGCGGGCTGGGTGCCGAGCTCGGCGATGAGCTCGGCGGTCGCGGCGACCGTCGCGTAGGCGGTCTCGGCTGCGCGCCGTTCGAGGATGCTGCGGTCGATCTCGTCGAACGCCACGAGCACCGGGGGAGCCGGGGCGGCGAGTTCGGCGGCCGAGGGGATCTCGTGGCCCGAGCGCGACGTGAGGCGGGAGGCGACGGCCGACGGCACGTGCACGCGATCGCCCGCCTCGACGACGAGCAGGTTCTTCGAGAGTGCCTCGAGCAGCTCGCCCGCGGCATCCGAGAGCTCAGCGGATGCCCCGAGGCGCACGAGCTCGGCTCGCACCTCGTCGGCCGTGGTGCCGGCATCTGCGCCGACGATTCCCGCGGCAGCGGCGAGCACCGCGAGCCGGGGCCGGTCGAGGCGGCTGATGGCCTGGTCGACGGAATCGGGCGAGAGCAGCGCCTCGGCGAGGTCGAAGAGATCGCGAATGCCGACCGGGTCGAATTCGCGCGTCTGAAGCGCTGCAGCGAGTTGCTCTCGCGGCAGCCCGCGAAGTCGTGCGGCGAGCTCGAGCATCGTCTCCGGGTCAGCTCGATCCGGCGCGCGATGTGCGGGCCCGGCGGATGCCGTTGACGATGAGGAGCGTGATGAGCAGGAGGAACGCGATCGGCAGCCCGAACCACGGCAGCATGAGCACGAACGGCCAGATGCCCTGACTGAATCCGTCGTCGGCTGCAGCGCCCGCCATCGTGCCGATCATGACGGCGAAGAAGGCGAGGATCGAGAGACCGACGACGGCGGCGAACATGTACGCAAGAACGCGTTCGGCGCGATTGTCGGTGATGTTGCCGGAATCGCTCACCTGTCCAGAATAGGCCCACCGGGGCCGCTCGCGCGGCCTTGGGACTCTAGACTGGGCCGAGCATGGCGCCGCGATTCGGCGCGCCTGCAGACATGAGCGAGGTTTTCATAATGCCCACCGGCAAGGTCAAGTTCTACGACGAGGAGAAGGGGTTCGGCTTCATCAGCTCCGATGACGGCCAGGAGGTCTACCTCCATGCATCCGCCCTCCCCGCCGGTGCGACCGTGCGCGCGGGCACCCGGCTCGAGTTCGGCGTCGCCGAGGGCAAGCGCGGCGCGCAGGCGCTCTCGGTGCGCGTGCTCGACGCTCCGGTGAGCCTCGCGAAGATCAATCGCAGGTCGGCCGACGACATGGCGGTCATCATCGAAGACCTCGTGAAGTCGCTCGACGGCATCGGCGCAGACCTGCGCCGCGGTCGCTACCCCGACCGGGCGAAGGCCCGCACGATCGTCGCCGTGATGCGCAAGGTGGCTGATGAGCTGGATGCCTGAGCAACCCGACACCGAAACCGTCGCCGCTGCAGCGGAACCCGAGACCGACGAGTCCGGCACTGTCGAGGGCACTCTTGAACTCGAGACGCAGGTCGCCGAGGCCGAGCCGACGCCGGCCGTGGCCGACGAGGTGCTCCTGGCATCCGTCGACCTCGCCCGTCGGGCCCTGCTCGACGTGACGCCCGCGCAGACCGTGGGCTCGGTCGTGGGCCATCTCGTCGAGGGCGAACACGTGCTCACGCTGCATTTCGCCGCCGACCTCGCCGGTTATCCCGGCTGGCACTGGAGCGTCACGATCGCTCGGGTCGGCGTCGACGACGAGGCCACCGTGCTCGAGACCGAGCTCATGCCGGGGGAGTCCGCGCTCGTGGCGCCCGACTGGGTGCCGTGGTCGGAGCGACTCGCCGACTACCAGGCCGCCCAAGAGGCGATTGCCGCCGCGGTCAGGGAAGCCGAGCTGGCTGAGGGCGACGACGAAGACGACGACGACGAACTCGACGAACTCGACTCCGATGACGACGATCACGACGATGGCGATGCCGACGACCAGTTCGACGGGATCGACATCGATGCGCTCGACGACTCGGAGGATTCCGACGACTCGGAGGATTCCGACGACTCGGAGGATTCCGACGAGTCGGATGAGGCTGACGACTCGGATGAGGCTGACGACTCGGATGAGGCTGACGACTCGGATGAGGCTGACGAGTCGGATGACGCAGACGATTCCGACGACGCAGGCGACCCGCGCGACGCCTAGATCCGATCGGCTCTAGCCGATCGAGACGATGAAGACGAGCCCGTCCCCAATGGGGCGGGCTCGCTCAGTCGCGCGTCGACCCGAGTATGCGCCGGCGAATGACGAACACGACGGCGAGCCCGAGGAGCCCTGCCACGACCCCCGCGACCGACGCGGCCGTGAACCAGCCGAGTCCGGCCTCGTCGAGCGGCGCCTGCAACACGATCGAGACGATCAGCGCCACGATCCACGCGGCCGTGCCGACGGCGAGCGCGGAGCGGGCGTCGGTTCGCGCCGGCGCGGGGTCGGGCCGCCGCTCGCTCTCGCTCAGCCAGAGCCGCACGCTCAGCCGATCCGCTCGAGCACGTAGTCGATCGATGCGGTGAGGGCTCGCACGTCGTCGGGATCGATGGCCGTGAACGTCGCGACGCGAAGCTGGTTGCGGCCGAGCTTGCGGTATGGCTCGGTGTCGACGACGCCGTTCTCACGAAGCACCGAGGCGATGCGCGCGGCATCCGTCGACTCGTCGAAGTCGATCGTGACGACGACTTGCGAGCGATGCGCGGGGTCGGCGACGAACGGCGTCGCCACGGCGGTCTGCTCGGCCCAGTCGTAGAGCACCGACGACGACTCGCGAGTGCGTGCGTCGGCCCACGCGAGGCCTCCTGAGCCGTTCATCCAGTCGAGCTGGTTCTCGAGCAGCAGGAGCGTGGAGAGGGCCGGGGTGTTGAGGGTCTGGTTGAGGCGGGAGTTGTCGACGGCGTTCTTCAGCGACAGGAACTCGGGGATGTAGCGATCGCCGGCCGCGAGGCGCTCGATGCGCTCGATCGCGGCGGGCGACATGAGGGCGAACCAGATGCCGCCGTCGGAGGCGAAGTTCTTCTGGGGGGCGAAGTAGTAGACGTCGAACTCGGCAGGATCGACGAGGATGCCGCCTGCGGCACTCGTGGCGTCGATGACGGTGAGTGCACCGTCGTCGCCGGCGACCCGCGAAACCGGCGCCATGACCCCGGTCGACGTCTCGTTCTGCGGCCAGGCATACACGTCGACGCCCGCGGTGGGCTCGGCGCTCGAACGCGAGCCCGGAGCGGCCGTGCGCACGTCGGGGGCCTCGAGCCAGGGTGCGCCGGCGGCGGCCGCGAACTTCGCGCCGAACTCGCCGAACGAGAGCAATTGCGCGCGACGGTCGATGAGGCCGGATGCCGCAGCGTCCCAGAACGCGGTCGACCCGCCGTTGCCGAGCACGACCTCGTAGCCGTCGGGCAGGTCGAAGAGCGAGGCGAACCCGCTGCGCACGCGGCCGACGAGGTCTTTCACGGGGGCCTGTCGGTGCGACGTGCCGAGGATCGAGGGGCCGAATTCGGCGAGGTGGGCGACCTGTTCGGGCCGCACCTTGGACGGGCCGCAGCCGAAGCGTCCGTCGGCGGGCAGCAGGTCACGAGGGATCACGAGGCTCGGCATGCGTCGATTCTAGCGAGGGGGTGGCGGCCGGTAGGCTGGGTGACGGACTGCGGCAGGGAGGAACACGGGTGACCGATCTCATCGACACGACGGAGATGTACCTCCGCACCATCCTCGATCTCGAAGAGGAGAACATCGTTCCGCTGCGCGCCCGCATCTCCGAGCGACTCGGCCACTCCGGCCCCACCGTCTCGCAGACGGTCGCCCGCATGGAGCGCGATGGGCTCGTGATCGTCTCCGGAGACCGGCACCTCGAACTCACCCAGGCGGGCCGCAGCAAGGCCGTGCACGTCATGCGCAAGCATCGCCTCGCCGAGCGGTTGCTCGCCGACGTGATCGGCCTCGAGTGGGAGTTCGTGCACGACGAGGCCTGCCGGTGGGAGCACGTGATGAGCGAGCAGGTCGAGCGCCGTCTCATCGAGATCCTCGGCAGCCCGCGCGAGTCCCCCTACGGCAATCCCATCCCCGGGCTCGAAGAGCTCGGCCTCCCCGCCGCAGACAAGTTCATGACCGGCGTGGTCCGCGTGCTCGACGCCGTCACGGCGAGCGACGAGCCCGTGCGCGGTGTCGTGCGGCGTCTCGGCGAGCCCGTGCAGTTCGACCCCGAGCTGCTCGGCCAGATGAAGCAGGCGGGCATCATGCCGGGCGCCATGGCGTCGTTCAGCAAGGCCGGCGGATACGTGCTCGTGCAGGTCGACGGCGTCGACGGCGCGCTCGAGCTGCCGACCGAGGTCGCGAGCCACATCTTCGTCGGCGAGTAAAAGGCCTGATCAGCGGCTGGCCGTAATCAGAATGTGACATTCTGGCGAGCCTCGCGTATCCTCGGTCAAGTCCGCTGACGAGAAGCCCGTCGGCGGAACAGGGTCGAGACGCCTCCCATTGCCCGCCGCTCGATCCGGAACCCGTGAAGCGCCATCGCGCGCATCCGGTGGGGCGACACGTGTGTGTTGTGGGGCGACGGAGGTAAAGTTTTGGCTCGATTCTCCCGGCGTCGTCTCACCAGGAACCCCGCTCGCGGAGCCGCAACGAAGGCGATCGTCGCCGCGAAGGCATCCGTTTCCCCCAGTCCAGACCTCGCACACAAGGTCGCAACCAAGCCGCTTCCCTCGACCACCCGCAGGCTCCGCCGCGGCGGTCTCGCGAACGTCGTCGTCATGACGGTCGCCGCGGGCATCGTGGGCACGCTCGCGATCCCGGCCTACGCGTTCGCACCCGGTTCGGGCGGCCCGCAGTTCGCCACCACCGACGCGACGAAGCTTACCCAGGCGCAGGCCCAGTCGGTCGACGTCGCCGACGACGTCATCGCCGCGCCGGTCACGAAAGACGGCTATGCCGCCGTCAGCGGGGCCGAGATCAAGGCCGCAGCAGAAGCCGCGGCGGCCGCCGAGGCGGCACGCGTCGCGGCCGAGACGGCGATGACCTCGTACGCGGCCTCCTACAGCGGCCCGTCGGTCGGCGACTTCCTCGCCAACCCGCCGTACCCGAACTTCGACCTCGCGAGCGTCTACAACGTCGCGACGCAGTACATCGGCGTGCCGTACGTCTACGGCGGCGCCACCCCCGCGGGCTTCGACTGCTCGGGCCTCGTCATGTACGTCTACGCGCAATTCGGCGTCAGCATGCCGCACTCTTCCACGGGGCAGGGCGCCATGGGCACGCGCATTTCCGAAGCCGACGCGCAGCCGGGCGACCTCGTGATCATGCCCGGCCACGACGGGTTCTACGCGGGCAACGGCATGATCCTGCACGCGCCCTACGAAGGGGCATCCGTTCGGGTCCAGCCCATCTGGACGAGCGACTACTACATCGTGCGCATCGGCATCTGAGTGTGAACATCGCGTGACAGGAAGCACGAATTGCGCGCCGGAGGTCTTCGGCGCGCAATTCGTGCTTTACCCTAGAACCCTGACGATCCGAGAGCCGGGCAGGGGAAAGCCGATGGTCGAGACGCGCAGCATCCATTCCACGGACGCGCGCGCGCAATTCGACCAACGGCGCAGCAGTCAGCCGAGCACGAACCGGGCGCACGCGCCGACGGGCACTGTCTACATGACGGTGCCCGTTCTTTGTTTTCCGGGCGATTCGCGTGCTTCGGCTTCGACCGCTCACACCGCCCCGCCAGCACACCGCAGCGTCCTCGGAGCGCAGAACCGTTCACGCGGCTGGAAGCCATCCAGCCCCGATCGAAAGGCACTCCATGCGCACACTCGTGCTCAACGCGGGGTATGAGCCCCTTGCCGTCGTGTCGTTCAAGCGCGCCCTGCTGCTCGTGATGAACCAGAAGGCCACCGTGATCCTCCATGAGGAGGGAAACCCGGTGTGCGCTGCAAGCGGCTCATGGGAGAGACCGAGCGTGATCGTGCTCACCCGGTACGTCCGCACGCCGCGAGCGCACTCGGTCCCGGTGAGCCGGCGTGGGGTGCTCCGCCGCGACGAGCACCGGTGCGCCTACTGCGGCAGGTCGGCCGCGACGATCGATCACGTGCTGCCGAGATCGCGAGGCGGCCGCGACACGTGGGAGAACCTCGTTGCGTGCTGCTTGCGCTGCAACAACATGAAGAGCGATCACACCCCCGCCGAGATGGGCTGGGAGTTGCGTTTCACGCCACGGATGCCGCACGGTCGCAGCTGGATCGTGCGCGGCTTCGAGCGCCCGCTGCCGC
Source organism: Agromyces albus (assembly GCF_004134825.1). Classification (GTDB taxonomy): domain Bacteria; phylum Actinomycetota; class Actinomycetes; order Actinomycetales; family Microbacteriaceae; genus Agromyces; species Agromyces albus. Next base: position 30,379 of record NZ_SDPN01000032.1, read on the forward strand.
AGTGGCACGAGTATCTCGCCACGGCCGCGTGACCGTGACAAACCGACGAGCCGTGCCCTATGGTGGTACGAGTTCGGAGGCCCCCTGTACCTCCATGACCGAAGAAGCCACTCCGCACCGGGCCGCATCGCGGCCTTGCGCGGGATCCGGAGGTTCAGCTGTTGAGCGGTGACGACACGAACGAGGCCCATCAGCGCCCGCGCTCCTCGCCTCGAACGGCCGACAGAGGTCGCGTTCGCACCGCCGCATCCCGTCCCACTCGCTCAGTGAGTGCTGCCCCCCGCGCACCTCGCCGTCGCAACGGCCCGGTCCGCGTGTTCGCGACGTTGTTCGTCGTTCCGGCGATCATCGGCACGGTGGCATTACCTGCCTACGCGTTCATGCCGGGCGGCGAGAGCTTCGGCGCATCCGGCTCGTTCAGCCTCTCGGTCGCCGAGGCCCAAGACGTCGAGGTGTCGTCGCTCGCGGCCGGTGCCGCCGTCTCGAACGAGGGATTCGCGGTGACGTCGAAGGCCGAGATCGAGGCGGCCAAGGCCGAGCAGGAGGCCGCCGATCGTGCCGCATGGGCCTCGAACCTCGCGTCGCGCGGCACCGGCGACTATGCCGTCTACACGGTGAAGGCCGAAGGCGACGACTACCCCTGGTGGGACCAGGTGCCCGACGACTTCGGCGGAGGCCTCTCACCGCTGCGATACTACTTCCGGGAGTGCGTCGACTTCGCGGCGTGGCGCTTGAACCGTGACGCCGGCGTCACGAGCGGTCCGTGGAAGTGGGACTGGGCCTCGCTCGGGGCTGGAAGCGCGCACTCATGGGCCGACGCGTGGGCGCGCAACGGGTGGCCGACCAGCAGCGAGCCCGTGGTCGGTGCGATCGCCTGGTTCCCCTACAACCACGTGGCGTACGTGCAGTCGATCAACGGCGACGGCAGCGTGAACCTCGAGGAGTACAACCAGAACTCCGACCACTCGTACCACCGGCGCACGATCCCCGCCGGGTCGGCGCTGTACCTCTACCCGCCCGGCTGACCCCGCCCCGCTCGTCTGGCGGTTGAGGAGCGCCGAAGGCTGCCTATCGAGCCTTCGGTCCGGGCGCCGGCTCCGGCCTACGGCATCCGTGCAAGGCACGACGGCGCGGGCGTCGCAACCGTGCCGACAACGCCGGTCGGCACACCGTGGTCGAGAGCGACGATCGCGATGGAGTCCGAGCCCTGGTCGGCGACGAGCGCGAACCGCTCGTCGTGCGTCAGCTGGAGGTCTCGCGGATGCCGCCCGCCCGTCGGCACCGACATGAGGTGTGCGAGGGTCTGCGCGTCCGAGTCGAAGCGCAGCGCGCTGAGCGCGTCGGCGTCACGGTCGCCGACGAGCACGATGCCGTCGCGCGTGAGCCGGATCGCGGAGAGCCCGAGACCGCGCGGCTCGACGGTCTCGTCGACCGGCACCCACGCGACCTCGCGCCCTGCGCCGAGATCGACGATGCTCACCGTGCGGTCGAGCTCGTTCGCGACGAGTGCCAGGTCGCCGTCGATCACGAGGTGGCGAGGGCCGGCGCCGGCGTGCACGACGATGTCGTCGGCGTCGTAGTGCTCGAGTGCAACGGGCAGGTCGCGGAGGCTGAGCACGCGAATTCGATCGGCGCCGAGGTCGGGCACGAGCACGCGGTCGCGTGCGGTATCGAGCACTGCCTGGTGCGGGTGGGGCGCCTCCTGCCGCTCGCGGTTCGGGCCGGAACCCTCGAAGTCGACGATGAGCACGGCCTCGGCCTCGGCCGCCGGACGCACCGGATGCACCGAGAGCCGGCTGCCCGAGTAGTTGGCGGCGAAGATGAGATCGCCCGCCTCGTTGAAGGAGAGATGGCACGGATCCGCCGCGCCGGTCGCGCCCGCGTCGCCGAACGGAAGGACGGCGTCGTCCTCGATCGTCCACGCGGAGACGAGCCCGCTGCTCAGTTCGTGCACGATGCCGAGCACGCCGGTTGCCGCCGAGAACGTGAGGAACATCGGGTTCGGCCCGACGTCGACGACCTCACCGAGGGTGGCCGTGCCGTCGGCCGCGACATCGAGCGGTCGGATGCCGCGCGCCGCCGATCCGATCCTGCCCATCGTCGATGCGCCGACCCAGAACCTCGTCGCGCCCGCTGTGCGGCTCACCCCAGCCTCTTCTCTCGCGGCCCCGCCGCGCTCGCATCCATGCCGATCGGCATCGCTGAACACGCTACCGTCAGCCGGTAGACTCATGCGGTCAGCCTCTGTAGCTCAATGGAAGAGCAGTTCCGTCCTAAGGAAAGGGTTGGGGGTTCGAGTCCCTCCAGGGGCACCATCCGCTCGTCAGGTTTCTTCGCCAGTATCGGCGGCGCCCGGATGGGGGATTCCCGAGAGGGCATCGACGAGGCCAAGCTGATCGGATGAACCTGGCCGAGGTGTTCGACCCGAAGGCGAACAGCCTCTCCCACATTCGCCTGGTCCTCGCAACCGGCGTGATCGTCTGCCATGCGGTGTTCTTCGCTGGGTTCAGACCCTCCGAGACCTTCGGGCAGCTCATCGAGTTCGGCTTCGTTGACGGCTTCTTCGCCATCTCCGGCTTCCTCATCGTCGCGTCGTGGGTCCACCGCCCGTCGGTGTTCCCGTTCATGACGGCTCGAGCGCTACGCATCATTCCCGCGTTCTGGGTGGCGCTCGCGATGACGGCGTTCGTGCTCGCCCCGGGAGCGCTGCTCCTCTCCGGGCGAGGTCTGCCACCGGGGTTCTGGGAAGAGGCCGGGACGTATGTCGGGTCGGGGCTCGGCCTGTTCATCAACCAGCACGACATCGCGGGCTCGCCGAATCCGACGACAGGATCGTGGAATCAGCCGCTGTGGACCCTCTACTGGGAGTTCGCGTGCTACATCCTCGTCGCGGCGCTTGGCGTGTTCGGGCTGGTGCGTCGCAAGACGATGGTCGTGTTGTTCGTCGGCGCGTTCTTCCTCGCTCTGCTCGCCGTCGGCGGAATCGTTCCTTTCGGGTACTCGCTCATCGCCCGGTTCCTCTTGATGTTCGCCGCAGGCGGCGCTCTGTACCTGTACCGCGAGCGCATCCCAGCGACGTGGTGGGGAGTCGTCGCCGCCGTCCCGCTCGTGGCGGTGTCCGCCATGCTGCCCGACTACCGGCTCCTCGGCGCGCTCCCGCTCGCCTACGCGCTGGTCGTCGGTGGCTCGCTGCTGCGCCGTCCGACACTCCGCACCGACCTGTCCTACGGCATCTACGTCTACGCCTTCCCGATCCAAGTCGGTCTTGCGATGCTCGGGGTGACGAGTCTGGTCGCGAACGCAATGCTCGCGCTCGCCTTCACTCTGCCGTTGGGGGCTGCGTCTTGGTATCTGATCGAGCGTCCAGCGTTGCGTCTCAAGAGACCGCTGGGCGACATGCTCGAGCGGGCAGCGCGGCGATCCGATCGCATCGGAGCAGCCTCGGAAAACCTCGAGCGGGCTTGACGGGAGCGCCCCGACCTCCACCCGAAGGTGATGAGCGGGGCGCCGTGTGAGATGGTTTACAGCACGTGCCGGGGCGGAGCGGTCAAGCCGGGCCCGTGAGCTGCAATGCATGGTCGAGCTGCGGGGCAGCTTCGAGCACGAGCAGGCGGTGCCGAGCCAACATCTCGTCGGTGATGATGATGCCGCCGTTCGTGTTCGCCTCGCACATCAGCTCTTCGAGCCAATCCCGGTCGAGGTGAGGGCGCTCATGGGTGTCGAAGGTCGCCCAGAGTTCCATCGCCGGATGCAGCCAGAAGCTGTCTTGGCCGTGCTCGGCCTGCAGGTGCTCCCACGACAGGATGAACTTCTCGTGCACGCGGAACTTCGCGACGATCACGGCGTGCACGTGAGCCAGCGCGTAATCGTCGATCTCGACTTGCTGTCGGAGCTTGCCGAGATACAGCGTCCCCATGTCCAAGAGAATATCGGCGTCCACGCGTCTCGGCGCCGAGAAGCGGACGAGCGGTACGGATGTCGCGGGCCGACGTCATGCCCGACAGGCTCGCGAGATGGCCGCAGCCGGCGTCACCCCGCGGCGCGGATGCGGGCGACGCGCCGGGACGCCCAGTTGCCGCTGAGCGGTCCGATCACGAGGAGCAGCAGCCAGGTCAAGCGCGCCCAGTCGGCGCCGAACGCGTAGGCGATGGGGATCGACGCGAGGAAGACCAGCGGAGCGGTGAGCGTATCGAGGAAGTTCACGAGGTCGGCACGTCGGGGGAGGGGATCGGCGAGGACGCCGTCATGCCTGGCGACGTAGAACATGGCCGACTGGGCGAAGATCGCCGCCGAGATGTTCACGGCGTAGACGGCGACGGCGAGCGGTGCCTTGCTACTGCCCTCGTCGCTGATGCCCTGCGTCGTGAACGGGATGAGCACGACGAAGGCGATGGCCACGAGGTTGGCGACGATCACTCCCGGGCTCAGGGCGCGGAACCCGGCGACGAGTCGGTGGTTCACGCGCCAGAACACGGCGATCACGATGAAGCTGATGGCGAAGCCCGCGAGCTGGGTGCCGAGCCCGCTGCCGAGCAACGTGCCGAGGTCGGCCCAGTCGTCGACCTCGGTCGGATCGATGTTCACCACCAGGAGCGTCAGCGCGAATGCATAGACGGCGTCGAAGAACGTGAAGGCGCGAGCGAACTCGATGCTGTCGCGGCGGTAGTGTTTCGCGGCCGGTTCCGTTGCGGTGCCCACGAGAGGAGTGTGGCGCGCCGGGGCGCCACGCGGCATCCGACTCGCCGGTCAGCTCCAGTCGACGGCGTGAGACCAGCCGGCGATGTAGGCGCGCTCGTTCTCGCCGAGACGCACGCCGAGGCGCGGGATCGGACCCGCGTCGAGCTCGCAGAGCTCATAGATGCGTCGCACCACGAACCACCGCAAGGGGGCGTTCAGGTTCTCGAGTACTTCGAGTTGGAGGGTGCGTTCGAGCATGGGCCACCACACGCCGATGGGTGGCAGGCCATGAGCGCCGTGCCGGCGCTCATCGTGCTCGGGGTGGTCGATGATCGAACTCATTTTTGTGCCGGCTCCTCGGAAATCTCGCCGGTCTCCGGGTCGCGCACGACCACCCGCTCATCGGGGTCTGCGTCTTCCTCGGCCCGGTGGTGCTGCTCGACGGCGTGGACCGCCGCGTCGAGTTCCTCCGCCGCGTCCGGATCCTCTGGACCATTCGGAACCTCTGGGCCAGAATCGGACATCGGCGGCTCCCTCTCTCATGGGTGGCCGGTGCTCTCCATCGAGCCCGGCCGCGTTCGACAGTACGCGACGGTTCATCGCCGCGGCAGGGGATTGACCCGGCCCGAGCCGCGTGCTACTCCTGACAACAATGAGGCCGGTACATCGCCATCAGGCCAGTGCCTGATCAGGCAAGTACGTCGCCGAGGTCGTAGGCGAGCGGCCGATCGAGCTGGTCGAACGTGCACGAGCGCGGCTCGCGGTCAGGACGCCAGCGCGCGAATTGCGCGGTGTGGCGGAACCTCGCCCCCTCGAGCTGGTCGTAGCGCACCTCGGCCACGAGCTCGGGGCGAAGGCGGACGAAGGAGACGTCGCGGCTCGACGAGAAGCGGCTGCGATCGGTCTCCCCACGGATCGCCTCGCCGTTCGGGTCGCGAATCACGTAGGGCTCGAGCTCGTCGATGAGCTCGAGCCGTCGGGCGTCGCTGAACGCGGAGGCGCCGCCGACATTGCGCAACTCGCCCGAGTCGTCGTGGAGGCCGAGCAGCAGTGAGCCGACACCTCGGCCCGACGTGTGCACCCGATAGCCGACCACGACGACGTCGGCGGTGCGGTGGTGCTTCGCCTTCAGCATCACTCGCTTGCCCGGCGCGTACGGCGCAGCGAGCGGTTTGGCCACGACGCCGTCGAGACCGGCGCCCTCGAACTCCTCGAACCAGCGGCGCGCGAGGTCGACGTCGGACGTGATGCGCGTGAGGTGGATCGGGTGACCGATGCCGCCGACGAGTCGCTCGAGCGCAGCTCGTCGCTCCGAGAACGGCTGCTCGATGAGCGACCGGCCGCCGACCTCGAGCAGGTCGAATGCGACGAACATCGCCGGCGTCTCTCGCGCCAGCAGCTCGACGCGGCTCGCCGCCGGGTGGATGCGCTGCGACAGCTGCTCCCAGTCGAGACGCTGCCCGCCGATCGCGCCGGCGCTGATCACGATCTCGCCGTCGAGCACGCACGGCTCGGGCAGCAGCCGGGCGAACGCCTCGACGAGCTCGGGAAAGTAGCGGGTCAGCGGCTTGGCCCCGCGGCTGCCGATCTCGACGTGCTCGCCGTCGAACGCCACGATGCCGCGGAATCCGTCCCACTTCGGCTCGTAGACGAGACCGCCCTCGACCGAGTCGGGCTCGGGCACCGACGGCACGGCCTTCGCGAGCATCGGCGCGACGTCCAGGTTGATCGCCATTCGTCAACGATAGGCCCCGGATGCCGCAGCCGGCGAGTGCTCGGCGCTCGTGCTCAGAGCACGGTGCGCAGCCCCGCCGACAGCGCGGTGTGGTGCTCGAACACGAGGTTCGTCTCGGTGAGGGCGACCGCGGGGTTCGCCGAGAGGTTGTTGAGCACGAACTGCCGCACGTGCTCGCTGTCGCGGACGCGCACGTGGATCAGGAAGTCCTCGGCGCCGCCGAGGAAGAAGAGCTGCGCCACCTCGGGCTGCGTGCGCAACTCGTCGGAGATCTGTTCCATGAGGTGGCGGGCGCCGGGCCGGATCCGCACGCTCACGAGCGCCTGCAGGGTGAAGCCGAGGGCTGCGGGATTGATCTCGGCGGTGTAGCGGATGATGACGCCGCGCTCGCGGAGGGAGCGCACGCGAGCGAGGCACGTCGACGGCGAGACGCCGACGGCACGGGCGAGGTCGATGTTGGGGATGCGGGCGTTCTCGTGCAGGCGCGTGATGATCGCGCGGTCGATCGCGTCGAGCACGATCGGCGCCGGGCCCGAGGGAGCCGGTTCGCTCATCTGCGGCAGATCGACCACGAGAGGGTGCCTTTCCGAACATTTGCGACGGATGCCGCTACTCTACCGAATTCTGTGCGGCAAGGGTTCCCAGGTGGCGAACAAGCAGCGAACATGGAGGTACTCATCCACACAGCATTCGGAGTGACCATGCGCATCGGCGTGCCCGCAGAGATCAAGAACAACGAGTTCCGCGTCGCGATGACGCCCGCCGGCGCGCACGCACTGTCGCTGCGCGGTCATGAGGTCGCGATCCAGGCGGGCGCAGGAGTCGGCGCCGGATACCTCGACGCGGAGTACCTCGCAGCCGGCGCCACGATCGTCGGCACGGCCGCCGAGGCGTGGTCGGCCGAGCTCGTGCTGAAGGTCAAGGAGCCGATCGCGTTGGAGTACGGCTTCCTCCGCCCCGACCTCATCCTCTTCACCTACCTGCACCTCGCGGCCGACCTGCCGCTCACGCGAGCGATCCTCGACTCGGGCGCCACGGCGATCGCGTACGAGACGGTGCAGCTCGCCGACCGCACCCTGCCGCTGCTCACTCCCATGAGCGAGGTCGCGGGCCGGCTCGCGCCGCAAGAGGGCGCATCGCACCTGCACGCCTCGCGCGGAGGGCGCGGCGTGCTGCTCGCGGGAGTGCCGGGCACGGCGAAGGCCAAGGTGGTCGTGATCGGCGGCGGCGTCGCGGGGGAGCAGGCTGCGGCATCCGCTCATGGCATGGGCGCCGACGTCACCGTGCTCGACATCTCGCTGCCTCGCCTTCGCGAGCTCGACGCCCGCTACGGCGGCGCCATCCGCACCCTCGCCTCGTCGCCCTACGAGATCGCCCGCCAGCTGAAAGACGCCGACCTCGTGATCGGCGCGGTGCTCGTGCCCGGCGCTGCCGCTCCGAAGGTCGTCACCGACGAGATGGTCGCCGCGATGCGGCCGGGCACCGTGCTCGTCGACATCGCGATCGACCAGGGCGGATGCTTCGAGGGTTCGCGCCCCACGACCCACGCCGAGCCGACCTTCCGGGTGCACGATGCCATCTTCTACTGCGTCGCGAACATGCCGGGCGCAGTGCCCGCCACGGCGACCCCGGCGCTCACGAACGCGACGCTGCCCTACACGCTGAAGATCGCCGACCTCGGGTGGAAGGCGGCTCTCGAGGCCGACCCCGCCCTCGCGAAGGGCCTGAACGCCGTCGGCGGGCGACTCACGAACGCCGGCGTCGCACTCGCACACGGCCTCGAGCTCGCGAGCGCGTAACCGGTCGAGGCGGGCGAGCAGCCGGGATCTTCAGGAGAGCGTGAGGAAGAGCTTCTCGAGCTCCGCCACGGTGAGGCGATCGTCGGCATCGGATGCCACCGCTGCATCTTCGCTGAGGCATTCGAGCATCGCGCTCGAGATGATCGCGAAGCCCGCCTTGTCGAGTGCGCTCGAGACCGCCGCGAGTTGCGTCACGACGGTGCGGCAGTCGCCACCCGACTCGACCGCCTCGATGACCGCGTTCAACTGGCCCCGCGCGCGCTTCAGGCGATTGGCGATGCGCCGTTGCGCGTCGTCGGACGTCGGATGCCTCGGGCTCATTCGGCATCGCCGAGGGTCAGCGGCAGGCCGGCGCGATACCACTCGAGGATGCCGCCCTCGATGTTGACGGCGTCGACCCCCTGTGCCTCGAGGTACTGCACGGCTTGCGCGCTGCGGCCGCCGACGTGGCACATCACGTAGACGGTGCGGTCGCGTGGAATCTCATCGAGCCGCTCGACGAGGGTGCCGAGCGGGATGTGGAGCGTGCCGTCGATGCGCGCCTGGTCGCGCTCGCCGGGCTCGCGCACGTCGAGGATGAAGGCGTCGTCGATCGCGTGCGCGTCGATGGGGGAGATCGTCTGCAACTGGGGTCCTCCTGGTGGGCGCGAGCGGTTCGCCCGACGGTAGCACGATACCCAGGGGGTATCGAAACACGGCCGAGCGCGGCGATGCTCCAGTGATTCGGTCGGATTCGCCGTATGGTGTCGGTGTGTGGCGGCTCGATCGGAACGATGACGAGGGGGAGATCCTCCGTTCCGAGACGGATGCCGCAGCCGAACAACTGACACCGGATCCCATGCGACAGGACATCACGAGCCCCAACGGCCTCAGCCTCGGCGACCCAGAGCTCGTCGCAGGCAACGTCGCCGAGCCCGTGTGGCGCCGCTGGCAGGGCGAGCTCGCGGCCGTCGGCGGCCGCTCGCCCCTCGTGCGCTTCGCGGACTCGCCGCGCACCCGCATCGAGCTCTCGACGACGCATCCGGGCGGCCTCCCGCAATTCATCACGGGCAAGTCGACCCTGTTGTCGAGCCTCATCCGCGACGAGCTCGCGCTGCGCAACGCCCGCCTGGCCGCTGCCGAGATCACCCAGAAGGGCATCGAGCTGCGCTCGGTGCGCGGCATCGAGTCGGTGCACCTCGCGATCGGCCTCGCCTCGTGGCGCAACGCGGGCGAGGAGTATCTCGCGCCCGTGCTCCTGCGACCGCTCGCGATCCGACGCTACGGCCGGGACTTCGAACTGAAGCTCAAGGGCCAGCCCTACCTGAACCCGGCGCTCGCGCGCGAGCTTCGCGAGCAGTTCCAGATCACGCTCGACGCCGAGGCGTTCGTCGCGCTCGCCATCACGAACGGCGTGTTCAAGCCGCAGCCGGTCATCGACCGCTTGCGCGGCCTGACCTCGCACCTGCCGTGGTTCCACGTCGCGCCGCGGCTCGTCGTCTCCTCGTTCGCCGAGGTCGGCCCCGCGATGGCGACGGATGCCAGGCAGCTCGACCATCCCGTCATCGACGCGATCGCGGGCAATCCCGCAGCGCGTGCCGCCCTCGCCGTGGAGACCGAGCGCGCACGACCCGTTGCGCAAGACGAGCGCCCGCCCTCGACCGATACCCTCCTGCTCGATGCCGACCCCGAGCAGGAGCAGGCGGTCGCCGAGATCGAGTCGGGCGCCTCCCTCGTGGTGAAGACCCTGCCCGGCACGGGTGGCACCCAGACGATCGTCAATGCGATCGGCGCCCTCGTCGCGAAGGACAAGCGCGTGCTCGTGGTCGGCTCACGACGGGCGAGCCTCGACGGCATCGCGCACCGGCTCGGCCAAGTGGGCCTCGGAGGTGCCGCCGTCACGACGGCGGGGCTGCGCCGCGAACTCATCCAGTCGATCTCCCGCAACGAGAAGGCCGGTCGACCGCGGGTCGCCGACGTCGACGACGCCCTCGTGCGGCTGCGGAAGGTCCTGCTCGACTATCGATCGGGGCTCACGCGACGGGATCCCGAGTTGCACGTCTCGGTGCTCGACGCGCTCAGCGAGCTCGCCCGTCTCGCCCTCGTGCCCGGAGCACCCTCCACGACGGCGCGCCTCGACCACGCGTCGCTCGTGGCGCTCGCCGAGGGTCGTGACGCCGTCTCGCGCGACCTCGTGCGCGCGGCAGCGCTCGGCGAGTTCAAGTACGGACCGGGTGACTCGCCCTGGTACGGCGCCTCATTCTCCTCGACGACCGAGGCGACCACGGCGCACGAGCTCGCGAAGCGACTCAGCAACGTCGCGCTGCCCCGGCTCCTCGAACGCGGCCGAGCGCTCATCGCCCAGACCCGGCTGCGCCCCTTCGAATCGGTCGCGGAGCTCGGGGTGTTCCTCCGGCTCCTCCTCGACGTGCGCGAGACGCTCGACCGCTTCCAGCCCTCCGTCTACGACCGGCCGCTCGGCGAGCTCATCTCCGCGACCTCCTCGCGACGCGACTCGCCCGGGATGTCCGGCGCGAACCGCCGCCGGCTTCGCCGGCTCGCGCTCGAGTACGTTCGGCCCGGCGTGCACGTCACCGACCTCAACGGGGCACTCCGCGGCATCCAGCAGCAGCGCACGCTCTGGCAGCGGTACTCCGAGGCGGGAGCGATCCCCGGCGTGCCGGTCGGCATCGACGAGGTGCACGTCGCATTCCAGACGGTGGCGAGCGATCTGCAGGTGCTCGACGGCCCGCTCGGCGTGGTCGGTACTCCGAGGCAGCTCGCTGCGCGTCCCGTGCGCGAACTCGTCACGACGCTTGCGGGGCTCGCCGCCGAGTCCGAGGTGCTCACGAACCTGCAGGAGCGCACTGCGGTGCTCTCACGCTTGCGCGACCTCGGCCTCGACCCGCTGCTCCTCGACCTCGCCAAGCGGCACGTGCCCGAGAGTGCCGTCGCCGCGGAGCTCGAGCTCGCGTGGTGGCAATCGGTGCTCGAGTCGATGCTCGCAAGCGACAAGGCGCTCCTCGGCGCGAACACGACGGTGCTCGACCGGCTCGAGGCCGACTTCCGCCTCGTCGACGAGGCGCACGCCTCGGCCGCCGGTCCGCAGCTGGCCTGGCGGCTCGCCGAGAACTGGAAGATCGCGCTCCTCGATCATCCCGAAGAGGCAGATCGGCTGAAGCGGATGCTGCGCGGCGACCGCGTGCGGCCGGCCGCCCTGCACGCCGAGACCCCACACCTGTTCCGCGCCCTCGCTCCCGTCTGGCTCGCCTCTCCCTACGATGTCGCCGCGATCGACGACTCGATCTCGTTCGACACCGTGATCCTCGTCGACGCGGGCGCGACGACGATCGCCGAGAACCTCGGCGCCATCCGCCGGGCGAAGCAGGTCGTGGCGTTCGGCGATCCCGTGACGCAGACTCCCACGCTCTTCGAGACGGCCATCGCCGACCTCGAGCGCCCCGACGAACCCGCCCCCGAACACCGTGTCGACGCGCTGCACGCCGATTCCGCGCTCGCCCGCCTCGGCGAGCTGCTGCCCACGCTCACCCTCACGCGCAGCTATCGAGCCGGCGGCGAAGACCTCGCCGAGCTCGTGAACAACCGCTTCTACGCCGGACGCATCGTCTCGCTGCCATGGGCCGGGAGTTTCCTCGGGCACGGCAGCCTCGGCCTGCACTACGTGAAGGGCAACGGACTGCCCGATCCCACGACCGGCACCGTCGAGAGCATCGACTCCGAGGTGGCGAAGGTCGTCGAGCTCGTCATGGAGCACGCCGTGAAGCGCCCGCGTGAGTCGCTCATGGTGATCACGGCGAGCGCCAGGCACGCCGCACGAGTGCACCAGGCCGTGCTCGCCGCATTCGCCAAGCGCACGGACCTCTCCGACTTCATCCTGAAAGACCGAGCCGAGCCGTTCACGGTGCTCACGCTCGAGCAGGCCGTGGCGCAGAGCCGCGACCGTGTCATCTTCTCGGTCGGCTATGGCCGTACCCCGCACGGTCGCCTGCTCTCGAGCTTCGGCTCGCTCGGCGAACCCGGGGGCGATCGCCTGCTCGCGGTCGGCATGACGCGCGCCCGGCGCTCGATGGACCTCGTCTCGGCGTTCCGCCCGGAAGACATCGACGAGGACCGCCAGAGCCACGGCGTGCTCGCGCTCGCGAACGTGCTCTCGCAGACCGAGGAACGTGCCGCGGAGCAACCCGCGCCCGTGGCGAGCTCGTCGATGCTGCAGGACCTCGCGGCCAGGCTCGAGCGCCGCGGCATCCGAGTCAGCGTCGGACACCGCGGCCGCCTCGCGCTCGCGGCGGCGCACGCCGGCAAAGCGGTCGTGGTCGAGACGGATGACGCCCTCGCGGGCCTCAGCCTCAGGGAGTCCCTGCGGCTCCGCCCCGACGTGCTGCGCCGGCTCGGCTGGCACTACTTGCGGGTGCACAGCTTCGAGCTCTTCGGCAACCCCGAGGCGGTCGCCATGCGAGTCGCCGCGCTGCTCGGCAAGCCAGAGGTCGAGCGGCCGGCGGATGCCGCGACCGCACGCCGATGACCGAGGAGCCGCGCCAGCGGGTCGAACGTGCCGCCGGACGGGCGCGTCGAGCCAAGCTCACGCCGGCACCCGGATCGGACCCCTCGCCCGAGTCTCCGGTGCCCGGCGCCGAGAGTGCCGACGGCGCAGAGGGTGACGAGCGCGCGCCGAAGCGCAAGCGCGCGGCATCCGCCGACGACGACCGCATCAGCAGGGAACGGCCGCCGCACTGGGGCTGAGGCGGAGCCTCAGTACTGCTGGTGCTTGCCCACCGCGCCGGACTCGACGGGGCCGCCGTTGCGCTGCTCGACGAGCGCGTCGCGGATCTGTCCCAGGAGCACGAGCTCGGTCTCGGGTTGCGGGTCGGTGGAGTCAGGCGTGCCGCCGCGCTTCAGCCGCTCTTCCGCGTGCTTCTTCACGGTGTTGATCGGCAGCACGAAGACGAAGTACACGACGGCGGCGACGATCACGAACGTGAGGATCGCACCGATGACCGAGCCGAACCTGACGTCGGCAGTGGCCCCGTCGATGGTCGGAAGCTTGAGCACGAGTGCGTTGTCGAGGCTGTCGGCCCTGAAGATCGCACCGATCAGCGGGTTGAAGATGTTCGTCACGAGCGAGTTCACGACAGCCGTGAACGCCGCGCCGATGACGACGGCGACCGCGAGGTCGATGACGTTGCCCCGCATGATGAAATCCCGGAAGCCCTTGAGCACGGTTCCTCCTCGTCTCGAGTACTGCATTGCTGGAATTCAGGAAGTGCTGACCGACGACCCGCCGCCCGAGCCGGTCGAGGCGGTCGACTTCGTCGCACCGGAGCCGGAAGAGCCCCCAGCCGCGGAGCCCGAGGATCCACTGGAACCGGAGCCCGACGACCCCGCACCCGATGAGCCGCCCGAGTCCGAGCCGCCGGAGCCCGAACCGCCGGACCCCGAGCCCGATCCGCCCTCGCTCGCACGCGAGTCGGTGCGGTAGAAGCCCGACCCGTTGAAGGTCACGCCGATGGTGTTGAAGAGCTTGCGGAGTCGGCCTCCGCAGACCTCGCAGTCGGTGAGGGTGTCGTCGGTGAAGGCCTGGTGGATATCGAAGGCGTTGTCGCACGAGGTGCAACGGTAAGAGTACGTGGGCATGGTGGATCTTCCGGTTTCGGGCGGTGCAAGTTCAGAACGCGATGATGCGGGTGGGGGTCACGATGCCGTTCACGGGCTGGTCGTGTACCTCGCGCGGCACCGACTCGACGAATTCGCTGTCGAAGACGACGGCGTACACCGGAGGACATTTTCCCATCGAACCGAGGGTCTTGTCGAAATAACCCCTGCCCCAGCCGAGGCGCATGCCGGTGGCGTCGATCGCGGCGGCCGGCACGAGGATGAGATCGACGTCGTTGATCGCCATGGGGCCGAGCAGTTCGCCGGCCGGCTCAGGCACGCCGTGGAGCCCGTAGGACTCGGTCTCGTCTTCGCCGACCGTCCAGTCGAGCAGGCCGTCTTCACGCGTGACCGGGAAGAGCACACGGATGCCGCGCGCCTCCGCCCAATTCACGAACGGGCGCGTGTTCGGCTCGGTGGGCATCGACAGGTAGCAGGAGAGCGACGTGGCTCCCGTCGAACCCACCAGCTCCTCGAGCCGCGCGGTGAATCCCTCGGTCGCAAGCTCGCGTTCGTGCTCGGGCATGTTCTGCCGTCGCTCGCGGAGCTCGGCGCGCAGCACGCGCTTCTGAACGTCCGGATCGTCGGGCATGGCACACATCCTAAGCGGAGCAGCGAGGAATCCGGGGCCGTGGCGGGGCCGTGCGACATCCGCTTCCCGCTACGCTGAATCGCATGACTGATCGGATCACGAAAGCCGTCATCCCGGCGGCTGGACTCGGCACGCGCTTCCTGCCTGCGACGAAGGCGATGCCGAAAGAGATGCTGCCCGTCGTCGACAAGCCCGCAATCCAGTACGTCGTGGAAGAAGCGGTCGCCGCCGGACTCGACGACGTGCTCATGATCATCGGGCGCAACAAGAACGCCCTCGCGAATCACTTCGACCGGGTCACCGAGCTCGAACTGAGCCTCGCGTCGAAGGGCGACGAGAAGAAGCTCGAGCGGGTGAAGGAGTCGAGCGATCTCGCCGACGTGCACTTCGTTCGTCAGGGCGATCCCAAGGGACTCGGCCACGCCGTGCTCCGCGCACGCAAGCACGTCGGCGACCAGTCGTTCGCGGTGCTCCTCGGCGACGACCTCATCGACGCCCGCGACCCGCTGCTCACTCGCATGCTCGACGAGCACGTCACGCGCGGAGCCTCGATCGTCGCCCTCCTCGAGGTCGACCCCGCGTCGATCCAGATGTACGGCGCCGCCGCGGTCGAGGCCACCGACGACCCCGACGTCGTGCGCGTCACGGGCCTCGTCGAGAAGCCGGCGCCCGAGGTGGCACCCTCCAACCTCGCCGTCATCGGGCGCTACGTGCTGAAGCCCGAGGTGTTCGACATTCTCGAGCGCACGCCTCCCGGCAAGGGCGGCGAGATCCAGCTCACCGACGCGCTCATGGAGATGGCGGGCGACGTCGAGGGCACCGGCGGCGTCTATGGTGTCGTGTTCCGCGGCCGGAGGTACGACACTGGCGACAAGCTCGACTACATCAAGGCCGTCATCCAGCTCGCGTCCGACCGCGACGATCTCGGACCCGAGCTCCGGCCCTGGCTCACCGAGTACGTCGCCTCCTTCGACAGGCCCTGACCGTGCCCACCGCGGTGCTTCCGACACTGCGCGACGGCGACGTCACGCTGCGCCCCATCCGTGCTCGTGACGCGAAGCTCCTCGAACGGGTGCTGCTCGCCAACCGCAGCTGGCTGCGGCAGTGGGAGGCGACGTACCCGGGCGGGGGGTCGGTGGTCGACGCGCGGGCGAGCATCCGCAATCTCCTGGCGCATGCTCGCGCGGGCAACGCGCTGCCGTTCGTGATCGAGCACGAAGGTCAGCTGGTCGGGCAGCTGAACGTCTCGTCGATCACGTTCGGCTCGCTCTCGTCGGCCACGATCGGCTACTGGGTCGCGCAAGAGGTCGCTGGGCGCGGCATCACACCGGTCTCGGTCGCCCTCGCGACCGACTACTGCTTCTCCACACTCCACCTGCACCGTATGGAGATCTGCATCCGGCCCGAGAACACCCCGTCGCTCCGCGTGGTCGAGAAGCTCGGCTTCCGCTACGAGGGGCTGAGGCGCCGCTTCATCCACATCAACGGCGACTGGCGCGATCACTTCGCGTTCGCCCTCGTCGCCGAGGAGGTGCCTCGCGGCGTGCTCCGCAGGTGGCAGGAAGGCCGCGTTCCTGAAGACGCCGCACGGGTCACGGCAGAAGACCGGGCTGCCTCCGTCCACCCGCTCCCGATCGCCGATCGCTGACACGCCCGCAGCGAGTGAGGCCTTCCGCCCGCGGTGACCTAGCGTTGTGCCATGGACGTGATCGGTGGGGGAGTTCTCGTGGCTGCGGCCGCGACGCTCTGGATCGCGTACCTGCTGCCGAGCTGGCTGCGCCGTCGGCAGTATCTCGCCACCGAGCGCAACGCGGTGCGCCTCCAGCAGACGCTGCGCATCCTCGCCGAGACGGCTGAGATGCCCGAGCCGGTGCGCCTCGAGGCGACCGCGCGCGAAGTGGCGACGCAGCAGCGCATCCTGCACGAGCACGAGATCACCGCCCGACTCGAGGCCGAAGCCGCCGAACATCTCGCGATCGCCGAACGCCGCGTCGCAGAGGGGGCAGCGGATGCCGCGCGCGAGCTCGCCGCGGAGGCGATCGCCGCGCATCCCGTGACCGAACCCGTCGCGGTGGTCACGCCCGAGAGCGCCGCTGCCGCGCGTCGAGCCCTGCGCCGGAAGCGCGCGCTCTGCTCGCTCACGCTCCTCGCCTCACTCGTCGTCGCCGTCGTGGGCCTCATCGCCGCGGCGTTCGGCGGCTCGCTCCTGGTGCCTGCCGCCGGTGGCCTCGGAATGGTGCTCGGTTTCTCGGGCATCGTGCGACTCGCGAAGCGTCAGGTGCCCCGTGCGGTCGCCCCTGCCGCCGTCGAGCGCGAGACGGTGTCGTTCGAGCCCATCGAGCTGGCCCAAGAGCCGGCGCCGGCCGAAGGGTGGACGCCGCAACCGCTGCCGCGGCCCCTGCACCTCTCCCGCGGCACGATCGCCGCGACAGCGATGGCATCGATCCAAGCCGCCGCCGAGCTGAAGCGGTCGGCGACCGAGGCCGAGATCACCCGCCGTTCGGCCGAGCTCGAGCCCGAGGTGCCCGACATCACGCCGGCGGCCGCGCCCGCGCCGGCAGCGGCATCCGTCGCCCAGCGCTCCGCGAGCACGGCGGGGCACGGTGCGCGCCGTGC
>NZ_SDPN01000033.1 GCF_004134825.1 Agromyces albus
CTTCGGTTCAAGGTTCTCCCATAACGATACCAAACTCGTACTGCGATTCGAGTTTGTGATATCGTCTCTGGAAAGTCGAAACATGATTCGAGTTGTGCTCGATGATGAACACATCTATCCGATGGATTCATCTCGCGGCCCGGCTCGGTCGAATTAGCAGTAGAAGTGTTCTCACTTACGTCTTGAGAGCTTCCGAGCAGAAGCCTCTCCGACTGGCCCACGAAGGGGGCCGGTGAACCACTCAGCTCAACTTCTGAACGAAGGAGTTCCGTTGTCCAATCGCCATTACCCCGAGATCGCGGAAGCATCCGGGCAGACCGGCCCCCCGTTGTCGCTACAGGCCAATATCGCCCTCGGCTCCGAAGAAGTGAGCGAGGCCGTGAGGGGCTTCGAAACGGATCCTCCGAAGATGCGCGCCCGAGAGCTGCTGGCACTTTTTCTGGCTCAGCTCACTGTCTTCATGGCTCTTGTGGTCCCGATGGCGTTCTCGCTCGCCATCAAGATCGGCGTGATGGACCCGGAAAATAAGGACACTCTCCTGGCGGTGGCGATCGGCACCGCCGGAACGGTGGTGCTGTTTACCAATCCGATCACAGGCGTGCTCAGCGATCGCACACGGTCGCGCCTCGGCCGCCGCCGCCCCTGGTTCTTCGGCGGTCTGATTGTGGGAACTGTCGGTTCTGTGATCATCGGCCTCTCGGCGTCGCCCTTGGTACTTATCGCCGGCTGGACCGTCGCGCTTGCCGGCTATTCCATGAGTAACCAGGCGATTCTCACCTATCTCGGGGACCGGCTGCCGGAAAGTCAGCGCGGCAAGGTGATGGGTGTCAGCGGCGCGATCACTCAGGTTGGCCCGATCCTGGGCATCGTCCTGGCAGGGGTCTTCACTTCACACCTCCTGCTGATGTTCCTCATTCCTGCAGGAATCGCGCTGCTGGGCAGCCTCTGGTTCACAGTCGCGATGAAAGACACGAAGTTCGAGGGTGAGCTTCCCGCTTTCCGTCTTGCGAGCCTCACCCGGGGCTTCTATTTCAACCCGCGCAAGCATTCGAACTTCGCTTGGGTGATCCTAAGCAAAGCGTTCATCTTCGTCTACCTTGCATTCACTGCCCTATACGCCCTGTACCTGCTCATGTCGCGGTTCGAACTCGATGCGCCTTCGGCTGCACCACTGATCAGCATCATCAGCCTGGGTGGCATCGTGTTGGGGATTGTCGGAGCGATCGGCGGCGGCATCCTGTCAGACAAGCTGCATTCGCGTAAGCCGTTCCTGATCATCAGCGCGGTTCTACTCGCGGCAAGCGCCGTCATCGTTGGAACCTCGGCCGACGTCGCAGTGTTCATTGTCGGGAGCCTCTTGTCCTCTCTCGGGATTGGAATCTATGGATCGGTCGATCAGGCTCTGGCTCTGGATACGTTGCCTAGCCAAGAGAACGAGAACGGCCGGTACCTGTCGATCTTCGGTCTCGCGAACGCGATCCCGCAGGCTGTCGGCCCGTTCCTCGCAGCCCTCGTGCTGTCCTTGGCTGGTGGTGACTACACCTGGGTCTACTTCGTCGGGGCAGGCGCCGCCGTGCTCGGAGCCTTGGCGATCATCCCGATCAGCGTCGGTCGGCGAGCGCTGCTCTCCACCACCAGTGTCAGAGCGATCTCGTGAAGAACCCTGCCCAGCACCACTAGAAGGTATCGCCAAGCGTTGCAACGCGCTGGAACCGCCACTGCTGCCGTCGCGGACCGCTGACGGTCGTCAATGAAATGAGCTCTAAATGACTACCCCGTCCCCTTCATCTCTTGACCGGGCGAACGAACTTCTCTCTCGGATGACATTGCTCGAGAAAGCCCAACAGGTGTCAGCCGTCATGCCCGGGGCACTCCTGGGGCCGGATGGACCCGACAGCCGGGTTCTCGACGGGCTCATGAAAGACGGCATCGGCCACGTGTCGAATCTCGCGATGATGGGCGCTTCGTCGCCACAGAACATCGCGAAAATCACCAACGTCGTTCAGCGGTATCTTCTCGAGAAGACTCGGCTTGGAATTCCAGCGATGTTCCACGCTGAAGCGCTGAACGGGTTCCTCGCGCCCGGGTATACCTCCTTCCCGACCGCCATCGGGCTGGCTGCGACCTGGAACCCGGATGCGGTCGAGGGCATGGCACGGGTGATCAGTCGGCAGATGCGCTCGGTCGGCTCATTCCAGGCACTGTCTCCCGTCATGGACATCGCACGGGACGCACGGTGGGGGCGCGTCCACGAGACCTACGGGGAGGACGTGTATCTCACGACGGCGATGAGTGTCGCGTTTGTCCGAGGGCTCCAAGGCGATGACCTCCGCACGGGGGTCTTGGCCACCGGCAAACATTTCCTCGGCTACTCCATGACGGAAGCCGGCCAGAACATGGCCGCAACCCAGCTCGGCGAGCGAGAGCTCTACGACGTGTACGCGACCCCGTTCGAGGCCGCCATCAAGCTCGCCGGGCTAGGAAGCATCATGAACTCGTACTCCGAGATCGACGGCGTTCCCGCCGGAGCCAGCCGATCGCTCCTCACCGATCTGCTCCGAGGCAGGATGGGCTTCGACGGCAGTGTCGTGTCCGACTACAGCACAGTGGAGTGGCTCGCGACGCGCCAATACGCCGCCGAGAGCCCTGCGGATGCGGGGGTGCTCGCCATCACGGCCGGGTTGGACGTGGAGCTCCCGCAAGTCGTCGGGTACGGTCACCACCTGGTCGACGCGGTCCAATCAGGGCATCTCGACGAGGACGTGCTTGATGACGCGGTCCGGCGTGTGCTGATGGACAAGTTCAAGCTGGGCCTGTTCGAGAACGCGTACGTGAGCGAAGACCCGATCGAGCTCGGCCGTATCGCGGGGGAGGGACATGCGCTCTCGCGGTCCTTGGCGGAGGAGTCGATCACCCTGCTCAAGAACGACGGTACCTTGCCCCTTTCGCGGGGCATGAGGATCGCCGTGATCGGCCCCAACGCCGACTCCGCGATGGTGAACTTCGCCGCATACACTTACCCGTCAAGCTTGGACATGACGAAGGGGATCGTGACCGGTGAATCCCGAATGGCGGGCGTGAGCACCATGTCCAACGATGCCGAGGTCAGCCCTGAGAAAGCCGCGGCAATGGCTGAGCGATACGCCCAGATCATGGCCATCGATACCGAAGCGCTCGTTCGCCTCGCCGACGGGGCGATGGATCTCGGAGAGGCCATCCTCGCCGCCTCGCCGGAGAGCTACGTCACGACCGTGACCGGCGTCAACATCCACCCCGACGACCCGCAGGATGTAGCGGCGGCCGTTGAGTCAGCCGCTGCAGCGGACGTCGTAGTGCTCGCACTCGGTGGTCGTGGAGGCTGGTTCGGCACTCGGATCACTGAGGGTGAGGGTACCGACGCCGCCAAACTCGAGTTGCCAACACATCAGGTCGATCTTGTTCGCGCGGTGGCCGCCACCGGTACGCCGCTGGTGGGAGTGTTCTATCAAGGGCGCCCACACGCCATAGCGGAGGTCGATGAGCTCCTCGCCGCATCGATCGTTGCGTACTACCCGGGCCCGCAGGGTGGCCAGGCGATTGCATCGGTGCTCTTCGGCGACATCAATCCGAGCGGCAAGCTTCCGTACACGATCCCTCGCGCAACGGGGCAGGTGCCGCTGTACTACAGCCAGAAGCGCGGCAGCGGCTACCGTCGCAGCGAGGGTGACATGTTCCGCAGCTACATCGATCTGGAGAACAGCCCGCTCTATCCGTTTGGGCACGGTTTGAGCTACACCTCCTTCGAGTACTCCAACCTGACCTTGGACAATGAAGCGGTCCCCGCCGATGGAGGCGCCGTCACGATCTCGGTGGACATCCGCAACGTGGGAGAACGCGCGGGCTCCGAGATCGCTCAGTTCTACGTGTCGCAGAAAGCCGTCGGGCTGACACGCCCCGCGCTGCAACTCGTCGGCTTCGCTCGAACCACCCTCCAACCGGATGATGCGGTGACCCTGTCGTGCACCGTGCAGGTCTCCCAGCTGGGCTTCACCGGGATCGACGGGCGCTTCGCCGTCGAACCGGGAACGGTTGAGGTAAGCATCGGATCGAGCTCATCCCAGCTCTCCCACCACTCGAGCTTCAGGATCGTCGGCGGCGCGGTCGACCTCGAGGGTCGGCGCGCGTACCTGAGCACCGCCTCAACCGCCGTCCTGGACCAAGCATCGCGATGACGATCGACCGACGAGCGGTCGTCGCCCGCCACGACGTGCGGCTCATCGCGCCGAACCCTCAGCAGGTGCTCTCTGTCGGCAACGGCGACTTCGCCTTCACCGCCGACATCACCGGCATGCAGACCTTCACGGATCATCACGATCCGCTCGCGGCGATGACCAGAGGCGAGGTGGCCGTGAACACCGCCACGATGTCGACGTGGGGCTGGCACAGCATGCCCAATCCCGAAGGCTTCCGCCTCGAGGATGCGATGACGACCTACGACTCACCTCGTGGACCGGTCGCCTACCCGGACAAGTACGACATGGAAGCAGCGATGGCCGGACGCGTCGACGACAAGCATCGCGCGGGGGCCTGGCTGCATGTCAACCCGCAACGCGTCGACCTCGGCCGAATCGGGCTCGTCCTGCGCCCGAGCGCACATGAGCCGGGGATCACCGATCCAGGTCAGATCACGGATGTCAATCAGCATCTTGATCTGTGGACCGGCACGATCCGGAGCGCCTTTTCCTACCTCGGCGAGCCAGTGGAAGTCATCACCGTCGCGTCGCCTGACGACGCTACGGTGGCGTTCCGCATCACCAGCCCCCTTCTCGTCGATCGGCGGGCCGCCGTGCGGTTCGCGTTCCCCTATCCCCATGACGGGTTCTTCCAGACCGACGATTGGGCCGCGACCGACCGGCATCAGTCGATGCTCACGGAGAACCGACCTGGGCACGCGGAGATCGCGCGAATCGCAGACGACACCCGGTACACGGTCACCGTGAGGTCAACGAACGGGGCCGTCGCTCATGAAGTGGACCCGCACGTGTTCCTCCTCACGGCCGACGCGGAAACCGTCGATGTGGTCGTGACCTTCTCATCCGAATCCAACGACGCACGCGTATCCGACCTGGACGCCGTCGCAGAGAGGGCCGTGCGGTCGTGGGAGGCGTTCTGGGTGTCGGGGGCAGCCATCGACTTCTCCGAGAGCACCGACCCGCGAGCCGTCGAGCTCGAACGCCGGATCGTGCTGTCGCAGTACCTCACTCGCGTGCATTCGGCCGGCGCGATGCCTCCGCAAGAGACCGGGCTCGTAACCAACTCGTGGCAGGGCAAGAGCCACCTTGAAATGCACTTCTGGCACGCCGCACATTTCGCCGCGTGGGGCCGACCTGAGCTCCTTGAACGCAGCCTTCCCTGGTACCGGGGGATCCTGGACGCCGCCCGCGCCACCGCGAAGTCCCAAGGTTATGCGGGCGCGAGGTGGCCAAAGCACGTCGGCCCGGATGGGCGGGAGAGCCCCAGCCCGATCGGGTCCCTCCTCATCTGGCAGCAACCCCATATCCTTCACCTCCTCGAGCTGGTGTGGCACGCCTCAAGCGAGAGCCGACGTACGGAAGTGCTCGACGAGTACGCCGAGATCGTCGAAGCGACCGCGGACTTCATGACGTCGTTCGCCGACCGACGCGACGGGCGGTTCCACCTCGGCCCGCCCGTCATGCCCGCGCAGGAGTTCTACGACGCCCGCTCAACCGCCGACCCCACGTTCGAGCTCAGCTACTGGTGGTGGGGCCTCGAGATCGCGCGCCGATGGTGGAACCGGACTGGACGCCCCGCTCGCCGCGATTGGCAAGAGGTCCAGGAGGCACTGGCCACCCCGCGCGTCGTCGAGGGACGTTATGCCGCCGTGGCATCAGAGGACGAAGTACGACGAGACGACCACCCGTCGATGCTCGCCGCGTTCGGTGTCGTGCCCCCGAACCCCCTGATCGACGCCTCGATCATGTCAGCCACCTTGGATGACGTCCTCGCGAACTGGGAATGGCCCTCCGCATGGGGTTGGGACTTTCCCATGATCGCGATGACCGCCATGCGCCTCGGGCGGACCGACGCGGCCATCGACGCCCTCCTCCGTGACGAGACGAAGAACCGATACTCGCCGGTCGGTCACAACCCGCAGATCGGCGGGATCCTCCCGCTGTACCTGCCCGGCAACGGCGGCGTCCTCCTCGCGGCGGCCCACCTCGCATCTTCCTCGGCGCACACCATGCCTCCCGGTTGGGTGCTGCACGCCGAAGGCTTCCCCCCACTTCCCTGACCGACGATCGGAAGCTGCGGAACCTACAAAGGAGAAGGATCAATGACTGAACAACTGCGCTTCGACGGACGTGTCGCCATCGTGACCGGGGCCGGGATCGGAATCGGCGCGGCCCATGCACGCTACCTCGCGGACCGTGGTGCGACCGTAGTCGTCAATGAACTTCCATCCAATCTGGCCCGAGCGGAGGCAGTACGCGACGACATACGTGCAGCGGGTGGCACCGCCATGGCCGTGGGGGCCAGGATCGGCGATGATGACGCTGCAGCGTCCCTCGTCGAGACGACGATTGCAGAGTTCGGGCGGATCGACATCCTGATCCACAACGCAGGCGTGCCCGCCGGTCATGTCATGGATGGTTCCGAACTCGTCCCCAACGCCCCAGCAGCGGGGTTGGACCTCTATTTCGACATCAACGTTCGCGGATCCCTGCAGCTCAACCGAGCCGCGTGGCCACACATGGTCAATCAGAAGTACGGGCGCATCCTGTTCACATCGTCTGCCGTCGGAACGGGATTCTGGTACGGCCCGACCGGTTACGAGCTCGACTACGCGGTCTCGAAGCTCGCCGTCTTCGCCGCCGCTCGACAGGTCGCAGCCGCCGGCGAAGAGCACGGAATCATCGCCAACACGCTCATGCCGTGGGCGTTCACCGAGACCGTTGGCGCCAGTGGCGGAGGCGAGAAGACAGAACTCATCACCTTCATGAGAAGCACGCTTCAGCCCGACAAGGTCGCGATCGCGATCGCGCCCCTGCTCCACGAGAACGCGCCAACCAGTGGCGAAGCATTCACCGCCGGCGGCGGACGAATCGCTCGCGTGTTCCTCGCCGGCACCCGCGGATACTTCAACCCAGACCTGACCAGCGAGGACGTCATGACGAACTGGGACCAGATCATGGGCGCCACCGATCCGTCAGGCGCCCTACTGGACATCTTCGAACAGAGCCAGCCCCGGGAGGAACGACTCTTCTTCAAAGCTCTCGAGCTCGGGCGCACGCCGGACCTGAAGTGGATCGCCGAGCAGCCGGTGAAGGAGTCCACGCGATCGGCCGCCCGCTGAACACCCCCCAGAACAGCTTCGAAAGGAACCGATGTCGTACACACACTCTGAATCCCTCGCCGGCAAGGCCGTCATCGTCACGGGAAGCGGCCGTGGCGTCGGCCGCGGAATCGCCCGTTCCCTGGCGCGCAACGGTGCCCGGCTACTGCTCACCGACATCCTCGCCGAGGCCGTCGCCGACGCCCGAGATGAGCTGACAACGCAGGGGGCGGAGGTGCGCAGCATCGCTGCCGACCTGCGAGACCCCGATGCGGCGGACAAGATCGTCGATGCCGCGCTTGAACACTTCGGTCGCGTGGACGGTCTCGTCAACAACGCCATGGCGATCAAGCCCCCCTCGCCATTCGCCTCCCAGTCTGCTGACGACTTCGACCTGGCTTCCGACACTGGCCCTCGTGCAACCTTCCTCCTCATGAAGGCCGCCTACCCGCACCTCGTCGCCGCCGGTGGCGGCTCGATCGTGAATTTCGGGTCCGGAGCAGGCTCCGCAGGCGAGCCAGGCTTCGCCGCCTACGGTGCTGCCAAGGAAGCGATCCGAGGTCTCACCCGAGTCGCCGCACTGGAATGGGGTCCCGACAACATCCGCGTGAACGTCGTGCTGCCCTTTGCCAAGACCGAGGGCGTGGAAACCTGGGAGCAGGCCGATCCCGTCGGGTTCCGAGCGGTCGTCGACGCTGTGCCGCTCAAGCGCGTCGGTGACACCGAGAAGGATGTCGGCGCCCTCGTATCGTTCCTGCTCGGCGATGACTCGACGTATCTCACCGCCCAGTCGATCTATGTGGCCGGGGGTTCCGGGGTATTCCGCTGACGATCGCGACGCCCTTCCCCACTAACTAGCTCTCACCCATCTCAAAGAACAAGGATTTGACATGAACCACCTTCCCGCCAGCTTCCTCTGGGGAGCCTCGACCGCTCCACACCAGATCGAGGGCAACAACATCAACAGCGACTGGTGGGCGCGTGAAGCGATGATGCCCGGCATGGAGCCCAGCGGCGACGCCGTCGACAGCTACCACCGTTATCGCGAAGACATGGAGCTACTGGCGCACGCGGGCTTCAACGCGTACCGCTTCGGCATCGAGTGGGCGCGGATCGAGCCGCGTCCCGGACAGATTTCACGGGCCGAGCTCGCACATTACCGACGCATGATCGACACGGCCCTCGAGCTCGGCCTGGAGCCGGTAATCACGCTCCAGCACTTCACGACGCCCGCCTGGTTCGCCGCAGAGGGAGGCTGGCTCAGCGACCGAGCGATCGACCGCTTCCAATCCTTCGTAACCACCGCCACGCAAATCCTCGGCGGGGTCAACTGGGTGGCCACAATGAACGAGCCCAACATGCAAGCGATGACAATCATGATCCAGGAGGCATACCAGTCCGGGCACCTCGCAGAGTGGCAGAGCCCGACCGTGGACGGCGAGGCGCAGCGCGAGCGGATCGCCGCGAACTTGCCTGTGCCGGAGCCTCGGATCGGCCACAGGATGGTCGAACTGCACCACGCAGTCCGGGACATCGTTCGTGAACACACCGATGCAAAGGTCGGCTGGACGATCGCCAACCCGGCGCTGACACCCACTCCCGGGAACGAGGACAAGCTCGTCGAGGTGCGCTACGCACAGGAGGACCTTTACCTCCAGGGGTCACGCGGCGACGACTGGGTCGGCGTCCAGTCTTACTCCAGCCAGCAGGTCGACCAGAACGGCATCGTCCCGCACCCCGAGCACCCTGACAACACACAGACCGGCGCGGCATACCGACCGGACGCCCTCGAGATGGCGGTGCGCCACACCTGGGAAGTCACCAAACTCCCAATTCTCGTCACCGAGAACGGCATCCCCACCGGCGATGACGACCGCCGCATCGCGTACACCACCGAAGCCCTTCGCGGGATGATGGCCGCCATCGACGACGGAGCGGATGTGCGCGGCTATCTGCATTGGAGCCTGCTCGACAACTACGAGTGGGGCCACTGGCACCCGACGTTCGGCCTCATCGCGGTCGACCGGGAAACCTTCGAGCGAAAGCCCAAGCCGAGCCTCACCTGGCTCGGTGACATCGCTCACACGAACGGCGCCTCCCTTACCGAAGCGCTCACGAGCTGATGCCCCTTCGTCCTCTGCGAAACGTGTCCATTGGCTTACGCACGCCACGTTAGAGCCAATGTGGCAGGCACCGACCTACACCGCTAACACCGGAATGGAAATACCCTCATGTCATTTCTGCAGAGACTCATTTACAAGAAGTTCCTGGAGCCTGCCCATCAGATGAAGGTGTCTCAGTTCGAAGAACTCACACCCCCGCCCGGAGCCGTCGTCTTCTTGGGCGACAGCATTACTGCCGGCGGCGCATGGCATGAGTGGTTTCCCACGCACTCGGTCGTCAACCGGGGGATCGACGGCGACACCTCCGCGGGTGTTCGCAAGCGGGTCGGAGTCACGCTTAACAACGCTCTCGCTGCGGTGTCGCTGCTCATCGGGACCAACGACATTACTTGGGGGCGAAAGAATGCCGAGATTCTCGCCGATCTCCGGGCGACCCTGGCGACGATCCGCGAACAAGCGCCCGAAGCACGGATCTTGCTGCATGGCATCATGCCGCGCCAAGCGAAATTCCGCGACCGCATCGACGATCTGAACACCGACTATCGGCGGATTGCTGAAGACACGGACGGCGCCGTGTACGTGGATCTTTGGCCGACGCTCGCGAGCGGTGACTCCTTGCGCGCCGACTTCACCCTCGACGGGCTTCACCTCAACGGCGCAGCCTACCGTGCTTGGGCCGATGCGATTCGGCCGCTTCTTCCGCCGATCGAGCGCTGACTAACGTCCGCGCTGACCATTCCCTCCACCCATACGAATCCAGGCGTCTTCTCGTGCTCGAGACGACCCCGACAGACATTCGAGGAATGCAATGTCCACTTCACAGGCTGCTCAATACCCTTACCAGGATTCCTCCGTCCCGACCGATCGTCGGGTCGAGGATCTCTTGTCCCGCATGACGCTTCAGGACAAGGCCGGGCTCATGTTTCAGCCGCTGGCTCCGATGACGATGGATCTGGAAGAGCAAGGAATGTTCAATTCCCCATCGTTGAGGGCGATTCTTGACAGCCGGATCAATCACGTCAACATCCTGCAGGGATCGACGGCGCGCGAGATCGCGCAGTGGCACAATCTCATCCAGCGGGAGGCATTGAAGACGCCGTTGGGTATTCCTTTCACGGTGTCCTCCGATCCGCGTCATTCGTTCTCTGATAACCCCGCGGCCGCGCTCATCGCCGGCCCATTCTCACAGTGGCCGGAACCTCTCGGCTTTGGAGCGTTGGATGACCCAGAACTCACGGAGAGGTTCGCTGACACGGTCCGACGGGAATATCTGGCAACCGGGATTCGACTCGCTCTCCACCCGCAGATTGACCTCGCCACCGACCCCCGATGGGCGCGGGCAAGTGGAACATTCGGAGAGAGCGCCAATGTCGCCGGTCGACTGGGAGCAGCGTACGTTCGGGGCCTGCGCGGAGACGGTGGTTCGACCAAGTCTGTGTCGTCGATGGTCAAGCACTTCCCGGGCGGCGGCCCACAGCTCGACGGCGAAGACCCCCACTTCGAATACGGGCGGGAACAGGTGTACCCCGGCGGTCAGTTCGACCTCCACCTTCAGCCCTTCCTTGACGTGTTCGCCGCGGGCGCGACGCAGGTCATGCCGTACTACGGCATGCCGGTGGGCACTGAGTATGAAGAAGTCGGTTTCAGCTTCAACAAGGGCATCGTCACGGGTCTGTTGCGGGAGAAGCTCGGTTTCGACGGCATCGTCTGCACCGATTGGGGAATCCTGTCGCGAACCTTCTGGGGGGTGGAGCATCTCTCGGTCGAGGAGCGCATGGTCAAGGCCTTGGATGCAGGCGTGGACCAGTTCGGTGGTGACTCCGAACCGTCGATCCTGGTGAAACTCGTGAATTCCGGCGCCGTGGCAGAAGCGCGACTGGACGTTTCCGTGCGGCGGCTGCTGCGCGAGAAGTTCGAGCTCGGGCTCTTCGACGACGCTAGGTTCGTGGACGTCGACGCTGCGGACGCGCTCGTTGGAGCGGCCGACGCTCTCGAGGCGGGACTGGCTGCGCAGATGGCCGCGCACGTCGTCCTCAAGAATGCGGAGGGCGTGGCGCATCTGCCCCTCTCGGGGCAGCCGAAGTTGTACGTCGAGGGCGTGGACCCCCAAACATTCACCGGATGGGCGCACATCGTGCCGTCGCCGGACGAAGCGGATGTCGCCATCATCCGAACCGTTGCGCCGTGGGAGCAACGCGGCAAGCCGGGGGAGCTGGAGTCCTTCTTCCACGCCGGCTCGCTCGAATTCCACGACGCAGAGCTCGAGCACCTGCGCGACATCGCCAGGAGGGTACCGACGATCGTGGACGTGTATCTCGACCGGCCTGCCATCCTTGCCCCCGTCGCCGATGTTGCTTCCGCGCTCACGGTCAACTTCGGTGCATCCGCAGAAGCATTCGCTGCCATCCTCTTCGGTGCCTCGCAGCCGAAGGGCAAGCTCCCGTTCGACATCCCCTCGTCGATGGCGGCGGTTGAGGCGAGTCGTCCTGACGTGCCGTTCGACACCGCCGAGCCCACCTATCGATTCGGCGACGGCCTTCGCTTTGATGCGTGGGCGCCCGCGGAGCGTCCCGATCTGTCGTCAACTTCGATCCGAATGAACTGACCGAGCGAATCATGGCATTTGACCTCTCGTCCACGGAGCGAGTCCCCCTTTGAGCACGGAAAGTAGGTCGAACCTCATGAAGCCCAATGCCGCCGACTGGAAGGCGAGCTGGACGCAAGCCGTGACCGATATCCGGGGCGCGGCACCTACAGTGCGTGACGTCACCTTGCGGCTGGAGGTTCAGCTCGCGCTCGACGCCACTCCGGTGCGTTTCGTGCTGTCCAATCGCTTCGGCACGGAACCGGTGCTCATCGGCCAGGCCGCCGTCGTGACGGAGGATGCGAGTGCGCAGGCGACCTTCGATGGACGACCGACGGTCGAGATCCCTCCAGGCGTCGACTTGGCGAGCGACCCGGTCGAGGTCACGGCGATCGCGGGGCGCGATCTCTTCCTGCCCGAGGAGACTTCGCTCTCGACCGGGAACATCGGGGGGTGCACATGGAGCATCTCCGAGGTGGGCAACCATGCCGGGCGCACGGACCTCGTGACATTGCCCGCGCCGACAGCGACAAGCCCCGACGGAGTGGAATACGCATTGCCGACGCCTCTGCTTCGGGCTGTTGAGGTAGCGGGTGCCGAAGCCCGCAGCGTGGTGGTTTGTCTGGGCGACTCGATCACCGCGGCGGGCTGGCCGAACCGGGCCTCCGTCCTCCTCGCAGGCCGGGGTGTTGCGCTTGTGAACCGGGGTATTCCGGGGAATCGTCTCCGTCAGGATGGTGCAGGTTCGGCCGGTGGGTTCTTCGGCCGTTCCGGACTGGCGCGCTTCGATGACGATGTGCTCGGCACGTCAGGGGTCACCCACGCGCTCATCGCGCTCGGCACCAACGACCTCGGCCACCCCGGCACTCCGAACGCGCCCGGTGAAGCCGTTCCCTCGGCGAGCGACCTCATCGGTGCCTTCGAGACGCTGGTGAAGCGATGCCGAGAAGCCCGGATCTCCCCGGTTCTCGCCACGATTACACCCTTCTTGTCCGCCGCGGGCTATAACACCCAACGAGACACGATCCGCCAAGAGGTCAACGAGTGGATCCGTTCAAGCGCGCGAGCCGACATCGTGCTCGATTTCGATGGCGCACTTCGTTCTCCGACCGATCACACAGCACTCGCCGCTGAGTACGACAGCGGGGATCACCTTCACCCCAGCGACGCCGGACAGGACCGGCTTGCCAAGGAGGCGGCGAACGCCTTCAGCTGAACCAAACCAAGAGCCGCCGGGCCAGGACCTTGGTCGAGCCCTCATTAGATAGGGCGCCGACCCTCGAATCCAGATTCGAAGAGATGGCCGAACGAGGGCATCTCAAAACGCGAATGAGTCCGGAAGCCCTGGCCTTCGCGGTCATCGCGATACTCCACGGCCTGCAGATCCAGTGGCTCTACGAGAGAGACAACTTCCGCATGGAAGACGTCTTCCAGCAGTTCCTCTCCGGGATCAGCTTCCCCTGACCACTGATACACACGGACCGGGAAGCATCAGGGGTGTCGCGAGATCATTCGAAGGGCCATCGCGCCGTACTCGGCAGACGCATGGTCGAGGCTTGCAAGGGCCGTACCATCGAACATCTGAAGGGCCGTGCCCGAATCGGAGAGTTCGACCCACTCCCGCCGATGAAGGAACGAAGTCGCCAGCCGAGTCCCTAACTCCAACAAGGCGACCGTTGCGAGAAGAGGATCTGCGGTGACTTCGAACTCTCCGCGCCGCTGTCCGTCCTCGACGAGAGACCGCAACTGCGTGAAGTGAGCGTTCTGAAGCTGCTCTACCTTCGCCAGGCTGTCCGAATCGAGAGAGAGTTTCTCCCTGTCTGTGATCGCTGCTTGCCGACCATGCCTGAGCAGATAGCCCAGTCGCGCGGTTGCTGCCGCGTACAGCGCTTCGCTCGCTGTCTCGTGATTTCTGACGGCCTTGTCGTAAACCTCGAGTGTCTCGAGCTCGTAATTGACGATGATGTCGGCAAGAATCGTCTGTTTCGAAGGCCAGTGGTTATACAGGCTCGCGGGAACGAGGCCGACCGCAGCGGCGATCTGCTCCATTCCCGTGCCGGTGTAGCCTTGCTGAGCAAAGAGCGTGATTGCGGCATCTTTGATTTCGGCCCGTCTCGTCCCGGTTCTGCGTCGTTCCGTTACTTCTCCAGCGGGCATGCCGAAATCCTACCTCTCGCGTGCTCCTTCAAACGGGCCTTAATCCCGGTCCCCCACGGCCGAGGCCTAAAGTGCGCCGCTCGCCAATCGTGCCGCTGAAGCGGTGAGGACCGGGGGTCTTGACTCCGTCTCGTCGTTGTCAGTTGCCAGTGGCCATGACGCCCAGAGGAGAGGAAAAGAAGTCCTGCGTGCCGCGAGCCTCGCTCGCTTCGATCGAGTTGGTGTCCAAGCTTGTCGTACGGGTTCGAAGCCGCCCTACAACGAGCCTGGACGACTGGCTACTGGGCGAATTCGAGATCGAGGGGAAGCTGCTCGAGGACAGACATCGTTCGCGTGTAGCCGTCGATGAGCCCCGGCCGGGTACGGTTTCCCCCGGGTCAGGTGCGTTCCAACACGACGGCGAGCCCCTGGCCGACGCCGATGCAGATCGCCACCACGGCTACACCAGCTCCTCGACGAGCGAGTTCGTGCGCCGCATGACCGATGATTCGTCCGCCCGACGCACCAAGCGGGTGTCCGATCGCGAGAGCTCCACCATGGATGTTGAGCCGTGTCGGGTCGAGGTCGCCCCACCCCTTAAGGCACGCCAGCGACTGTGAGGCGAACGCTTCGTTCAGCTCGACGAAGTCGACGTCAGCCCACGATCGGCCCGCTCGGGCTAGGGCCTTATTCGCCGCCTCGATAGGGGCGATCGGGAAGTCCTGAGGATCGACCCCGTGCGCTGCTCGGCTGGCGATCCGCGCTAGCGGCTCGACGTCGAACGCACCTTCGCCGGCGACCAGCACTGCGGAGGCGCCGTCGTTGATGGAGGAGGAGTTCCCTGCGGTGACGCTGCCACCGGCGGCGAATAGGGGCTCGAGCGCGGCCAGCTTGTCAATCGTTGTGCCGTCGCGAATGCCCTCATCGCGCACCAACGGGGCCCCCGGCACCTGCACGATTTCACCGTTGTAGACCCCAGATGCCCACGCTTCTGCGGCGAGCCGGTGCGACCGGGCCGAGAACTCGTCCTGGGCGTCACGCCCGATGTTCCAGGTGCGGGCGATGTGCTCTGCTGCCTCGCCGTTGCTGATCGTCCATTCTGTCGGGAGGGCGGAGTTTGTCATCCGCCAGCCGATCGAGGTATTCCAGAGTGTCTGGTTGCCGGTCGCTGGCCACGGTTTGGGGGACTTCTCCACCACATAGGGGGCGCGGCTCATAGATTCCACGCCTCCCGCGAGAATGACGTCAGCGTCACCAACCTCGACGGCACGAGAACCCTGGATCACGGCTTCGAGCGACGATGCGCAGAGCCGGTTGACGGTGCTGCCGGTCACGGACGTCGGCAAGCCCGCGAGGAGTGCGCCGAAACGGGCGACGTTGCGGTTGTCTTCTCCCGCCTGATTGGCGTCGCCGAAGATGACGTCATCGATTCGGGTCGGGTCCAGGCCGGTGCGCTCGACGATCGACGCAACTACGACAGCGGCGAGGTCATCGGGCCGCACTCCGGAGAGGGCACCGCCGGCCCGCCCGAACGGAGTGCGCACGGCGTCGAACACAAAGCTCGCGGTCATCGGGGTCTCTTCACTTCAGGTTCAGGCCGGTGAGATCCTCGAGGGCCTCCACCGTGTTGTCTCCGAACAGTTCCCGCACCCGGAACGTGTTCCCGATGACGTCGAAGACTGCGTAGTCGGTGTAAACCCGAGACACGCAGCCGACACCGGTGAGCGGATAGGTGCACTCCGTCACCAACTTCGACTCTCCGGATTTTGCGAGCAGGTCGGTCATGATCCACACGTTCCTCGCACCAATGGCGAGGTCCATCGCCCCGCCGACAGCCGGGATCGCGTCGGCCGCCCCGGTGGACCAGTTTGCGAGATCGCCGTTGCTGCCCACCTGGAAGGCACCGAGCACGCAGATATCGAGGTGCCCGCCGCGCATCATGCCGAATGAGTCCGCGTGATGGAAATAGGCGGCGCCGGCGAGGGCGGTCACAGGCTGCTTGCCTGCGTTGATGAGGTCGGGGTCGACAGATCCGACCGCGGGCGCTGGCCCCATGCCGAGCAGCCCGTTCTCGGTGTGCAGGATGATCTCGAGGTCGGCCGGCAGATAGTTCGCCACTAGTGTCGGCGCCCCGATGCCGAGATTCACGTAGGCGCCTTCAGGGATGTCCTCGGCGATGCGCTGTGCGAGCTCCTGCCGACTGACCCGGCTCGAGGCGCTCATCGAGACGCTCCTGACCCGGAAAGGGGATTGCCATCAATATCCACACCACCGACGAATCCGCCATCCCGAACCCACGACCGCGGACCGACTGCCACCACCCGGTTGGTGAAGATGCCCGGCGTCACCACCGCTTCGGGATCAAGTGCGCCGAGTTCAACCAACTCGTCCACTTGAGCCACGGTCGTGCCGGCGGCGGCCGCCATGATCGGGCCGAAGTTGCGAGCGGTTTCGCGGTATACCAAGTTCCCCCACCGGTCGCCCCGGTGGGCGGAAATCAGGGCGTAGTCAGCCCGAACCGGGTACTCGAGTGCGTAGCGACGGCCGTCGATGGTTCGTTCCTCCTTGCCCTCAGCGAGTTGCGTACCCACCCCCGTCGGGCTGAAGAAGCCGCCGATCCCCGCACCCGCGGCCCGAATGCGCTCAGCCAAGTTGCCCTGAGGTACGAGCTCGAGCTCGATCTCTCCCGCCCGGTAGAGACCGTCGAACACCCAGGAGTCGTGCTGACGCGGAAACGAGCAGATGATTCTTCGCACCCGCCCCTTCGCCAGCAGCGCTGCGAGACCGGTATCGCCGTTGCCTGCATTGTTGCTCACGATCGTGAGATCACCCGCGCCCTGCTCGATGAGGGCGTCGATCAACTCGACCGGCTGGCCGGCCCGCCCGAAGCCGCCGATCATTACCGTCGAACCGTCGGCGATGCCGGCCACCGCCTGGGCGACATCGGTCACCGTCTTGTCGATCATCGTCGCTGCCTGATCGCCTGTGTCAGCCGCGCTTGGTGCGGTCGGTAGCAGGAGCGACGCCAGCGAGCACAAGGCCAGCGTCAACGGCGAACACCCGGGATCTGGTGGGGCGGTCGACGAGATCGGCGAGGACGGGGCGGCGAACCGCGGTGGTGATCGACATAAGGTCTCCTTAGGAGAGGACTGGGGGAGTTGCGGAGAGGAGTTCGGTGACGAAGGCAGTGTTGAAATCGCCGCTGCGGAACTCGGGGCTGTCGACGATGCGCTTCTGCAGCGATGCCGTCGTGATGATGCCGTCGACGACGAGATCGTCGAGAGCACGGAGGGTGCGGGCGATCGCTTCGTCGCGGTCGGCGCCCCAGCAGATGAGTTTGCCGATCATCGAGTCGTAGAACGGCGGGATGACGTAGCCCGACTCGATGTGGGTGTCCATGCGGATGCCGAACCCGCCCGGCGGCCGGAAGTTCGCGATGGTGCCAGGGTTGGGAGCGAAGTTGTTGTCGGGATCCTCCGCGTTGATGCGGCACTCGATGGCGTGGCCGCGGATGAGCACGTCGTCCTGGGTGAGGCTCAGGGGAAGTCCACCCGCGATCTGCAGCTGCAGCTTGATGAGGTCGATGCCCGACACCATCTCCGAGACCGGGTGCTCCACCTGGATGCGGGTGTTCATCTCGATGAAGTAATAGGTGCGCTCGATGTTGTCGAACACGAACTCAACCGTGCCGGCGTTCTTGTAGCCGACCTCCCGGCAGAGCGCGATCGCCGCATCGGCGAGACCCTGCCGCAGCTCGGCATCCAGCACCGGCGACGGCGCCTCCTCCACGAGCTTCTGGTTGCGCCGCTGAGCGGTGCAGTCGCGCTCCCCGAGGTGTAGCACGGTGCTGCCGTCGGAGATCACCTGGATCTCGATGTGTCGGATGTCGGTGAGGTAGCGCTCGATGTACACCGAGGGGTCGCCGAACGCGACCTCGGCCTCCGACATGATCTCCGCGAGGTCCTTTTCCAGCGTGGCCGCCGTCTCGACGACACGCATGCCACGGCCGCCGCCGCCGGCGGCGGCCTTGATCAG
Source organism: Agromyces albus (assembly GCF_004134825.1). GTDB lineage: Bacteria > Actinomycetota > Actinomycetes > Actinomycetales > Microbacteriaceae > Agromyces > Agromyces albus. The sequence goes on from NZ_SDPN01000033.1 coordinate 18,212, forward strand.
CAGCGGGTAGCCCACCTCGCTCGCTACGGCGAGAGCCTCGCGGTACTCGGCGATGGCCCCCTCCGAGCCGGGAACGGTGGGCACTCCGGCACGCCGGGCGATCTTCTTCGCCTCGATCTTGTCGCCCATGCTTCGGATGACATCGGCGGCCGGCCCGACGAAGCCCACTCCTTCCTGTTCGCAGAGGGCTGCGAAGTCGGCGTTCTCGGAGAGGAACCCGTAGCCGGGGTGGATGGCGTCGACCCCGTAGGCCAGCGCCGCACTCACCACGGCTTGGGCGTTCCGGTAGCTCGCGTTCACCTTCGCGGGGCCGATGCACACGGCCTTGTCGGCGAATTTCACCGGCAGCGAGAGCGCGTCCGCTTCCGAATACACGAGAACGCTGCGCATTCCGAGTTCTTTGCAGGCCCGGATGATGCGCAATGCGATCTCACCCCGGTTGGCGATGAGCACGCTCCTGAGTTCAGCCATGGCGTCGGATCACCATCAACGGCTGGCCGTATTCGACCGCTTGCTCGTTGTCGACCAGGATGCGAGCGACGCTGCCTGTGACCTTCGCCTCGATGTTGTTCATCAGCTTCATCACCTCGACGATGCCGAGCACGGTGTCGTCGGTGACGGTGTCGCCGATCTGCACGAAAGGCGGGTCGCCCGGCTTGGGCGAGCCGTAAAAGACGCCGACCATCGGCGCCTTGATCAGCACCTCGTCGGCGGCCAGATCACCCGTCGACCCCGGAGTGTTCGATGCGGGGGAGGCCACAGGCGGAGCGACCGGAGCCGCGACCGCTGCGACCGCCGCGGGGGCCGGGGCTACCGGGGCCGGGGCTACCGGGGCCGGGGCTACCGGGGCCGGGGCGGCCCCCGCGGGCGCAGGAACCTGCCGGTCGCGCGAGATGAACAGCTCCACGCCACCGATGGCTACTGAGAGCTCGCGCACGTCCTCGCTGAAGTTCACCCAGTCGACGAGTGCCCGGAGTTCCTTGATGTCAGGTTGGTCAAGCGACATGCTCGCTCTGTCCTTTCTCGATGCGGATCCGCAGATCTCCCGCGGTCAGTGACTGGGTACCTGTGGTGCTCTTGGCCGACAGTGATTTGACGAGGTCGAGCACCGACCCGTATGTCTCGTCGGGGTTTCCTCCGGCGGCGACGGTGCGGAGCATCTCGTCGACCTGCGAGCCTGCGAACATCGCCCGCAGCAGCACCAGATCAATGCCCTCATCCGGATACCGTTCCCGGAGGCCTGGGAGCATCGGTTCGATCGGCGAGGGAACGAGGGCGATCGACGAGGACCCGTTGGCGATGATCTTCTCAAGCACATCGGGAGCGATCGGCCCCAGCAGCTCGCCGTAGTAGCCGAGAGCGTACTTTTTGATCTCGTTTGGCACCAACTTGTAGCGCTCACCCGAGATGACGTTCATCACCGCTTGGGTTCCGACGAACTGTGCGAACGGTGTAATCATGATCGGGAAGGCCAGCTCTTCACGCACCTTTGCCACCTCGTAGAGCAGTTCGGTGAAGCGGTGCGACAGTCCTGCCGTGGCCAGCTGGGAGTGGAAGTTCGAGAGCATGCCACCGGGCAGCTGATGCATGAAGTGCAGGCCGTTGTAGGCCACCGGGTGGCCGACCGGCTTGCCTTCCGCCTCGGCGATGGCGATCAACTGCTGCGAGATGGCTTCAATCCGCTGGTCGTCTACATTCACCACGTAGCCGAGGGCGCGCAGGTCGCTGACGATGTCCTGGGTTGAGGGTTGAGCGGCGCCGTTTGCCATGGGCGCGACCGAGGTGTGCAGCGCATCGGCACCCAACTCCACCGCCTCCAGGTAGACCAGTGGGGCGAGGCCGGTGAGGCAGTGGCTGTGGATTTCGAGCGAGCGGTCGCCGATCACCGCCTTGAGGGCGGGTACCAGGGTGCGGATGCGGTCTGGCGTAAGTAAGCCGCCCGCATCTTTCAGCATGATCGCGTCGACATCAGCCTTCTCGATAAGTTCGATGGCCTTTGCGACGAAGAGGTCGTCGGTGTGCACCGGGCTCTCACAGAACGAGACAGCCCCGAAGGTCGAAGCCCCGAGCTGCTTGGCGCGGATGAGCCCTGGTGCGATGTTGTCAACGTCGTTGAGCCCGTCGAACGATCCGATTACCCGGAAGCCGTTCCGGTAGAGGTTTTCCACCCACGCGTCGATTACGTCATCAGCGAGAAAGTCGAAGGCGGCAATGTTCTTGGACCGGATCAGGGCCCGGAATGTGCTGTCCGGAGCGTGCTGGTGCGCGAGCCGCACACGCTCCCACGGGTCCTCTTTGAGGTAGCGCACGGCGACATCGAACTGGATGGGCGCCACAAGGTCGACGTGCGCGAATCCCACCTCATTGAATTCGGGTGCCATCTGCACAATGTGCTCCGTGCGCATCCGCGTCGCCCACAGGCTCTGGTGAGCGTCGCGCAGTGTGGTGTCAATGATCCTGATCTCGCGCCGGCTGCCAGCAGGCCGCCCTCCAGCGGCCATCACCGTGGTGATCGACTCGCGTTCGCCCGTCGCCATGGGTTCAACTCCCTTGTTGGATGCCGTACCTTCAGATAATGCAAGTTAGTTCGGTTATCTGCCGAAATGATAAGGCACTACGCACGACTGTCAAGGGGAGAGATCATGGTCACGACCATTCAGTCCGTCGAACGCGCAGCGAGGATTCTCCTGCTCGTTGCGGACCATCCGAGAGTGCAGGCCACAGAGATCGCCGAGCGGCTAGGTCTGTCTGCGCCCACGACGCATCACCTACTCAGCACGCTCGTGCAAGAGCGCCTTCTGCAGAAGGACTCCAATCGGCGTTACGACTTGGGCGACGCGAGCGAACGAATCGCCGACGCCGTGACACGCCAACTCCGCCCGCCTGCCGAGCTGCGAGCTGCACTGTCCGAACTTGCGCGGCGAACCGGCGAGTCCTGCTATCTCACCGCGTGGCGGGGTGACCGTATCCGAGTGATCGCCGTCGTAGAGGGCGAGCATGCCGTGCGAGTCTCCGGCCTCGAGGTCGGCTACTCCGACGACATTCACGCGCGCGTCGGCGCACGGGTTATGCTCGCCCACGCCGATCCCGAGCTGCGCGATTGGGCACTTTCCGGCTATGAGTTCCGCCCACTGACTCCCAACACGGTGCGAAATCGAGATGAGCTCGACGCCGAGCTGGAGCGGATCCGCGCGTCGGGAATCGCGCACGACGAGGAAGAACTTCGCGTAGGTGTGCACTCGGCGAGCGTCCCCGTCTGGCTGGGCGGCCGCGTGCGAGCAGCGCTATCGCTGACAGCGCCAGTTGACAGGTTCCGCCTCAACGAGGACAACTATGTCGCTGCGCTGCGGGAATGCGCAACGCGCTAGACCTTCGAGCTTCAGGCCACATGAGGGCCGGTCGGCGAGTTGCCTGCCGAACCGCCCGCGACGTAATCGCGCTTGACAACGACTACAACCCCCATTACGTTACGAATCACTGTTCGTGCGAATGGCCATTCGTGTGTTTCGCGCTGGGAGTGCCCACCCTTGGGTGGCATGAAATTTCAGACCAACGTCGTTCAACGCACCCAGTGAGGGGAGCATCATGTCAATTGCCGATCGGGTGGATTACGGGGCAAACCAGAACCCTGCGGGGGTGTCGAACGTCCTGGGTGCGCGGCCAGGAACATCGGCGATGCACGGTTACGAGGAGCCCCAGCACGGTGACATGACGCGTGTGCAGTTCACGTTCGAAACGACTCACACCGCGCTACAGAAGCTCATTGCCCCGCCGCCCCTGGAGGTGGATCGTGAGGCGCCCGCGCTCTGCACGATCATGGCATTCACGTCTCCGAACTTCCGCGGACGAGACGGCAGGTTGGCTCCGTACACGGGATTCTCGTTCTGGGCGTCTGTCGATCACAGGGGCACGAAGGCGCAGGCTGGATGGGAGTTCGTTGACGGTGCCGGTCCAGCACACGACAAGACGATCCCGGAGATGCTGATCTTCTCGGGGCAGGTCTACGGCATGTTGAAGAAGTTCGGGGACATCCGGTTCTACCAGAACGGGCTGGAAGTGGCCGGCGACCTCTCATCGGTCGAAGAGGGGGACGAGATTCTGATCACGGTCGACCGAAAGAATCGACGCATAGCAAGTCTAGGAGTCCGAGTCGCGGCGCCGGTTGGCCGCGCGGTCGCACAAGACGAGCCCACGCCGCGTCTCGGGGCGGTACCGGTACTTGCCGTGCGCGAGATCCCAACCGTGGACTACAAGGGCTATGTCGACCGCAGCATCGTCTCCAGCGACGTCAACGCAAACAAGGCGCAGCTGCCAAAGAAGGAGTTTGCTGCGCAGCCGCTTCACCTCAAGTTCTGGCCCAGCGAATCGGAATCCCTCGACCAGCTCGAGGTGGGCGAGTTCATCGCCGCCAGCGTCGTCGTCGCAGACTCGCCCCACGAGACGATCAGCAGCATGTTCGTCGTGGAGCGACTTCCTCTCACCGTCTAGAGCTTCCGCCGGTTAATCAGGCGCAAGCACATGCCTCCGCCGACTACGACACCTGAAGAAAGTCTGTCTTATGGAAGAAGCCTTCGAAACCGAGTTCGAGAGATTCGAAGTTACCCGCGTTGAGGCAATCGCAGATCGTGTGAAGTCTCTTCGTTTCGAACCACTCGATCGCCGGCCTGTAGCTTCGTGGACCCCGGGGGCGCACCTCGATTTCCGGCTGAGCTCAGGCTTGGTGCGGCAGTATTCGTTGTGCAGTGATCCAGCTGATGACCAGGGGTATACCGTCGGCGTGCTTCTCGATCCAGCTAGTCAGGGCGGTTCCGCCGCGATGCACCAACTCGCAGAAGGCGACACCGTCGAAGTTCGAGGGCCAAGGAATAACTTCGAACTCGTTCCGGCCCCGCAGTATGTCTTCTTCGCCGGCGGAATCGGTATCACGCCGATTCTGCCAATGGTTCGGCGTGCCGCTGAATTGCTCGTTCCATGGCGTCTGGTCTACGGAGCGCGAAACCGCGAGGCAATGGCATTCCGGAACGAGTTGCGGTCCGTTCAGGGCGGGGCGCTGAGGCTTGTGCCGGAGGACACCGAGGGCCGGACGGACTTTGGTTACGAGCTCTCCCTCATCGAACCCGGCACGGTTATCTATGCGTGCGGCCCCGCACCAATGTTGGACGCACTGGCAGCTGCATGTTCCACTCTCGGGCTTGACTCTCAGCTCCACGTCGAGCGGTTCAAAGGTTCGGGCGAAGTACACGCTCACCAGCCGGCAGACGGAGCCTTCGAAGTCGAGCTCGCCCGAACCGGAGAAGTGGTGCGGGTGACGGCCAGTCAAACAATCATCGACGCGATACTTCCGGTCCGTCCTGATCAGCCCTATTCCTGCCTCGAGGGGTACTGCGGAACCTGCGAGACGAAAGTGCTCGCCGGTGTGCCGGACCATCGAGACGAATATCTTTCCGACGACCAACGAGAAGCGAACGACACCATGATGCTCTGCGTAAGCCGCGCCAACAGCCGACGCGTCGTTCTCGACCTGTAACAACCATTCAACGAAGAAAGGATCAACATGACAACCGACACTCCCTCGGCCGCACGGCCCTCCATCCAACCCTTCACCTACGCCGACGCACCGGAGCTTCTCGAATCCGGAGTCATGGAGTTCAAGGACGTTCCGGAGGCGTCCATCGTCAATGCGAAGGACGACAGCCTCGGAGTGGGTCTCGTCTCGCGAGTGCTGTTCCGCGACACGCCACTCGAAGGATCTGACCGAACCGACGGGCTCAGCCTCGTACACGCGTGGCTCGCGCCTCACTACCAGCTCCCGCCGCACAGCCACGACGGCGATTGCCTGTACTACATCGCGTCGGGCACGCTGATCCTGGGCAAGCGCACTCTAGGTGCCGGCGACGGATTCTTCGTGCCGAAGGACTCGCCCTATCGCTACACGGCCGGCCCCGACGGAGTCGAGGTCATCGAATTCCGCACCTCCATCAAATTCGACTACAAGTTTGCGGACAGCAACGATGCTCGTTGGAAGGACCGCTACTCGTACGCCACGAATCATCGAGAGGAATGGATCGCAGCCCGAGACGAGTTCCTGAAAGACAAAGCCCCGGAAACGGACGTGGCCCGATGAGCCGCGCTGTAGTCGTTGGCGGGGCCTCGGGAATTGGCTTCGCCACTGCCCAGGCACTGCACGACGACGGATTTCGTGTCACGATCGCAGACGTCAATTTGGAAGCAGCGCAGGCAGCCGCAGCACAGATCGGCGGCGACACCTCCGCGATTCCAATGGATGTCACCGACGAAGCGTCCGTCGCCGCTGGGTTCGCCGGGATCGACGACCTGACCTCCGTGGTCAGTTGTCCGGGCCTGACCTTCGTGGGCGCCATCACCGAGCTCTCTTTCGCCGCGTGGCAGAAGACCGTGGATGTTTGCCTCACCGGAACCTTCTTGGTTCTCAAACACGCCGGGCTGGCGATCGCCGAGGGCGGAAGCATCACCGTGATCTCGTCCCTCAATGCACGTCAGCCGGGAACTGGGATGGGTGCATACTGTGCTTCTAAGGCGGGAGCCACGATGCTCGTCGAAGTGGCTGCTCTAGAGTCGGCAGCGCGTCGAGTCCGCGTCAACGCGATCCAGCCAGGAAGAGTCGAGACCCCGATGACCGCGGGTTCGGACATGGTGCCAGGACTAATCGACCAGTTCACGGAGAACACGCCGCTCGGTCGCTCCGGCCAACCGAAGGAGATTGCCGACGTCGCAGCCTTCCTCGCCTCCGACAAGGCGACTTGGATCACCGGCGCAACCTTCGACATCAACGGTGGCGCTCACCTCCAGAAGTACCCCGACATGCTGGAACTCACGCGGCCCTTTGCCACCCAGCCATAAGTCGTGGCGCACCTGCGATGAGGTGGTCTTTCCCTGCGGGCCTGAGGGTGGCCTTCGATCGTTGTGTGCGCATGCCCAAAGGTGATCGCCGTCACCGATTCGATGAAATCAAACAATCTTGATGTGAGGAAAGACAATGACTGAAACCAAGGGCGTGGATGCGAAATCTCGCGAGCTCGCGTTGCACTTCTACGATTACTTCTGCACCTTCGATCCCGCGGTTTACGAGCACCTGGTGGAACCGGACGCTTACTACAAGGTGGGTCATGAAGAGTATTTCGGACACGAAGGCTTCGCCACAGTGGCCAAGGTTGCGAAGTTCTTATACCCCAACGGGTTGGAACCCGAGATCACGGACATCATCGTCGAGGGCTACAAGGTAGCCCTCAAAGTGACGACCCGAGCTGTCACCAACGCAGGCTTGGACTACGAGAACTTCTACGCCGTCCACTTCCGCTTCTCCGAGGCCGGCCGGGTAGCTGAGCTCAACGAGTTCCCCGACACGGCTTACGCCCTGCAGAAGTTCTCCCAGGAAGGCATCGAGGAGTTGTTCGCTAGCTGATCCAGCTCAGGACGACCCAACGATGGGGTGCGGCGGGGGCGGCATCGGGTCGCTCTCGGTGACACGAGTAGTGCTGCGTCGCACCCCATCGGATCCAAGCGGACCGGACCACGGACGATGACAGTCGAGATCTAGCGCCCCATCGCGGGTGCTGGACATGAAGGGAACATAGATGTTCGCACTTGATGGAAAGATCGCACCGCACTAGCCCTGCCTACCTTGCCGTCTATCTCTCGTCGGACGAAGCGGACTGGGTCATAGGTCAGACCATCGGCGTCAACGGCGGCAGTCTAATCATCTGACCCAACCTCGCCAGGCAGCCCAACGAAACCCGTTTGAGGCCCATTGCCGCAACAGAACGTGCAATCAAAACCCCAGCCGATGCCGAGATGCCCAAGGATTGGCGGTCGCCGTGACGTACCCGCTACACGTGCCAGGGGCCTGACCTCAACCGCGTGACAACCCCTAAGTGCCCGGTTCTTCATCGGTCACGAAACCAATCGAGCTTCGGAAAGTACACGACTAACCACCGAGGTCCGGTCGAACTTCATCGCCGAAGAGCAGATCCGGACCAGCTCGCAGTCACCGATGACCGTGAGAAACATGTGACGCACGCGTGATTCGCTTGCGCTGCAACGATGAAAGGCTTCTAATGACCAATGAGCAACAGCCCGGAAGTACCGCCGAGATTCGCCGGTCAAGACCCCAACTGTTGATAGCTACGCTGGCGCTTGCCGTCATGCTGAGCGCATTCGAAAGCTCCATGGTGTACGTCGCGCTTCCGTCGTTACTGGGAGTCTTCAACGTCGGTGCCGACCAGATCGCCTGGACGGTGACGGCGTACTTACTCGTGTCCGCGTCCTCGGCCGCTCTCGGCGGTCGGCTGGGAGACCTGTACGGACGTCGACGCGTGCTGATTATCGTATGCGTGCTCGCGGGCTTGGGTTCGATTGTCAGTGTCATCGGGGGAGGCCTCTTCATGCTCATCCTGGGGCGCGCCATTCAGGGCACGGCAGGGGCCGTGTTCGGCTTGGCCTTCGGACTCGCCCGTGAGCACCTCCCATCGAATCGTGTTCCGGTCGCCGTCTCCACGATCGGCGGGTCCGCCCTCCTTGCTGGAGCCGCCGGTGGCCTTGTCGCCGGTGCAATGCTGCAAGGGTTCGGCTGGCACTCGATCTTCTACTTCTCAGCGGCTTTCGCGATCTTCACGGTCGTTGTCAGCCTCATCGTCCTGCCTCGAGACACCGGAACGCGCACGAAGGTTCAGCTTGACCTCGTCGGCGCCGTCCTGATGCCTGTAGCTGTCAGCGCGATCCTGCTCGCGGTCTCACTGGTCCAGTCTGTGGGAGCTGCGAGCATCACTTTCATCGGCCTTCTCCTCTTCGCGGTGGCGGCGCTGGTCGGATGGGTAGCTTGGGAGCTGAGGGTGAAGCATCCCATCGTGAACATCCGACTGTTCCGCCACCGATCCGTCGCTGTCCCGATGAGTTCCGCCTTCCTCGTCGCGCTCGGCCCGGCAGGTGGTGCGGCGATCGTGCTCCAGATCATTCAGCAGTACCCCACGACGGCGGAGGGCGGACTAGGACTCAGCCCAGCCGTCGCTGGTGGCCTTGGCGCGGTGGCGGCCTTCATCGCCTTCGGGTTGAGCCCGGCAGGCGGAATCATCGCGCGTAAGTATGGAGCCCGCAGCGTTTACATCCTTGCCGCCTCATTGATGACATTTCCGCTCCTTCTCGTCATGTTCTTTCTCGGTAGCTTCTGGATAACGATGGTGGCTGTTCTTCTCGTGACAATCGGAAACGCCCTCGGCGTCGGAGCAATCGCGAACGTCCTCTTCGATTCAGTCTCCGCCGCTAACTCAAGCGAGATCACCGGCACGAGCACCACGGTGACGAGTATCGGACTATCCGCGGCGACCGCGATAGCAGGCGTGGTACTTGCCTTCTACGCCGCGCCTACCACCGGGCTCATCTCCGGTACGGGATTCGTTGTCGCACTGGGATATATGACTCTGATCGGCGTGCTGAGCGTAATTCTGGCCGCTTTCATTCCGAAACGCAGTATTTCCGAACACCCGATCGAAGGCTTTGAGCTGGTAACAAATCTGCCAGGCACGGCTTGAACCTGGGGACGGTTTCCGGATCAAGGGCGATCTGGGCCGACTTAACCGTCAGAGGAAGTGCCCCTTGCGGGCGCGAATCGAAAGGAACTGATGTCGTACACACACCCCGGATCTCTCGCAGACAAGGTCGTGATTGTCACAGGAACCGCACGAGGAGTCGGGCGAGGCATCGCCCGTACCCTTGCACGCAATGGTGCTCGACTGCTTATCACCGACATACTTGCCGATGAACTCGCGACCTTGCGCGACGAGCTCGCGGCTCAAGGAGCGGAGGTGCGCAGCGTTGTTGCCGACCTACGGAACTCCGCTGCGGCTGAAGAGATCGTAGAAGCCGCTCATCGACATTTCGGAGGTCTCCACGGACTGGTCAACAATGCGATGGCAATCAAACCGCCATCCCCCTTCGCCTCGCAGACAGCGGACGACTTCGATCTAGCGATCAGCACAGGGCCTCGTGCGACATTCTTGCTCATGAAAGCGGCGCACCCTCACCTCGTGGCGGCAGGTGGGGGCTCGATAGTCAATTTCGGGTCTGGAGCGGGTGCCGCCGGAGAACCCGGCTTCGCCGCCTATGGTGCGGCGAAGGAGTCCATTCGCGGGCTGTCCCGCGTGGCGGCTCTCGAGTGGGGTGCCGATAAGATTCGGGTCAACGTGGTCCTTCCGTTCGCTCGAACGGAAGGGACGGACTTCTGGGAGAAGAGTGACCCGGAAGCCTTCAAAGCGGTGGTGGATGCTGTTCCGCTCAGACGAATCGGGGACAGCGAGAAGGATGTAGGAGCGCTCGTGTCTTTCCTTCTGGGCGATGATTCCACGTACATCACAGCGCAGTCCGTCTTTGTCGCGGGCGGATCCGGTGTCTCCAGGTGACAGTGATTAACTCGTAAGCCCCGGAGTCGGTGCCGCGTTGTCCCAGTGGAGGAGCGCGGACCCCCGATTCAGAACGGATGCAATGGAGGCATCCGATAGAAGGGACCTGCAGCCGGTCTGGGATCCACGGCAGGAGCACTTGGCTCGATGACCGTAACGGCGGCGAGCTGCCGGGATTCGACACCTCCCGCCCCGTTGCGGACATCACCGATGACGTTCACGAGGGTGAGAACTGGGTCACCGTTTGTGTCGCAAGTTCACTCAACAACGGTCTCCCTGCGCGGAGCTACTACGACCGAGTTCTCGACGTCGCGGGGATGCTCGCGGGGGACCCGAGTCTTACGCAGCGGACAGAGGTCGATGATCACGGACTGCTCGGGCCGGTGCGGGTCCTGCGCGAGGTGAACGCGGCGAGCCCAGCTCTGCTCGATCGGTAGGCCGTGAACCCTTCGGCCTGACGTGTTAGCTAGATGAACGGCCATCGGCGTCCACGCCGCGGGAATGGCCGACCGAGAGCCCGCTGGCAATGACAAGGAGCTCAGACAATCTCCGACGTCGCAGCAGCTCCGATGTCAGGATGTCAGGACCGACGGAACTCGGCTTCCGCTGCGTGCCGACTGGCAACGTCGTCGATGACGAATCGTACGAAGTCCTCATCTCGGTCGGTGATCACGACGTCCTCGACGGTGTCGGTGGGCGGCTCGCCTGGCCAGGCGGTTTGCCGTGTCGGGCGGTCGCGGTCGAGCCGGGTACCCGACGTGGCGACCCAGTCGTGGAGGCGTTGGCGGGCGTCGGCGAAGTCGCGGTGCCATCCGAATGGTGCGGAGCCGTGTTGGTCGGGGTCGTAGGCGCAGAGCCAGTGCAAGTGGAGTGCGGAGAGTTCCCAGACGAGTTCAGGGTGGCGGTGCCAGAACGGCGGAATGACAGACGCCGGGAGTCCATAGGTCCGTCGGAGCCAGTTGACCCACCGGTTGAGCTCCACCCATTCCGTCTCGGCTTCTTCGGCGGTGAGTAGGTTCCAGTTGATCGGATGTGGCGGTTCCGAGGTCAGCGGCCCGTCAAGGTCATCAAGCGAGCCATCGTCGAGCGGGGAATCCTGCGTGGCGGCCCACCAGCGGCTCGAGGCATCCGGCATCGTGGCACTCAAATCCCGAGCACGGTGGAGTCGTCTCGAACCTGCGCCGGCGCGACGACTTGCCGCGGGCCTGGGGCATCCTGTTCGATCCCGCCGCCCGATCGGCGGTTGCGCTCGACGTCGTAGTTGGTGCGGGCGAGGTCGTGGCCGATCTTCTTCGCGACGAACTCCTCCCGTTCGATGATCGCGCCGTCGCGTTCGACTTGGAAGGTACGGACGTAGCCTTCGGCAATGAAGCTGTCGCCCTTCGCGAACCGTGTGAGTGCGCGATCGGCGGTCGCGCGGTAAGCGACAAGGTCGTGGAACGTCGGCGCGAGCTCGGAGAAGCTACCGTCGTCTTCGCGGCGGAAGTGCGGCTGGCCGACGCGGACATAGAAGCGGGTGTCGCCGTTCTCAGTGACCGACTGCTGCGGCTCCGAGGCGATGAAGCCGGAGAGTGACTGCTGGGTGTGAAGTGCCATGGGACTGTCCTCCAGAGATCTGTGGATCGTTCGATCCGCTCATCTGGGAGGTGCGCCGCAGGTTCCACGTCGGTGGTGCCGCCGACGCTGTTACGCCCCTGGAGTGACGGGCGCTTCGTAGTCGTCGTCGCGCGTCGGTTCGCGCAGCCGTGCTTCGATCTCTGCGCGATGCCGGCGTAGCTCCGGGGCATCCGCTCGCCTGGTCCAGAGACGCAACTGCGCGATGACTGGCGAGGCGGCGCGGAGCAGGATCAGGCCGGTGCCGAAGGGCAGGGTGCGGATCGTGTCGGGTGGCATGATGGCGACGCGACGGATCGAGCGCTGGGACGAGCGTGAACCGCGATCGCCGATTGTCGTCGAGTCAGTCGTTTCGTCGCGGTCGCCGATGAGGGACGAGAGGTCCTGGAGATCTCGCGAATTGGATGCTCCGCCGAGCACGATCTTCACGATGGAGGAGTCCCATATGGCGTTGGCTGCGTTGTCACTCCACTTCGTGCGTGCCTGTGCGAGCGATTGGAGAACGGGCATGGTCGTGATGCCGGTGCCGCCGCCTTCGGCCATGAGGTTGGGGAGCGAGGGGAGGGGCGCGAGATTGCCGATCTCATCGAGCGCGAGGAGTAGCGGCGGGTCGAGGCGCGCGCCGGCGCTGCGCGCGGCGATACGTCGGGCCGTCTCGACGAGGTCTTCGACGAAGGCTGACACGAGAGCGGCCGAGTTGTTCGAGCCGGCGCCGGTCGCGAGCAAGTAGAGGGTGCCGTTGTCTCGCAGGAACACATCAGGATTGAACCCTTCGCCCTCGCTCGGGGAGACGGCGTCCAGTACGCGCGGGTCGGCGAGGGCTCCCAGTGAGAGCGAGACGCCCTGCCAGATGGAATCCCGCGTTCGCGGGTCGGCCTCGAGCATGGCCTGGAGGGAGTCGCCCCAGCCCGTGGCAGCGGTTGGGGTGCTGAGCAGGATGGAGACGGCGTCGTGGGCGGCAGCCGGGTCCAGGGTCCAGCGGAAGAGTTCGGATGGCGGACGGCGATCGAGCGCTGCGGCGTGCAGGAGCGACTGGAGAGCGCTGCGGGTCTTGGCTTCCCAGAATCCACCACCGTCGACACCGCCGGAGGTAAGCCCGGTGCCGGCGGCGAGGCCGGTGGCGCGGATCATCGCAGTCAGCGGATCCTCGCAACCGCGGATGGGTGACCAGCGAAGACCCGCGGGCACGCCGGCGGCGAGCTGCTGGGGGTCGAAGACAGCAACGGGGCCAATCCGCTGGCGGGCGCGCAGTGTGGCGGTCAGGTTGTCGGGTCGTGTCGACGTGGTGACGACTGGGCCGGGCGCGTCGAGGATGGCGTTGATCACGATATGCGCGCCCTTGCCCGAGCGCGGCGGGCCGATGACCAGCATCGAGTCTTCGACGCTGGCCCAAACGCTGATACCGCGGGAGCGGCCGAGGAGATAGCCGACATCGGTCGGGCGGGCATCCGTCGTGGAGGGGCGCAGGTGGGCGGCGCGTTTCATCAGTGCTGTGCGGGATGCCGCCCGCGTGACATCGGAGCGGGTGGCGATCCCAGCGATGTGGCGCGGGTCCGTCTTCGTGGTGCGACTGGTGTCGCGGAGCATCCGCCACACCCAGACGACCGCCACGGCGGCTGCGCCGATCAAGATCGCCGCTGTGATCCAAAACGCGACCGGATGAAGGCCAGGTGCGTCGAGCGCGGCGGATGGATCGCCCGGGTTCAGGAGCACCGCGAGCCCCGCTTCCGGTCCGCCGGCAGGCTGGGAGGTGCCGGTCGCCCACGCGGCGGCCGCGCCAGCGGCGCGGAGCAGCATCGCGAGAATCACTGCGCCGATCAGGAGGGCGATGCCGAGGTTGGCGAGCTCATCGCCGATGGTGCCTTGCGCTCGTGTCGTGCTCATCGATCCCACCGCATCACGCATAGCCGAGACTGTTCAGAGCACCAGGTCGGCGCGGCTGTGCGTGAAGTGTCTGGTGGTCGAGTAGGCGAAGGTGCGGTCGCCGGAGAAGCCGGCGGTGGAGTCGAGCAGGTCGGAGATGTCCTGCGCGTCGGTGACGAGGCTAGCGACTCCCTCCTGGATGAGTCGGTGACAGCCGGCGCTCGCCGGGCTAGTTACAGGGCCGGGGACAGCGCCGACCGGTCGGCCGAGCGAGTGTGCCTGTCCGGCGATGTTAAGCGACCCCGATCGGTGACCGGCCTCGACGACGACCGTCGCCCCGGCAAGTGCAGCCAGGATTCGGTTGCGTTGCTGGAAACGCCAACGGGTGGGGGATGCACCTGGCGGGAGCTCGCTCACGACCAGGCCGCCGGTCTCGACGATCCGTTCGAACAGCTGTTCATTGCCGGCCGGGTAAAGACGGTCGAGACCGCTCGCGAGGACCGCGATCGTCGAACCTGGCTGCGAGCTGGTGGCGGCACGGTGGGCGGCCCCATCGATGCCGTACGCGCCCCCCGAACAGATCAGTCGGTGCTGGGACGCGAGATCGGATGCCAGTTCTCTGGTGATGTGCTCGCCGTACCCGGTTGCGGCGCGAGATCCGACGATCGCTACCCTGCTCGAGAGCGGTGACGCGAGCCGGTGGCCGTTGCCCTTGAGCCAGAGCGCGAGCGGGGCGCTCGCGCCGAGCTGCTGCAGTTCGCCGGGCCAGTCGACGTCTTCCGGAGTCAGCAGCCGCAGGTCATGCCGCTCCATGTCCGCGCGGATCCGGTCGACTTGACCCGGGTTGATCCTCGGCGCGAGGCGTCGCCGCCAGAGTTCGCCCTCCGCAGGGTCAACGCCGTTCGGTAGCCGATCTCCGCTCGTGATGAGTTCGACCGTCTCCGCGGCACCGAGCCGTGCGACGAGGGTCCCGGTGATAATGTCGCTCGGCTCGGATAGCGCCGCGAGCGTCATCCTCGCGTCGCGCTGCCGGTCCCCGCTATCGGTCATCGAATGCCTCCTCGATTTGCTTGGAAAGTGCACAGCCGGCACCTTCCGCTACGGCGTGCCGGTCATCCGCGCCGTCGTGTCGAATGCGGCGAGCTCGTCGGGGTGCAACTGGTGCTGCACGACGAAGCTGCGGTCTTTGACCCGCCACAGCCCCTGCCCGAGCCCGAGCGCCGGCAGCAGCTTCTGTTCGGTGCCGGAGAGCCCGAGCGCGGTCGCGGTGGAACCGAGCTGGTCGGGCTCCTGCCGGTACACAATCCGGGTTTCAGCGTTCGCGAGCAGGGATGACGCGAGCGCACGCATCGCGGACCCGGAATCGCCGACGTTGTCGAGGTCGCTCAGCTTGTGGAACACGAGCATGTTCGCGATCCCGAAGTGTCTGGCGAGCCGCCACTGCGCGTCCATGCGGCGCAGCAGTGCCGGGTAGGCCATCAGCCGCCACGCTTCGTCGTAGATCACCCAACGCTGCCCGCCGGCGGGGTCGGCGAGCGCGGACTCCATCCACGCCGACGAGCAGGTCATCAGCACCGAGATCAGGGTCGAGTTCTCCGCGACACGGGACAGGTCGAGCGACACCATCGGCAGCGATGGATCGAATCGCACGGTGGATGGCCCGTCGAAGAGTCCGGCGAGATCGCCGGCCACGAGCCGCCTGAGTGCGTGCCCGACGAGCCGGCCGTCTTCGGCGAGCCGCCGGTCGGGGTCGTCTTCGGAATTCGGTGCCAGGATGCGGTCGACGACCATCGGCAGGATCGGGACCTCGGCGCTTCGAACTGCGTCAGCGAGGGCGAGGTCGATCGCGGTGTGCTCGAGCGGTGTCAGGATGCGGTCGAGGACCGTTTCGGCAAGGGCGCCGATCAGCTCACGCCGGCGTGCCGCGAGCTGCGCGGCCCATTCGGCATCCGATGCGGATGCGGCGCGATGGCCTTCATCGAGCGGGTTCAGTCGGTTCCGGAGCCCATGGCCGAGGATGATCGCCTTCCCGCCCACGGCTTCGGCGACCGGGGTGTGCTCGCCCTTCGGGTCCCCGGGCACGTACACCCGCCGCCCGAACGGCAGCGACCGCGTGTAGAGCGACTTCGCGAGCGACGACTTGCCGGACCCGACGATGCCGGCGAGCACGATGTTCGGCGCGGTGATCATGCCGTGCTGGTACAGCACCCACGGGTCGTAGACGAACGAGCCGCCGGAGTACAGGTCCTGCCCGACGAACACCCCGGCCGATCCGAGGCCGGCCTCGGCGAGGAACGGGTAGTGCCCAGCGAGTACCGCGGACGTGTCCTGGTGCTTGGGCAGCTTGAGCCGGCCGGGCATCCGAAGCTGGCTGGAACCGGCCTCGCCACCCGCGGGGAGATAGGCCGCCGAGCGCGCCTCTGCCCGCTCGGCAAGCCATCGAGCGCGTTGCTCGCGCGACCTCGCCTTGCGGGCGGCGGCCTCGATCTGCCCTGCCGAACGCTTCCGCGCGCGACGATCGCTGCCGCGCTCGTGATGCGGTTCGACCAGCGCCGCGGTGTGCAGGCGCTCCTGCGTGTCAGCGTCGCTCATCGCGTCACGGAATGCGTGGCGAGATCTGCGCGGAGATCGTGTGCAGAGAACCACTGGTCGGGGTGCTCGGCCATCGCCCGCTCGCCCGCCGTCGCAGGCCGCTCGAGCGCGACGGCGAGTGTTGGTTCGAGGTCGGGCTCGTAGCTGCGCAGCAGCGAAACGTAGCCGAATTGCGCACTGTATGTCAGCGCGTATCGCCCACCGTCATCGTGGATCGTGCGGTCGGTGCTGCCGGCTGGTATCGCGTCATACACGTACCCGTTCTCGAGCGCAGCTTCGGTCGTCTCGTCACCGAAGTCCCACCGCTGCAGGTACTCGATCGCCGCTCTCAGCCCGGCGCGGTCGATCATCTCGAGTATGGCGTCGGCCTCCTCGCCCTGGAGGAATACAACACTGATCCACCGGGAGTCGGGCACGTGTTGTACAAAGGTGGTCATGACGAGCTCCAATCAGGATGCTTCGTCCTAAAGGTGCACGAGCCGCGTCACCGTGGAGCCGCGCTGGTGCGGTCGGCTGAGTGATCCACATCGATGCAGGAAGATCGACTCGGCCTCCACCGAGGCATTCGTCGTCGACCCGTGGTCGCCGCAATCTCAATCACGCGCCGGGTGCCGTCGACCTGGTCTAGGGGCTGGGGCGACCGCGCTGCTTCGGCGGTGACGCCGCACTCCTTCGGGATGGTCGGTGGGTAGGGTGCGCGGCGGCGCTATGCGACGGGGGCGCAGAGCTTCGAACGCGCAGGCGAGCCGCAGGAGCGCGGCGTCATCGTAGGAGCGGCCGGCGATGGTGAGGCCCACCGGCATCCGAGTGTCGGCCATCGTTCCCAGTGGCACGGTCACGGTCGGGATGCCGAGGTGGCGGATCGCGAGGTTGCCGTTAGCGATCCACGTGCCGTTGCGCCAGCCGAGGGACGCCGAGTCCGGGTTCACGTCCATGTCGGCCGGGCCGACGTCGGCCACTGCGGGGAAGACGACCGCAGCGAGGCAGAGTGCGTCCATCCACTCCTCGAGGTCGACACGTCGCGTGCGTTCGAGACCCTGCAGACCCTCGGCGAGTTCAGGCATGTCGTCGAGCGTGGCATCTCGATGCCGCCGGACCCAGTCGGGGTATTCGGCGATGTCGTCGTCGAAGCCGGTGTAGCGGTCGGGTAGCGCGCCAGACGGGGCGGGGAAGATTCGCTCGCCGTCGACTGCGGCGAGCGAGGCGAGGGCGGGATCACCGTTGGCGGCGAGGAAGTCCTCCCATGCCCATGCGGAGAGGTCGACGATCTCACGCCGCAGGTATGCCAGTGAGACGTACCCGCGCGTCGCGATGGTCGGCGCACCCGCGCGGTCTCCCTCATAGTTCGTGATCACCGGAAAGTCGATCTCTACGACGGTCGCGCCGGCGGCCTCGAGGTCAGCGCGAGCCGTGCGCCACAGCTCGAGGATCGATGCGCGCGTCTCGATGCGCTCCCCGGTGGGGCCGCCGATGCCGGTCCCGGTCCCGGCATCCGGATCGGCACCGATGTACATCCGAGGAATGCCGATGCGGGTGCCGTCGAGGGACGCCCCGCGTGCAAGCGCCGGGTACGACGCCGGTCGCACAGCGGATGCTGCCGGTATCACCACCCAGGGCTGCACTCGCCAGAAGTCGCCGCGGCTGTCAGGGTCGTCGGCGACGATGACGTCGAGCACCTCGAGCAGGTCCGCCATGGTGCGGGTGTGCGGCACGACGACGTCCATGGTCGGCACAAGTGGCCAGTTGCCGCGGACCGAGATGACCCCGCGCGAGGGCGTGTACGCGCAGAGCGCGTTGTTCGACGCCGGTCCGCGGCCGCTCGACCACGTCTCCTCGGCGAGCCCGAACGCGGCGAAGCTCGCGGTCGTGGCGGTGCCCGAGCCGTTCGAGGAGCCCGATGCAAACGGGGCGGTCAGATAGTCGGCGTTGTACGGACTCTCGGCGCGTCCGTATAGGCCGCGCTGCATGCCGCCGTTGGCCATCGGGGGCATGTTCGTCAGGCCTAGACAGATCGCTCCGGCATCCCGCAGCCGCTCGATCGTGAACGCGTCCCGCTGGGCGACGAGGTCCGCGAACGCGGGAGACCCGGCGGCGGCGGTGAGACCGCGCACGAGGTAGCTGTCCTTCGCGGTGTACGGGATGCCGTCGAGCGGCCCCAGTGTCTCTCCTCGCATGCGCCGCCCGTCGGACGCGGCGGCTTCATCGCGCGCGGCCGGATTGTGCACGATCACCGCGTTCAGAGCGGTCGGAGTGTCGGGTGCGTCGTATGCGGCGATGCGTGCGAGGTAGGTGTCGACGAGTTCCACGGCCGTCGTCGTGCCGGCTTCCAGCGCTGAACGCAGGTCGGCGATCGTCGCTTCGGTGACGTCGATCACGGGACCACCGTCGGCTGCTGCTGCGTGATGCAGTGGATGCCGCCGCCGCGAGAGAACAGCGGTCGGGCGTCGACGGTCACGACCTCACGTTCCGGGTACGCCTCAGCGAGGATTCGACGCGCCGTAGCGTCCGCCCGCGCCTCGCCGAAGCCGCACGCGATGACGCCGCCGTTGACGACGAGGTGGTTGACGTAGCTCCAGTCGACCGGGCCGTGGGCGTCGGTGAGCGTCGCCGGCGCGGGAAGGTCGATGATCTCGAACGTGCGCCCGGCGGCATCTGTTTGTGCCGCCAGCTCTGCGCGCAGCTGCGCTGTGACGGCGTGGTCGGGGTGCGAGGCGTCGCGTTGGTCGTGGAGCAGGACTCGGCCGGGTGAAGGGATCGCCGCGACGATGTCGACGTGTCCGTTTGTACCCATGTCGTCGTAGTCTCGAGTCAGGCCGCGGCTCAACCACACCGCGCGCGTCGCGCCCAGGGTGCGTGACATCTCCGCCTCAACGCGGGTCCGGTCGGCGAATGGGTTGCGCCGCGGGTCGAGTTGCACAGACTCGGTGAGTAGGACGGTGCCCTCGCCATCGACGTGAATGCCGCCGCCCTCGTTCACCAGCACCGACGACACCAGTTCGGCACCAACATGCTCCGCGATGAGGCGGGCATGCGCCGCCGAGTCCTGCCACCGGGCCCAGTCAGGAGCCCCCCAGCCGTTAAAGATCCAGTCGACTGCGCCGAGCACGCCCGGACGCGCGTCATCGACGACGAACGTCGGTCCGTGATCGCGCATCCAGAACTCGTCGACGGGGGCCTCTAACAGGGTTACATCGCCCGGGAGCGAGCGTCGGGCGCGCTCGACCTCGCTGGGGTCCACAACCATGGTTACCGGCTCGAACCGGGCTACGGCGGCGGCGACCGCCGTCCAGGTCACGTACCCCTCTTCGCGTTCGGCGGCGGTCTCGCCCAGCGTCAGACCCTCGCGCGGAAACGCGATCCACGTGCGATCGTGCGGGTGGGTTTCGCTTGGCATCCGCCAGCTCATGGCGTTCTCCTTCGTGGTTCAGTAGCTTGCTACTCGAGGGGCGCTGCATGACCGCGTTTATGAACAGTTGCTCTGCCGCCGCGACAATTGCAGCTCCGGTGGATGGTCTAGTCATGCCGCGGATGGGTGTTCGTCTGCGGCCCACACTCGCTTCCCGCCAACGAAGGTACTCACGGGGGCAATCGTGTGGAGATCGAGCGGTGCCGTGGCGAACGGGTCGCGGTCAAGGATAGTGAGGTCGGCGAGCATTCCGGGGGCGATCGTGCCGGTGCGGTCCAGCCGGTTCACGTACGCCCCACCAGCGGTGTAAGCGGTCAGCGCTTGGGCGAGCGACAGCTTCTGTCGTTCGATGAATACCGGCGCGTCAGGCCCGGATCCGGGCGCGACGCGGTTGACCGCGACGTGGATGGCGTTGATCGGTGAGGGGTCGCTGACGGGCCAGTCGCTGCCGGCGGCGAGGCGCGCGTGCGCCCGCACGAGGTCGGCGAACGGGAATTGCTGATCCGCGCGTTCCGCGCCGATCAGCGGGATGCACAGGTGGTCCATCTGCTGTCCGTGCGCGGCCCAGAGCGCTTGGATGTTCGCGGTGACGTTCAGCGGCGCGAACCGGGCAATGTCAGCTGGGCGCACGGACTGGAGGTGCGCGATCTGGTGGCGGAACTGATCCGGCCGCGACGTCTTCTCGAGCGCGTCGAGCACCTCGGTGAGGGCGCGGTCGCCCATGGTGTGGAAGTGCATGTCGAAGCCGGCCGACTGCAGCGCGTGAACGACCTCGTTGAGAAGGTCCGGTGAGATGAGGGAACCGCCGGTGATTTCGGTGGGGAGTCCGGTCACGTCCAGGTACGGCGCGTGCATGGCGGCCGTGTGGTTCTCTGGGATGCCGTCTTGCATGATTTTCACCGTGTGAGCGGTGAACTTCCCGGTTGCCGCGTCTCTTCGCGCGGCCATCCCGGCGATCTGATCGACACCGAGCGCGGGTTCGTAGAACAGGGCACCGTTCACCCGAGCTGTGAGATGGCCCTCGGCCGCGGCGCGCTGGTACGCGTCGTAGACGTCGGCGATGTCGCCGAAGTTCCCGACCAGTGCGTCCTGCCAGGCCGTGACGCCGTGGGCGAGCAGTGTGCGCTGTGCGGCGATCAGCGCGGTATCGAGATCAGCAGGCGACGGTGTGGGTTTCACGCCGTCGAGGAGTGCCATCGCGGCTTCGTGCAGTACTCCGCTGGGGGCCCCGGACGGGTCGCGCTCGATGCGTCCCCCGACCGGATCGGGGGTGGCGGAGGTGATGCCGGCGCGGTCAAGGGCTGCGGTGTTGACCCATGCGGCATGCTCATCCCGTACGACCAGCGCAGCGGGGTGGTCGCCGCAGATGGCATCCAGTAGCTCTTTGCGGGGGCCGCCGTCGGGGAAGGCAGCGAAGGTCCATCCCGCCCCTGTCACCCACTCCCGGTCGGGGTGCGTGCGAGCGTACCGGGCGATTTCGTCGACGAACTGCTCCGCGGTGTCTAGGGCATGCAGTGTGCACTCCTGCATGTGGACGCCCGCCATGACCGGGTGCACGTGTGCATCCTGGAAGCCAGGTAGAAGAAGGCCGTCGCCACTATCGATCACGTCGCGGGCAGAAGTGGTGAGCTCCTCGATGGCGGCGGGTGCGTGTTCGACAGCAGTGATGACGTCCCCGGTGACTGCGACCGCGCCGGTCACCGGTACAGGAAGACCTGCCGTCCAGTAGGAGCCGGTGAAGACGATATCGACGCGCGACGCGGCCATGCGGCTCAGGCTCCTTCCACGGGCTCGACCTGCCGAGCTATGGTGTCAGGGGCGGTGGATCCGCGCGTCCGGCGCCGGACCGCGCTGCCGATGAACGCGGCGAGAAACACGACAGCGGGCGTGAGCACGACGACGGTGTTCAGGATGCCTCCGGTCCCGGTGAGTAACTCGATGTTCAGGATCATCATTGTCACCACCGCGGCCAGGAGCACCGCCGCGACTGCCGCGAGGACGCTGAACAGGACGCGTCGTGCCGTGGTGATACCCGCGCGGGGACGGGCGAAGAACACAGCAGCGGCGATGGATGCCAGTGCCATCAGTGAGATGAGTCCGAGTGCTCCCGGGCTGGAGAGCCAGACGGTCAGCTGCAGGTACGGGTCCAGTCCGAGCACCCCGAAGAACAGCACGAACGCGGCCGTGATGATGCCCTGCACGTTGCCGAAAGACGGGGAGCGGAACTTCGGGTGCACGCGCATCGCCGGCTTTGGAAGGATGCCGTCGGAGCCCATGGAGTGTCCGTAGCGGCTGACGGCGTTGAAGTACGCGATCCCGGAGGCAATTGAGCTGGTCACGAGCAGGGCTTGTGCGGTCAGGCCGGCCCACGGGCCGAGGTAGTAGTCACCGATGATGTAGATCAGCGCGGTCGGGTTCTCGCCGATCGCTGCGGCCAGGTCTGGGACGGTGAACGCCTGGGCGATAGCCCACGCAACGAAGCAGTAGAACACAGCGAGGAACACCAGCGAGATGATCGTGGCCCGCGGGATGGTCCGGGTCGGGTTCTTCGCTTCCGCCCGGTAGATGGTGGTCGATTCGATGCCGAAGTACGCGCCGAACCACACCAGTGCTGCGGCGGCCATCCCGGGAGTGAACACGTTGGCGGGCTCGAATGACGCGAAGCTGAGATATGCCGGGGCGGTGCGAGCCAGGACGGCGATGGCGATCACGACCAGAATGCCCACCTCCGCCACCAGGAGCAGCACCAGCACTTTCACGCCCACGTCGATGCCACGACGGCAGACGTACCAGATCAGCGCGGTGATGATCAGGCCGAGCACCCACCAGGGAATATCGACGCCGGTGGCGACCAGGATGAGGTTCTGTGTGGTGGCGCTGACGATCCCCATCCCGCCGATATTGATGGTGAGGTAGGCAGTGATCGCCAGCGAAGCCGCGGCGGTTCCGGCGGCCGGGCCGAGGCCTTCGCCGATGTAGGCGTAAAACGTGCCGGGTTTGGCGACGAAGCGAGTCATCGCGAGGATGCCGACGACGAACATGGCGAGCACGACCCCCGCGACCAGGAATCCGGCCGGGGCGCCGATGCCACCGACGAGGAACCCGATGGGCCCGTATCCGGCGATGAGGCTGAGCGGGGCGGCGGCAGCGACCACGATGAGGGCGATCCCGCCAGCGGTCAGCACCCCGGACTTGAGCGTGACGACGGGAGCGGGTGAGTCTTCTTGAGTCATGACGGGCTCGACAATCTGGTTCGGTGGTGATTGTTAGCGGACAGGAGTGGACGCAGCGCGCTGTTCCACGTGGGCCCGGGCGGCCATGAAGCCTTGCGGGTGATTGATGGCGACGGCGCCGACGAGTTCGCCGCCGATGAGGTAGCGGGCGAGCAGGCCGGGCTTCGGCCCGGTGCCGGGAACGACGTCGATGTCGGACACCTGCGGGTCGACGTGCCCAATGCCTTGCAGCAAGCTGCCGTGCTGCATCGACCAGAAGTACGGCGGCTCCAGGAACGGGGTGTGCGTGCCCGCGACGAGGTCGAACGCGATATGACGTCCGTGGGACCGGGCCGTGGTCCAGTGTGCGGATCGCATCAAGGATCCGTCGAATCCGATCCAGCTGACGCTGTCACCGGCAGCGTTCACACCGGGAGCGGACGTGCTCAGGCAAGCGTCGGTGCGGATAGTGTCGTCGTCGGCGAGGAGCTCGGTGTCGCCAAGCCACCCCGTGTCGGGGTGAGAGCCGATTCCCGCCACGACGAGATCGGCGTACAACGTCGTTCCGTCCGTGAGGTGAACAAGGGCGGGCTGGCGGGGCTGCACGTCGGCGACCGTCGCGCCGTGGATGAGTTTCACGCCGGCCTCGGCGTGCAGGCGCGTGAGGAAGTCCGACGCGGCCTCTCCCAGACGGTTTCGAAACAGGGCGTCTTCGCGGAACACAAACGTGGTCGGCACTTTAGCGCTCACCAGTGACGCGGCCAATTCTGCGCCGACGAAACCGCCGCCGATGACGACAGCCGAGCCAGCTGCGCTCACGGCCTGCCGCAGGCGACGGCTGTCGTCCAACGAGTGCAGTGCGTGGACCTCGTCGGAAACCCATTCGGGGCGGTGCGGACGTGATCCCGGAGCGAGCACCAGCTCGTCGTATGCGATGTCACCACCACTGGTGTGCAGCACCCGGGCGGCGGTGTTCAGACTGAGCGCGGCACCGAGGACCACGTCGATGCCGGCCTTGATTAGCTCGTCCGCGCCGCCGCTAACTGGCCCGGCACCACTCAGCGCTTTGGACAGCGGGGGCCGCTCGTAGGGAACGTCCGGATCCTTGTCCAGCACCGTGATCGTGCGTGCTTCGTCCAGCTGCCGAAGATGCTTGGCGCAGCTGAGGCCTGCGGCTCCTGCTCCGACGATGACTGTCCCGTTCATGGCTAGCCTTGCGCCCAGGCCAGCGCTTGTGCCGGGCAGATCGCGATCGCGGCGTCCACGGCTTCCACGTCGGCGGGATCCACGTCGACGGTTCGAAGGCGCACCAGCCCGTTGTCGTTCAGCTCGAACACGCTGGGCGCGGTGTTGGTGCAGATGCCGGCGCCGATGCAGGCGTGCGTGTCGGGGTTGAGTGTAGGCATGAGGTGTTCCTTCGGGTCTTTCAGGCGGGCACGGATGCCGCGGCGCGGTGCACTCGCAGCGGCAACTGCTGCTGCACAGACAGGTAGGGGGCGGCGGCGGCCGCCGCCGGGTCTTGGTGTTCGATGCGTTCCCAACGCTGGGAGGTTGCGAGGAGCAGTTCCTCCAGTTCCATGACGGCGAACATGCGGCCCATGCAGAAGTGACGGCCGACCCCCCAGTTCAGCGGCATCCGCTCCGAACGGCCGATGTCGAACTGGTCAGGGCTGGTGAAGACACGCTGGTCCCGGTGCGCCGCGCCGATCAGGGCGAAAACGTGGTCGCCGGCGTGCACCGGGACATTGTCGATGTGGGTGTCAACGGTCGCGACCCTGAAAATCCATGCGTCCCCCGGACGGTACCGAGCGGATTCGGTCACCGCAGACGACGCCAGCTCGGGGTGTTCCCGCAGCCGCTGCCACTGGTCGGGATTCGCCGCGAACGACCAGAACATCAGCGCAGCAAGGATCTGCGTCGTGTCAGTACTCGCAGCCAACAGCGTGACAAGAGCCGAGCGGATGTCGTTCGCGGTGACGTTTCCCGCGGCCTGTTGAGCCAGCAGATGGTCGATCACGTTGCTGTCCGGAGTGCCGGGCGTGTGAATGGCGATCAGATCGTCGACCCAGTTCGTCAGCTCGGTCCACGCAAGAGTGACATGCTCACCGAGCGTCGGGTCCATCTCGAACACCCGAACGGACTCCTCCGAGATCCGGCTGATGAAATCGCCGTGCGCGATGGGGTCCACGCCCAGCAGACGAGCAAACACCCCCGCCGGCACGTCGCGAATCAGTTGACCGACCAGCTCGACCTCTGCCGCGTCGCCGATATCGTCCAGCGCCGCCTCGATGTCAGCTCGCACGTCGGCACGCATCGCGGCCACCCGCGCGGGGGTGAAGAACGAGCCGATCGCTGCGCGCAATCGCGTATGGGCGGCCCCCTCGGCGTAGTTCACGCTGCTCTCCACGAGATCGCGGAAGGTCGCGTCGTCCACGCCCGAGTGATCGAAGAGCTCGAGAAGGCCAGTGCTGAAGTCAGTGTTCCGCAGAAGCGCCGAGCTCACGTCATAGCCGAGCACCTCTACCCCGCGCGCGGAGCGCACGACGTTAGTCTCGGGTGCCACCCGTTCCCACGGAAGCCAGGGCGTCTGCACCAGCTCATCGACAGTGAACGACTCGTTTGCAACCATCATCTTCCTCCTTGAAATATGACAGTGTCATACTAAAGCATGGTTAGGAGGCGCTAGACAAGAGTTGTAACGAGCGATTTACATCGGCGACACACGAGCAAATGCGTCGATCGACGCGCGACGAGAGGAACTGTGACCCCGGGTGCCCAAGATCGTGGACTATGAGGAGAGACGAAAGGAGCTCGGCACAGCACTGCTCGAAGTCCTCGCACGCGACGGCATCGAGGGCGTATCCGTACGGAGCGTCGCGGCCCAAGCCGGCTGGACTCGCGGGGTCATCGCTCACTACTTCTCTGACCGAGACGAACTGCTGCTCTACGCATATCGGCTTGCCCTACAGCGAGAGCACGCCATGGTTCGGAACCGCGACGGAGACCCGGTGGGCCGGCTCGTCGCGCTCCTCGTGCGCGCGCTCCCGATCGACGAAGCGAGCTCGCTCGACTACCGCATCTTCCTCGGCCTGCTCGGCCGCCTGGCCGATCGACCAGACCTCGCCGCATCATTGGCATCGGACCACGCCGCCTACGAGGCCAGAGTCCTCGACGCCGTCGGCTTCGCCATCGACTCCGGCGCCATCCGTACTGCGCTTTCCGCCGAAACGCTGGCAAACATGCTCTCCATCTACGTCGACGGACTTACCGTCGGCTGCGCCATCAACCCCCATCAGATCACCCAAGCGAACCTCGAAGCACAGATCACCGCCTTCCTCCGCACTGTCGCACGCACCGACACAACGCAGACCGAACCCTCGGACGCGCCGCATTAGCGCGTGAGGTCGAATATCTACGGTCACGAATACGGGACGCTGCCAGGTATCCGTCCCGCCCGGGAGATGTCGGAGAGGCAGAACCAAGCTCGGAGGACCACCAGAACTAGGTCCGTCGCGTCACGGCATTGGCGTATACCCAGACGAGCCGATCCTGCCGCGTCATCGGGTCTGGGTACTTCACGAGCACGGCGCCACGGGTCCAGGCCACAGCCTCGCCTTCCACCCTTCGTGGTTCCTCGTAGACGACCCGATACCGGACGGATGCGATAACGGGCACCGGTTCGGGGGCCTCGGCGCGGGCGCCGGTGTGTCGAACTTCTGCAGTCGTCAGGCTGACCGGATTCCCGAGCTTTTCCTGCTCGAGGCGGATCTCGTCGGCGCGTTGGTCAGCAGCGTCGGGGTACCTGCGGTTGCCGCCCACGTCAGGCGTAGGTCGCTTCGACGGTCCAGCCGTTCGGCGCGTGGCGCAAGTCGAAGACAAGAACCGTGCCGGCGTCGGTCCGTCCGGTGACCCGCCACCCAGGTGCCAGGATCACGTCTGCCGGTGGGTGAGAGATACCGCTGGGCCATTCGGGATTTCGCGGGAGCGAGGTCGGCTGGTCGATGACTCGGTAGCGCGTACCGTGATGGACGAGTCGCGCCGGAAGGTCAGTGCCGTCCAGCCAAACGGTGACGGGCTCACCGTGGGTTCTGAGCATGGGGCCTCCTCAGAGATTCGAAACTATGTTCGATGGTAGGCCTGGGCCGCGCGACACGCAATCTCGGGTCTGCGGCCATATAACGGTCGGACGTTCTCGCCGACTACACGCTCCGACAGAGCGGCAGTGCCGCCGCAGTGAACGCCTGCGCCTGCTGTCCGACGAGTCGCCTGACCTCGCACGACGCCTGAATAGCCGCTTGCTCGATCGCCGCGACTGCGGCATCCAAGTCGTCGATGGTCGGCGCGGTAACGCACACGAGCCCGGTCGTCCGCAGCACTCCATGGCCGGCCGTCAGATCGGCTTCCTGCTGCAGCACGTCGTCGTACTCGGCGGTGGCGGTGGCGTCCTCGATCTGCCCGATGCGGCGGCGTTGGTGGGCGTCGCTGATGAGCTCGGTCTTCTTCTTGCGTATGTCGCGCGCGGCCTGATCGGCCCGAACCGGCAGGTAGTACAGCGACACTGTCCGGAGCACCCCATTCGTGAAGACCACCGGTGAGAGGAAGCCGGGGAACACTTGCGATCTGGGCCATTCGCTGATCCAAAGCACGGCATGGAATGCGCTGTCGGAGCGAAGCCGGTCCCACGACTCGGCGACGGCGACCGGCCCAGCGGTTGCGAGGTCGCGCCCGATCACGCGATGCCGTTCGAGTTCGACGCCGACATCGGGGTCGTATGCGGTGCGGAGGACGCTCGCGAGTTGGTCCGCGGTGAGCCATCCGTCGACGACGAGGTCGGCAGCCCGGAGCGCTCCGGTGAGCGCTGTCATCTCCTGGCGGAGCACGGTTGCGGCACCGCGCATGCCGCCGCCCGATGTGCGGATCTGGCGAGCGGCGGCCCGCAGATCGAGGGCGAGGCTGATGGTAGTCGCGTGCCGCTCGCCGGCCGGCCCTGCGCGCTCGATGAGCTCGCGGTAGGTCGACGCGGCCCAGCTGTCGTCGTGGATGCCGTGCCGTTCCCACCATTCCGCGAGCCCGCTGCCGGAGTCGGGGAGAGTGCGTTCGGTGACCTGAAGGCGCGCGATGCGCCCGGAGCGGCAGGCGCCCGCGAGTACTCGACCCCAGCCAGTGACGCGCCGGTGTTGTTCGCCGGGGTCGAGAAGCGCGAACGCGGGGTGCGAGACCGCAACGATCGCGGTGAGGGTCTGGGCGTGCGGGTCGTGAATCATCACCGCACCGGACTCCGGGTCGTGCCATTCTCGCAGCGGCGCGGCGTCGCCGGGCAGGGCGAGGGTGCCGGCGGGGCGCGGGCGGATGATGCGGCGCCGATAGGTGAGCTGTCCGAGGGCGGTGCGCAACAGCCAGCGGCCGGTGATCGGCACCCATTCGACGATCTTGCGTCCGCCGATCGGGATGGCCGCGACGAGTGCGGCCGTGCCCCAGATCGGGGACGTCCACGCGATCCCGGACGCGCCCGTTGTGTAGAGCGCGCTGACGATGGTGAGCACACCGATCGAGAGCGCGACGAGCTGGGGGAGCGAGAGACCGAGCAGGACCCCTCGTCGGGTGAGCCTCGAGAACTGAACCGGGGCGAGCGTGTATCCGGGCCGCGTTGTGTCGGTGTCCATGGTCAAACATCCTTTCGTGCGCGAGCAACCGCTCCCGACGCGGCATCCGGCCACGGCGAAGGGGTCGGATGCCGCGTGGATCCGAGAACCGGTGGTGGCGCGGTCGAGGGAGCGGATGCCCCGCTGTCGCCAGCGGCGTCGACGTGTGTGTCGCTGATGCTCCCGACCGCGTTGCCGGCGCGGGGGCCGGCCTGCGCTGCGGCACCCGCGACGGCCGCACCGGCCGCGACACCTGTCCCAGCGGCCCCGGCTGCTGCACTCGCACCTGCCCCAGACGCCCCGGATCGTGCCGCCATGCCACCGGCC
>NZ_SDPN01000034.1 GCF_004134825.1 Agromyces albus
GCCGGCCGCGCGCGCCGACTGCACGAGCTCGCCGCAGCGCTCGACCGCAGCCGCGACGGCGGCCGCCGCGTCGGGCGCGAGCCCGTACGGTTCGAGCATCGCCGGGTCGCCGAACGACCGCTGCACGTCGACTACGAGCAGGGCGGCGCCGTCGGCCGAGAGCCCGCCGAGCTGACGTTCGCGCAGGCCGGTCATGTGACGAGCTCGGTCGAGTCCGCCAGCTCCGTCGAGTCCGCGAGTTCCACGGCCCGAAGTGCCGGCAACACGCTCTCACCGAACGACTGCAGCCCCTCGAGGTAGTCGGGGAAGATCAGCATGAGCCCATCGAGCTCCGCAGTCTCGAGGATCGAGAGCACGCGCTCGGTGACCGTGTCGGCCGAGCCCGTGACGTAGGGCGTCTGGAACGCCTCCTCGCCCTTCGCGCCTTGAGCCCATGAGAGGGCTCGCGCGGGATCCCAGCCCCAGGAGCGGCGCATGTTGCCGAGCGCCTCGCGGTCGATGCCCTCGCCGTAGCGGATCGCGAGCGCTTCGGCTGCGGCATCCGTCTCGCCCTGCACGATCGTGAGCATCGAATACGTGCGCACCTCGCGGCCCTCGGAGGCGGCGCGCTCGTGCACGTCGCGAGAGAGGTCGCGCATCTCGTCGAGCGTCTCGGCGCCGAGGAACGCGCCGTCGGCGTACTTCGCCTGGAACGCGCGGCCCGGCTCCGACCGGCCGGCGCTGATGATCGTCGGGCGCGGGTCGGGGTGTGGCCGCGACTCGCAGTCGGTGAGCGTGAAGAACTCGCCGTTCATGGTCACCGACGGCTCCGACCACAGCCGCAGCACGGCTTGCGTCCACTCCTCGGTCATGCGGTAGCGGGCGGCGTGGCTCATCTCGGCATCCCAGATGCCCATCTGGATGAACTCGTCGGCATACGCCCCGTTCACGATGTTCATGCCCGCGCGGCCGTCGCTGATCTGCTGCAGCGTCGTGAACACCTTCGCCGCGAACGCGGGGTTCTGCATGTTCGCGTGCACCGTCGCCCAGATCTTCACGCGCTCGGTGGCCTCGGCGAGGCCCGCCATCATGGTCATCGACTCGAGCGTCTCGCCCCAGTGGTCGGTGGCGCCGCCGAAGCCGCGCCACTTCGCCATGGCCATGATGAAGTCGAGCCCGATGCCCTCGGCGAGCTGTGCGACCTGCTTGTTGTAGTCGTAACTCGCCGGCGGGTAGGGCGCGGTCGACGAGATCATCCATCCGCCTGCCGCGTTCGGCAGGAAGACGCCGTAGTCCTTGTGCTGCATCATCCGTTCCCTCTCATTGCGGTGGGGGCGGATGCCGCAGCGAGCGGCATCCGCGAGTGCATTCCGGTCACGGCGCGGGCCACACGAGGCGCCCGTCGGCGTAGATCGCGTCGACGTACGCGGTGTCGAAGTAGCCGAGCGCTTCTTCGGGACTGAGCTCGTTCTCGAGCAGCGAGTACGTGTCGAGCATCTCGACGAGCGCCTCGACGTTCGCCGGGTCGATGGCACCGAGGTTGCCGCCCTTGGGCTGGCTCTTGCGGATGATGCCGACCTCGGTGTTCCAGACCTTCACGTTGTGTTCGAGGTCATAGCCCTCTCCCGAGAGTTCGGCGGCATAGCCGACGCACTCCTCGGGCATCTCCTCGCAGTAGCCGAACCCGCGGAGCGTGGCGCGGAGGAAGTCCTCGACGACCGTCGGGTGCTCGGCGGCGAACCCGGTGTTCGCGGCGAGCGCGCCGAGCGATCCCGGCACTTCGTAGTCGTACGGACGCCACACCTTGACCTTGTCGCCCGTGGCCTTGAGCAGGTTCGGCTCGTTCGAGATGAACCCAGTGAGCGAATCGACCTGGTGGCGGGGCAGCACGCTCGGGTCGTAGCCGACGACGACCTGCTGGATGCCTGCGAGGTCGACCCCGGCGTTGTCGAGCATCGCCTGCACGCTCGCAGGGAGCTCGCCCTTGTGTCCGAGGATCGTGCCGTCGAGCTCGGTGAGATTCGTGATGTCGGGCTCGGTCATGAGCACCTCGAGCCCGACGTTCGAGTACGAGGAGATGCCGACCATGTCGATGCCGGAATCCTGCGCGAGGATCAGGTTCTGCTGAGCGACGGCGGTGAACTGCACCTGGTCGCTCGCGACGAGCTGGACGTTCTGGCTCGTATCGCCCGTGCCGGGCTGGATCTCGAGGTCGATGCAGAGGGCATCGAAGTAGCCGAGCTCTTCGGCCGCGAGCACCTCGAGGATCGAGGCAGACGCCTGGTATTGGTAACCGGTCAGGTAGGTGACGGTACCGGCAGCCTCGTTCTCGGCGCATCGCTCGGCCGAGATGGCCGAGCCGACGGATGCCTCGGGCTCGGCCGCGTCGCCGACGCTCGCGCAGCCGGTGAGCGCGACGAGCAGTGCGGCGGTTGCGGCGACGCCGGCTGTGGTGATCGTGGAGTTCAGGACGGTGCGGGGGGCCATGTCGTCTCCTTCAGGTGGGGTGCTGTAAGTCGTGCTCGGGGTCTTTGCTGGTCTCCGGGCAAGGGGGTAGCCGGGAGGGTGGGTCCGGGAGGGAAGCGGCGGCTACTTCTGCTCGCCGGAGTGGGTGTCGTGCCAATGGAGCACGCGTCGCTCGACCGCGGTGACGAGGCCGAGGAGCGCCGATCCCATGAGCGCGAGAATGAAGATCGACGCGTAGATCACGGGAAGCTTGTTGTTCGAGCTCGCGAGGCTGATGGTGGTGCCGAGGCCCTCGGATGCCCCGGGGGCGAACATCTCGGCGACGACCGCGCCGACGATCGACAGCGGGAAGACGATCTTCAGCGCCGCGAAGAGGTAGGGCAGCGCGTTCGGGATGCGGATGTTCCAGAGCAGCTCGAGTCGCGAGGCCTTGATCGTTCGGTAGAACTGCAGCACGGCGGCCGGCACGGATCGCAGGCCGACCGAGACGTTGATGAGGATCGGGAAGAAGCAGATGATCGCGGTCACGATGAGCTTCGGCTCGGGGCCGAAGCCGAACGCCACGACGAGCGCCGGCGCGATCGCGACGAGCGGTGTGACGTTGAGCACGACCGCGATCGGCATGACCGCGCGCTTCACCATGGGCACCTCGCTGATCGCGATGGCGAGGATCGACGAGGCGACGAACGCGATCGCGAGCCCGAGCAGGGACTCCTGCAGGGTGACCCACGCGTTGGCGAGGTAGAAGCCGGGATTGCCGGCGAGCGTCTCGCCGATGTCAGCGAGCGGCGGAAGCAGGTAGGGCATCGTCTCGGCGCCGAGCTGCCAGAGCAACCCGAGCGCGACGAGGGTCACCGTGAGGGGCAGCCATCGACTGGGTCGCAGCACAGTGGGCAGGCGCCGAGGGCGAGGCGTCGCGGCATCCGCTGGGCTCGCAATCGCAGCGGTCGGAGCGGTGCCGTCTGAGGCCAGGGCGGTGGCGGGGGTCGTGGTGGCGGTGGCGCGGCGGAAGGTGTCGAGTGCGGTCATCATCGTGGCTCCTACGCCGCGTTCGGCAGTTCGGGCGAGCGCCAGGCAGCCTGCAGGCGATCGCGGATGAGGTCTTCGAAGTGATGGAACTCGGGGGTCTTGAGGAGCTCAGCGCTGCGCGGGCGGGGAAGGTCGATGTCGACGACGTCGACGATGCGGCCGGGTCGCGGCGCCATCACCACGACGGTGTCCGAGAGTCGCACCGCCTCGGTGACCGAGTGGGTGACGAAGACGACGGTCGTGGCGATCTCGTCCCACAGGTCGAGGAGCTGCTCCTGCAGCGCCTCGCGGGTGAACTCGTCGAGCGCCGAGAAGGGCTCGTCCATGAGGAGCACCTCGGGTTGCAGCCCGAGCGCCCGCACGATGGCGGTGCGCTGCTGCATGCCGCCCGAGAGCTCGGCTGGGAGCTTGTGCATCGCGTCCTTCAGGCCGACGTCGTCGAGCAGCTGCTCGAGGTCGGGCACGCTGCGAGGGGAAGCGGATGCCGCACGCGACCGTTTACGCTCAGCCGCCCTGTTGACCCGGTGCGGCAGGGTCACGTTCTGCAGCACGTTGAGCCACGGCAGCAGCGCCGGCGACTGGGGCACGAAGCCGATGAGCTTCGCCTCGCACGCGGCGTCGGGGGATGCGCCGAAGATCTCGACCTCGCCGGCGTCGGGTCGCTCGAGGTTCGCGATCATCCGCAGCAGCGTCGACTTGCCGCATCCTGATGGGCCGATGACGCTGACGAACCGGCCAGGAGCGATCGTCAGGTCGACGCCGTCGAGGGCGACGAGAGCGTTCTGCCCCGAGCCGTAGACCTTGCTGGCGCCCGCGATGCGGATGGCGGTGGTGGTGGTTTCGTCGCCCGTCGCCGGGGTGGCGGGGCCTGTTGTGCTGCTCGTGGTCTTGGAGCCCATGCTCACACCAGCTTTCTGAATTCGCGGTTGTGGTAGACGAGCGGTTCGCGATTGCTGTGCACGACGTGGTCGACGGCGATGAGCAGCATGAGGTGGTCTCCTGCGGTCTGCCGCAGTTCGACGCGGCCGAAGATGGTCGCCATCGCTCCGCTCACGGCAGGAACTCGAGGCTGATCGGCGTCGAGCTCGACGCCCGCGAACTTGTCGATGCCCTTGGTGGCGAACTGGCGGGCGATCCCGCCCTGGCCGTCGGCGAGGATGTTGACGGCGACCTCCTCGGCCGCGGCGAAGGCACCGTAGCAGTCGGCCGATTCGGCGAGGAAGACCGTCACGAGCGGCGGCTCGCTCGACACCGCGGTGAAGCTGTTGGCGGTGAACCCGTAGTTGCGGCCGTCGTGCGTCGTCGTGACGAGCGTGACCGAGGTCGCCATGTGGCCGAGCGCGCGGCGCAGCGGGTTGGGCGTGGTTTCGAGCACGGTCATGCGCGCACCTCCTCGGCGGTGACGGCGCCGAAGAGCGCGATGCGCGCGTCGACCCACTCGGCAAGGAGCTCGTCGCGAGCGGATGCGTCGGCCACCGTGCCATCGAGCAGCGCGAGGGCGCCGAACGGGGTCTCGGCGCCGACCTCATGCAGGAGCGGACGCAAGTGGATCTCGGCCGCGAGCGTCGTGTGGGCCGGCGAGGCGGCGATCACGAGCGGGATGGCGGCGACTCCGGCGAGCGACGTTGGCCCGTAGCCGTCGAGGAACGCCTTCAGGAGTCCCGTATACGACCCCTTGTAGACCGGCGTGGCGACGATGAGGAGATCGGAGCTCGCGACGCGAGCCTGTGCAGCTGCGACATCCGCTCGGCCGGGTTCGAGCACTGCAGGGCCGAGTTCGGCGAGTTCGATGACGTCGACCTGGAGCGGTGCTGCGACACGGGCGGTGATGGCCTCGGCGAGCGCAAGAGCGGTCGCTGAGGTCTTGGACGGGGTTCTCGGGTTGCCCGAGAGTACGACGAGCGAATGCATGGAGCCTCCACGACTCAATCCGATGTGCGAAAAGTGGAGAGCATGCGGAGCGAATCACGAAGGTGATGTGCACCGCGGAGGTCCATCTGCCTCGAAGTTACGCGTCGGGTGTTTCGCGGGCCGTGCGTCGATGTTTCACGTCTGTGAACTCTGCGGCTCTGGACGCAACTCTGGACGCTCCAGCTCTGAACCCTGTGGCGATCGACTTACTCGCCGGCGAAGAGCGGAGTGATCGCGGCGTTGCCGTAGACCACGACGTCGATGCCGAGGTCGCGGGCGGCGATGGTGGCCCAGCCCGTCTGGGTGAAGGCCTGCGCGGCGGTGCCGCTCACGCACAGCATGATGCGCGCGTCGGGGAAGAGCGAGCCTTTGAGCCACGCGAGCTTGAACAGGTTGGCGCTCACGCGGTTGCGATGCGCCGACTTGAACTCGCCCTGGTTGGCGACGAACTGCACGAAGACGGTGCCCGCGGCATCCGCGCCCTCGACCTCGAATCGCGTAGCGCCATCGACCATGATCGTGGCCGGTGCCAGCTCGGCGCCGACCGTGCGCCCGAGCGCGGCGAGCATCTCGCCCTCGACGCTGCCGTCGACGACGCGATGGCTGGCCCGTTCGAGCTCGATGCCGCGCGTGAGTCCCGTCATGGGCGACAGCCTACGAAACCTTCTGTTTCGCCCCGGTTTCCGGTCGGTGGTCGAGTAACGCCGGCCAAGCCCGCCGCGTATCGAAACCACACTCGCGCTCCCTGCCAGCGCCGTATTAGATAGTGATACTATCCATTACTGGATAGTTTAACTATCCAATACGTCACCACCTGGCCGCCGCCTCTTCGAACGGAGTACAACCATGGAACCGCTCATCGCCCTCCTGGCCGTCACCGGCGCTCTCCTCCTCATCGGTGCGGCGGGCGTGCGCTGGCTCCGACCGTGGACCGTTCCGCTGCGGGGTGGACTCGCCGCGATGTTCGTGCTGACCGGTGTCTCGCACTTCGTCGGGATGCGTGGCGAGCTGATCGAGATGGTTCCCCCGTGGGTGCCGGCACCAGAGCTCGTCATCACCGTGACCGGTGTTCTCGAGCTCCTCGGCGCTGCTGGGCTGCTGGTGCGGCGAACCGCGCCCCTCGCCGCCGGCGCTCTGGCGCTCATGCTCGTCGCGATGTTCCCCGCGAACGTCTACGCCGCCCTCGAGGGCATCGCCTCGACGACTGCCGACTACCTGCTGCCGCGAACGCTGATCCAGATCGTCTTCCTCGCCGCATTGCTGGCCGTCGTCGTCTCTCACGTGCACGCGGCCCGCGTGTCAAGCCCGCGCCTCGCCACGCGGTCGCGTGCAATCGTGGCAGGGACGGAAGGAGCATGATGAGCGACACCGAGGGCACTGACGGCACCACCAGCGAACCGCGCCAGAAGCCGGGCGGGCTCGGCAGCGAGGGCACGATTCCCAACGAGCCCGACGGCGTGGGCGTGGGTGCCGGTGAGCCGACGACGTTCGAGCCCGAGGAAGACCCCGAGGCGGCCGCCAACCGCGACGACGAGGCAACCGAGGCGGGGCCGGGCTCCGGCTCCTGACCGACCAGCGCGCCGATGCTCATCGCGAAGTGACGCGAATCGACCTTCGCTCGGGGCGGAAGGTCGATTCGCGCCACGCAGGCTCCACTCACGCGAGGGATGTCGCGCTACCGCCTCGTCGAGACGAGCGATTTCGCCAGCACCAACAGCGCGGAGTCGAGATGCCCGTCGCGGGTGTCGGCGACCGCGATCTTGATCGTCACCGGTTGACGCGCCTCGACGTCGGCCGAGCAGGTGAGCGGCGTCGTGAAGGCGTTCAGCTCGGTGTCGAACTGGGTACTCGGACCCTCCTCGGTGAAGTTCGCGACGTAGTACTCCGAGTTCGTCGTGGCGTTGATCGACGCGAGCCCCGCGGCATCCGCAGTGCCAGGAACCGCCGAGCACAGCTCGCCGTCGACCCAGATTCCTACGGCGTCGTTGTAGCCCTGCGCGCTCCAGTTGGCATATTCCTCACTGCCGAACGCGTACGCCAGTTGCAGCTTCGAAAACTTCGGCACTGCGGTGAACGTGAGCACGGCGGCGTCGTAGCTCGTGGCTCCGGCGAGCGACGTCAGGTCCTCGTCGCCGGCGCCACCGAAGTCTCCCGTGGTGGTGAGGCTCGAGTTGGGGCCGAGCAGCGCCGAGTCGGTGAAGTCGACGTCGGAGTCGGCTTGTGGATCGGCGACGATGAGGCTTCCCGACGAGAGCGCGACGCCAGCTTTGAGCTCCTTTCCGAACGCCTTCGACGTGAACAGGCCGCCCTGCACATCGGTGCCGGCGAATGAGGCGTCGCTCACCTTGACGCCATGCCCCGCCAGTGTCTTGGCGAGTTTGTCGGCATCGGTCTCGCGCAGGGTCTGCACCGAGCCCGAGCCCTCTTCTTCGGGGGCGGCGCCGGCGGGGATGGTGGCGCCGAGGGCGACCCCGATGAGGGATGCGGCGGCCACCGCGAGAACGAGCGGACGCAGTGCGCCTCGTCGCCTCGTCGGGACGATATGGGTTCTCATGACTCTCCAAATGATGAGCGGGCATCCGTTCGGATGTCCGCATGCGGTTGAGATCCGGGGGGAACTCGTCACCTCAGAGAGATCGTGAAGTCAAGCTATCGCCCCCCGACCGGGGGTCAAGTCCTCTTTCTTGCGGACACCGCGAAATGGCGGCTGGAGATCCCCGGAACGGCGGGGAACGATGACGAAAGCTCAACAAAGAAGTGGTCAATTGGCCTCCTTTGACTTGACATTGTCGGCGGGCCGCCTGAAAGATGCGCGTGGGGGGTACCACGTCACAGAGCGATCGATCATCAACAACTCGATCGAAAGCTGACATCGTGACTACACACAGAACACCGCGACGACGCGGACTCGTCGGCGTCATCGTTGCGGCCGCGCTCGTGGCAACCGCGTTCACCGCGGCATCCGCGCCCGCAGCAGCAGAAGAAGAGCCGATCCCGGCCGTGCCCGGATACCCGGCGCCGACCGATCACACCCAGCAGGCCTACGATCCCGAGGACGACTTCACCTCGAGGTGGACGAGAGCCGATGCCAGGCAGCTGAAGGCCATGTCGGATCCCACCGCGCCGTCGCGCGAGAACTCCATGCCGGAGGAGTTCACCATGCCGACGATCCCGCAGGACTTCCCCGACATGTCGAATGGCCAGGTCTGGGTGTGGGATACCTGGACCCTCACCGAGGGCAACGCCGACCAGCCGAGCTTCAAGGGCTGGGAGGTCATCTTCTCCCTCGTCGCCGATCGCAACCTCGGGTTCGACGACCGGCACACGTACGCCCGCCTCGGGTACTTCTTCCGCAAGGCCGGCATCCCGGCAGAGGAACGGCCGGAGAACGGCGGCTGGACGTATGGCGGCCTCGTCTTCCCGGATGGCGCATCCGGCGCGATCTTCGAGGACCAGTCGTTCAGCCACCAGACGGAGTGGTCGGGCTCGACCCGGATCTTCGACGGCAACAAGCTCCGGATCTTCTACACCGCCGTGGCGTTCTACCGGGACGCGGCAGGGCAGGACATCAAGCCGGCCGACCCGCGCATCGTGCAGAGCGAGGGGCGCATCTTCGCCGACGAGAACGGCGTGTGGATGACGGGGTTCCGCGATCAGCACGAGCTGCTCGTGCCTGATGGCACGTACTACCAGACGAAGGACCAGAATCCGTTCGTGAACTTCCGCGACCCGTTCACCTTCGAAGACCCGGCGCATCCAGGAAAGACGTTCATGGTCTTCGAGGGGAACACGGGCGGAGTTCGCGACCAGGTGGAGTGCACCGCGGAGGACCTCGGCTACAGGCCGGAGGACCTGCAGGGCGAGAATCCGCTCGGCGAGGTGCCGGTGGGAGAGGGGGTTCCGGGCGGCCCGCCCGAGATCCCAGCCGACGCGAACCTGCGTATGGGCAACGTCGGCCTCGCGGTCGCGGACAACAAGGCCCTGACCGAGTGGCACTTCCTGCCACCCATCCTCTCGGCGAACTGTGTGACCGATCAGACCGAGCGGCCGCAGATCTACATCAAGGACGGCAAGTACTACATCTTCACGATCAGCCACCGGAGCACCTTCGCGCCCGGCATCGACGGTCCTGAAGGCGTGTACGGGTTCGTCGGCGACGGCGTCCGAAGCGACTTCCAACCGGTGAACCGTGGGTCGGGACTCGCCCTCGGCAGTCCGTCGAACCTGAACTTCGCCGTCGGGTTCCCGTTCGCGCCCGACTTCAACCAGCACCCGGGACAGTTCCAGGCGTACTCGCACTACGTCATGCCCGATGGGCTGGTGCAGTCGTTCATCGACACGATCGGCACATCCGAGGACTTCCGCCGCGGCGGAACCCTCGCGCCGACCGTTCGCGTGAACATCGACGGTGACGACGTCACCGTCGATCGGGAGTACGGCGACAACGGACTCGGGGCGTACGCCGACATCCCGGCGAACACGGTGTGGCCGGTGCCGGACACGCCCGATCCGCGACCGATCCCGTAGACGAACGCGGATCGAAGCGGATGCCCCGGGCCGCGTGCCCGGGGCATCCGCCGACGCGTTGACGTCAGCGCCGTTCTCGCCCGGCCGTGCTCTAGGAACCCGGCCGCACGGCGTCGCCGACCTGCACGGCTCCCGGCCCCTGCGGCACGAGCCAGATGCCGAACCAGGTCTTGCCGTCCCAGCGGCGGTGCTTCGCGAGGGTACGGATCGGCTCCTTGCCACGCGCGAGCGTCACTGGGTCGATCGTCGTCATCACGCAGCGGTCGCAGACTCCCGAAACCCTGAAGCGCACGTCGCCGAGATCGACGAACGGCCACGCGTCTTCGGCGAAGGGCTCGTCGCCGTCGATCACGACGTTCGGCCGGAACCGCAGCATGTCGAGCGGGGCCGCCTCGTCGTCGACCCACTCGTCGAGCTGGGCGAGGGAGGCCTCGCTCGCGAGGAGGAGCGGAGCGGCGTCGGCGAGCGACATCCGATCATCGGGAAGTCCGCCGTTGCCGGGATTCACGGTGCGAAGACGCGGGTCGGGCTGCCACACGAGTCGTACGGGCCTGCCGAGCTGCGCGGTCAGCCAGTCGTCGGCCTCATCGCCTGCCGGGAGGGCGGTGCCCTGGCGCGAGTGGCCGACCGGAATGGGCGACGCGTCGGTGGGCGGATCGACCCGTAACGGGTCGCCTCCGACGCGCGGGTCGGCGAGTAGCACGCCGCCGTCGGCGAGCGCCTCCGCCGTCAGGCCCAGCAGGCCGTTGTGCTCGCGAGCCGTCACCGGCTGCCCGGCGGGATCGACCACCGCCCAGCGCCGATCGCCCTCGAGCCCCCATGGCTGAACCTTCGCCGAGGCGACGTCGTAGCCGGCGAACGACTTCACCGGATGAAGCCGGATCCGCGTGACACGCATTCCGCTACAGTACCCGCGCCGAGCTCAGGCCCGCGGCGGCGCCACCGACGCCCGCTCGACGATCGGGCAGTCGAGCAGCACCGGATGCGCCCCGAGCAGCCCGACCTCGTCGCGCCCCTCGATGAGCGACGCGACCGTGCGCACCGCCCACGCCCCCATCTCGTAGTGCGGCAGGGCGACGGTGGTGAGCGCCGGAAACAGGCTCTCGGCAATGGGATCCTGGTCGTCGAAGCCGACGATCGAGACATCCGCCGGCACCTGGAGCCCGAGTTCGGCGGCGGCGCGGTAGGCGCCCATCGCCATGCGGTCGTTGTAGCAGAAGACCGCGGTCGGCCTGGTGGCCGGGTCACGGCCGTGGTCGAGCAGGCCTATCGTCGCCTCGTACCCGCCGCTCGCCTCGGAGACCGCCTCGACGACGAACTCGTCGGGGTCGAGCCCCGCCGCGAGCATGCCGTCTCGGTAGCCCTGCAGGCGACCGCGCGTGGCGGGCACGTCGACCGACGTCGCCGCGAAGGCGATGCGTCGGTGTCCCTTCCGCACGAGCAGGTCGACGACGGATGCCGCGCCGCCGCGCTCATCGGGCATCACCGACGGGATCTCTCCCTCGCGGTCCCGCGCACCGATGAGTACGGCCGGCACCACGTGCAGCTCATCGGGCGTCACGACCTCGTCGTGGTAGACGGTCGCGTAGATGATGCCGTCGGCCTGCCGGTCGATGAACGCCTGCACCTCCGGCGTCTCGACCTCGGGATCGGTGTTCAGACGCGAGTTGATGATCGCGAGCGTGAGGCCCCGGCGACTCGCCTCCTCCTGCGCGCCGAGGATGATGCGACCGGCGTGCGGAGTGGTCGCGATCTCCTCGGTGAGCAGGCCCACCATCCCGGAGGCACGAGTGCGCAGTCCGCGGGCGAGGCGGTTCGGCTGGTAGCCGAGCTCCGCGGCCGCGGCGCGCACCCGCGCCTTGGTGTGTTCGCTCGTACGCGTGTGCGGAGTGTCGTTGAGCACGTGGGAGACGGTCGTCACCGACACGCCCGCCGCAGCCGCGACATCGCGTATCCCGACCTGCTCGCGCGGCATCCGTCTCCCGTTTCTCATCTCACCGTCTCACCTTCGTACCACTCCGCACCCGACACCGCGCCCGCCGCGTCGCGATTGCCTACCCGGCGGCGATCGCAGGGGTGGCCCTGAACGCGTTCGCAGCCCGGTCGACGACGACTTCGGCCTCGGTTCCGGAGTCCAGGATCGTGTTCCGCGCTGAATCGGAGTCAACCTCGACGGCCGTGACGGCGAGGCTGTCCGAAGCCTCGGTCGTCAGCAAGGCGTCCACCTGGGCTGAGAAGCAGGAGTCGCTCGACGTGGTTCGCACGTCCATCGCGACGACGTGGTTGCTGGAGATGTAGTTGCCGCCTCCCGCCACGAGTCGGATGATGACGGGGGTCGCGCCGGCCGGACGGATGGTCTCCGCGTCGACCACCTCGGAGAAGTGGTTGCCGATCACGGAATTGTTGCTGCCGTCGATGCGGAGGAGTCCGAAGAGGTCGTCGAGTCCGTTCCCGACGCCGAGGAACGGGGTCCACGGCTCCTGGTCGCGTAGGAAGTGGTTCGTGGCCACGAGGTTCTCCGAGCTGTTCGCCGCGAGCACCACCATGCCCGGGTAGAACGAGTGCAGACGGTTGCCCGTGATACTCGAACGCGTGACGCCGTTGAGATGGACACTGCTCGCGCCACGGGGGAACACGTTGTTGGCGGTGACCAGCAGCCCGCCGTGGTGCTCGGCGTAGATCGAGTGTCCCTTGAAGCCGGCTCCGATCAGGTTGTCGGTGATCTTCGACGCCTGTCCCCACCCGCGCAGCTCGATGCAGCTCCCGCATTCGGCGATGAAGTTGTCGTGGACGGAAAGCGCGTCGGCGTTGTAGATCGTCAGCGCGTGCTCGAGGAACACGAACCCCATGCCGGTGATGCGGAACGAGTCGTTGGAGCTGCCGACGTAAATGCCCGTCTTGCCGTTGACGTAGGTGTTCGCCGGATGGAGCTCCGAGCCGTCGCCGTCGAAGCGCATCCCGTCGATGCAGAAGTTCGCGAACTCGACCGAGCTGATCCGTGGGCTCCCGCTTCGCTCGATGAAGAAGGCGGCGCCCGTGGACTCGTCCACCTCGCCGGCGATGGGGAGGTCCACGACAACACGGCTGCCCCCTGGCCACAGCTCGTGCAGATCGGGCCACTCGTCTTCAGGGACGTTGAACCGGATGCTCGACGAGGTGAAGCCGTGTCCCGAGCCCTCGATCCTGAGGAAGCTGACGTCGATCACCACTTGCGTACGAAGGTGGTAGTCGCCTGGCGGTATGTGGATCACCGCGCCGGGCTTGCCGCCATGGTGCTCATCTGTGGCCGTCTGTCGCGCCTTGATGTCGGCGATGATGCTGTTGATGACCTCGCCGATGTCCTCGGCCGCATCGCCGACGGGCCACGTCGTCACGTCGTAGGAGTTGACGCTCGGCATGGCTCAGCCCTTGACCGCGCCGAGCGTGAGCCCGGCGACGATGTGACGTTGCAGGAAGAGGGTGAGCAGGATGACGGGGATCGAGTACACCGCGGCGAGCGCCGTCATGCCGCCCCAATCGAGCCCGAACTGGCTCTGGAAGTTCGCGATGACGATCGGCGTCGTCTGCGCGCGCACCGAGGTGAGCAGCAGCGCGAAGAGGAACTCGTTCCACGACGCGAGGAAGGCGAAGATCGCCGTGACGGCGACGCCCCCGGTGACCACGGGGATCACGACGCGCCAGAGCGCCTGCAGCCTGGAGCATCCGTCGACCTTCGCTGCTTCGTCGAGCTCGTCGGGCACCGCCTCGAAGAAGCTCGCCATGAGCCAGATCGACAACGGCAGCGAGATCGTGGTGTGCGCGAGGGCGAGGCCGAAGGATGTGTCGGTGATGCCGAGGTTCCGCATGATCTCGACGAGCGGGGCGCCGACGGCGATCGTGGGCACCATGCGCGTCACGAGTGCGGCGACGATGAAGACGCGACCGCTCGGGGTGCGGAACCTCGTGATCGCATACGCGGCCGGAACCGCGAGCACGAGCGAGAGCGCCGTGCTGATCACCGCCGTGACCACGCTGTTGACGAGTGCCGCGGGAACGCCCTCGCGGCTGAGCGCCGAGACGTAATTCTCGAGCGTCCACTGCGTGGGCAGCACCTCGGGCGGAACCGAGATCGCCTCGAGCGGTGTCTTGAACGACGTGAGCAGCAGGTAGATGAAGGGGAAGCCGTAGAGGATGAGTGCCGCCGCGAGCAGCGCCCACAGCACGATGCGGGTCTTGCCGCGCGTTTCGAGACCGTTCATTTCGCCGAACCTCCCGGGCGCCAGATGAGCGCGATCGCGGCGATGGCCACGGCGAGCATGACGATGAGGTACACGGTGCCCATCGCGCTCGCGAGGCCGGGCTCGCCGAAGCGGGTCATGGTGCGGTAGATCAAGAGGCTCAATGTCGTGGTGCTCCCCTGTGGGCCGCCATCCGTCTGGATGAGGATGATGTCGAATGCTCGCGCCGCGTCGATGCCGCGCACGATGAGGGCGACAGCGATCACCGGCCGAAGCAGCGGGATGATGACGCTGAAGAGCAGTCGCGGATACCGCGCCCCGTCGATGCGGGCCGCTTCGATCACATCGCCCGGGATGTTCTGCAGGCCCGCGAACAGCACGAG
Organism: Agromyces albus; assembly: GCF_004134825.1. Classification (GTDB taxonomy): domain Bacteria; phylum Actinomycetota; class Actinomycetes; order Actinomycetales; family Microbacteriaceae; genus Agromyces; species Agromyces albus. The sequence goes on from NZ_SDPN01000034.1 coordinate 14,513, forward strand.
CGTGATGAACGAGGTCGTGAGCCAGATGTCGGGAATCGCGACCGAGAACAGGGCGATGCTCGGGTCGGAGAGCCAGTGGACCTGGTCGGGGCTCTGCAGGAGGCCGGCGCGGAACAGCAGCTCGTTCACGATGCCGAAGTTGTCGATGAGCAGGAACCGCCAGAGCAGGCCCGCGACGATCGGCGCGATCATGAGCGGGTACATGAAGATCGTGCGGAACACGCTCGACCGGCTCCCGAGGGCGGAGAAGAGCAGGGCGACCGCGAGTCCGAGCGTGAACTCGAGGGCGACCACGATGAGTGTGTACACGACGGTGCGCACCGACGCGTTCTGGAACGCCTCCGACGCGAACGCCGCCGCGTAGTTCGCGAACCCGACGAAGATGCGGGGGCCGCCCGCGATCGGCGAGATCTCGAAGAAGCTGTCGGCGATGAAGCGCACGAGCGGCCACAGCACGAAGCCGGCGAGGAACAGGCCGGCCGGTGCCATGAGCAACAGGGCGAAGGCCCGGTCGCTGAGGTGGCGACGAGTGCGTGGCCGCCCTGGGCCTCGAGCGGATGCCGCGAGCCGGCGTTCGCTCGGCCGGGCCGGCCCGCCCGGGGCGGTCTGGTCGACCGCCCCGGTCGGGGACTGCTTGGTGGTGCTTTCCACGATGTGTCCTTGCCAGTGGTGAGGTGCGCTTGCCGGTGGTGGGTTGCCGGTGGCGACGGCGGACTACTGGACGATCGCTTCGATCTGCGACTTGGCCTCTTCGAGCAGGGCGGCATTCTCTGCCCCCGGCTCGACGGCCTTCTGCAGCATCGGCACGAGCACCGAGTCGACGATCTCCTGCCACTCGGGAGTGGCCGGGCGCGGCAGGGTCTGCGGCGCGTTCAGGGTGTCGAGCAGTGCCGGGTAGTTCTCGAAGCCCGCCTCGCCGCTCTTCGCCTCGAACGCCGACTTGCGTGCCACGAGACCGAGCGAGGTGTCGGCCGAGAGGTCGTTGTGCTCGTAGGCGAACTGCACGAACTCCTTCGCCGCCTCCTGCTTCGCGCCGGCGGTCGGCACCGAGAGGTACCAGGCGCCGGGCACTCCGCCGATGCCGGCGGGACCGGCGATCATCGGTGCGACGCCGATCGAGTCCTTCACGACCGAGTCATCGGGCGTGGCGCGGTAGGCGTGGCCCCAGAACCGCATCATGGCGAGGTTGCCCTGGTAGAAGAGGTTCTGCGAACCAGCCCAGTCGAGCTGCGAGGCTCCGGATGGCGCATACGGGAGCAGGCTCGTGTAGTAGTCGAGTGCCTCGAGGTGCTCCGCACTTGCGATCGTCACGTCGCCGCTCTCTGCATCGAGCACCATGTGCTCTTCACCGGCTTGCGACACCGTGGCGAGCCATTCGGTTTCGACGGCACCCTTGACATCCGTGCCGTACAGGTCGGTCTGGCCATCGCCGTCGGTATCGCGCGTGAAGAACTCGGCGATGTCGTGGTACTGCTCCCAGTCGGTGGGGGCGGCGAGCGGGTAGCCGAACTTCGCCTCGAAGTCGGCCTTGTTCGTGGCGTCTTCGAAGAGGTCGGTGCGGTAGAAGAGGATCTCGGAGTTCGTCCACACGGGCATGCCGATGAAGCTCTCGTTCACCTGGGCTTCGGTGACGAGTCCGCCGAAGAGGTCGTCTTTCACGTCGTCGGTGTAGAGGTCGTCGAGCGGGGCGAGCCCGTCGGCGAAGGCGCTCAGCCAGATCGCGTCGAGTGCGGCGACGTCGAACGTGGGGCTGCCGCTCGAGAGCTCGGTCGAGATGCGGTCGTAGAGGCCGGCATAGGGCAGCTCGACGAGCTTGACCGTGGTGCCGGTCTCCTCCTTGTAGAGGTCGGCGATGGGCTGCAGTTCGGCCTTGCCGCCGCCTTCGACGACGACCGTGAGGGTGTCGGCATCAGCAGTTGCGTCTCCGCCGCCGACGCCGCACCCGGTGAGGGCGATGGCGGTGATGAGCGTGGTCGCGGCGGCGATTCCGACGCGTGCGCGCCGGCTGGGGAACCGGGGGCGAGTGCGAAGCTTCATTACTTCACTCCGTTCGAGTTGTCTGTGCAGGACTTGAGGGTGCGGTGCCAAGACGATTTGGCAAAACGTCTTGGCGACAAGCTATGACATCGTTGTCAGCGCGTCAAGACCTCTCGCGTTGCCAAAATCTCCGGGCGCCGTTTTGGCACGATGCCGGCCCACGCCGGCCACCGCGAGCCCGGACTCAGGCGAGCGAGAGCGTGAACGACAGCACAAATCCCGCCGCGGTGCTGAGCGCCACGGCCGGACCCCCGTGTTCGTAGGCCTCGGGCATCAGCGTGTCCGCGAGCGACGCGATCACGGCGCCGGACGCGAATGCCAGCGGCAGCGAGACGATTTCGGGGTCGCTGCCGGAGAGCGGGCCCGCGCCGATGACCGCCGCGGCGGTGACGAGCACCGCAGATGCGCTCCAGAGACCGATGATCTGAAGCCGTGGCAAGCGCTGTTCGCGCATGGACGCCGCGCCCACCAATGCCTCTGGCAGGTTGGAGGCGAAGATGGCGGCGAGCAGCGCGATGCCGCCGGTCCCCTCCTGCACGGAGATGCCCAACGCGAGATTCTCGGGTACGCCGTCGAGGGTGACCGCCGCCAGCAGCGCCACGCCCGCTGCACCCCGAACGGATGCCGCGGTCGCGGGTCGCTCGGCCGCGGCGGCATCCGTGTCGAGTTTGACGCTCCCCCGGTACTCATCGGCGGACTTCGGACGGGATCGACGTTGCGCCCACCGGTCGAGGAACGCGCTCAGCAGGGTGAACACGAGGGCGCCGACGAACAGGCCGATCCCGGCGAGCCAGATCCCGCCGCGCTCATACGAGTCCTCGAAGAGCTCGAAGGTCAGCGCGGTGATCAGCGCGCCGGCCGCGAAGGCGAGGAGCATCGCGAGCAGCCGCTTCGGGAGCTCGAACCGCACCCCGATGGCCGCCCCGATGATGAGGGCGCTCGACGCCAGGGCGCCGAAGAGCAGGACCGTCCCCATCGGGCATTTCCCCTCAAGTGTGCGATGACGCACCCATGCTGGCATTGGCCCGGTGGGGCGGCAAGGGGGTGGCGCTACGCTCGCCCGCGTCTACGCCCGCCAGCGCCTAGGCCCGCTCGGCGATCGCCTCCCACGTGTCGCCCGACACCACGAGGTCGGCGCGCTCCCGCGCCGGCGCGATGCGGCGCGCGTTCGCCCCATCGACCTCGATCGCCCAGTCTCGCGCCGCCTCGGGGGAGCGGCCGTGCTCGGTGTGCCGGCGCACGAGGCGATGCATCCGCTCGTCGTCGTGGGTGTCGCAGAACCACGACTCGTCGAGCAGCTCGCGCACGCGCGACCACGGCTCGACGTCACTCAGCAGGTAGTTGCCCTCGACGACCACGATGCGTGCCGACGGCTCGATCGCGATCTCCCCCGCGACGGGCTCGTCGACGTGACGCTCGAAGGCCGGCGCGTAGACGGTGTGATCGGTGTCGCGGCGCACGCGTTCGAGCAGTTCGACGAAGCCCCATCCGTCGAACGTCTCGATCGCTCCCTTGCGGTGCCGCAGGTCAAGCCGGTCGAGGGTCGCGTTCGCGAGGTGGAACCCGTCCATGGGCAGGAACACCGCCGGCTGCTCGGCCGCGCCGCCGTTCAGCTGGGCCACGAGCGCGTGCGCCAGCGTGGTCTTGCCAGCGCCTGGGCTCCCGGTGATGCCGATGAGAATGCGAGCACCGGATGCCTCGCGGCTCAGCCGCCTGGCCCGGCGGGCGAGCACCTCGAGCGCGTCACGGGTCGGAGGCGGGTCGCTCGCTGGCATACCACCAGCATGACGCACCTCGGGCAAAGGCCGCCGGAGCCGCGGCGCCACTGCTCGGACCAGACGCCGAGCTCTCTAGCCCTGCCGGTCGACGCGATCCTGTTCTAGTGTTCTGCATGAGTGGGCGTTCCGCCTCCTACCGGTTCGACAGGCGCTCGGGGAGTTGTCGATGGAACACGAGCGTTGCCGCAGCCGTGGTTCGGCTGGGCGCACAGAGTGAGCGTTCATGGCTGACCGGTCGAATGATCCTGACGCTCAGCCCAGCCGTCGGCAGTTCCTTCGCGTGGGCGGCGCGGCCGCGGCGGGAGCGGCTGCCGGTGGCGTCGCGGGATTCGCCGCCGGAACAACCGCCGGCAGGCCGGACCCGGCGACACCGCCGGCTGCGACCCTGCAGCCGGAGGGCACGATCCCGCCGCGCGCGGCTGGGCCCGGGTTCGACCACCTGGTGGTGGTGATGTTCGAGAACCGGTCGTTCGACAACATGCTCGGTTACCTGTATTCGGAGTCCAGCCCCCCGAACGGGCAGTCGTTCGCCGGGCTGAATGAAGGACCGTTCGGAAATGACGATCACGAGGGCCGGCGCGTCGAGACGCATGCGTACACCGGCACCACCGACGAGGTGATGAGCAGCCCGCGGCCCGATCCGGGTGAGGACTATCCCCACGTGAACACGCAGCTGTTCGGCACCGTCGATCCACCCGGCAACGCCCAGGCGCAGGTGGCGCAGATGCAGGCGCCCTTCAACGCGCCAAGCGCGTCGAGGCCGGCCACGATGGACGGATTCGTCCGTGACTACATCAACACGTTCCATGCGGAGCGCGGCACTGCCCCGACCCATGAGGAGGCGGATGTCGCGCTGGGGTCGTTCACGCCCGAAATGCTGCCCGTGCTCTCGACGCTCGCGCGCGAGTTCGCCGTCTTCGATCACTGGCACTGCGCTGTGCCGGGCCCGACCTTCGCCAACCGATCGTTCTTCCACGCCTCGACCTCGCACGGCTTCGTCACCAACCACGACAACGGCGGATACGCGAAATGGCGGAGTAATCGCGCGACGGTGCCGACGATCTTCAACCGACTCGAGGACGCCGGAATCTCGTGGTGCGTGTACTACGACGACCACCAGTTCGTCTCAATGACCGGGTTGATCCACGCACCCCTGCTCAAGCCGTTCTGGCACAGCAGGTTCCGCCCGATGAGGGAGTTCTACCGGGCGAGCGCCGACGGTTCACTGCCGGCCTATTCCTTCATCGAGCCGCGGATGGCCTACGACCACAACGATATGCACCCTCCTGTCGGCGACATTCGAACGACCGAGGTCGACGGTGTGCCGGTCACCGGAGGCGCCATCTCCGACGTCCGAGCCGGCGAGGCACTCCTGCACGAGATCTACTCGGCGATCCGGGCCGGCGAGTCCGCCACCGGGTCGAACGCGTTGAACACGATGCTCCTCGTCACGTTCGACGAGCATGGCGGCACCTTCGATCATGTTCCGCCGCCGGAAGCCGTACCGCCCGGTGACGACCATGAAGGCGAGATGGGGTTCAGGTTCGACCGACTCGGCCTACGTGTGCCCGCGATCGCGATCTCGGCGTATACGGCTGCGGGCCAGATCGTCAACGATCCCGTGCATCACGCCAGCGTGATCAGCACCCTCACCAGGAAGTACGATCTCGAGCCCCTCACGGATCGCGACCGGAACGCTCCGACGCTGGACCTGGCCGTCACGCTCCAGCACGCTCGACCGGCAGCCTCGTGGCCGCAGACGCATCCGCAATACACACCACGAAACCCCGAATCCGAGGACCCTGTTCCCACCGGCGACGACGATCGTCCGCTCAGCCCTCCCGGCCGAGGGCTCCTGGGGCTGCTCGCCGCCCACGCGGGCGTCACGGACTCCCTGCCAGTCACCTATCGACAGGCGCATGCATTCATCGAGCAGCACGGACGGGGCCTGTTCGGCCCACCTGACTGAGCTGCCGGCTGACCCAGGGTCGCTTGGGAGCCTCATCCGTCGGCCGCTGGGCTCGGCTAGTTGCATTCCTGTAACCGCTCCGAGTCACCTTCGGCTTCTCTGCGTTACCAACTGCCACCCGACGCGGCGCCGTAGAACTCTCGTGCGGTCGCCATATCGGTGACGGAGATCTCGACGTAGCCGATGCTCATCGGAATGCCGTGCTGGTGGTGTTGGGCCATGGCTTCACGTTTCCACGATCCCTGACACGGCGTTCGTACCACGCACCCCTTGTGGCCCCGCCATCGTGCCGCTATGGTGTCACTAAACCGGTTTAGACCCGCGCCCCAATCTGTTCCGCACCGAGGTGCGACGAGGCGCTGATGTCACGAAGCCGTTGACGGAGGGCCCCCGATGAGCGAAGACGCCGAGCAGGCTGCGGCACGCCCGACGATCACGGATGTCGCGCGCCATGCCGGTGTCAGCAAGGGCCTCGTCTCCTTCGCGTTGAACGGCCGGCCCGGCGTCAGCGCCGAGACCCGTGCCCGCATCCTGGCCTCCGCCGAGGCCCTCGGATGGACGCCGAGCCTTCGGGCCCGATCCCTCAGCGTCGACCGCTCGTATGCGCTCGGTCTCGTGATCGGTCGCAGCGTCGACGTCATCGCGGCGGATCCCTTCTTCCACGCGTTCATCGCGGGGGTCGAGAGCGAGTTCTCGACGGCGGGGCAAGTGCTCGTGCTCGCGCAGGCGACACCGGGCCGTGAAGAGGCCGCGACCTACCGCGGCCTCGCCGCCGACAAGCGCGTCGACGGCGTCTTCCTCACCGACCTGCGCGCGGGCGACGACCGCATCGCACTGGTTCAGGAACTCGGCCTCGCCGCCGTCACCCTCGGCCGGCCCGATGTCCCCTCGCCGTTCCCGTCGGTGTCGGTCGACGACGGCAGCGGCATCCGCGCCGCCGTCGAACACCTCGTCGCGCTCGGCCACCGCCGGATCGCGCACGTCGCCGGCCCATCGAGCATGCTGCACGGCCGTCGTCGCGCCGACGCGTTCGTCGCCGCCGCCATCGCGAACGGCGTCGAGCCGGTCGCGGTCGTCGAGACCGACTTCAGCGCCATCGACGGCGCCCGCGCCACCCGCGAGCTCATCGCGCTCGGCGCCGACCGACCGACGGCGATCGTCTACTCGAACGACCTCATGGCGCTCGCCGGCCTGGGCGTTGCGCAACGCGCCGGCCTCCGGGTGCCCCAAGACCTCTCCATCACCGGCTTCGACAACACCGAACTCGGGGAGCACACGTTCCCCTCGATCACCACCGTGGCGACGGACGCCACGGACTGGGGTGCTCGATCGGCCCGGCTCCTGCTCGCGGCAATCGCGAAGCAGCCCGCCGAGAACATCGATCTCCCCGAACCGAGGCTCGTCGTTCGTGAATCGACGGCGACCGCACCGAACGCTCATCCGCGCGGCATCGACGCCGCCCCCTGAAAGGAACTGGCCATGCGCCGACGAATCATGACGACCGCTGTTGCGGCGGCGGGACTCCTCGCCCTCACTGCGTGCACGAGCGGAGGCGGAGACGGCGGTGACGAGGGCCGCGGTGACATCACCATCTGGTACTCGAACAACGAAGCCGAGATCGCCTGGGGCAAGCAGATGGTCGAGGCCTGGAACGCGGAGCACGCCGACGAGCAGGTCAAGGCACAGGAGATCCCCGCCGGAAGCTCGAGCGAGGAGGTCATCGGTGCGGCGATCACCGCCGGGAACGCGCCATGCCTCGTCTACAACACCTCCCCCGCGGCAGTGCCCCAGTTCCAGAAGCAGGGCGGCCTCGTGAACCTCTCCGAGTTCGACGACGGCGACGACTACATCACCGAGCGCAGCGGTGACCTCGCCGAGCAGTATCGCTCGACCGACGGCGGCTTCTATCAGATGCCGTGGAAGTCGAACCCGGTGATGATCTTCTACAACAAGGCGATGTTCGCCCAGGCCGGCCTCGACCCCGAGAACCCGCCGCTCGCGACCTACGACGAGTTCCTCGCGACGGCTCGCACGCTCGTCTCCTCCGGCGCGGCACCGTTCGCCATCAACCCGGCGCCCACGAGCGAGTTCTTCCAGAGCTGGTTCGACTTCTACCCGCTCTACGCGGCCCAGTCGGGCGGCAAGCTGCTCGTCGAGGACGGTGCGGCGACCTTCGATGACGCGAACGGCGAGGCCGTCGCGGAGTTCTGGGCGACGCTCTACTCGGAGGGGCTCGCCGGGAACGAGCAATACCAGGGCGATGCCTTCGCCGATGGTCTTGCGGCGATGTCCATCGTCGGCCCGTGGGCGATCTCGGTCTACGGCGAAGACGTCGAGTGGGGCTCCGTGCCGGTGCCCACGCAAGCGGGCACTGCTCCTGAGGAGACCTACACGTTCAGCGACGCCAAGAACGTCGGCATGTTCACCGCGTGCGAGAACCAGGCCACCGCGTGGGACGTGCTGAAGTTCTCCACGAACGAGGAGCAAGACGGCATCTGGCTCGAGGAGACCGGGCAGATGCCGCTGCGGCAGAACCTGACCGAGACGTACGCCGATTACTTCGAGGCGAACCCCGCCTACGAGCAGTTCGGTGAACAGGCCGCTCGCACCGTCGAGGTGCCGAACGTGCCGAACTCGATCGAGATCTGGCAGACGTTCCGCGACGGCTACTCGAACTCGGTGATCTTCGGCGAGGAGCCGGTCTCGACCTTCCTCACCGACGCTGCCGCCGAGATCGACGAACTCGCCCAGGGCTGATCGGGCTTCCGGCCATGACCGCCGTCGAAGCCGCGCCGCGCCGCGCGGCCACCAAGCCCGATGAGGCTCCCCCGAGCCGCCGCCGACGGCGGTGGCTCGGGGAGCACCCCCTCGGTCTGCTCTTCAGCACGCCGTACCTCGTCTTCGTGGGGCTCATCTTCGCGTACCCGGTGGTCTTCGCGGTGTGGATGTCGTTCCAGGACTATTTCTTCGCCGCGCCGGGCGCCGAGGTCGATCGGCCTTTCGTGGGGTTCGACAACTACATCGCGGTCATCGAGGATCCCGCCGTCTGGCGCTCGTTCGGCAACGTCGGCATCTTCCTGCTGATCAACGTGCCGCTCACGGTGGGCCTGTCGCTCCTGTTGGCGACGGCACTCGACAAGGTCGTGCACGCGCGCACGTTCTTCCGCGTGAGCTACTACGTGCCGTACGTCACGGCGTCGGTCGCGATCGTCGCCGTGTGGTTGTTCCTGTTCACCTCGAACGGGCTCGTGAACCAGATCCTCGGGCCGCTCGCGCCCGACCCGTCGTGGCTCGTCAACTCGGGGCTCGCGATGCCCACCATCGCGCTGTTCGTCACGTGGAAGGGCCTCGGCTTCTACATCCTGCTCTACCTCGCCGCGCTGCAGAACGTGGGGAAGGAGCTCTACGAAGCGGCATCCGTCGATGGTGCCGGTGCAGTGCGCCGGTTCTTCTCGGTCACCGTGCCGGGCGTTCGCCCGGCCACCGTGCTCGTGCTGCTCCTCGCGACGATCACCGGGGCGAACCTCTTCACCGAGCCGTACCTGCTCACGGGCGGAGGCGGCCCGAACGGCGCGTCCACCTCGCCGGTGCTGCTGATCTACCAGAAGGGCATCGAGCAGGGGAATCCGGATGTCGCGTCGGCGATCGGCGTCATCCTCATCGTGTTCGTGCTCGTCATCGCGTGGCTGCAGCGACGTTTCGCAGGCGGTGAGGAGTCGTGACGCGCGTGAAGGCCGCGCTGCGGTACGTGCTCCTCGCGATCGGTGCGATCGCGTTCCTCTTCCCGTTCTATTACATGATCGTGGGCTCGCTGCAGGCGACTCCAGACCCGACCATCTCGGGCGCGTTCCCCGACCCGGCGAACCTCACCGGCGAGAACTACGTCGCCATCAACGAGCGCGTGAACCTCTTCCAGGGGCTCGCGAACTCCGGCATCTTCACGGGTGGCGTGATTCTCGGCACGGTCGTGTTCGGGGTGCTCGCGGGATACGCGCTCGCGGTACTCAACTGGCGGGGCCGCGGCATCACGTTCGCGATGGTGCTGCTCGTGCAGGTCGTGCCGTTCCAGCTGCTGATGATCCCGCTCTACGTGATGATCGCCCGCGACTACGGCCTCTCCGACAGCTATCTGGGGATGATCCTGCCGTTCTTCATCAACTCCACGGCGGTGCTCATCTTCCGCCAGTACTTCCTGCAGTTGCCGAAGGAGCTCTTCGACGCGGCACGGATCGATGGTGCGGGGGAGTTCCGGCTCCTCTGGACCGTGGCGCTGCCGCTCGTGCGGCCGGCGCTGCTGACCGCGGTGCTGCTCACGTTCATCGGGCCGTGGAACGAGTTCCTCTGGCCGTTCCTCATCACAAAGGAGGCGGCACTGCAACCTCTCGCAGTGTCGCTCGCCAACTTCATCTCGAACATCGCCGCATCGACGTCGAATCCCTTCGGCGCGATGATGGCCGGCGCAGTCGTGCTGGCCGGACCCGCCGTGGCGTTGTTCATCATCTTCCAGCGCTATTTCGTCTCGAACGATCTCGGCTCTGGAGTGAAAGGCTGATATGTCCATCACCACCACGACCGTTCCCTACACGCTCACCCGAATCGGGGTCGTGATGCGGCCCGAACCGGGCGAGCCCAACGAGGTCGAGGGCGTGCTCAATCCGGGGTCGGGCCGCTTGCCCGACGGCACGCTGTACCTGCTCCCCCGGCTCGTCGCCGAAGGCAACGTCTCTCGCGTCGGGCTCGCGCGAGTGGAGGTCGAGGGCGGCGTGCCGGTCGGCGTCGTGCGAGAGGGCGTGGTGCTGGAACCCGATCGCGGGTGGGAACGCGGCGCGTCCGGCGCCGGGGTCGAAGACCCGCGGGTCACGCGCATCGATGCCCTCGACTGCTGGGTCATGACGTATGTCGCCTTCGGTCCGCTCGGTCCGCGCACCGCAATCGCCGTCTCGCACGACCTGCGCGAATGGCGCCGGCTCGGGCCGGCGCTCTTCGCCTACGACGAGGCGCTCGACATGGACCTCAACCTGTTCCACAACAAGGACACGACGTTCTTCCCCGAACCGGTCACCGCGCCCGACGGCACCCGCAGCCTCGCGGTGCTGCACCGTCCGATGTGGGACCTCGGCGAGACCAAGCCCGGCGAGGGCGTTCGGCTCCCGGCCGGCATCACCGATCCCCGCCAGTCGATCTGGATCGCGTACATCCCGCTCGACGCCGCGCTCGCCGACATCCGTGCCATCACCGTGTGGCAGAAGTCGCGCCTGCTCGCCGCACCCGAGTTCGCGTTCGAGGAGCTCAAGATCGGCGGAGGCCCGCCGCCGCTTCGAGTGCCCGAGGGCTGGCTGCTCATCCACCACGGCGTCACCGGCACCATCGACAAGGCCTTCACGCAGCAGCAGAACGTCAACTACGCGGCGGGCGCGATGCTGCTCGACGCCGACGATCCGACGATCGTGCTCGCACGCACCTCCGAGCCGCTCCTCGCTCCCGAGACCGAGGAGGAGCGCAGCGGCATCGTGCCGAACGTCGTCTTCCCCACCGCGATCGAACTCATCGATGGCAAGCACTACGTGTTCTACGGCATGGCCGACTCGCAGATCGGCGTGGCGCGCCTCGACCACGTCGCCGAATGAAGGGCACATCATGACCACGGATGCCTCACGCCGCCCTCGCTGGGCGACACTCGCGCTCGGCCTCGCCGCCGCGCTCGCACTCACCGGCGGCCTCACGGCCCCCGCGCATGCGGAACCCGCCGCCCCCGAGCCGCTCGCGAACACCGCCCACCTCGACTTCCTGCTCGACACGGCGAGCCCGGCCGAGGTGCCGGGGCACACCACCTACCGTCTCGCCGAGGAGCCCGAGCTCGTGCTCCCGTGGACCTACGCGGATGCGCGCGACGGCGGCACCTTCGAGCGGGTCGGCGGCGGGCCACTCGACCCCGTCACCGGCGATTGGGGCCAGGGCGCCTACAACGCCGACGACGTCTCCCGCGCCGCCGTCGTGTACCTGCGGCACTGGCAGCAGACCGGTGACGAGGCGAGTCGCGTCAACGCGTATGAACTGCTGCGGTCGCTCGCCTACCTCCAGACCGCCGACGGCGAGCACGCCGGCAACGTCGTGTTGTGGATGCAACCCGACGGCGACCTCAACCCGAGCGCCGAGCCCGTCGAGCTGCCCGATCCCTCCGATTCCGACGCGAGCTACTGGCTCGCCCGCACCATCTGGGCCTTCGGCGAGGGGTTCGCGGCATTCGCCGACACCGACCCCGACTTCGCGGCGTTCCTCGCCGATCGCCTGGGCCTCGCTCGGGACGCTGTCGATCGCCAGGTGCTCGACCGCTACGGCGAGTACGAGATCTCCGATGGCATGAAGGTCCCGGCGTGGCTCATCGTCGACGGCGCGGATGCCACGGCCGAGGCCGTGCTCGGCCTCGCCGCCTATGTCGAGGCGGCTCCCGGCGACGAGGCCGCGCGCACCACCCTCGAGCGGCTCGCCGAGGGCATCGCCGCCATGGGCGCGGGCGACACGGAGTCGTGGCCGTACGGCGCGATCCTGCCGTGGGCGCTGTCGCGGTCGATGTGGCACGCGTGGGGGTCGCAGATGCCGGCGGCGTTGGCCGAGGCATCCGTCGCCCTCGACGATGCAGCGCTGCTCGAGCCGGCAATCGCCGACTCCACCGGGTTCACGACGACCCTGCTCACGGCCGGCGGGCCCGACAACGGCTGGTTCCCCACGCCGGCCGATCGGGTGCAGATCGCCTACGGCGCCGATTCACGAGTGCAATCGCTGCTTTCGGTGGCGGATGCCTCGGGCAGCTCTGCATTCGAGGAGCTCGCGGCGATGCAAGCGGCGTGGTTCTTCGGCGCCAACCGCGCCGGTGAGCCGATGTACGACCCCGCAACGGGAATCACCTTCGACGGCATCCAGCCCGATGGCTCGATCAACCGCAACAGCGGCGCCGAGAGCACGATCCACGGGCTGTTGACGATGATCGCGCTCGACGCCAGCCCAGAGATCGCGCAGCGGGCGACGACGGTGACGGATGTCGCGGAGCTCGACGGACTTCGCGTGATCGAAGCCGAGTCCACGACGTCGACGACCGGGTCGGTGGAGGCGCCCGCGTCGGCGTGGACGGGCGAGTCGCTCATCAGCGGCGACGTGCTCGTGCTCGATCGCGGCGAGAACGCGACGTTCGACCTCGGCACCGCCGAGGTGCCCCGCTCGGCCGAGCCCGTCGCGTGGTTGCCGGAGGGCGCCCGTGCGCGTTCGATCTGGAGTGCGGGCCGCACGCCCGCGGGTGTGCTCGACGGAAGCGGCGAGCCGCAGGGCATCAGTCCGGCGTCGGGTGTGCTGCTCCCGCGCCAGCTGCAGTCGTCGGTGCCCGGCACGAGCGCTTCGCTCACGGCCAGGGTGGAGCACGGCACGGTCACGCTCGACGCGCTCCTGGTGCGGCCTTCCGTGTCGCGACTCGTGCTCGACGGTTCGGGCGGCACGACCGAACTCGTGCACTCGACGTCGCAGCGACGGCAGCAGACCGAGGTCGGGTTCGAGGGCGCTGAATCGACCGTGCGTGTCTACGACGACCGGGGCGTGCTGCAGCGTGAGCAGGTCGTGAACGGGCGTGCGGAGGTACTGCTGCCCTCGGGTGGGTTCGCGGTGATCACGCGATAGGTGTTGTTTGCGGGGAGCGGCGTCGTCTCGTAGCGGCGTCGCTCTCGTCGTCGCTTCCTGCGAAACCTGTGACCGCTCCGAGTCCCAACCGTTTGCAGGTCCGGGCAATTCAGCGCAGTTCAGCGCGCATGAAAGGGTGGCCAATAGCTCCATGGTGTGATAGAAACTGGGAGCGCACACAGTTCACACACCCGCAGCGTTGCGGACGCCTCCGCCTCCCCGGCTGGCGCCCACGAGGCTGCCGAAGGAAGAGGGAGCAAGGATCTTGCGTCATCGCAACAGAGCACGCACAAGCAGGGCAACGCGCAGAGTAAGAACCGGCGTCGTCGCCATCGCGGCCGCGCTCGCCACCCTGGTCGCGGTGCCCGCGGGCGCGTCGGCGGCCTGGTCGGAGGAGACCGACGGTCCCGTCGAGGCTGGCATCTTCGTCGAGAAGGTCGATGGGCTGGCATCCGACTTCGTGAACGGCGTCGACGCGTCGACGGTGCTGTCGCTCGAGGAGAGCGGCGTGGTCTTCCGCGACGTCACCGGCCAGCCCGCCGACCTCTTCGACGTGCTCGCCGACAGCGGCGTGAACACTGTGCGCGTGCGCGTCTGGAACGACCCCTTCGATGCCGAAGGTCACGGCTACGGCGGCGGCAACGTCGACGTGGCGCGTGCCGTGAAGATCGGCGAACGTGCCACGGCGGCGGGCCTCAGCGTGCTCGTCGACTTCCACTACTCCGACTTCTGGGCCGATCCGGCCCGCCAGCTCGTGCCGAAGGCGTGGGCCGGCCTCTCCCCCGCCGAGACGGTCACGGCGCTGCACGACTTCACGGCCGATGCGTTGCAATCGTTCGAAGACGCGGGTGTCGACGTGAGCATGGTGCAGGTCGGCAACGAGACCAACAACGCCATCGCGGGGTACACCCGTGCGGGCCGGGCGATCGATGCGCAGTTCGCGGCGCTGCTCTCCGCCGGCAGTGCCGCCGTGCGGGAGGTGCTGCCCGACTCGCTCGTGGCGGTGCACTTCACGAACCCCGAGACATCCGGCCGCTACGCGACGTATGCCGCGGGCCTCGCGCAGTTCGGCGTCGACTACGACGTGTTCGCGAGCTCGTACTATCCGTACTGGCACGGCTCGACCGAGAACCTCACGACCGTGCTCAGCGACATCGCGACGACCTACGGCAAGCAGGTCATGGTCGCCGAGACCTCGTGGGCGCACACCCTCGAAGATGGCGACGGGCACCCCAACGTCATCGGCGCTGGCACGATCACCGACGACTATCCCGCGAGCGTGCAGGGGCAGGCGACCCAGCTGCGCGACGTCATCGCGGCGGTCGCGGCCGTGGGTGATGCCGGTATCGGCGTGTTCTATTGGGAGCCCGCGTGGCTGCCGGTCGGGCCGCCGAGCGAGCTCGACGCGAACCGGGCGCTGTGGGAGCGCGACGGCTCGGGCTGGGCGACGAGTTTCGCGAACGAGTACGACCCGGTGCACGTCGGCGAATGGTTCGGCGGTTCGGCGTGGGATAACCAGGCCCTGTTCGCGTGGGACGGCACTCCCCTCGAATCGCTGCGAACGTTCGACTACGTGCGCACGGGTGCGGTGGCACCGCGCGAGGTGGTGTCGGTCGAGAAGATCGCGCTGACGGTGACGGATGCCGCACCGGTGTCGCTGCCCACGACGATCACGGTCACCTATAACGACGGCAGCACGGAGCATCCGTCGGTCACGTGGAGCACCGCGGTCGACTGGATCCGCGGACCGGGCGTCTACGAGATCCCGGGGCAGACCTCAACCGGTCTCGACGTGGTGGCAACGGTTACCGTGCTGGCGGCGAACGTCGTGCGGAACCACAGCTTCGAGAGCGCCGACATGAGCGCGTGGTCGCTGACGGGACCCGCGGCCAGAACGCAGACCGCCGACGGGTCGGACGGCGACTTCGCCGTGACGTTCTGGAGCGGGCAGGCGTACACGACGTCGGTGTCGCAGACCCTCGCGGGCGTACCCGCTGGCACCTACACGCTGCAGGCCACGTCGCAGGGCACGGGCAGTCCCGTCGGTGACCAGCGCACGCTGTCGGCCGTGACGTCGGAGGGAAGCTGGAGCGCACCGCTGCAGTTCACGGCGTGGAACGAGTTCCACACCGCGACCCTGCCGACCGTGGTGGTCGGCGCCGACGGCATCGTCGAGGTGCGCGCGGAGTTCGCGCTCTCGGCGGGGGCTTGGGGCGTGCTCGACGACGTGCGTCTCGTTGCGGCTTCCGCGGCCGAATCGGTCGACACGTCGGCGCTCGAGTCGGCGCTCGCGGCTGCGGCATCCGTCGATCGAACGAAGTGGACGGATGCCTCGCTCGCCATGCTCGACGAAGCGGTCGCGATCGGCGAGGTCGTGCTTGCCGGCTCGCGGGCGACGCAGGACGACGCGGATGCCGCGAAGAAGCTCGTGAAGAAGGCGGTGAAGAACCTCAAGCCGCTGGGGTGATTGAGCTGACGTCGCGCGTGCTGGCCATGCCGGCCGAGCACTGAGTGGCGATGAGGGATGACTGATGGGCGATGGCCGGGAGCAGGGATGGCTTCCGGCCATCGCCTCGTCTGCGCGCCCCACCAAGAAACTTCAGCCCCGCGTGTGACCTCTTGGCGTTCGGCGACATTCCTAGAGTGAGGGGGTGCATGTGGACGAGAACGAAGGCACCGACGCCGACCTTTTGAGAAGGTTGGCGAGCGGTGATCAGAGGGCGTTGTCGATTGTGTACGATCGGCACGCCGCGGCGGTGACACGGTATGCATGGGCCATCGCCCCGAACCGGCACGACGTCGAGGAGATCGTCCAAGACACGTTCGTCACCGCGTGGCGCAAGGCGGCAGAGATCGCGATCCCGGATGCGTCGTTGCTCCCTTGGCTGCTCGTCACGTGCCGATACCTCGGCATGAATCTCGTTCGCAAGGCCGCCCGCAACCAGGCAGACGAGCTCGACGAGAACTCGACGCACCTCGCGGGCCTCTCGCGCCAGCGTCTCGACGCCGAGACAGCGCGGGAAGACCTGCGCTGGGTGCTCGACGAGATCGAACAGCTCGAACCCGTCGACCGGCAGGTGTGCGAGCTCTGTTTGATCGAAGGACTCCCCTACGCCGAGGCCGCGAAGCGCCTCGGTCTCAGCGTCGGCGCAGTGAAACAACGTGTGTCCCGTAGCCGGATCCGATTGAGGAAGGCGGTGACCCTCGATGAGAACTGAACCACCGACGGGTGATGAACTGACACGCCTGCTCGTGTCAATGAAGCGCAACGTGCTCGAGCAGGTCGCGCACGAACCGCAGTCCGCGCTCAAGCGCTCGCCGTTGACCGACCGCGTCCTCGCGGTGCTCCTCGGAGTGGCGCTGCTGCTCGGCCTCGGCGCCGGCGCTGCGTTCGCGTTCGGCATCGTGCCCTCGCCGCTCGGCGCGCCGAGCGACACCGCTCCCGATTCCACGGCGACGACGTCGCAGACACCGACGCCCGTGCCGACCCCCACGCCGACGCCATCCGAATTCGTGGTGGTTCCTGCAGACACGTGGGAGCAGCCGGCGTCTCGCTACGGGCTGGATTGCGAGTCGATGATCGACGATTCATTCGTGTCAGCCCTCTTCACCAGCGCCGTAGCGCCTGTCGACCCCATCGTCACGGCCGCTGGAGTCGGTATCGCCATCCCGCGACGCACTTCGATCCTCTCGCTCGGTGGGACGGTGTGCGAATGGTCGAACGGGGCACCCGCGAACGACCAGTACGGGGTGGGGCCGGATTATTTCGGCGTCATGGTCACGGTCGTGCCGCGACCCGTCGATGGATGGAGTGAACGCGCCGTGCGCTACGGCATGCCGCTTGATGGAAGTCACTGCAGCGAGAGCGGATGTTATGCGACGTCCGGGATCGGTGACGCCTGGGTGGCCGTCGAGGCCCATGGAGGCCAACCGAACGCGCTGAACCCCTCGGGTTGGCAGCCCCTCCTCGATGCGATCACTGAAGCTGTGAGCGCTGCAGGTCCCGCCACCGAGCCGATGGCGCCGGAGCGAACCCGTGCGCCGCTCCCAGAGGACTGCGGAGCGTTCATTTCGCTCGACACTGTGCGGTCCATCAGCTCAAAGCCCGAAGCTGAATCCTACATCGATGGCGGCGGCGGGTGGAGCGAGTGGGGCGAGGCCCGCTATCAGGCCGGCAACACCGGATGCAACTGGGGCTCCGGGGAGGACTATGTGGCGAGCGTCGACTGGGTGCGTGACGGGCGCTGGGCATACGAGCGGATGCTGGCCGCAGCCACCGCTTCGCCGCTGGAGTTGGAGGGTCTCGGCTCCCACGATGAAGCGTCCATTCGGTGCTATGAGATGCCCGACGCGTCGGCCTGCGCCGTGGATCTCGCGGTCGGTCCCGACTGGATCAACGTCAGTGGTAACGACCGGGAAACCGCGATCGCCCTCGCCGAGGCGGTACTCGCACAGCTCGCGCCGTAAACACCCGCAGCGCGGCATCCGCTGTCCATTCGGTTCTCGTCAACCTGGGGATCGACGGTCAGCGGATGCCGCGCGCGAACAGCAGCAGCGGCGTGCGCTCGGCATAGGCGCGGTACTCGTCGCCGAACGCGGCGATGAGGCGCCGCTGCTCGACGTGCGCCTTCACGACGAGCACCGCGGCGAGCAGCACCCACACGACGATGAGCTCGAGCCGCCCACGCCACAGCACCCACGCGGCCGTCGCGATGAGGAGCCCGAGGTACATCGGATTGCGCGTGAACCGGAACACGCCACCGGTGCGAAGCGGCGCACCAGGCTTCGGCGCGACCCACGGCACGAGGTCTCGTCCGAGCACCGTGGCACTGGCGATCACGAGGGCCGCTCCGATGAGCCCGAGCAGCACTGCGATCACGGTGATCCACGTCTCGCTCCAGAGCGGATCGCCCGGCAGGAGCAACAGCGCGAGGAGCATGAACTGCGCCGCCACGAGCCAGTTCGCGCGATCCGTCATCGTCGCCTCCTCGTGCCCCATCTTCCTCCGGATTCCGCATGACGCGGTCGCGAAGGCGATGCCTCCAGCGCAAGACCCTAGAACAACCGCCGCTGCGCCACGACCTCCGCACCCTCGAGCTCGAGGAGCAACTGCTTGCGCTCGAGGCCGCCCGCGTACCCCGTGAGCGAGCCGCTCGCGCCCACCACGCGGTGACACGGCACGAGGATGCTCAGCGGGTTGTGGCCCACCGCATACCCGACCCGCCGCGCCAGGTTGCGATCGCCGAGCCGCACGGCCAGCTCGCCGTAGGTGGTCGTCGCGCCGTACGGGATCTCGCGAAGCATCGCCCACACCGCCTCTTCGAATGCGTCACCGGCCGCGGCGGTCGGCAGGTCGAAGACGGTGCGGCGACCATCGAGGTACTCGGCGAGCTGCTTCCCCAGTTCCATGAAGAGGGCTTCGGATGCCGCATCCACCGCGAGCCCGATCGAATCCGCGCTCGGCGGGTGCCAGTGCCCAGGAAAGTAGATGCCCGTCAGCCCGTCGGCGTCGGCGACCACGAGCAGGTCGCCGAGCGAGGTCGGGAGCGTCGCGTGGCGCAGGGGCATGCCTCCATCCTCGCCCCGTCGCGCCGGCCTGGGGGCGCCAACGCCAGCGGGATTCGGACTTCATGGCCGCCACAGCAAGCGAGCAGCTCAGCGATCACCGCTCAGCGGGGTGGTTTCGATACGCGTCGCGCTTCGCGCGGCGCTACTCAACCACCGGGCGGCGGTGCCATCCGCCGAGTACCATCGCCGTCATGCGCATCCGCTTCACCGCCGAGATCTACGAGTGGTCGGCTCGCAGGAACTGGTTCTTCGTCGACGTGCCGCCAGAGCCGAGCGCCGACATCGCCGACCGGCCACGGATGCCGCGGGGCTTCGACTCCGTTCGCGTGACCGCGACGGTCGGCGGCACGACGTGGAACACCTCGATCTTCCCGTCGGCCGACACCTACGCGCTGCCGCTCAAGAAGGCGGTGCTGAAGGCGGAGGGCATCGGTCAGGGCGACGAGATCGCGGTCGAGCTCGACGTGCACGACGGCTGAGCCACACGCCTACCCTCGCTGGCCGGCGACCAGCTCTGCCCGATTCGCCTCGTACTTGCGCCTGCCGACGAGCCGCCAGATGAGTCGCACCGGCGGCGGCAGGTGCTCGCGCTGCCACTCGTCGCCGCCGTCGGGTTGCGCCGCGAGAATGGCCCCGAGCTGCTGGAACATCTTGCCCTTCGGCGTCGCCTTGCGACCGTGCTCGCCGAGGGCGTCGACCTCCTTCTGGGTGAGGGTCGTCTCCATGACGGGCACGACGTGCTGCTCCTCATCGGGAAGGTGCACCGCGAGTGCGGCATTGATGCCGTCGAGGGCACTGAGCACGTCCGCGGCATCCGATGACCGACCACTCGCCCGCCACGCGGGCAGTGCTGCATCGAGCGCGTCGAGGTAGATGAGCATGGCGCTGTGCTGCTCCTTCATTCGGGCGATGTGCCCGGCGCAGGAGGGGGCGCGGCCCTCGAGAGTGTCCCACAGCATGGTGTCTTCGCCCTCGTGGTGGGCGTGCAGTGAGACCGAGAGCATGTCGAGGTGGTCGCCGACGACATCGGCGTGCGCCGAGTCGCCCTCGCTGACCCCGTTGACAAGTGCGGGCCCCTCGCCGAACCCGGCCCGGAACATCCGGTGGATCTCGGCCATGCCGCTCGCGTCGCAGGTCTTCGGTGCGCCGGCCCCCCGGCCGGGCTGGTCGCCGCTCGCGGGAAGCGCGGTCGCAGGCATGTCGGCTCCGATCGTCGATGACGGGACGCTGTCGCTCGCGACGTTACGGGCTCGCGGATGCCGCGGCAAGAGCCCGGCCGACAGGCGCACGCGTTCACCGGCCAGCATGGGACCGAACTTGTTCGGGCCACCGGCCTCATGACATCGCCGAACAGGTTCCCTATGTTCTTCCTAGGGCGCGCCGGATCGGGAGGAGCGTCTCAGGTGGCTCTGCACCCTCGAGGAAGTCTTCGATGATCGCGGCCACAAGTTGCGGGCGCTCCATGACGACGGTATGTGAAGCGCCGGGCAGGACGCACAGTCGACCGGCCGGCAGCGCCTCATAGAGCGCGACCGTGTGGTGCAGACGCACAAGGTCGTCATCGCCGACGAGTACCAGGGTGGGATGCTCGAGTCGAGCGAGATCGTCGGTCGTCAGCGTCGGTTCGGTGGTGGCCATCGCCATGAATTTCTCCGCGACGACGGGGAAGTGGTCGGCGCCGTCGGGTGAGCGCTCCGCGTAACTTTCGAGCAGTCCCACGGGCGGTGCGTCGTCGTCCAGATCCAGCTCGTGAATGCCCTCGAAGTGGTAGTTGGTGCCGATGAGCACGAGCCGGTCGACGAGCTCGGGCCGGCGAAGCGCGACGAGCAGCGCCACTATGCCGCCATCGCTCCATCCCACGAGGTGGACCTTCGATGCGCCGACGTGCTCGAGCACCTTGATGGCGTGCGTGGCCATGTCGTCGTAGTGGAACGGCTCCTCGGTATCGGCGGTGTAGCCGTGGCCGCGACGGTCGAAGCCGATGACGCGGAAGTTGTGCTCGAAGCTCGATCCGATCAGATCGAAGAGCACGTCGCTGTTGCTGAGGCCGCCATGAAGGAGGACGACGATGTTCTCACCGCTTCCACGAGTCTCGGTCCAGGTGTCCAGTCCGTCGATGTCGATGTATGC
The DNA here is from genome assembly GCF_004134825.1 of Agromyces albus. Lineage (GTDB taxonomy): Bacteria > Actinomycetota > Actinomycetes > Actinomycetales > Microbacteriaceae > Agromyces > Agromyces albus. The sequence continues at coordinate 35,660 of NZ_SDPN01000034.1, forward strand.
CACCGCTTCATCTCCCTCGTTGGGTCGCTATATCCGGTGGAGGATGGGGCGAGCCGTGGTCTGCTTGCGGTCTTCACGGTCGGTCGTGTCGCTCATGCCGACCTCCTCGGTCGATGCGTTCAGGGTAGTTCGCGCGCCGCGCTGCCGCACCGGGTTGCCAAAGCGGATGGTCGGCGAGGTCGTGCACGGAACCATCTGCACCCCGCAACGCCGGCCCGCGAGCGGGCCTCGGTTTGCGACACTGCGCTGATCACTGGTCCTCGAGCCACACCTGGGGGCAACATGGGTACGCGAGCCGTTCGTCGGGTCGCAGACATGGCGCTCGAGGGGGTTGGCATGACGGATGTCACGAGCCGCCGCCCGTCGACGGTGGCGATGCGCACCATCCGCATCGTGAACCTCATCGCGCTCGCGCTCATCGTCGGGCTCGGGATCGCGTTCATCGTCGCGTCGGGCCCGCTGCTCGAGCTCGGCCTGATGGCTGCGTGGTGTGTGGTCTCGTCGCTGTACGCGATCGCGTGGATGTCGATCATCGGCTGGTCGTCGCGCCTCGAATGGCGCGGCATCGAGACGACCGTTCCGCCGCGCGCGCCGAGCCGTGGCGTCGCCCTCATTACGACGATCGCCGCAAGCCTGATCGGCGTCTCGGCCGCGAGCGAGTTGCTCCTGCTGCACAGCGATCCCGTGGTCGGCAGCGCGATCGACATCGTGGGCGTCTGGGCGATGGTGCTCGCGTGGGGGTTCCTGCACTGGGGCTTCGCGCAGATCTACTTCCGGCTGTACCACCGCGAGCGCCCCGGCATCGCTGGCGGCCGCGAGGCTGATGTGCCCGCGATGCGCTTCCCGAAGACTCCGACCCCGAGGCTCGTCGACTTCGTCTACGTCGCGTTCCAGATCGGCACGAGCTTCACCGCGAACGACGTCGAGACCACCACCCGCGTGCGCTGGACCGTGACTTGGCACTCCGTGCTCAGCTTCTTCTTCAACGGCTTCATCATCGTGCTCGCGCTGAACACGATCAGCGGGGGTCGATGAGCGGATGCCTCGGGGCGGGTGTGTGAAGCGCTGAGGCATGCGATGACGTCGTTCGGTCGTCGGTTCCCCGTTCCACAGGGCGGACCGCCGGGTGTGGTTTCGATACGCGTCGGGCTGCGCCCGACGCTACTCAACCACCGTGGTGCTCAGGCTGCCGGCCTTCGGTCGTGCTGGTCGGCGAGCCGGGTCGGGGATTTCGTGACGGGGCGCCAGCCGCCGCCGGGATCGAGCCACGCCGGCGGGCGGATCTGCGGTACGCCGCGAAGCATCCGGATGCCCCAACCTGACGTGTCGATGCTGCGGTGATGGAACCAGCACAACAGCACCCCGTTGTCGGGATGAGTGGGACCGCCGTCGACATCAGGAATGACGTGGTGGATCTCGCACCAGGCGGCAGCGACCGAGCACCCGGGGATGAGGCATCCGCCGTCACGCAGCGTGATCGCACGACGCTGGTGCGGGGTGAAGCAGCGCTCGGGGGAGCCGAGGGCGATGATGCGGCCATCGTCGTCGAAGACCACCTTCTGCGTGCCACCGGTGCACATCATGTGCCGGACCGCGCGGAGCGAAATCGGGACCTCGACGCCGTCGGCGTGCGCGACACCACGCCCCGACTCGATGTCGGAAGCCCTGACACTGACGAGCACCGTCGGTGCGGCGCCGCCGATCATCGGATGCTCGCCCGAGCGCGCCGCGGTGTCGATCGCGGCAGCGAGCACGTCGTGACGTTGCTGATCGGCCGTGCGGGTCTCACCGAACTCGGCGATGCGCGAGCGTTCCTCATCGGTCATGAAACCGCCGCCCGAACGCGGCGCAAGATGCGCGTCGAAGAGCCGCGTGAGCTTCGCCGCGACCTCGGGCATCAACTCACCCGTCACCGGGATCAACCCGTCGCGGGCCCGCCCGAGCCGGAACCCTCGGCGGCGCATCGCCCGCTCATCGTCGGGCTCGCGACCATCTTGGTCGAGGAACACCGACCACGCCTGCGCCTGCACCCGCAACTCATCAGCAGTGCACCGCACCGCCCCACCGTCACCGCCACCGCTCGCCTCGGCGACAAGGGCCTGCTCGGCGGTCGCCAACGCGACCGGGTCGGCGACGGTACGGGTGCGGTCGAGCTCGCGGATGATCGTGCACGCCGCATCCGCACCCAACTCCCCTGCAGCGAGCGCGGCCGCGACCAGCGGAAACACCGCCTCGATCGGCTCGCCCGTGAACCCGGAGCGTGCCCGCGTGGCCGACCCCAGCGCGATGCGCCGACGCGCCTCGAAGCCCGACGCCTGCGTCACCCGCTCGACCAGCTCGGCAGCCGACCGGCACCCCTTGCGCGCCGACAGGCGCTGCTCACCGAGCTCAACCCGAGACCGCTCGGCGATCTCACCCGCGAACGCCGCACGATGCGCGTCGACGAGCCGGCCGAGCGCCTCGAGCTCACCCATCGTGACGAGCAGCTCATCGTCGGACCACAGCCGCGCATCACCGAACGCGAGCACGCCAGCAAGCGTCGAGCGGAGCTGCTCGAGCGCTTCACGGGTGCCGGTCATGGGTCTATTCTTCCGGGCCCCACTGACATTCGAACGCCCCGAAAATGGCTGGTCAGCCTGTGGATTTAGGCACCAAACGAGAACCTGTTGAGGACAAGTGCGCCCCGCGACATCCGACTCCGTCAACCCCACGCCGCGCGGCGGCAGCTGTGCTTACCATGGCCCCGACGCCGCCTGAACAGACGCACGCCCGAACCCGACCGAACGGAGCATCCGATGACCGTTGCACGTGACATCATGACGCCCGATCCGACCTGTGTGAAGGAGGACCAGACGCTCGTCGAAGCCGCCAGGCTGCTGCGCGACCTCGACGTGGGAGCGCTGCCCATCTGCGGCAACGACAACCGACTGAAGGGCATGCTCACCGACCGCGACATCGTCGTGAAGTGCATCGCCGACGGCGGCGACCCGAGCACCGTCACCGCAGGCAGTCTCGGCGAAGGCAAGCCCGTGACGATCGGTGCCGAAGACGACATCCTCAAGGCAATGGAGCTGATGCAGAAGCACCAGATCCGTCGCCTGCCGGTGATCGACGACCACAACCTCGTGGGCATCATCAGCCAGGCCGATATCGCGCTGTCGCTGTCGGCCACCGCGACCGGAGAGACCGTGGCGGAGATCTCCGAGAAGTGATCACCGCACGACGACATGCTCGAGCACCTTGGTGGCGTGCGTGGCCATGTCGTCGTAGTGGAACGGCTCCTCGGTATCGGCGGTGTAGCCCTGCCCGCGACACGCTGCCGGGATCAGCCGGCGGGCGATGCCGGCCGCCTCAGCCCGTGCAGCAGGGCGAGGATGTCGGCCGCGGCACGCTGGAGATCGAAGTCGGGATCGGCGAGATGTTCCGCGACCACGCCATCGATGGCTCCGCCGAGGATGACCGCGAGATTGCGCGCGTCGGCATCGTCGGGGTAGACGCCCGCACGCCGGGCATCGTCGATGAGGCGGGCCGGGGCCGCCCACCTCACCGCGGCATCCGTCGCTCGCACCACTCCGATGTCGTTGGACTCGTCGCGCGCCTCGACGATCATGCGCACCTCTGTCGGATGCGCCGACATGTAGCCGACGAGCGCGGTCACGTAGGCGTCCACCTTCCCGGCGGCATCAGGGGCGCTGCTCACGCTCTCGGCCACCGACTCCGTCAGCGATTCGATCACCCTGTCGTACGCCGCGCGGATCACGGCGTCCTTCGACTCGAAGTGGTAGATGACCGCCGCCTTGCTGATACCGGCGGCGTCGGCGATGCGCTGAAGGGAGCAACCACGGTAGCCGTACCGGGCCACCAGGTCGATCGTGACGCTGACGAGCTGCGAGCGCCGAGCCTCCTCGGTGAAGGTCGCGGGGCGACCGGAGGCCGCTCGCTCGCTTCTCGGGATCGTCGGCATGCCTCTACCTTGCCACGCGGGTCGTGCGAGCTCGGTGCGAAGCCTGCGCGTACGTCCTCATTCGCCCGTCGCCGCCAGGAACGACGCGACGTCGTCGGCGATCCGCTCGGGGTACTCGCCATTGATCGCGTGCGACGCGTCTTCGTAAACGAGCACGGTCCCGTCGTGCAGCGTCCGGTCGGCGAACTCGGCCGCCGCCGCTGAGTCGTGCATGACCGACTTCCCGGCCATGATGACGAGTACCGGCATCCGTACGTCAGCGACCGCCGATTCCGCGAAGCGGGCCGGTGCCGGCAGCTTCAGGGCGTAATGCTGCATGCCCGATTCGATCATCGCGGCGATCGGCGAATCGTCGACGGGGGCCCCGCCGGCCGTCCAGCTGTTGAAGTCGTCGCGCCACGACTTCGGGAACCATGCCACCGAGGCCGGGATGGAACGGACGACCGCCTCAGGCGCGATATCGGCGAAGGTCACTGCCGGATCCAGCAGCGTGACGCTGGTCACCTTTTCGGGCTGGTGGATAGCAAGGTTCATCGCCGTCCAGCCGCCGATCGAGACGCCGAGCAGATTCACCTCTCGGTCCGGCAGCTCAGCGATCGCCTCGTGGAGCCACTGCGCCTGCTCGGCATCGTTCTCGATCGGTCGGTCCTGGATGCTGGCGCCGGGCTCCCCGAGAAGGTCGAGCGTGTAGACGGTGCGCAGCTGCTGCAGCTCGGGAATGTTGTCGGCCCACATCGGCGACCCCGACGCGCGGCCGGGCAGCAGCACCAGCGGTGCCGCGTCGGGGTTCGCCCCGTCGAAGCGATAGAAGCGGACGACCCCGAAGTCGGTGCGCACGTCTAGAGTCGCATCAGGGGTCGGCATCTCTTCCATGGCGGCGTCGTATGCGGCCGCGAACGCATCGTGGCTCTCGGCCGAACGGAAGTGGCCGATCGGCGAGGTGTCGCGAATGGCGAGACCGGCGACGGCCAGCAGCGCCACGACGCTCGCCACGATGAGCAGCGCGCGCCGGCGCCGACGTCGGCGCCGAGTCCCTCCCTCCGATGCAGTCGGCTGCGAGGTCATTCCCTCGCGGTCCGCTCGACCGTCGCCTCCTCGGATGCCGCGCTCCTGTGGAGTACTCGATTCCGCTGGAACTCGCATGTCTGTTCGCCTCCCGTCTGGCGCGCGAACACCCGGTGTGTCCGCTCACTAACCATGTGGTTCGTTAACTTACCACGTGGTTAGTCGATGCACTCGGACGACATGGTGCACTACGTCGCGGATCGATTCGAGGTCCGCGCCGGCGGGCAGGCGTGCGGCCGACTCCGGTCGGTGGGCGCTGACGAGGAGGTCCGGCGGCGGGTGGGACCAGCCGCGGTCTGCTTGGCGCTACCTTCGGGTGAGGAGGCCGCCTGAAACCCGGTGCTCCCGCTCTTACCTCACGACTCGACCGAACCTTTCATCACCTACGACCCGGCATACCACTCAGTGGCGACGGAGGGAAGAGGATGTCTGCGATCAGCAGCACCTCGGTACGCTGAGCTCAGAACCAGACCAGAGAGGGTGGTGAGTTCCATGGATGCGACGAAGCACTGGAGCATCACCGTCGACATCGACGAGCAAGAGGACACCACGCTGGCACAGGTCAGCCTGCGCACGCCCGCAGGTCAGGATGTGACCGGCGTCGGCCAGGCACAGCGCAACCCGCACGATCCGAGCGTGCCCGAGATCGGCGACGAACTCGCAGTCGCGCGCGCTCTGCGCAACCTCGCCGAGCGACTGCTGCACACAACCGAGAGAGACATCAAGGGCGCCACTGGCGAGTCGGCGCACCTGCACCGCTAGGGCAGCGGATGCCGCGCCCCGCGATCCCCGGTTGACGTACCCGCGCCGCCGCGACGAGGCTGGCACCATGGCTGACTCCACCCCTGAGAACTGGCGCCGCGTCGACGACTACCTCGCCGCGACCCTGCTCGACGACGACACGGCCTTGGCCGTTGCACGTTCCGATTCCTTCGACGCGGGTCTTCCCGCGATCGAGGTCACGCCACTCGCCGGCAAGCTCCTGCATCTGCTCGCACGGATGACGCGGGCTCGCAACGTGCTCGAGGTGGGCACGCTCGGCGGCTACTCGACGATCTGGCTCGCCCGCGGCATCCCCCGCGATGGCCGCGTGGTGACGCTCGAGCTCGAGCAGCGCCATGCCGACGTGGCCCGCGCCAACCTCGAGCGAGCGGGAGTGTCCGAGCAGGTCGAGATCATCGTCGGGCGCGCCGCCGACACCCTGCCGCGGATCGCCGAGCGCGGGTACGAGCCCTTCGACCTCGTGTTCATCGATGCCGACAAGGAGTCGAACTCCATCTACATCGACTGGGCGATCCGCCTGGGGCATCCGGGCACCGTCATCGTCGTCGACAACATCGGCCGCGGGGGCGAGGTCGCCGACCCGAGCACCGACGACCCGATGGTGATCGGCACCCGACGTGCGCTCGAGCTCCTGGGCAGCGACCCGCGGGTGGACGCCACCGCACTGCAGACCGTCGGGGCGAAGGGGTGGGACGGGATCGCGATCGCGACCGTGCTGTAGCAGACCGTGGTGCAGCACTAGTCCCCATCGAGCGCGCCCGGGTACAGCTCGTCGAGCAGCCCGAGCGCGATGTCGACGAGCACCTCCTCGAGCTCGCGCTGCAAGGTCTCCTCGCCCTCACCCCGCTGGCCCCAGATCACCGCGAGCCGATCGTGCTCGGCGACCACCGCCTCCACCACCATCGGTCGCCAGAACGGCGGATACTCCCCCTTGCGCCAAGCTCCGCGGCCGCGTCCGTAGTGCGCCACGGCCAGGTACCGCAGCAGCGCCGAGGTCACGAGCCCGTCGAGGAACGCCTCCTCCCAGCGCAGGGTCGAGTCGCTCCGACCGCGCACCGCGTTGATGCCGCGCGCGATGCTGCCGCCGCCGAGCACACCGAGGATCGCGCCGGCGATCATTCCGGCCCCGAACGTGAGACCACCCGCCGCGAGGTCGGCGCCGAGTCCGGTCAGCGCACCCGACACGACGCCCGACAACATGGCCGTGCGGGTCTCGTCGAGCGGAGCGTCGATGTGCAGGTCGTCGGCCACTCGCTCGAGCACCTCGTCGGCGGCTCGCCCTTCGAGCCGGTGGATCGCGATGAGCCGTTCCGTGCTCTCGCGCAGGTCGGCCTGCAGTCGCCCAGCCATCTGCTCCGCGGCATCCGCTCGGGCCCGTGATCGCTCGGGGCTCGGCAGGCCGAGGGAGCCGCCGACCCGCTGCGCGAGCGGTTCCTCGGGCAGCGTCGTCTGGTCGACGGCGGCACGCGCGATCGGCCCTGCGAGCGCGGCCATTGCGGCGTCGAACTCGCCCATCCGGAGGTCGCGCCAGGCGGCCGACAAACGGGCGAAGGCCGGCCGCGAGGCATCCGGAACCAGCGGATCGATCGCCGCGAACAGCGTGAACTCCTGCACCCAGCAGCGCGCGAACGCGTCGAGCGCGAGCACGCCCCGCACGGGTGTGGAGTCGCCGAGCGCGGCGCGCCACCGTGCGACATCCGCCTCCTCGACCGCACGCTCGCGCGGAGGGCCGGTCTGGTTGAGCAGCACGAGCACGGGCTTGCCGATCCACTCGAGCACCTCGAGCTCGGGGGCGAGGTAGCCGGCGTCGGCGGGCGCCTCGGCCGCGTTCACGAGGTAGAGCACCACGTCGGCCTGCTCGGCGACGTTGCGCACCGCGAGCTGGCTGAGCCACAGCGAGCGGTCCTGGTAGCGATCCCACACCTGCGACGTGAACCAGCCGATGGGGTTACCGGTCTGCCGCAGCCGGCGCACGAGTCGCACGCTGTCGCCGAAGCCGGGGGTGTCCCACAGCGTGAGCAGGTCGCCCTCGCTCGTCTGCACGAGCGGGAACGGCGTCGACTCGGCGGTGACGTGCGGGGCGTCGCGCACCTCGCCGACGTCGCGCCCGAGCAGCGTGCGCGCGAGCGTCGTCTTGCCAGCGTTCGTGTGCGAGATGAGCGAGAGCGAGACGGCGCCGGCATCGAGACCGGGCACCTCCGGCAGCCCCGGCGGCCCCGGCGGTCGAGTAGGCAGCGAAGCAGCCGTATCGAGACCCCGCCCCCGATCAAGCCCGTCGGATGCCCCTTGCTCGCTCATGACCGCCTCGCATCTGGCGTGGCGTCGCCATCATGTGCGGATGCTGCAGCGGCGAGCTCCGCCTCGGCCGCGGCCAGGTCGGGGTCGATGAGATCGACGAACACCGAAACGCTCCCGTGCGCCTCGAGCAGCTCGCGCCACGCCGCGCGGCGTTCGTCGCGTCGCCGGGCGTCATCGCCCCATCGCGCGAGGAACGCCGACTCGTCGACGAGCGCGACGGTGGTTCCGGATGCCGCGGCACGGCGCCGATCGTCGCCACCGCCGAGCGCCGTGAGGAACGCCCCATGCGCGTCATCCTCGGGCGTGGCCGTGAGGCCGAACAGCGGCACGCGGATCTCGCCAGCGTCGCTGAAGCCCGTGCCCGCGGCATCCGTCACCGAACTCTGCTCGAAGTCGTCGCCCCACGCGACGGGCGCGTCAATCGCCGCAACCGCGTTGCCGTACGCCCGCGCAAGGATCGCTTCGAGCCCCGCCCGCGCCTCGGGCGTGAGGGTGTAGCTGTAGGGGATCACGCGCACGCGCGCCGGCTCACCCACCCACGCCGCGACGAGCCGGCGATAGTACGGCTCGTCGAGCGGCAGCACCACGCGCTTCGCCCGGCGCCGCTCGACGAGCCCCGCGACGAGCGCGAGCACGAGCCGCGGCACGATGACGACGGCGGCGACCGTGGCCGCCATGAGGTGCATCCACAGCGCGGCGTTCTCGCTCGCGGGCGCCCGGATCGCCTCGATCGCGGCAATGTCGGGCACCGGGATGCCGGTGACCCACGATCCCGGCGCGAGCGTCACGGCGAGCAGGGCGTGCACCTGCTCGGCTCCGAGGAACGTGCTCTCCCACGACGCACGGTACTCGAACGCGAGCCCGCGCAGGTAGAGGCCGGCGATCACGCCGAGCGCGGTCGCCGCCGCAGCGAGGTGCAGCACGCGAGCGGCGCGCGCTCCGTAGAGCGGTGCGGCGACGCGCGCCCAGTCGCGGGGGAGCGCGGCGAGCACGGTGCG
>NZ_SDPN01000035.1 GCF_004134825.1 Agromyces albus
GCCTCGGGCGAGCCCGCCGTCTCGTCGGCGGTGACCGCCGCCGCATGGTTCGGGAAGCCCAGGAGGCGAGCCCGCTCGGCGCGGAGGCGCACGAGCTCGAGGAGCGTCGCGCGGGTGTCGTGCTCGCCGCCGCGGCATCCGCGGGCCCGCGAGGCCGCGAGGAGCCGGTCGCGCACCTCGGGCGACTCCAGGTTCGTGAGCGCCGGCTGGCTCGTCGGGAGCACGAGCGTGAGCAGCCAGCCGTCGAGGCCGCGGGCACTCGCTGCCTCGCGCGCGGCCGACTTCGTGCCGGGATCGAGGCCCGCGAGCTCGGCCTCGTCGGTCAGGTGGAGCGCGAGGTCGTTCGTGTCGGCGAGCAGGTGCTGCTGGAAGGCGGTCGTGAGCGTCGAGATGTGCTCGTTCAGTGCGGTCAGTCGTTCGCGCTCGGCCTCGTCGAGGGCGGCACCCGCGAGGGTCGCCTCGCGGTGGTATCGCTCGAGCAGGTACGCCGACGCGGCGTCGAGGTCGAGTTCATCGGCAGCGGCGCGGAGGGTGTCGATGCGGGCGTACAGCCGCGGATCGAGCCGGATCGCATCGCGGTGCGCCGAGAGCAGCGGCGCGAACTCCGACTCGATGGCGTCGATCGCCTCGTCGGAGTTCGCCGAGCTCGCATTCTCGAAGACGGGGAGCACTCGCCGCAGCAACTCGCCGGATTGCTCGAGCGCGACGATCGTGTTCGAGAAGGATGCCGGTTCGGTGCCGGCCGCGATGGCCTCGACCTCTTCGCGCTGCTCGCGCATGCCGATCGTGATCGCCTCGCGATAGTGCTCAGGCCCGATGAGGGCGAACTGCGGCAGCAGGTACGGGAGCGGACTCGGTTCGAGGAACGGGTTCGTCTGATCGCCCATCCGTCAACCATAGTTCGTGTCGCGCGGCTCGCCCGGGAGCATAGGGTCGAGGTATGGACGAACACGCCCGGCCCGGCAAGGCCGCACCTCGAGACGCCTATACACATGGCCATCACGAGAGCGTTCTTCGCATCCACTCCTGGCGCACGGTGGCGAACTCCGCCGCGTATCTCGTGCCCCACCTCAGGGAAGGTCTCCAGCTCCTCGACGTCGGCAGCGGTCCTGGCACGATCTCGATCGACCTCGCCCGTCGCGTGCGGCCCGGCCGGGTCATCGGCATCGACGCGTCGGAAGAGGTCGTCGCGAAAGCCAACGGCCTCGCTGAGAGCGAAGACGTGCACAACGTCGAGTTCCGCGCTGGCGACGCCTACGCGCTCGACTTCGACGACGACACGTTCGACGTCGTGCACGCACACCAAGTGCTGCAGCATCTCGGGCGACCCGTCGAGGCGCTGCGCGAGTTCCGGCGCGTGCTGAAGCCGGGCGGCATCGTCGCCGTTCGCGACGTCGACTACGGCGGCGTCATCTGGAGCCCCCCGTCAGCGGGCCTCACCCGGTGGCTGTCGCTCTACCACGACGTGCACGAATGGAACGGCGGCGAGCCCAACGCCGGTCGCCAGCTGAAGCGCTGGGCGCGAGAGGCGGGGTTCTCCGACCTCGAGGCCGGCGGTACGACCTGGGTCTTCTCCTCAGCGCTCGAGCGCGAGTGGTGGGGCGGCTCGTGGGCCGAACGGGCGACCGAGTCGCAGTTCGCGGCGCACGCGATCGAGTCGGGTCACTCGAATCCTGAGGAGCTCCGCCAGATCGCCGAGGCATGGCGCGACTGGGCGGCCGACGACGACGGATGGTTTCTCATGCCCCACGGCGAGATCATCGGGCGAGCCTGACGAGCGCGCGCTACCAGTCCTCATCGACGTCGTGGGCGTCCACGATGGTGTCGCGCACGACGGTGCCGTCGTCGAGTTCGGCGATCGGCCGCCCCTCGAGCCAGGTGAGGGTCCAGTGACGGTTGCCGCCGCCGCCCGGGTGGGACGCTTCCGCGGCCGCGATGCGGTCTCGGAGCTCCGCCGGAACGGATGCCGGCGGCTCATCGCCGAACGCCCACCGCGTGCCGAGTCGCATCACGCGTCCATCTCGTAGGTCACCCAGCTCGTGCGCCGGGCGAGCTCGTCGTAGAGTCGCTGCGCCTCGGCGTTGTCGGCCGCCGTCGTCCAGGTCACGCCACCCGTGCCGAGCTCGGCGGCGCGAGCATGCACGAACTCGATGAGCCCACGCCCGATGCCGGCGCCGCGGTGCTCCTCGTCGACGTAGAGGTCGTCGAGGTGAATGCCACGGGTCGCCTTGAGCGTGTCGGGTACGGCGCGGAACTGCGCGAGACCCACCGGCCGACCCTCGTCGTCGACCGCGAGCGCGGCTTCGAGCGGGTTCGCGTCGTCGCGAATCCAGTTCCACACGATGAGCGCCTTGGCGTCATCGAGCTCGGTGTCGTAGAAGTTGCAGTAGGCCTCGAAGAGCGGCAGCCAGCCGAAGAAGTCCTCATCACCGGCCATCCGGATCTCGTGCGTCATGGTTCCTCCTATTCCGAGGTGATCTCGAACACGACGTCGCGGACGTGGAACTCGTCGGCCTCGACGAAGTCGATCTCTGCGATGCGTCCCACCGCCCGCAAGTCGGGTGCCGCAGCTTCGAGCAGGGTGATGGCCGCGGCGGGCGCCGCGATCGCGGCGCTCACGACGGGCGTCTTCTGCGATGCCTTGGCATCGGTCTTGGCGCGACGGATGCCGGTGAGGGCGAGGCTCGCGAGTTCGAGGAGCTCGACGCCCGCTTCGCCGCGCGCGGCGAGTTCATCATCAGTCGGCCAGGGAGCGGTGTGCACCGAGGTCGTGTTCGACCAGCGCCAGGCCTCCTCGGTCGCGAAGGGGATGACCGGGGCGAAGAGCCGGAGCAGCACGCTCAACGCGGTCTTCAGCGCGGCGACCGCCGAGGCCTGCTCAGGGCTCGGCGCGCCGTAGGCGCGCTCTTTCACGAGTTCGAGGTAGTCGTCGCAGAAGGTCCAGAAGAACGTCTCGGCGGACTCGAGCGCGCGAGCGTGGTCGTAGGTGTCGAGCGCCCGTGTGGCGCGGTCGACGACGTCGCTCAGCTCGGCGAGCATGCTGCGGTCGACGGGCACGGTGACCGGGGCATCCGCCGACCCTTCGAACCCGAGGATGAACTTCGCCGCGTTCAGCACCTTGATCGACAGTCGCCGGCCGATCTTCACCTGCGTCGGGTTCTGCAGGTCGAACGCGGCATCGGTGCCGAGGCGCGAGGATGCCGCCCAGTAGCGCACCGCGTCGGAGCCGTGCTGCTCGAGCAGGCCAGCCGGGGTGACGACGTTGCCCTTTGACTTCGACATCTTCTTGCGGTCGGGGTCGACGATGAATCCCGAGATCGCCGCACTCGACCACGGCGCGACGCCGTGCTCGAGCTCGGCGCGAAGGGTCGTCGTGAACAGCCACGTGCGGATGATGTCTTGACCCTGCGGGCGCAGCGAGTAGGGGAAGACGAGCTCGAAGAGCTCGGGGTCGCGCTCCCAGCCGCCCGCGAGCTGCGGCGTGAGCGACGAGGTCGCCCACGTGTCCATGACGTCGTGCTCGCCGACGAAGCCGCCGGGGACGCCGCGCTGCGTCTCGTCGAAGCCGGGCGCCGCTGCCGACGACGGATCGACGGGGAGCATCTCACGGGTCGCGACGATCGGCTCGTCGAAGCGCGGCTCGCCCGCGTCGTCGAGCGGGTACCAGACGGGGATCGGCACGCCGAAGAAGCGCTGCCGGGAGACGAGCCAGTCGCCGGAGAGGCCCCCGACCCAGTTCTCGTAGCGCACGCGCATGAAGTCGGGTCGCCAGTCGATCTCTCGCCCGTGGGTGAGCAGGCGGGTTCGGAGCTCTTCGTCGCGAGCGCCGTTGCGGAGGTACCACTGGCGGGTCGACACGATCTCGAGCGGCCGGTCGCCCTTCTCGTAGAACTTGACCGGGTGGGTGATCGCCTTCGGCTCGCCGATGAGGTCGCCCGAGGCGCGGAGGCGCTCGACCACGGCCTGGCGAGCGGAGAAGGCGGTCTTGCCGGCCAGTTCGGCGAAGGCCGCGCGGCCCGCCTCTGACGTGATCGCGTCGGGGGTGTCGGCGATGATGCGGCCGTCGAAGCCCACGATCGCGCGGTTCGGCAGGTCGAGCTCACGCCACCACACCACGTCGGTGATGTCGCCGAACGTGCAGATCATCGCGATGCCGGTGCCCTTGTCCTTCTGGGCGAGGTGGTGCGCAACGATCGGCACCTCGACACCGAACACCGGCGTCGTGACGGTGGTGCCGAAGAGCGGCTGATAGCGCTCGTCGTCGGGGTGGGCCACGAGTGCGACGCAGGCCGGGATCAGTTCGGGACGGCTCGTCTCGATCTCGATGCCATCGCCGTCGGCTCGCCCGAAGGTGACCCGGTGGTAGTGCCCGGGCTGCTCGCGATCTTCAAGCTCGGCCTGGGCGACGGCGGTGCGGAAGGTGACGTCCCAGAGCGTGGGGGCGAGCGCCTGGTAGGCCTCGCCGCGCTCGACGTTGCGCACGAAGGCGAGCTGCGACGCGAAGATCGACTCGTCGCCGATCGTGCGGTAGGTCTGGGTCCAGTCGACCGAGAGGCCGAGCATGCGCCAGAGCGCCTCGAACTGCTGCTCGTCTTCGACGGTGAGGCGCTCGCACAGCTCGATGAAGTTGCGCCGACTGATCGGCACCTGATCGGCGGCCTTGCTGCTCTTGCCGTCGCCGCCCTCGAACGGCGGCACGAAACCAGCGACATAGGGCAGGGTGGGGTCGCAGCGCACGCCGTAGTAGTTCTGCACGCGTCGCTCGGTGGGCAGGCCGTTGTCGTCCCAGCCCATCGGGTAGAACACGCTCCGGCCCCGCATGCGCTGGAACCGCGCGATGACATCGGTGTGCGTGTACGAGAAGACGTGGCCGATGTGCAGCGAGCCCGACGCCGTGGGCGGGGGAGTGTCGATGGAGTAGATCTGCTCGCGAGTCGCCGATTCGCGGTCGAAGCGGTAGATGCCCTCACGCTCCCATGCGTCTCCCCAGACGGATTCGAGGCCCTCGAGAGCGGGCTTGTCGGGAATGCGCGGGGTGTCGGTCATGATGCTCCGGTTCGATATCGGCGGCACCGTGTCGGTGGTGAGGTGCCTGATTGTGACGATCCAGCCTAGCGGAGACCCTCGCGGGCGCCGATGGCGCGAGCTGGGACCGCGGCAGCTCGGCGGCCGTCAGTGCACGAGTCGCGGTGAGTCGGCGACGAGTTGCGCGGTGTACGGGTGCGCCGGTTGGGCGAACACCTGCTCGGCGGCGCCGGCCTCGACGATCCTGCCGCCCTGCATCACCGCGACCCGGTCGGCCATGTGCCGAACGACACCGAGGTCGTGCGAGATGAAGAGGCACGCGAGTCCGCGCGAGCGCTGGAGCTCGTCGAGCAGGTCGAGGATCTGCGCCTGGATCGTCACGTCGAGGGCCGAGACCGGTTCGTCGCAGATCAGCACCTCGGGCGACGCGGCGAGTGCGCGAGCGATCGCGACGCGCTGGCGCTGCCCTCCCGACAGCGTGAGCGGGCGCCGGTGGGCGACGGATGCCGCGAGCCCGACCTGCTGGAGCAGCGCGGCGACGCCCGGGGCGGGGGCGCCCCGCTCGGTGCCGGACGCGGCATCCGCGAGGATCCGGCCGACGTTCCACCGCGGATCGAAGGAGCTCAGCGCGTCTTGGTAGATCGCTCCGATCCGTGGGCGCATCGGACGTCGCTCCGCCTCGCGGAGCCGTGACCACTCGGTGCCGTCGAGCACGACGTCGCCGGAGTCGGGCTTCGTGAGCGCGAGCGCGAGTCGCGCGACGGTGGTCTTGCCCGAACCCGATTCGCCGACGAGTCCGAGCGTCTCGCCGCGGTGGACGCTCAGCGACACGTCGTCGACGGCGGTGAAGCGCCCGTCCGCGACCTCGAACGTCTTCGTGACATGGTCGAGGGCCAGCAGCGGGCGCTGATCGCGGAGCGCGGGTAAGGGCGTCTCGATCGCAGTTCGGGCGGTGGCGACAGCCTCGGCCTCGGCCGCGGGCGGACGATCGACGACGCTGAGCGGCATCCCACGCGGCGTGCCGCTCGGGACGGCGGCGATGAGCGCACGGGTGTACGCGGTGCGCGGCGCCCCGAGCACCTCGGCCGTGGTGCCCTCCTCGATGACCGCTCCATCACGCATCACGAGGATCCGGTCGGCGAGCTCGCGGACGACCGCGAGATCGTGGCTGATGAGCAGCAGCCCGGTGCCGTTCGCCGTGAATCGGGCGAGCAGTGCGAGGATCCGTGCCTGCACGCTCACGTCGAGCGCGGTCGTCGGCTCGTCGGCGATGAGCAGGGGCGGATCGAGCGCGATGGCGGCGGCGATGAGCGCGCGCTGGCGCAGTCCGCCCGACAGCTCACCCGACCGCTGGCGTGCCGCGAGGGCGGGATCCGGCATGCCGACGCGGTGGAGGAGCTCGAGCACCCTCGCGCGGCGGGCGGTCGGCGGCATCCGCTCATGGAGGCGCAGCGGGTCCTCGATCTCGCGGCCGACGGGGCGAAGCGGGTCGAGTGACACGAGGGCGTCCTGCAGGATGAGGCCGACGTCGCGTGCTCGCACCCGCTGCCACTCTCGCTCGCCCGCCGACCCGAGCTCGCGGCCCCTCACGCGCAGCCGCTCGCTCGAGGTGCGGGCATTCGAGCCCGCGAGGCCGAGGAGGGCGCGCGCGGTGACGCTCTTGCCCGAACCCGACTCCCCGACGATCGCGACGCATTCGCCGGGGCTGATGCGGAGCGAGACGCCGCGCACGACCTCGGTGCCGCCGAACGAGACCCGGAGATCTGCGACGTCGAGCACGGGGGAGTCGGGATCGATGGTCACGAGGGCCCCCTGCCCCGACGCGCGAGCGCTCGACCGAGCACGGTCGTGGCGATCGTGGTGCCCACGATCATGAGGCCCGGGAACACGGTCATCCACCAGGCGCCGGCGAGGTAGGTGCGACCGGCGGCGAGCATCGCGCCCCACTCGGCGGCCGGCGGCTGCGCACCGAGTCCGAGATAGCTGAGTGCCGACGCCCACACGATCGCCTGGCCGATGCCGAGCGTGGCGAGCACGAAGATCGGCACGAGCGCGTTCGGCACGATGTGCCGGGCGAGGATGCGCGCGGGGGAGTGCCCGAGCACGCGGGCCGACTCGACGAACTGCGCCGAGCGGATCGAGACGAGCTGGCCCCGGATGATGCGCGCGTATCCGGGTGCGGTCGAGAGCCCGACGGCGATGGTCGCCGTGACTGGGCCCGGCCCGTAGATCACGATCACGAGGAGCGCGAGCAGCAGGCCGGGGAACGCGAAGAGCACCTCGACGACCCGGCTGACGCCGAAATCGAGCGCGCGCCCGCCGAAGCTCGCGAGCACGCCGAGTGCGAGTCCGAGCGCGAGGCCGATGGCCGTCGCCGTCACGCCGATGAGCAGCGACGTGCCGGTGCCGGCGATGACGCGGCTGTACACGTCGCGCCCCGATTCGTCGGTGCCGAACCAGTGCGCAAGCGACGGCGACCGGAATGCCTCGGCCGCCGCGATCTGGTTGGGGTCCTGCGTGGCGACGAGCCCCGGGAAGCACGTCGCGGCGACGAGGAACAGCACGAATGCGATGGCGAGCAGCGTGCCGACGCGCGGCAGCCGATCGCGTCGGCGCGGCGGACGATGCTCAGCGGATGCCTCCACCGTCGTCTGTCGCAGTTCGAGCTCGCTCATCGGTTCGCCTCCTGCCGCAGCCTGGGGTCGGCGATGCGCGACGAGACATCCGTGAGCACGGTCATGAGCACGTAGACGAGCGCGATGAGCAGCACGACACCCGTGACGACCGGGATGTCGCGGAGGGTCACGGCTTGCAGGAGCGTGCGGCCGAGTCCGGGCATCGCGAAGATCGTCTCGACGACGACGGCGCCCGAGAGCAGCCAGCCGAGGGCCCAGCCCGAGAGGCTGATGCCGGGCAGCGCTGCATGCCGCACGGTGTGCCGGAGCCGCACGCCCGTGGTGCTCTCGCCGCGGGCGCGGGCGGAGACGACGAACGGCTGCTGCATCGCGTCGAGGAGGCTCTCGCGCATCACCTGGGCGAGGAATCCGGCGAGCGGCACCGCGAGCGTGACGACGGGCAGTACGAGCCCTGCCGGCGTGCCGGTCGCGACGGGCGGCAGCCAGCCGAGCCCCGAGCTGAAGATCGCGATGAGCACCGCGGCGAGCCAGAAGTGCGGCAGCGCGGCCGCCGTCAGCTCGATGCCCTCCCCGACGGCCGTCGAGACGCGACCGCGTCCCGTCGACCAGAGCGAGAGGCCGAGCGCGAGGATCCACGCGAGCACGAGGGAGAGGAGCGCGAGGAGCATCGTGCCGCCGAGCTGGGCGCCGAGGAGGTCGGCAACCGGCACCTTGAGGGCGTACGACGAGCCGAGGTCGCCCGTGAGCAGCCGACCGAGCATCGCGAGGTACTGCACGAGGAGCGGCTGGTCGAGGCCGTAGTCGCGTCGCACCTGGTCGAGCGCCTCTTGAGAGGCCTGCGAGCCGGGGCCCCCGAGGATCGCCTGTGCTGGGTCGCCTGGGATCAGCCGGATCGCGAAGAACGTGAGGGTCGCCACCGCCCACATGACGAAGACGGCGCCGGCGACGAGGAGGCCCGCGTGGCGGATCGTGCGACCTCGCCGCTGCCTCCGGGGGTCAGCCGGCGAGCCACGCGTCATAGAAGCTCGGCGTCGAGACGGTGGAGATGGCGCGAGCCCCCTGCACCTCCGTGCTCAGCAGGAAGCTGTTCTGCTGGTCGTAGAGCGGCAGGAGGTAGTAGCCGCCGAGGATGAGCTGCTGTGCCTGCTCGTAGAGCTCGGCGCGAGCGTCTGGCTCGCTCGTGGCGGCAGCCTCGGTGAGCAACGCGTCGACATCGGGGTCGTTCAGCTGGGAGAGGTTCGCGAAGTACCCGCTCGGCGCCGGGGTGATGCTGTCGGAGTGGTACACGATGCGCAGCACGTCGGGCCCGACCTTGGTGTAGGGGGCGCTCACGATCTCATACTCGTGTGCGAACAGCGCGCCGTACCACCCCGAGAGGTCGAGGAGCTCGATGACGACCTCGAAGCCGGCGTCCTTCGCCGTGGCCTGCACCTGCTCGAACAGCGACTGCTCTGCGGGGATCGACTGGTTCGTGCTCACGGGGAAGCGGAGCGTCAGCCGGGCGCCGTCCTTCACGCGGTAGCCCTCGGCGTCGCGCTCGGTCCATCCGGCCTCGTCGAGGAGCTCGTTCGCCCGATCGAGATCGGTCTCGAACAGCGACTCGTCGGAGTAGGCGAGCGCCTCGACGGAGGAGAGCGCGGAGTACGACCGCTCGGCGGTGCCGAAGAAGAGCGCGTCGATGCCGTCGTTGACGTCGACGGCGCGGATGAACGCCTCGCGTACTCGCTCGTCGTCGAACGGGGCCTGGCCGGAGTTCAACTCGATGCGGTTCGACGCGCCGGGGCGCGGCGCGTCGATCCACGTGAACGCGTCGCCCTGCTCGGCGGCGGCGATGGTGTCGGGCTGGGGGTTGTCGATCACGTCGACCTGGCCGCCCTGCAGCGCCGCGTAGCGCGAGGCCGAGTCGGGCACGAACCGCCACTCGATGCCCTCGAGGTAGGCGGGCCCTTCGTGCGCGGCGTCGGCGGGCGGCGACGAGTAGTCATCGTTGCGCACGAGTGAGATGTGGTCTTGCTTCACCCACTCGTCGACGATGAACGGGCCGGTGCCGACGGGCGCCTGGCAGTTCTCCTCCATGCCGCGGGCGATGCCGGCCGGCGACTGGATGGCGGTCCACGGCTGGCTGAGCGACTCGAGGAGTGCACTGTCGGGCGCGGTGAGCACGAACCGCGCCTCGAGGTCGTCGACGACCTCGACCTGCTCGACCTTGTCGAGCGCCAGGTAGCCGGTCGACGATTGCGTCGCCGGGTCCTGCAGGTGCTCGACGTTCACCTTGACCGCCTCGGCGTCGAACGGCGTGCCGTCGGTGAACGTCACGCCGTCGCGCAGCGTGAAGTCCCACACGAGGCCGTCGGAGGAGACCTCCCACGAATCGGCGAGCCACGGGATGATCTCGCCCGACTCGTCACGCGAGACGAGCGACTCGAGGAACTGGCCGGCGATGAGCGCCTGCGGGTAGTTGCCGCCGACGTGCGGGTCGAGGCACGTGGGCTCGGCGTCGCCGCTCGCGTAGGTGACGGTGCCGCCCGAGACCGGGTCGCCGGATGCCTCGGGCTCGGCGGCCTGGCAGCCGGCGAGCGCGATCATCGACACGAGGCCGGTCGCGAGGATGCCGAATCGGCGGGTCGGGCGGGTGGTCACTGGTGCAGCACGCATCGAGGTCCTAGCAGGAGGGGAGAGGTGAAGTCGGGGCGCTCTTCGTCGCGTGCCCGAACTCATCCTGTCACCGCGCGTCGCGGGCAACAAGCAACTTGTTCTACTTTCGATAGAACAATAGAATCAAGCCGTGCTCATCCGAATCGACCCGGCTCGATCGACGCCCCTGTACGAGCAACTCGCCTCGGCGATCAGGGCGTCGATCATCGACGGTCGCATCTCGGGTGGCGAGCGTCTCCCGGCGGCGCGCGAGCTCGCTTCTTCGCTCGAGGTCAACATGCACACCGTGCTCCGCGCTTACCGGCTCCTCCGTGACGAACACCTCATCGAGCTGCATCGCGGGCGCGGCGCGGTGGTCGTCGTGCGCATCGGCGGCCACGGTGCCCTCGCCGGCGCCATCCACGACCTCGTCGACGAGGCGAAGGCGCACGAGGTTCCCGAGCAGGCCCTGCTCGAGCTCATCAGCGAGGCGTACCGGTGGAGCCCGACTGCCCACGGCATGGTTCGTCCGGCGGCGACACGATAAGCTGGGGCGACCGACATCGATCCGGCCATCACCGGGGAGTCTTCGGAAGAACGCGAACGGATGCCTCGAGGCATCCGCTCGTCACTAGAACCGAACGGGCAGGCCCGTCACAGCCGACAATGAGGGGTCCCGGAGCATCCGGGGCAAGCGAGGTGGTACCGCGGCGGAGCTCGATCGAGCGGCCGGCGTCCTCGTGTGAGCATCCGTCCCCGCAAGGAGCGAGCGTGTACCCGCGTACCCCAGACGACCACGGCGTCGCCCCGTCGCCCGACTTCCCCGCCGTCGAGCGCGAGGTGCTGGCCTTCTGGAAGGCCGATGGCACCTTCCAGGCCTCGGTCGACCAGCGCGAGGGCGCGCGCGAGTGGGTGTTCTACGACGGCCCGCCGTTCGCCAACGGCCTTCCTCACTACGGCCACCTGCTCACGGGCTACGCGAAAGACCTCTTCCCGCGCTTCCAGACGATGCGCGGCCACCAGGTGCACCGCCGGTTCGGCTGGGACACCCACGGCCTCCCCGCCGAGCTCGAAGCGGAGCGCCAGCTCGGAATCACCGACAAGAGCGAGATCGAGGAGATGGGCATCGCGGCGTTCAACCAGGCCGCTCGCGACGCCGTGCTCCGCTACACGAAGGAGTGGGAGGAGTACGTCACGCGCCAGGCGCGCTGGGTGGACTTCGAGAACGACTACAAGACGCTCGACGTGACGTTCATGGAATCCGTCATCTGGGCGTTCAAGACCCTGCACGACCAGGGCCTCGCCTACGAGGGCTACCGGGTGCTGCCGTATTGCTGGCGCGACCAGACGCCGCTCTCGAACCACGAACTGCGCATGGACGACGACGTCTACAAGATGCGTCAAGACCAGACGGTCACCGTCACCTTCCCGCTCACCGGGCCCAAAGCGGAGTCGCTCGGTCTCACGGCCGTGCGGGCCCTCGCCTGGACCACGACGCCGTGGACGCTGCCGACGAACTTCGCGCTCGCCGTCGGCCCCGACATCGAGTACGCGGTCGTGCCGGCGGGCCCGAACGGCACGCCCGACGCGACGGTCCTGCGCGAGCGGGTCGGGGTATCCGACACCGAGGTGCTCGGCGGCGAATACCTCCTCGCGCTCGATCTCGTCGGCAACTACGCCAAGGAGCTCGGCTACGAGGCCGCCGACGACGCGCGCGCCGCGGTGTCGCGCACGGTGCTCGGCGCCGAACTGGCCGACGTCACCTACGACCGGCTCTTCGAGTACTACGCCGACGTCGAGCACTTCGGGTTGCAGCGCGCCTGGCGCATCCTCGCGGCCGACTACGTCACGACCGAAGACGGCACCGGCATCGTGCACCTCGCCCCCGCCTACGGTGAAGAAGACCAGAAGATCGGCGAGGCCTCCGGCATCCCGGTGGTCATCTCGCTCGACGAGGGCGGCCGGTTCCTGCCCGACGTCACGGATGTCGCGGGCCAGCTCTGGAGCGACGCCAACAAGCCGCTCACCCAGATCCTCAAGGCCGAGGGGCGTTTGCTCCGCCAGGCGAGCTACGAGCACTCGTACCCGCACTGCTGGCGCTGCCGCAATCCGCTCATCTACAAGGCGGTTTCGAGCTGGTTCATCCGCGTGCCCGAGTTCCGCGATTCGATGGTCGAGCTCAACCAGCAGATCAACTGGGTGCCCGACAACGTCAAAGACGGCCAGTTCGGCAAGTGGATCGGCGGCGCCCGCGACTGGTCGATCAGCCGCAATCGGTACTGGGGCTCGCCCATCCCGGTGTGGAAGAGCGACGATCCCGCGTTCCCGCGCGTCGACGTCTACGGCTCGCTCGCCGAGCTCGAGCGCGACTTCGGCGCACTCCCGGTGAACGCCGCCGGCGAGCCCGACCTGCACCGGCCCTACATCGACGAGCTCACGCGCCCGAACCCCGACGACCCGAGCGGGCGCGCGACGATGCGACGCATCCCCGACGTGCTCGACGTGTGGTTCGACTCGGGCTCGATGCCGTTCGCCCAGGTGCACTACCCCTTCGAGAACCGTGAGTTCTTCGAGGCGCACAACCCCGCCGACTTCATCGTCGAGTACATCGGGCAGACCCGCGGATGGTTCTACACGCTGCACGTGCTCTCCACGGCGCTCTTCGGCCGCCCTGCCTTCAAGAACGTCGTGAGCCACGGCATCGTGCTCGGCAACGACGGCCAGAAGATGTCGAAGTCGCTGCGCAACTACCCCGATGTCAACGAGGTGTTCGATCGCGACGGCTCCGACGCGATGCGCTGGTTCCTGATGTCGAGCTCTGTGCTTCGCGGCGGCAACCTCATCGTCACCGAGGAGGGCATCCGCGAGGGCGTGCGCCAGCTCATGCTGCCGCTCTGGAGCACGTGGTACTTCTTCTCGCTGTACGCGAACACCGCTCGCGAGGGCGGCTACGAGGCATCCCGCCAAACCTCCTCGACCGATGTGCTCGACCGGTACCTGCTCGCGAAGCTCGGCGACCTCGTGACCGCGGTCACGGCCGACCTAGAAGACTTCGACTCGCCGCTCGCGGCGGCGAAGCTCCGGGACTTCGGCGATGTGCTCACCAACTGGTACGTCCGGCGCTCGCGCGACCGGTTCTGGGCGGGGGTCGGCGCCGACGGCGCCGGTCGTGAGGCGTTCGACACGCTCTTCACCGTGCTCGAGACGCTCACGCGGCTCGCGGCGCCGCTCCTGCCCCTCGTCTCCGACAAGATCTGGCGGGGACTCACCGGCGGTCGCAGCGTGCACCTCGCCGACTGGCCCGAGGCGGCGGAGTTCCCGGCCGATCCGGCGCTCGTCGCCGCCATGGATTCCGTGCGCGAGATCAGCTCGGCGGCGCTCTCGTTGCGCAAGCAGTCCGGTCGCCGCGTGCGACTGCCCCTCGCGAGCCTCACGGTCGTCACGACGGATGCCGCGGCGCTCGCGCCGTTCGAGGGCATCCTCCGCGACGAGCTCAACGTCAAGGCCGTCGACCTGGTCGCACTCGACGAGTCGAGCGCGGGCGCCTACGGCGTCACGAAGCGGCTCACCGTCAACGCGCGAGCGGCCGGGCCGCGGCTCGGCAAGACCGTGCAGCAGGCGATCAAGGCCGCGCGCGACGGCGACTGGACGCTCGACGGCGACACCGTCGTCGCGGGCGGCATCGCCCTCGACGCCGGCGAGTACGACCTCGTGCTCGAAGCAGGTGGAGCGGGCGACGGGGCGCGAGCGCTCGCGCTCCTCGCCGACGGCGGATTCGTCATCCTCGACACCTCCACGACGCCCGAGCTCGAGGCGGAGGGCCTCGCGCGCGACGTCGTGCGTGCCGTGCAGGAGGCGAGGAAGTCGGCCGGGCTCGCCGTGGGCGATCGAATCCGCCTCGGCCTCACCCTCGATCACGCCGGCGCCGAGGCGGCGACCCGGCACCGTGGGCTGATCGCGGGCGAGACGCTCGCGGTGGAACTCGACATCGCCGCGGCAGCCGACGTCGCGAACGCCGTCGCCGCGAAGCCCGTCGGCGACGGATCCGCCCTTCTCATCGACTTGGAGCAGCGATGACCGACGACCAGACCGAGGCCTTCGACCGCGAAGAGCGCGAGGCCGCCGACGCCGTCTACGAGACGCTGCTCGCACGAGTCGGCGAGGGCTCACCCGAGCCGCGGCTGCAGCCCACCCGTCGTGCCGTCGAACTGCTCGGCGACCCGCACCGCGCGGCGCCCGTCATCCACATCACGGGCACGAACGGCAAGACCTCGACGAGCCGGATGATCGAGAGCCTCCTGCGCGCCTCGGGCCTGCGCACGGGCCTGCTCACGAGCCCGCACCTCGAGCGGTTCACCGAACGGATCCGCATCGACGGCGAGCCCATCTCCGATGAGGCGATCGCTCGCAACTGGGAGGAGACCGCGCCGTTCATCGCGATGGTCGACGCCGAGCTCGAGGCGGCCGATTCCGCGCCGCTCACGTTCTTCGAGGTGCTCACCGTGCTCGCCTTCGCGTGCTTCGCCGACGCCCCGGTCGACGTGGTCGTGCTGGAGGTCGGCATGGGCGGCGAGTGGGACTCGACGAACGTCGCCGACGGCCAGGTCGCGGTGTTCACGCCCATCGCGCTCGACCACCAGAGCCGGCTCGGGTCGACGATCGAGGCGATCGCACGTACGAAGTCGGGCATCATCAAGCCCGCGGCATCCGTCGTCTCGGCGAAGCAGCCCGACGTAGCGAGCGCGGTGCTCGCCGAAGCCGCCGAGCTCACCGAGTCGAGCCTCGCCTTCGAAGGAGACGCCTTCGACGTACTCGACTCCCGCGTGGCCGTGGGCGGCCAGCTCGTGTCGATCCGCGGCCTGGCGGGGGAGTACACCGAGGTCGTGCTTCCGCTCTTCGGGCGCCACCAGGCCGAGAACGCAGCCGTCGCCGTCGCCGCCGTCGAGACCTTCATCGGCGGGGGAGCGGTGCGGCTCGCCGACGAGGTCGTGCACGAGGGGCTCGGCACCGCGTCATCGCCCGGGCGCCTGCAGAGCATCGCCGCCGACCCGGCGGTGCTCGTCGACGCGGCGCACAACCCCCACGGTGCCGCCGCGCTCGTGACCGCCCTCGACGAGTACTTCGACTTCGACGAGGTCGCGTTCGTGTTCGGCGTGCTCGCCGACAAGGACGCCGCCGGCATCGTCGACGCCCTCGCGGGCACCGCTGGCATCTTCGTCGTGACCGCACCCGAGTCCGACCGGGCCCTGCCCGCGGCGGAGCTCGCCGCGTTCGTGGCCGGCCGCGTCGGCGCAGAGCGCGTGCAGTTCGCGGAGCGCATCGACGACGCACTCGAGGACGCGCGGGGGTGGGCGGCCGATGCGCCGAAACGCGCCGTCGTCGTCACGGGCTCGATCGCCCTCGTCGGCGAGGCGATGGCCATCGCCGCCGACCGCGGATGGGGCCGCGCATGAGCGAGGCCGCACCCGCCGCGGCGCCGCGCTCCCTGCAGCAGACCCTCGCGTCGATCGTGCTCGCGTTCGAGGTGATCGTCGTCTTCCTCGCGTCCCTCGTCATCTGGGGGCTCGCGGCTCCCGGCGAGGGCGACGTGCCCGCTTGGGTCGCGCTCGTCGCGGGCGGTGTCATGATCGTCGCGCTCATCGCGACGATCGGCCTGCTGCGATTCCGCTGGGCGTATGCCCTCGGCTGGCTCATCCAGGCGCTGATCCTCGCCGCGGGGTTCCTCAACCCGACGATGTTCGTCGTCGGGGCACTGTTCGGCGGCATGTGGTGGTACTGCATGGTCGTCGGCGCACGAATCGACCGAGCACGGACGGCTGCAGCCGATCCAGGAAAGGAACAGGAATGACCACCCCGATCGAAGAGACCCTCGTGATCGTCAAGCCCGACGGCGTCGCACGTAACCTCACCGGAGAGATCCTCCGCCGCATCGAGGCGAAGGGCTACTCCCTCGTCGACATCCGGCTCGTCCAGGCCGACCGCGAGATCCTCGCGAAGCACTACGCCGAGCATGAGGGCAAGCCGTTCTACGAGCCGCTCGTCGAGTTCATGCAGTCGGGGCCTGTGGTCGCCATGCGCGTCGCCGGCAACCGGGTGATCGAGGGCATCCGCTCGCTCTCGGGCGCGACCGACCCGACGACGGCGGCACCCGGCACGATCCGCGGCGACTTCGGCCGTGATTGGGGCCTGCGCGTGCAGCAGAACCTGATCCACGGCTCGGACTCGCCCGAGTCGGCCGAGCGCGAACTCGACCTCTGGTTCACCTGAGCGGATGCCGCGCCGGCCGGTTGAACCGGCCGGCGGGCGCTCCTCGACTCAGCGGGACAGGTTCTGCAGGTCGATCATCACGAGCGGGATCGCGTTCATGTGCACTTGCGCGAGCGCGACGACGATGCCGTAGCAGACGACGGTGATGAGCGGGATCCACTTGAACCACGCGGCTGCAACGCGCTGCACACGTGCCGATGAGGGAATGTTCCCCGCTCGCAGGTTGTGCAGCGTGACCGCCCAGAATGTGGGGATCGTCACCGCCCAGGTGAGCATGCACCACGGGCAGAGCACGTAGAGCACGTAGATGCTCTGCACGATGAGCCAGACCACGAACACGAGCGCACCGGCCACGCCGAGGTTGAAGACGACCCAGAACCAGCGTGGGAAGCGTGCGCCGGCGAGCACCGCCACTCCGACGAAGATCACCGCCGGCCACGCCATGAGGCCGATGAACGGGTTCGGGAACCCGAACACCTCTCCTTGGGCGGAGTCGAGGTTCACGCTGCACCCGACGAGAACGCCGACATTGCACGACGGAACATGGCCGGCATCGGCGAGCGAGAGCACCTTCTCGACCGAGAGTGCGAACGCGGCGAGGAGGCCGAGGACCCCTGCGATCACGAGGAAGATCGCCAGGGCGACGGGCCGAGCCCGCCGGGAAGAGTCCGCCATGCTCGGATTATGGCACGCCGTAATCCACACCATGCTGTGAGACCGTGCGATAATCGAATGAGTCGTCCGGGCCGCGCCCGGCACGACGCCAATGAAGGCTTTGAGGATGCACCGCATCCGAGTGAGCGGGCGAACGCACCGCGAGACGTGGCGACACAGGCAACCTGCCGGTCGCAGTAATGAAGGATTGGCGGTTCTGCGCACGGCGTAGAACCGCTCGAGACGAGTACGGAACGACGGCGCGGCCGTCGGAACCGGCGTAGGAGTGCACCAGAGATGGTGGAAGGCAACGAGAAGAACAACAACGAACCCGAAACCGGCAGTGGCGCACCGAAGCGACGTGGGGGCCTTTTCGGAGCCCGACGTTCGGCTCGGAGCCGCGCGGTTCAGGAGCAGCGGCCTGCCGCGATCCTCGAACCCGCGCCCGCGTCCCCCGAGGTCATCGACACTGCGGCACCGGAGGCCGTGCAGACGGCGCCCGTGGTCGAGCGCACGACCGCAGCCGGAGGCGACGACACGACGTCGGGGCCCTTCACCGCGGTCGCGGTGAGCGACGAGGTCGCGACATCCGACACCGATGACGTACCGGCTCCCGCCAAGCGCTCGCCGATCCCGGCCGTGCTCTCGACGACGTCGCTCATCTTCCACGCCCCGCCGGTGCTCGCCACGCCCGAGGGCGAAGAACCGCAGACGCGTGGCGAGCGACCCGAGCGCGGCGAACGGCCCGAACGCGGTGGCTCGCCCGAGGGCGATGAGCCGTCGAGCGTGCGCCGCCGCACTCGCCGCCGGAGTGGCGAAGAGGGTCGCGCCACGAGCGATGAGTCGGCCAACACGGTCGTCAGGGTGCGAAAGCCCCGCGAGCCCGAGCTGATCACCGAGCCGCAGAAGGTCAAGGGCTCCACGCGACTCGAGGCGAAGAAGCAGCGCCGTCGTGATGGTCGCGATGCCGGCCGCCGCCGGACCGTGATCACCGAGGCCGAGTTCCTCGCCCGCCGGGAGTCCGTCGACCGCAAGATGGTCGTGCGCTCGAAGGCCGGACGCATCCAGATCGGCGTGCTCGAAGACGGCGTGCTCGTCGAGCACTACGTCGCGCGCAACCAGGACTCCTCGCTCATCGGCAACGTCTACCTCGGTCGCGTGCAGAACGTGCTGCCGAGCATGGAGGCCGCGTTCGTCGACATCGGCCGCGGCCGGAACGCCGTGCTGTACTCCGGCGAGGTCGACTGGGATGCCGCTGCCGAGAACGGCCAGGCGAATCAGCCGCGACGCATCGAGCTGGCCCTGAAGCCCGGCGACCGCGTGCTCGTGCAGGTGACGAAGGACCCGATCGGCCACAAGGGCGCCCGGCTCACGAGCCAGGTCTCGCTGCCGGGCCGTTACCTCGTCTACGTGCCGAACGGGTCGATGAACGGCATCAGCCGCAAGCTTCCCGACACCGAGCGCGCTCGCTTGAAGAAGATCCTGAAAGAGGTGCTTCCCGACAACGTCGGCGTCATCGTGCGCACCGCGGCCGAAGGCGCCACCGAAGAGCAGCTCACGCTCGACGTGAACCGTCTCATCGCGCAATGGGCCGACATCTCGAGCCAGCTCGAGAAGGTGCAGGCGCCTGCGCTGCTGCACTCCGAGCCCGACCTGCTCATCAAGATCGTGCGCGACGTCTACAACGAGGACTTCCAGCACATGGTCATCGCCGGCGACGAGGCGCGGCAGACGATCGAGTCCTACGTGCGCCAGGTCGCCCCCGATCTGCTCGAGCGCATCCAGCCCTACGAGCGCGAGCGCGACGCGTTCGACGAGTTCCGCATCTCCGAGCAGATCGAGAAGGCGCTCGACCGCAAGGTCTGGCTGCCGTCGGGCGGCTCGCTCGTCATCGATCGCACCGAGGCCATGACGGTCATCGACGTCAACACGGGCAAGTTCGTCGGCTCGGGAGGCAACCTCGAAGAGACGGTGACGAAGAACAACCTCGAGGCGGCCGAGGAGATCGTGCGCCAGTTGCGCCTGCGCGACATCGGCGGCATCATCGTCGTCGACTTCATCGACATGGTGCTCGAGTCGAACCGCGACCTCGTGCTGCGCCGGCTCGTCGAGTGCCTCTCCCGCGACCGCACCAAGCACCAGGTGGCCGAGGTCACGTCACTCGGCCTCGTGCAGATGACCCGCAAGAAGCTCGGCCTCGGCCTGCTCGAGTCGTTCAGCGAGCCGTGCGAGGTCTGCGCCGGTCGCGGCATCATCGTGCACCACGAACCGGTCGTGAAGCACCGCCAGCAGCAACAGCAGCAGCAGCCCGAGCGGCGTCGTGGTCGAGGCGGTGCGCCGTCGCAGGCGGCCCAGCAGCCCGACGAGGCCAAGGCGCAGACGGGCACGCACGCGATCACCGACGACGTGAAGCATGCGCTCGCGCAGATCGCGGCGTCGACGATCGTGCACGCCGAGCAGAAGCCCGAGACCGCGGCATCGAATGCCGTGAGCACGACGCGGTCGGCTGACGAAACCGATGGCGCCCCTGCGGCATCGACCGGGAGGACCGCGGGCGGCCGCCGCAGCCGTCACCGCCGGGTGACGCAGGAGCAGGGCGCGGCTGAGTCTGCTCCCGCCGCCGAGCCGACGAGCTCGACCGTGACCGCGCCGGTCCAAGACACTGCTCGCGACAGCGTGCAGCTGCTCGATCTGCCGGTGCCGCCCGTGGAGCGCAAGCGTCCCGCGCGAGCGCCCGAGGCCGAGGTGCTGCTCGATTCGGTGCTCGACGCGCTGCCTGCTCCGAAGAAGGCGGGCGAGGGTCGCGCACGCAGCCGTCGCGTGTCGACTGCGGCGCTCAGTGGTGCCGGCGGGGTGCCGGTCATCACGCGCGCCGACGGCTCCGATGCCTCCGAGTCATCCGTCGACGGCTGACCCCGACGCGCGGGCACGCCGTTCACGCGGCGTGACCCGCAGCCCGCTGCGGCGGAGCCGGGCGACGAGCTCGCGCGGCGAGACCGGCTCAGCGCCGGCCGCGACGAGCTCGTCGTATCGCTCGACGGGCACGTCGAAGTGGTCGAGGTCGAACGAGCGCGGCGGCAGGCCGACGCGGCGGGCGAAGGCCTGGAGCTCCTCGATCGAGGCGTCGCTCACGAGGTGCGCCCACACAGTGCCGTGCTTCGGCCACAGCGGCGTGTCGATGAGCACGGTCATGCGCCGATCCTACGCGCGAGCCTCCGCGACGCGCCGTAAGTCGCGCGTTTGACCGGCCACCCTTGATCGGATAAACTCGACCGTTGGTGCCACCGCTTATCACGGTGTGCCCGCACAGTTTTCTGGCAGTGACGACCCTCCTCCCCGCTGGGGTCCCGCGCAGTGACATCCCATCAGCAGCCGGAGCTCCGGCTCCCCAGAGATAGGTACGAGTAGTGGTTTACGCAGTAGTGCGCGCCGGCGGTCGGCAGGAGAAGGTCGAAGTCGGCACCATCGTGACGATGGACCGTATCAAGGCAGACAAGGACGGCAACGTCTCACTCGCCGCGGTCCTCCTCGTCGACGGCGAGAAGATCACCTCCGACGCCGAGTCGCTTGCCAAGGTCACGGTTACCGCCGAAGTCCTCAACGACCTCCGCGGTCCGAAGATCGTGATTCAGAAGTTCAAGAACAAGACCGGGTACAAGAAGCGTCAGGGGCACCGTCAGGAGCTCACGCGCGTCAAGGTCACCGGCATCAAGTAGCGGCCGCAAGGAGAATCAGACATGGCACACAAAAAGGGAGCGAGCTCCACTCGCAACGGTCGTGACTCGAACGCCCAGCGCCTCGGCGTGAAGCGCTTCGGCGGCCAGGTCGTCGGCGCGGGCGAGATCCTCGTCCGCCAGCGCGGCACGCACTTCCACCCCGGTGCAGGCGTCGGTCGCGGTGGCGACGACACGCTCTTCGCACTCGAGGCCGGTGCGGTCCAGTTCGGCAAGAAGGGTGGCCGCAAGGTCGTCAACATCGTGGCGGCCGGCGAATAGTCGACCGAACGATTCTGTGAGGGCGGGCTTCGGCTCGCCCTCACGCGTTTTCATCCGTGAGGAGGATGCAGCACATGGTCAGCTTCGTCGACGAGGTGACACTGTTCGTGCGTGCCGGTCACGGTGGGAACGGATGCGTCTCAGTACGCCGCGAGAAGTTCAAGCCCCTCGCGGGCCCTGACGGCGGCAATGGCGGCAACGGTGGCGACATCGTGCTCGTCGCCGACCCGAACGTCACCACCCTGCTCGGCTTCCACCGCCGTCCGCACCGTTCATCGGAGAACGGCGGACCCGGAATGGGCGACCACCGTTCCGGTGCGGCCGGCGAGACGCTCGACCTCCCGGTGCCCGTCGGCACCGTCGTGAAGGACCACGACGGCGAAGAGCTCGCCGACCTCGCCGAGCCCGGCATGCGATTCATCGTCGCTCCCGGCGGCCAGGGCGGTCTCGGCAACGCCGCGCTCTCGTCGACGAAGCGGAAGGCTCCCGGCTTCGCGCTGCTCGGCACGCCCGGGTTCGAGGGCGAGGTCATCCTCGAGCTGAAGACGATCGCGGATGTCGCGCTCGTCGGCTTCCCCTCGGCCGGCAAGTCGAGCCTCATCGCGGCGCTGTCGGCGGCGCGCCCCAAGATCGCCGATTACCCGTTCACGACGCTGCATCCGAACCTCGGCGTCGTGCAGGCAGGCGAGAGCCGGTTCACGGTTGCCGACGTTCCGGGCCTCATCGAGGGTGCGAGCGAGGGCAAGGGCCTCGGGCTCGAGTTCCTGCGCCACGTCGAGCGCTGCTCGGCCCTGCTGCACGTCATCGACTGCGCGACGCTCGAGCCGGGCCGCGACCCGGTGAGCGACCTCGACGTGATCCTCGGCGAGCTGGGCGCGTATCCCGTGCCCGAGGGCCAGGTGCCGCTGCTCGAGCGTCCGCAGCTGATCGCGCTGAACAAGATCGACGTGCCCGAGGCACGCGAGCTCGCCGCGTTCGTGCGGCCCGAGTTCGAGGCGCGCGGCTACCGCGTGTTCGAGATCTCCACGGTGAGCCACGAGGGGTTGCGTCAACTCGGGTTCGCGCTCGGCGAGGTCGTCGAGAACGCGCGACGCGAGGCGGCCGAAGCCCCCGCTGCACCGCGCATCGTCATGCGTCCGAGGAGCGTCGACGACGCCGGGTTCACCGTGCGCGCCGAAGGCGGCAGCTACGGCACCCTGTACCGGGTACTCGGCTCGAAGCCCGAGCGGTGGGTCGCGCAGACCGACTTCACGAACGACGAGGCCGTCGGCTACCTCGCCGACCGCCTTGCACGACTCGGCATCGAGGATGCGCTCGTGCGCGCCGGAGCGACTGCCGGTTCGGCTGTCGTCATCGGCCCCGGTGCCGGAGTCGTCTTCGACTGGGAGCCGACGCTCACGTCCACCGCCGAGCTCATCACCGCCCCGCGCGGTTCCGACCTCCGTCTCGACGAGCAACGCCGTGCCACGCGCAACGAGCGCCGCAGCGACTACCACGAGCGCATGGACGCGAAGGCCGAGGCTCGAGCCGAGCTCGAGCGCGAGCGCGCGGCCGGCATGTGGTCGGAGCCGGATGCCGAGGACGAGCCCGTTGTCGAGGGCGAGCCGTCGAACGCCGCTGTCTCCGCTCAGGAGGGTGTGGGCGAGGAGGGCCAACGGTGACACCCCGGCGGCGCACGGAGATCCCACACGCCACCCGCATCGTCGTGAAGGTCGGCTCCTCCTCGATCAGCGGAGACAACGCCGGCCAGATCGCTCCCCTCGTCGACGCGCTCGCCGCCGCACATGAGCGCGGCATCGAGGTCGTGCTCGTCTCCTCCGGGGCCATCGCGACCGGCATGCCCTATCTCAAGCTCGACGAGCGGCCCACCGATCTCGCGACCCAGCAGGCCGCGGCATCCGTCGGGCAGAACCTGCTCGTCTTCCGCTACCAGGACTCGCTCGACCGCTACGGCATCGTCGCGGGGCAGGTGCTCCTCACCGCGGGCGACCTCGAGAACCCCACGCCGCGTTCGAACGCGCAGCGCGCGATGGACCGGCTGCTCGCGCTGAAGATCCTGCCGATCGTGAACGAGAACGACACCGTCGCGACCCATGAGATCCGGTTCGGCGACAACGACCGGCTCGCGGCCCTCGTCGCCGAGCTGATCGGCGCCGACCTGCTCGTGCTGCTGTCCGACGTCGACGCGCTGTATACGAAGCCGCCGCACCTCGATGGGGCGAAGCGCATCGAGCACGTGCCGTTCGGCGACGCCCTCACGGGCGTCGAGATCGGCTCGGTCGGACGCGCCGGCGTCGGCACCGGGGGAGCGGAGACCAAGGTGTCGGCGGCGCGCATCGCAGCCGAGGCCGGTGCCGCCGTGCTGATCACGGCGACGAGCCTCGTCGCCGACGCGCTGGCCGGACGCGAGGTCGGCACGTGGTTCGAGCCCGCCCCCGAACGTCACACGGCCGACGGCGAACCGGCGCTCGCCTAGGCTGATTCCATGGAGCACCACGAAGTCGACACGAGCCTGATCGACGTGCGGCTCGCTGCCGCGAAAAACGCGTCATTCCGGCTCGCGCAGGCGACGACGGCCGAGAAGGATGCCGCCCTCGAACAGGTTGCCGCGATCCTCCGGGCGCGGTCCGCCGACATCGTCGCCGCGAACGCGCTCGACCTCGCCGCGGGCCGCGAAGCCGGCCTCGCCGCCGGGCTCCTCGACCGCCTCGAGCTCGACGAGCGACGGGTCGACGCACTCGCCGAGGCGGTGCTCGAGGTCATCGGTCTCACCGATCCGATCGGCGAGACCGTGAGCGGCCGATCGCTGCCGAACGGCATCCGCATCGACCAGGTGCGCGTGCCGCTCGGCGTCGTCGGTGCGATCTACGAGGCACGACCGAACGTGACCGTCGACATCGCCGTGCTCGCGCTGAAGAGCGGCAACGCGGTCGTGCTCCGCGGCGGCAGCGCCGCAGAACAGACGAACCGCGTGCTCGTCACAGCACTGCGCGACGCACTCGACGCCGCCGGACTTCCGGCCGACGCCGTGCAGACCGTCGACGACTTCGGCCGCGCCGGTGCCCGCCATCTCATGCAGGCACGCGATTACGTCGACGTGCTCATCCCACGTGGGAGCGCCGGCCTCATCCGTGCCGTCGTCGACGAAGCGCGAGTGCCGGTCATCGAGACGGGCGCCGGGGTCGTGCACATGTTCCTCGATGAGAGCGCGCGAGAAGACTGGGCCGTCGAGCTCGTGCACAACGCGAAGGTGCAACGACCGAGCGTCTGCAATGCCCTCGAGACCCTGCTCGTGCACGAGGCGGCGGCTGCGCGGCTGCTGCCCGCGGTGCTCGACCGGCTCGAGGCATCCGGCGTCACGATCCACGCCGACGAGCGGGTGCGGGCACTCCGACCCGAGGCGTTGCCCGTCACCGATGAGGACTGGGCAACCGAGCACATGAGCCTCGACCTGTCGGTCGGCGTCGTCGACTCGATCGACGACGCGCTGCGGCACATCCGTCGCTATTCGACGAAGCACACCGAGTCGATCGTGACGAACGACCTCGGCAACGCCGAGCGATTCCTGAACGAGGTGGATGCCGCGGCGGTCATGGTGAACGCCTCGACTCGCTTCACCGACGGCGCGGAGTTCGGTTTCGGTGCCGAGGTCGGCATCTCGACGCAGAAGCTGCATGCACGGGGCCCCATGGGACTGCCCGAGCTCACGAGCACGAAGTGGATCGTGCGCGGCGCCGGGCATGTGCGTGCCTGACCTCGCTAGACTGTCCGGAGCGACACCCGCAGGATTCGAAAGGAACGGCGAATGAGCCTCGTGACCGCAGTGCTGACCGAGACGGTGCACGCCAGGGAACTGCCGATCGACTCGTGGGTCTACGGTCTCATCGCGCTCGTCATCTTCGCGGTGCTCGCCATGATCGTCGCGTCCTACCGCGACGTGGCCAACCGCCACACCAGCAAATCGGCAGCCTATGCTGCCCGCCACTCAGGAGACGAGCACGGCGGTCACTGAGCGGGCGGTCGCGTGATCACGAGCGAGGAACGCCGACCACGGGTCGGTGTGATGGGTGGCACCTTCGATCCCATCCACCACGGGCACCTCGTGGCCGCGAGCGAGGTCGCCCAACACCTCGAGCTCGATGAGGTCGTGTTCGTGCCCACCGGCCAGCCGAGCTACAAATCCGACGTCACACAAGCCGAGCACCGCTATCTCATGACGGTCATCGCGACGGCGTCGAACCCGCGATTCACCGTGAGTCGCGTCGACATCGATCGTCCGAAGCCGACGTTCACGATCGACACGCTCCACGACATCAGGAGCCAGCGCCCCGACGCCGACCTGTTCTTCATCACCGGCGCCGACGCGATCGCCCAGATCCTCTCCTGGAAGAACGTCGGCGAACTCTGGGAGCTCGCGCACTTCGTGGCTGTGAGTCGTCCGGGACATGTGCTGTCCGTTTCGGGTTTGCCAGAGCAAGACGTAAGCTTGTTGGAGGTTCCGGCACTTGCGATCTCGTCGACCGACTGCCGGGACAGGGTGCGCCGGGGATTCCCGGTGTGGTACTTGGTGCCCGATGGGGTCGTCCAGTACATCTCCAAGCACCACCTCTATCGGAGTGTCGAATGACGTCGTCACAGGAACCACCGCTTACGCGCCGCGAGGCTCGTGAGCGTGAGCGCCTGCGAGAGCAGCAGGCGCCTTCGACGACCCCGGATGCCGCACCTCCCGCCCCGCGCGACCAGCAGGTCGACCAGCCGGTTCGGACTGTCCCGCCGCAACCGCAGTTCCCCGCTCCCGCGCCGCCGCCTGCAGCTCCGGCCTATGCCGCGCCGCGCCCAGCCGGAGGATCCGGCCAGCTACCGTCGCCGTTCGGGGGAGCCGTGGCGGCACCGCAGCAGAACCCGTTCGCACCCAGATACCCGCAGCCCGCCGCGCAGCCGGCGCCCACGTCGCCCCCTACACCCGTCGCGCCGCCGGCTCCCGCCCCGCCCACCCAGTTCGGATCGCAGTTCCCGGCGCCGTCGGCGCCCGCTCCGCGCCAGCCGAGCGTCGAGCACAGCGCTCCCGAGCGTACGCTGACGCGACGCGAGCTCCGGGCGATGCTCGATGCGCAGCACGAGCATGAACTCGACCTCGACGACGAAGTGGTCGCAACGCCACCTCCTGCAGTTGTTCCCAGCGAGCATCCGTTGCTGTCGCCTCCGGTGCCGACGAGGGCACCGGCGCCGCACCAGCCGGCCGCCGAGGCGAGCCTTGCCGCCGACGCTGTCGTGTCACAGAAGCCTGTCGGCCACTGGACCGCTCAGCTGAACGTGCCGGCCGACCGCGCGGAGCCGTTCGACCAGTTGCTCTCACGTGGCGGCGTGAGCCACGGCGTTCCGACCACCACGAACGCGCTCATCCTGCCGTCGCTGCCGAATCAGGCGCCGGCCGGCAACAACAACCCGCTTGCAGCGAGCGGTGAGATCATCGTGACCGGCTCGATCAACCTGCCGCGCAGTTACGGCGCGACGGGCGTGCACCCGAGCCACATCGACTCGGCCGACGTCGACCGGTTGTTCGACCAGGTCGAAGACGGCGCGGGCACAGGTGGCGCGCCGATCGCGGCGACCCGCGCCATCAGCACGCAGGGTGCCGCTCGCGCGATGATGGCTCCGCCCAAGAAGGAGGGCGTGAACGCTCCTCTCGTACTCGCCGTCACCGCCGGCGTCCTCGCACTCGGCGTCGTCGCCACACTCGTCATCGGTGCCGTCGCCGGCCTCTTCTGAGCCGGGGCATCCACATCGACTTCTCAGAATCCGGAAAAGAGCGTATGACCGCATCACACGAGGCACTCGACCTGCTCGCCATCGCGGCGCGAGCGGCAGACTCCAAGGGCGGTGAAGACCTGGTTGCACTCGACGTGTCGGGTCCGCTGCCGTTCGCCGACATCTTCCTGCTGGTCACCGGCAACTCCGAGCGCAACGTCGTCGCCATCGCCGACGAGGTCGAGGAAGTGCTCGGTCGCTCAGGAACCCAGACCCGTCGCCGTGAGGGTCACGACGCCGGCCGCTGGATCCTGCTCGATTTCGGCGACCTCGTGGTGCACGTCTTCCACCAGGAGGAGCGCCTCTACTACGGGCTCGAACGGCTCTGGCTCGACTGCCCGTCGCTGCCCGTGGC
The DNA here is from genome assembly GCF_004134825.1 of Agromyces albus. Taxonomy (GTDB): domain Bacteria; phylum Actinomycetota; class Actinomycetes; order Actinomycetales; family Microbacteriaceae; genus Agromyces; species Agromyces albus. The sequence continues at coordinate 27,375 of NZ_SDPN01000035.1, forward strand.
ACCGCTCCTGGCGACGAGCAGCTGAGCGCAGCCGCGAGCATCCGCTGAGCGGGTCTCGATTTCATCCGGGACCCGCGGCTGGTGTAAGCTCAATTCGTTGCCCCGAACGGGGCGTACGGGTCTGTGGCGCAGCTGGTAGCGCACCTGCATGGCATGCAGGGGGTCAGGGGTTCGAGTCCCCTCAGATCCACCGAAACCCCTGATGAACGCGAAGTTCTCAGGGGTTCTTCTCGTGAAGTAGAGCCCTTGGGGCCTTTTTGGGGCCTTTTTCAAATCGCCCCGAGGAGCCGGAAAAGGACATCTGCCTGTTCGGTGGCGGACGGCCGAGATGACCCGAGTGGCGAGTCTCAGCCGAGGAGTCGATCGAGCGCCCGATCCATACGACCCGGCATGTCCTGTGCTGGATCCAGCAGCCACTGCAGCTGTAGGCCGTCCCAGACGGCGATGATCAGGTGCGCCGCCTGTTCAGGATCCACATCCGATGGCACCCTGCCCTGCTGGATGTCGTGTGCAATATCCCGCTCTAGCTCTGCTGCGAGGTTTTCGTACCGTTTGACGAACCATCCGTGCGCTGGGTACTCGGGGTCGGACGCCTCGGATGACACGATCGCGAGAAGGCGCAGCAGTTCCGGCCTGTCGAGGTTGTGTCTGACGACATCGAGGATTGCGCTCTTCACGCCATGGGCTCGGGCACGATCGAGGAACCAGTCTGCCGAGTGGTCGGCGTTCTCCAGCACGGCCGCGAGGAGGTCGCTCTTGGCTGGGAAGTGATGGACGACGCTGGTGAGGCTCAGCCCGATCTGACGAGAGATGTCTCGCAGCGAGCCGCCGTGATAGCCCCGCGTGGCGAAGACGTTGGTCGCGGCATCGACGATCTCCTGCCGCCGCTTCGCTGTTTTCGCGTATGGCCCGCGCCGCGCCGGTGCGGCGAGATCGGTCCCAGTGTCGGATGCCATGTGGCAATGGTAACGGTTTCGACTGAAAATGTTGCACCTGTTCGGGTTTGGCGGTATCGTCGTCCCGCAGCACACCAGCCGACTCAACGAGGAGAAACTGCAATGGCACGAAAGACAGCTCTGGCCGCTCTCGCGGGTGGCGTTCTGGTCACCCTGGCACTCACAGGATGCGGACGCGCGGACACGGCAGGCGCCGACGCCGAGGCCGGCGCCGCGATCGATGACAGCCCAGCGACCGGGACGATCGACGTCTGGGCGATGGGAACCGAGGGCGAGCTCCTACCCGACCTCGTCGCGGAGTTCGAGGAGCAGAACCCCGACGTGGACGTCAAGGTGACGGCGCTTCCGTGGACCGACTACGCGAAGAAGATCGAGACCGCCGTGGCATCCGGGTCCACCCCCGACGCGACGATGATCGGATCCTCGGATCTGGCGTCGTTCGTGGCAGGGGGCGGCCTCGACCCGGTCCCCGACGGACTCGTCGACGACTCGTCCTTCTTCGCCGGCGCACAGTCGAGCACCGAGATCGACGGCGCCACCTACGCGGTGCCGTGGTACGTCGAGACCCGAGTCCTCTTCTACCGTGCAGATCTCGCGAAGGCGGCCGGTGTCGCGGCTCCGACGACGTGGGACGAATTCGATGAGTTCACCAAGGCTCTCCAGGGCGAGGGAGCCGAATGGGGCTTCTCCGCTCCCACTGGAGCGCCGTACACCTGGTCGGGTGTCCTCCCGTACATGTGGCAGGCAGGCGCGCAGCTCACTGACGACGGACTCGAGGAGTTCACGTTCGACACCCCCGAGGCCCTCGAAGGCCTCGAACGGTACCAGTCGCTCTTCACGAGCGGCGTCGCGAGCCAGAACGGACCCGTCAACCTCGGCGAGATCGAGCCCCGGTTCGTCGCCGGCGAGGTCGGCTCGTTCATCTCCGGTCCGTGGGAGATGGGCCTGCTGACGCAGGCCGGCGGTGAGGGCTTCCTCGCGAACGTCGGGCTTGCCCCCATCCCTGCCGGACCCGACGCGAACACCTCGTACATCGGCGGAAGCCACTTCTCGGTATTCAAGGACGCGAAGAATCGAGATGGAGCCTGGAAACTCGTCCGGTGGATTTCGGATGCCGCGACGCAGGAGAAGTGGTTCGAGATCTCCGGCGACCTGCCCGCCGTCCAGTCCGCCTGGGAAGGCGATGCGCTCGCCTCCGACCCGAACCTCGCCGTGTTCGGTGAGCAGCTCGAGAGCGCTCAGAACGCCCCGCCTGTGACGACCTGGACCCAGATCGGCGCCCTCGTCGACAGCGAGGCCGAGAAGGTGGCCAAGGGCGTGAGCACCCCAGAGGACGCGCTCGCCGCGATCCAGTCCGGCGCCGAGAAGATCGGTACGGGGAAGTAACACTCATGACCACCCTGATCGCTCCTTCCGAGGCGGGGACCAGCTCCCCGCCTCGGAAGAGGGACCGCGCCCACTCGCGGTCACCCCGGAGGAGGGACCGAGCCCGGGCGCGACGGACTCTGATCGCCTGGCTGTTCTGCAGCCCGTTCCTGTTCTTCTTCCTGCTCTTCGGCCTCTGGCCAGTACTCGCATCGCTGCTGATGAGCTTCACCGACATCACCAGCCGCGACCTGCGCACCCCGTTCAACGTCGGATTCGTCGGGCTGGAGAACTACCTCGCGCTGTTCTCCGACGACACGTTCGTGCGCTCCGTGCTCAACACGCTCTACTTCGTCGTGGTCGGCATCCCGCTCACGATGATCGTCTCCCTGACGATCGCCGTCGCACTCAACTCGGGGATCAAGCGACTCAAAGCAGTCTTCCGCGTCGGCTACTTCGCACCCGTGGTCACTAGCATCATCGCGATCGCGGTCGTATGGCGGTACATGTACCAGGACGACGGCCTGTTCAACGCGGCCCTGGCCGTAATCGGCATCGATGGGCCGGACTGGCTCAACGATCCCGCTTGGGCGATGCCGGCACTGATCATCATGGCGGTGTGGAGGAACTTCGGCATCCCGATGGTCATCTTCCTGGCCGGGCTGCAGGCGATCCCCGCCGAGCTGCACGAGGCAGCCAGCGTGGATGGCGCAGGCAAGTGGCGTTCATTCCGGAGCATTACGCTGCCGTTGCTCCGACCGACGACACTCGTCGTCGCCGTGCTGCTGAGCATCGCCTACCTGCAGTTCTTCGAAGAACCGTTCGTCATGACCGGCGGCGGCCCGTTGGACAGCACGACGTCGATCGGCTACTACGCCTACGAGCAGTTCGGGTTCGGTCTCTACGGCATCGCCTCGGCGGCGTCCTATGTGCTCGTGCTCGTCATCGCGCTGCTCAGCTTCCTCCAGTTCCGCCTGTTCCGCTCCAGGAGTTGACATGACCATCGCCGCCCCGCGGCGCACTCTGCGGCGACCTTCGCTGCGTGCGCTGATCTACATCCTGCTTTCGCTCGGACTCGTCGTCACGCTGGCACCGTTCGCGTGGATGCTGCTCGGCTCGATCAAACCGACCGGAGAGATCCTCGCGAACCCCAACCAGTGGCTTCCCGAGAATCCCACGCTGTCCAACTTCACCGACCTGCTCGCCAAGCAGAACTTCGGGCTGTACTTCTTCAACAGCGTCGTGGTCGCAATGGCGTGCGTCATCGGCAACCTGCTCTTCTGCTCGATGGCCGGCTACGCCCTCGCGAAGATCGACTTCGCCGGCAAGAAGGTGCTGTTCTCACTCGTACTTCTGATGCTCGTGGTACCCGGCATCGCGACATTCGTGCCCCTCTTCGTGCAGGTGAGCAACCTGGGAATGGCCAACAGCTACCTCGGCCTGGTCCTGCCCTACGTGGTCACCCCCCTCGGGGTCTTCCTCATGCGGCAGTTCATCGGCGAGATTCCCGATTCGCTCCTCGAGGCCGCGCGGATCGACGGCGCGGGGGAGGCCCGCATCTTCTTCCGGTTGATCCTGCCGCTTTCAGGGCCGGCGTTGGCGACCCTCGCGATCCTCACATTCCTCGCACAGTGGAACAACTTCCTCTGGCCCCTCGTGATCGCACAGACCGACGACATGTACACCCTTCCGGTGGCGCTCGCGCTGTTCGCCGTCGGAGCCAACGGCACGAACTACGGCCTCCTCCTGGCCGGCTCGGTCGTCGTCGTGCTGCCGATGATCGTCGTCTTCCTCTTTCTTCAGCGCTACTTCATCCAGGGAATCGCGAGCACGGGAATCAAATGACCTACACGAGCACCACAGCCGTCGACACGGCGCCTCACCTCGACCGAACGACGGACCGTGCGCAGCTGATCGTCGACGGCAAGCCGTTTCCCGTTCTCGGCATCGAGCTGCACAACTCCTCCACTTCCGGCGTGAGCGCGCTGGCCCGCGGGTTCGAGGTCGCGCAGGCCGTCAACGCGAACACCGTCCTGGCCAGCGTGACGTGGGAATCCGTGGAGCCGATCCAGGGCACGTTCGACTTCTCCTCCGTTGAGCTGCTCGTGTCCGAAGCGCGGAAGTCCGGGATGCGCCTGGTGCTGCTGTGGTTCGGAGCGTGGAAGAACGGGTCTTCCAGTTACGCGCCCGCATGGGTCAAACGGGACTGGGAGCGCTATCCCCGCTGCGTTCTCGCCGACGGACGACTCTCCGACACCCTGACGCCGTTCGGCCCGACCGAGCTCGACGCGGACGCGTTCCACGCTCTCGTCGAGTATGTCGAGACGATCGACTCCGATCAGCGCACCGTGCTGATGATCCAGATCGAGAACGAGATCGGGTTGCTCGGCGCATCCCGGGACAACTCGGAGTGGGCGGATGCCGCATTCCATGCCCCGATACCGCTGATTCTGAGCGACATCCTCGCACAACGACCCGGGTTCGAGCACGGCACATCGCAGTCGTGGTCCGCCGTATCGGGCGACCCGCTCGGGCGTGACGAGGCGTTCATGGCCTGGGGCTACGCCTCCCACGTGGAGCATCTTGCGTCCCGAGCACGGCAGGTGACCGCGCTGCCGCTCTTCGTGAACGCCTGGCTTGACAGTGACATCGAAATCGAGATCGAAGGATTCCCTGTCGGCGGCGGCCAAGTTCCCGGAACATACCCCAGCGGCGGACCTCTTCCACGTGTCGCCGACGTGTGGACCACGGTCGCGCCCAGTCTGGACCTGCTCGCTCCCGACCTGTACTTCGGTGACCCCGACACGGTCTTGGGAGCCTTCGCCGAAGTCTCGCGAGGGCTGTTCATCCCCGAACAGCGCCGCGACCTGTCGGGGATCGGCACCGCGTTCCTGGCGATGGGTCAATACCGTGCAATCGGTGTCTCGCCCTTCGGCGTCGACTCCGCCGAGCACTCCGAGATCGTCCCGCTCGCCGACGCGTACCGACTCCTCGAGGCGGCACACACCGCCCGCATGGACGCCACAACCGGGGGAGGGAGCGTCGGTTTCCACCTCTCCGATGCGATCCCCACCGTGACGCGGGAGCTCGGGCGCACCGTCCTCTCAGTCAGCCGACTGACACGCCTCGGCGTCGACCCCGCCGGCGGGCAGGGCTACGGCGTGGTGGTTGAGCTCGGTGAGGACCGCTATCTCGCCGTGGGCCGTGGATTCCGCATCGAGTTCGGCGACCGCGACCCGGAGTCGCAAGTCGGGCTGGAATCCGTCGACGAGCTCGGCTCCGACGGCAGGCGCGCCCGCCGGCTCAACGGAGACGAGACCGCAGGCGGCGCAGCGGTGCTCCACCCGCCCATGGAGCGCACCGTCAGCCCATTCCCCATCCCGATGGACAACGCCCATACCGGCATCTCCCGATTCACGGTGTACCGGATGCCCCGCCATGACCGGCGCGGCTGAGGGCAGCGAGCATTTGCACCATTGCACAAACCAACGAAGGAAGAACATATGAACGTCGAGCGCGGGTTTCTCTGGGGAGCCTCATCCGCCCCACTTCAGGTCGAGGGCAACAACGTGAGCAGCGATTGGTGGGCGCGGGAGGAATCCATCCCAGGGATGGTGGCGAGCGGCGACGCCATCGACTCGTACCACCGATACCCCGAGGACATGCGCCTGCTCGCGGACGCGGGCCTGAACGCGTACCGCTTCGGAATCGAGTGGGCTCGGATCGAACCGCGGCAGGGTCAGATCTCGCGAGCGCAGCTCGCGCACTACCGCCGGATGATCGACACGGCCAGGAATCTGGGCCTCACGCCCGTCGTGACCCTGCACCATTTCACCAGCCCGCAGTGGTTCGCTGAGCTGGGCGGTTGGATGGCGGCTGACGCCGTCGATCACTTCGTCCGCTACGTGCGCACCGTGATCCCGATCCTCGACGAGGTGGAGTGGGTCGCCACCATCAACGAACCCAACATGATGACCATGATGATCGAGATGGCCCGAGCGGCCGAGTCAGGTGAGCTGCCGGAATGGCAGAGCCCGACGGTCGAGGGCGCCGTCCAACCTCTGCTCCCGATCCCGGATCCGCAGGTCGGACGTCGCTTCGTCGAGGCGCATCACGCCGTGCGGGATCTCATCCGCGACGCCACCGGTGCGAAGGTTGGCTGGACCGTTGCGAATCAAGCGCTCACCGCCACTCCGGGCAACGAGGCGAAGCACCTCGAGATCCAATACGCGCTGGAAGACCTCTACCTCGAGGCGGCCCGCGGTGACGACTTCATCGGAGTGCAGGCCTACTCCAGTCAACAGGTGGACGAGAACGGACTCGTGCCACACGCACCGCACCCCGACAACACCCTCGTGGGAACGTCCTACCGACCGGATGCGCTGGGAATGGCGGTTCGGCACACCTGGGATGTCACGGGCGGTGTTCCGATCCTCGTCACCGAGAACGGGATCGCGAGCGGAGACGATGCCCGGCGCATCGACTACACCTCCGGAGCCCTCCGCGGCCTGTTCTCCGCGATGGCAGACGATGTCGACGTCCGCGGCTACCTGCACTGGACTGCACTCGACAACTACGAATGGGGGCACTGGGAGCCGACCTTCGGGCTGATCGCGGTCGATCGGGAAACCTTCGAGCGCACACCCAAGCCGAGCCTCGCCTGGCTCGGAGACGTCGCCCGCCGGGGTGGATTGCCAGCGTGACCACGCCCCCGCAGCGCTGGGCCCTCATCGGCACCGGCACGATCTCGCGCTCGATCGCGGCCGACCTGGCCCGATGCGCGGGAGCCGAAGCCGTCGTGGTACACAGCCGGGACCCCGAAAAGGCGGCGCGCTTCGCCACGGAATTCGGAATCGCGAAGGCGACGGCTGACTACGCCGCCATCCTCGCCGACGACTCGATCGATGCCATCTACCTTGCGACCCCGTTCGCCACCCACCACCGGATGAGCCGTGAGGCTCTGCTGGCAGGCAAGCACGTCCTGGTCGAGAAGCCGATGGCGATGAGCACCGCCGAGGTTGCGGACCTGTTCGGCCTTGCCGCCGCACAGGGCGTCTTCCTGATGGAGGCCATGTGGATGAAATTCACCCCTGGGTTCCTGCGGTTGCGCGAGGAGGTCGCACGGGGACGAATCGGTGAGGTGCGCAGCGTGCGGGCGTCGTTCGGAGCACCGTTCCCCGAAGGCGGCAGCCGCTGGGATCTCGCGGCGAGTGGCGGCGCGCTACTCGATCAGGGAATCTATCCGGTCACCCTCGCGCACGCGCTGCTCGGTTCCCCGGAGTCGATCTCCGCGCGGGGAACGACCCGCGCCGACGGTCTCGACCTGTCCGAACACTTCACGTTCGAGTATCCGGGCGGTGCGTTCGCGCAGGGAGGGAGCTCCATGGTCGAGTTCCTCGACCTCGCGGCATCCGTCAACGGAACCATCGGCTGGATCGACATCCCTCCCTATTTCTGGGGAGTCAGACGGCTCGAGATCCATGCCGGCGCCACACAAGAGTCCTTCGAGCGACCGGAGGTTGTGGAATTCGACGAGCCGGGAGACGGCTACGTGCCGATGCTCAGCGAGGTCATCCGCGCCATCGACGCCGGAATGCTCCAGCATCCTGAACATGACGCCAACGCCACCGTCGACGTCTTCACCCTGCTCGACGAGATCATGTTCCAGGTGCGGCAGTCCGCAGGCGCTCAACCCTGATCGTGTCGGCGCACTCAGTGCCGCGACGATCGCAGGGGTTTTCGCGTCGTGTTCAGAAGAGATCCTCGCCGGGCAGCTCGGCGGCTTGGCGGATCCAGCTCGCAATGAGCTCATCGTCGAGCTCCTCATCCTCATGGATGTCGAGGTAGCGCACGCGCTCATGCTTGGACTCTCCAGGAGGGGGAGGGTCAAGCGACGTGCCGTTGTGCCAGGCCACCTTCACGTGCCTCGTGAAGCAGTGGAAATCGAGGAACCACCCGTTGCCCTCAGTCCCGTAGAACGGCGAGTTCCAGCGGACCGCCTTGCGCACGTCGGGGAGGGTACGCACGATGAGGTTGTCGAGGTGGCGGCCGACGTCGCGTTTCCATCCCGGCATCGCGTCGATATACGCCTGGACGGGCTCATCGCCGTCGCCCTTCGGAATCTGCGGGTTGCCGCCTGCCAGCAGGCGGGGCTTCCCTGATGGCTGCTGTGCCATGGGCGTCATGTTAGCCGCTTCGTCTGCAGCCGAGAAGGCCGTCTTCATGGGGCCGTCAGGGCCTGGTCCCAGACGGGGAGGTTCTGGCGTACGTAGTCAGCAGCACCCCGCCAGTGCTCGCCGTGGCCGGCAACATACATGTCAGCCCATGGCTGGAATCCGGTCTCGTGCGAGGACTTCAGGAGATCGTGCATGGCCGCTGTTCGTTTCGCCATGGCGGCCGGCAGCGCAGTGCGCAGCGCGATATCTGCCCCATACCCATCGACGACTGCTCGCAATCTCAACGCAGCCTCGTGCACCGGTTGCCCGTCGACCAGCAGGCCGAAGGACTGCGCGGCATAGGCCAGATCCCACAGCCTCGTGCTCGGACCCGCGCCGTCCCAGTCTATGAATACCCAACGATCTCCCATGATGAGGTTCCACGGGGCGAGGTCGTTGTGGCACATCAGGTCGGGGTGCTCCACCGGCAGCAGTACGTTCCAACCATCCGGGTCGGGCATGGCGAAACTCTTACTCGCGTCATGGATCTGCCGGATCATCCGACCGACCCTCATCAGATCTTCGTGTCCGAGGGGCAGTTGTTCCAGGGCGGATTTGCCTTCGACGAATTCGACGACATGCCGACCCTCTCCGTCGCGGCCGAGGGGCGTTGGGACATCAACCCCAGCCGCGCGGAGCGCGCCGAGATAGGCCTGAACGGTGGCTGAATTCTCCAGCCACGGTTTTCGGACGGTGTTGCCCTTCCGCACAACACGCTCCGAAGCATTCCCACCCGTCAGTTCCTGCTCATGCTCGAACACCGAAGCAGCTAGCGGTCGGCAACCGGCTCGACCAAGGCCCGTCGACGCATTCTGAGCGAGGGCGCGTCGCGTTCGGGCCTGGATGTCACGCCCCAATAGGGTTGACCCGCCCGTCTCACCCCAAGACACCCGAACGATTGCCGCGCCAAGACCTGATGCTCCGCTCCTCCCGAATCTTCCCCGGCGCCATCGTCGCCTGCCTCTTCGCCGCACTCCTCATCTGGACCGGCGCCTGGAATCCGGTCGCAGACGCGCTCGACGACGCCTTCGGCGTCGAGGTCGAGACGAGCGGGGATGCCGCCGCCGTCCTCGCCGAACTCGACACGATCACGGTGAAAGGCAAGGCCCCGATGACGGGCTACGACCGCGAAGGCGTGTTCGGTTCCGCTTGGATCGACATCGACCGCAACGGCTGCGACCAGCGCAACGACGTCCTCGATCGGGATCTGTCGGCCACGACGTACAAGCCCGACACTCGCGATTGCGTCGTGCTCACCGGCACCCTGGCCGATCCGTACACGGGTGCCACCATTCCATTCCAGCGCGGGCAGGACACCTCCACCGCGGTGCAGATCGACCACATCTACCCCCTCGGCATGGCCTGGCGTCAAGGTGCGCAGCAGTGGACCCAGGAGCAACGCATCGCGTTCGCGAATGACTTCGACAACCTTGTCGCCGTCGACGGGCCGGCGAACAGCCAGAAGGGCGATTCCGGCCCCGCCGCCTGGCTGCCGTCGAACAAGGGCTATCGGTGCGAGTACGTCATCGACTTCGTCAACGTCACCGCGAAGTACGACCTCTCGCTGCCGCAACCGGATGTCGACGCGGCCCGGCGCATCCTCGCGAACTGCTGAGGCGACGACGGGACGTATGCTGAAGCATGGACATTCGCGACATCCCGTTCACGACCATCGATGGCGACCCGACCTCACTGGCCGAGTGGGCCGACGACGTGGTACTCGTCGTGAACGTGGCCTCGAAGTGCGGGCTGACGCCCCAATACGAACAGCTCGAGGCGTTGCAGCGTGAGTACGGGCCACGCGGATTCACCGTGCTCGGGTTCCCGTGCAACCAATTCGCGGGGCAGGAACCGGGCGGCGTCGAGGCAATCAAGGAGTTCTGCTCCACGACCTACGGTGTGACCTTCCCGCTCATGGAGAAGGTCAAGGTCAACGGCCGGAACCGGCATCCGCTGTATGCGCAGCTCACGGCCGTCAACGACGCCCGGGGCAAGGCCGGGCGCGTCAAGTGGAACTTCGAGAAGTTCGTGATCCAGCCGGGCGGTGAGGTGCAGCGGTTCCGCCCCGACGTCCTCCCGCATGATCCGGCGATCATCGCGGCCATCGAACGCGGCCTCGCCGACGAAGCGGCCGCCTGACCGTTCATCGCAGCGGGTGACGCAGCCCACGGCGCGCTGCCTTGACCGCTCATCGCGCGCGGCCCACAATTGGGGGTCTACCGATTGCAGGGAGCGTGAGGAACGGATGTCAGACACGTACCGTCGTCCGATCATCGATGAAGGAGCCGCCACGGTCGTCATGGGCGCCCCGCAAGGCGAGGAAGTCGCGCCGTCGCAGCCAACCGGTGAGCCCGAGAAGCGCAGCGCTACCACGTTCTGGAGCCGCGACCTCCGATTCATGCTCGTCGTGCTCGCCGCCATCGTGGTGCTGTTCCTCGCGTTCGCGCTGCTCATCGCGTTCAGCCCGACCGGCGCCGCGATCAGCGCCCTCGCGATCATCGCGGCACCCATCGCCACGATGGTCGCCGCCTACTATGGCATCTCGCTCGCGTTGCGCCAGGTCAGCGACGCACGCGAGAGTGCCGACTCGTCGGAGGCGCGCGCACGAGCCGCCGAGGTCACCGCTCGCGAGTCCGACGCCTGGGCGGCCCAGATGGAGTCGGGACTGCGCGTCGCCGTCGCCAAGCTCCGAGCAGCCGGACAGGACACCCGCGATGTGGAGCGTGCCGCGGGCACGCCCGACGAGTTCTTCTGAGCCGCCCCCCTCTGGCGGCTGAGGGCATGGCCTCGATGCGAGGTTAGAGCTCTGCGAGCACCGACACCGGGCGTTCGATGCACGCGGCGACGAAGGTCAGGAACGCGGCCGCCTCGGCACCATCGCACACTCGGTGGTCGAATGAGAGCGTGAGCTCCGTGACGCGGCGCACGGCGAGCTCGCCGTCGACGACCCACGGTCGTTCGATGAGCCTGCCGATGCCGAGCATCGCGGCCTCTGGATGGTTGATGATCGCCGCCGAGCCATCGACCCCGAGCGTGCCGTAATTGTTCAGCGTGAAAGTGCCGCCCGTGAGTGACGCGGGCGCGAACGCGCCCTTCTCGGCCTCCTCGGTGCGGGACGCGATGGCGTCGCGCAACTCGCGGAGCGACATCCGCTCGGCCCCGTGCACGACCGGCACGAGGAGTCCGCGGGGTGTCTGCGCGGCGAGTCCGAGGTTCACGGCCGAGTGGTAGACGATCTCCTCACGTGCGGCGTCGAAGCTCGAGTTGAGCGCCGGATGCTTGTGCAATCCGGCGACGACGAAACGTGCCACGAGGGCGGTGATGCCGAAGCGTTCACCCGTCGCGTCCTGCAGCTGCCGGCGAGCGGCGAGCAACTCGGTCGCGTCGACATCCACCCACACGGTCGCCTCGGGGATCTCCCGGCGCGAGCGCGTGAAATGGGCGGCGGCGGCTCGGGCCATGCGGTCGAGCGGCACGCGGCGATCGCCCTCGATGCTCGCGAGCGGTGCCGGCGAGACGGCGCTCGGCTTGGTTTCGGGTGCCTCGATCGGCGCGCCGCCGCGGGCGGCGGTCTCCGTGCCGGCCCGCTCGGAGATGAACGACTCGACATCGCGGCGCACCACCAGATGGTCGGGGCCGGAGCCCATGAGCTGACTCGCATCGAAGCCGTTCTCGCGGGCGATGCGCCGCACGATGGGGGAGACGACGGGGGAGCGCCGCGCCGGATCGAGGCGCGCCGGAGCCTGCTGTCGCTGGATCGCCGGGCCACCTGGGGAGCGGCGTCCGAATCGGGCGGGAGTGCCGGGGGCCCGCTTCGTGATCGTCGACTCGCGCGTGCCGTAGCCGATGAGCACGGCGCCGGAGCCCTCAGACGCGGTGGATGCTGTCGCGGCATCCGTCGCCTCGGCGACCTCGACCGCCTCGCGCTCGGCCGGCTCCGCCACGGCGGCTTCGGCAGGTACGCTCGGCGGGGCCGCGTCACCGGCGCCGCCCGTCAGGGTCATGAGCACGCTGCCCGCGTGCAGTGTCTGCCCGACCTCGCCGCCGAGCGTCTCGACGACGCCCGCATACGGGCTCGGCAGCTGCACGACGGACTTCGCCGACTCGAGCTCCACGACCGGCTGGTCGATCGCCACCTCATCGCCGGGCTCGACGAGCCACGCGACGATCTCGGCCTCCGTGAGGCCCTCACCGAGATCGGGGAGGATGAATGCACGGCTCATGAGAGGTCCCATTCCCAGCTTGCGAGTGCCGCGAGCACGCGGTCGGCCGTGGGGAGGTGGTATTCCTCGAGCTTCGGCGACGGGTAGGGGATGTCGAAGCCCGTGATCCGCAGCACGGGTGCGGCGAGGTGGAAGAAGTTCCGTTCGGTCACGCGCGCCGCGACCTCGGCGCCGAAGCCGCCGAACTGCGCCGCTTCGTGGATTACGGCTGCTCGCGAGGTCTTCCGCACGGAGGCCGACACCGTCTCATCGTCGAACGGTGAGAGGCTGCGGAGGTCGACGACTTCGATCGAGAGCCCTTCGTCAACTGCCGCGTCGGCGGCTTCGAGCGCGGTGCGCACGGTGGGGCCATAGCCGATGAGCGTCACGTCCGAGCCCTCGCGGACGACGAGCGCGCGGTGCATCGGCGCGGTGGTCACGGGCAGCGCGAGCGGCGCCTTCGCCCAGTAACGGCTCTTCGGCTCCATGAAGATCACGGGATCGTCGCTCGCGATCGCCTCCCGGAGCATCGAGTAGGCGTCGGCCGGGTTCGAGGGCATCACCACGGTGAGTCCAGGCGTGGACGCCCAGTACGACTCCGAGGAGTCGGAGTGGTGCTCGACGCCTCCGATGTCGCCCGCGCACGGAATGCGCACCACGAGCGGCAGGCTCACCCGCCCCTTCGTGCGATTGCGCATCTTCGCGACGTGCGACACGATCTGCTCGAACGCGGGATAGCTGAACGCGTCGAACTGCATCTCGACGACGGGTCGCATGCCATAGATCGCCATGCCGATCGCGGTGCCCACGATGCCCGATTCGGCGAGCGGCGAATCCCAGATGCGCTCGTCGCCGAACTGATGCTGCAGCCCGTCGGTCACCCGGAACACGCCACCGAGCGGACCGACGTCCTCGCCGTAGACCACGACGCGGTCGTCCTCGGCCATCGCGTCGCGAAGCGCGGCATTCAGTGCGCCCGCCATCGTGAGCTGTGTGGGCGCGGATGCCGCACCGCCGCCGCTCCTCGTCTTCGTCGCGGTCATCGTGGCTCCGCGGCAGCTTCGGCGAGTTCGGCCTCGAGTCGGGCGCGCTGTTCGAGCAGCGCCGCGCGCGGGTTCGCGTACACGTGATCGAAGAGCTCGAGCGGATCGAGCTCGGCCTCGGTGGTGATGACCTCGCGGGTGTGGGCGGCGAGCGCCTCGGCGGCATCCGTGATCTCGGATCTCGTCGCCTCGGTGAGGGCGCCCTCGGAGACGAGGTACTTCTCGAGCCGCTCGATCGGATCGCGCCGCTTCCAGTGCTCGACGTCACGGGCGTGGCGATAGCGCGTCGGGTCGTCGGAGTTCGTGTGAGCCTCGACCCGGTACGTGAGCCCCTCGATGAGCGTCGGGCCGCCGCCTGATCGCGCGCGATCCACCGCGGCGTGCGTCACGGCGTACATGGCGGCGACGTCGTTGCCATCGACGTGGAAGCCGGGCATGCCGTAGCCGACCGCCTTGTCGGCGAGCGTGGCCGCGTGCGTCTGCCGCGCGAGCGGGACGCTGATCGCGAACTGGTTGTTCTGCACGATGAACACCGTGGGCGTCTGCCACACCGCGGCGAAGTTGAACGCCTCGTGGGCATCGCCCTCGCTCGTCGCGCCGTCGCCCATGAAGGTCAGTGCGACGATCGGGTCGTGCCGCAACCGCGCGGCGTGCGCGAGGCCGACGGCGTGGAGCGCCTGGGTCGCGAGGGGCGTGGTCTGCGGGGAGGTGCGGTGCGCGCGCTGGTCGTAGCCGCTGTGCCAGTCGCCGCGGAAGGACTTCAGGATGTCGCCCGGATCGATGCCCCGCGTGAGCAGTGCGACGCTCTCGCGATAGGTCGGGAAGAGCCAGTCGTCGGCGGTGATCGCGGACACGGCGCCGATCTCGCACGCCTCCTGTCCGTACGCCGAGGGATAGGTCGCGAGCCGGCCCTGTTTCGTGAGTGCCGTGACCTGCACGTCGAACCGACGGGCGACGACCATCTTGCGGTAGAGGTCGAGGAGAGTCTCGGTGCCGGGCAGGCTGAACCCGCCGGTTGCGGCTCCGGTGACCGCGTGCCCGGCATTGTCGAGCAACCGGAGCGGCTTCTCGGAGGGAAGGGCTCGACGGGCTGCGTCATGCTCGACATTGAGGCTCATAAGGCCATGGTGCGCCTCTCACGAGGGCGTCGCATCGCCTTTTCGGCAAGCGTGAACGATCGGCCCGGCGGGCACGAAAGCGTTGCCGTGCGTCCGGTTCGCGGCGCTCAGGCGTGCCAGATGTCCAGGGTCTGCGCGGGCGGGTGTCCGTCGAGTTCGGCGAGGATCAAGTGCGATCTCGTCGAGACGACGCCCGGCATGTCGTGGATGTCGCGCAGGATCGCCTGGCTCAATTGCTCGTGGTCGGGAGCGCTGACCGTGAGCATGATGTCGATGTCGCCGGAGACGGCCTGCACCTTCTCGACGAAGGGAAGTGTCGCGAGCTTCGCGGCGATCTCCTCCCACGAGACTTCACCGATGCGCACGACGACGAGCGCGGAGATGTGCAGGCCGATGGCCTTGCGGTCGATCTGCGCGCCGAAGCCGGTGATCACGCCGCGCTTCAGCAGCAGCTGCACCCGATTGTGCGCCGCGGTGCGGGAGATGTGCACGCGCTCGGCGAGGGTTCGCACCGAGAGTCGCCCATCACGGCTCAACTCGGCGACGATACGCCGATCGATGTTGTCGAGCGCCTCGTTCCGGTGCGGTGGTTGCTGGGTCATCGTCGTCCTCATGCTCAAGCTCAGCGTACCGGCTGCGGCGTCGCGCGCGTCGGAGAGATGCGTGCATTGGGGCGTGGCGGATCATCCGGGGCAGGAACGGCCAGACGGTCGCGATCGAGTCGAGCCATCCGTTCGCGACGTGTTCGACTCGGGGCGTCCACCGGAATCCATATGCCTCTCGCACGTCAGGCGGCAGCAGCGCCGCCGTGATGATGCGCACCAGGGGAAGGAACGCAGCGGCGCCGAACGGCAGGCCGGATGCTCCTGAGAGCAACGAGCGGGCCACCGATCGGGCGTCGGCGCCGACCTCGAGCCGCGTGAGGCGTTCGGCCCACCACGCGTCGAACTCGGCTCGGGAATCCGGCCAGCCGGCGGGGGCCGACTGCAACCGGTGGCCGAGGGCGGCGTAGTTCCGGACGATCGCGTCTCCGGCCGCGGCGTCGAGTGGACCCCAGAGCCGTTCGTGCAGTTCCAGTGCGACCGCGAGCAGCGTGGATGCGACCCAGCGCTGCGCATCGGCGTCGAACGCGCTGTACTCGGGGTGCTCTGGGGACGCCGGCCCATGCACTGGCGCATGCCGCGCGTTCACGGTGCGCACGGCCGCATCGGCGACGTCGTCATCGCCGAAGCCGATCGCATAGACGTAGTCGAGCGTGCCGAGCAGACGGTCGAGCGGTCGCTCGCGGAAACCGCTGTGCCGTGCAACACCTCGTGCCACTCGGGGATCCGCGAGCTGCAGGAGGATCGCGGCCCCGCCGCCGAGGAGCAGCACGCCTTCCGCTCCGTGCCGGCGGAAGGCATCACGTTCGTCCTGAGGTGCCATCAGTACCAGTTGTACGCCTCTGAGTGCGCCCATGCGCCGCATGGGGACCCGTAACGCGCCGCGATGTACGAGAGCCCCCAGTCGATCTGCGTCGCGGCGTTGGTGCGCCAGTCGGCGCCCGCAGCCGCCATCTTGCTGCCCGGAAGGGACTGCGGGATGCCGTAGGCCCCGCTCGAGGCGTTGTAGGCGTCGGCGCGCCAGCTCGACTCGCGCGTCCACAGGAGCACGAGGCAGCGGTACTCGCCGTCGCCCCAGCCGTAGCGGGCGATGGCGCCGGCCGCATACGCCTTCGCGGCAGCCGGGTCGACGACGATGCCGGGCGGGGGAGCGCCACTGCCGGCGCCGGATCCGGCGCCGGCGGCCGCGGCTGCTGCAGCTGCGGC